>KL569141.1:50650-54149 GCA_000715635.1 Streptomyces violaceus | reverse complement strand
CGAGGTTGACGCCGGCCGCGCCGCTGGCGAGGTCCTCGCCGCGCTGGTCGAGCCGGGAGTTCGCGGCGACGTCGCGCGGGTCGACGGTGCGGTTCATCTTGGCGGCGCGGGACGCCTCGGCCTCGTCGTTGGTCTTCTCGGTGAGCATGCGCTCGATGGCGACCTCGGTGGGTTCGAGGTCCATCGTGACGGCGACCGTGCGGATGACGTCCGGGGTGTGGACGAGGAGCGGCGCGAGGAAGTTGACCCCGACGGGGGTCATCGGCCACTCCTTCACCCAGGCGGTGGCGTGGCACCAGGGGGCGCGGGTGCTGGACTCCCGGGTCTTGGCCTGGAGATACGTGGGCTCCATGGCGTCCAGCTCGGCCGGCCAGGCATTGCGTTTCGACATCGCCTGGATGTGGTCGATCGGGTGGTCCGGGTCGTACATGGAGTGGATCAGCGAGGACAGTCGCCCCTGACCGAGCGGTTGCCGCACGCGGATGTCGGCTTCCTGCAGGCGCGAGCAGATGTCGGTCAGCTCGCGGGCCATGACGACGGCGAGTCCGGCGTCCCGGTCGACCTTGCGGCCGTGGCCGCGGGCGGCGCGGGCCATGGCGTTGGCCTCGGCGGCGAGCTCGCGCGTGTAGTGCATGCAGGCGACGAGGTAGGCGCGGTGCTGCTCACTGCTGGTCGACACCATCGACTGGAGCTGGTCGTACGACTGCCGCAGCCAGGGCGGTGACTTCTCGTCGCCGCGGACGGAGACGTCCTTGGCGTGCGCGTCCGGGTCGGCGGGGAGGGTGCGGGCGAGCATCTGCAGGCGGGTGACGAAGCCGTCGCCGTTGGCCACGTGCTTGAGCAGTGTGCCGAAGCGGTCGACCAGGGCTTCCTGGTCCTCGGAGTCGCGCAGGCCGACGCCGGGGCCCTCGATCTCGATGGCGGCGGTGACGGTCTTGCGGTCGGCGTGCAGCAGTACGGCGATCTCGTCGGGCCCGAAGGGGGCGGCCAGCCAGGTGACGCGGCCGATGCCCGGGGGCGGTCCGACCTCGACCTCACGGCCGTCCAGTCGCGTGCCGGCCTCGACGGCCGTCGAGCGGTAGGTGGTGCCTTGCTTGAGGGTCCGCTTGTAGCTGCGGTTGATCTCGAACCACTTGTAGAACGTGCGGTGCTTGAACGGCACGTACACCGCGGCCAGCGCCAGCATCGGGAACCCGGCCAGCAGCACGATGCGCAGGGACAGCACGGGGACGAGGAGTCCGCACATCATGCCGAGGAACGCGCCCACGACGATCAGGGCGATCTCGCCGGTCTCGCGGTTGCGGCCGATGATCGCGTTCGGCCGGGCGCGGCCGATCAGATATGTACGGCGGGGCGTGACCGGATGGGACACGTGGGACTCGGTCGTCAACGCCCTTCACCTCCCGTGCGGTTGCTGCTGCTGTTGCGGGTGTTGCTGGCGTGGGGGGTGTTGACGGGGCTGCTCGAACGGGGTGCGGGCGCGGCAGAGGGGACAGATCCGCCGCCGCCGTTCGAGGGACGCGAGCTGTGCGCGGCGACACCGCCGGAGGCGGGGTTCGAGGGGCGGGGAGCGGAGGACTGGCCGCCTGAGCCGCCCTTGTTGTCCGCGCGGGAGCTGTGGGTCTTGATGCCCTGTGCGACCAGGGTCGCCGGGGAGCTGATGACCGCGGCGGCCTTGCCCTCGGCGCCCTGCATGAGGCGGTTGTTGCGGGAGCCGGCGATCTCGTCACCGAAGCCGGGGACGAAGCGGTAGATCATCGCGCTGGCGAAGATGGCGAGCAGGATGATGGCGAGGCCGGAGACGACGGCGGAGAAGGCGTCCGGGCCGTCGTCGGCGGAGAGCGCGCCGGCGAGGCCGAGCACGATGACGATGACGGGCTTGATCAGGATCACCGCGATCATGATGCCCGCCCAGCGGCGGACGTGGCCCCACAGGTTCTTGTCGACGAGGCCGGCGTAGACGACGGTGCCGAGGAGGGCGCCGACGTAGAGCAGGGCGGCGCGGATGACGAGCTCCAGCCAGAGGACGCCGGCGGCGAGGATGCTGACGAGGGAGACGACGATCAGCATGATCGGGCCGCCGCCGATGTCCTCGCCCTTCTTGAGGGCCTCGGAGAACGTGCCGAAGAAGGCGTCGGTCTGGTCGCCGGTGGCCTTCGCGAGGACCTCGGTGATGCCGTCCGTGGCCGATACGACGGTGTAGAGGATCAGGGGGGTGAAGGCGGAGGCCAGCACCGTCAGCCAGAGGAAGCCGATGGCTTCGCCGATGGCGGTGCTGAGGGGGACGCCGCGGACGGCTCGCTTGGCCACGGCCATGAGCCAGAGCAGGAGCGTGAGGACCGTCGAGGCGGCGAAGACTACGGCGTACTGCTGGAGGAACTTGGGGTTGGTGAAGTCGACGTTGGCCGTCTCCTTCACGGCGACGCTGAGCTTGTCGACGGTCCAGGAGGCGGCTTCGGCGCAGCCCTTGGCGAGGGAGGAGAGGGGGTCGAGGGTGGAGGTGGGGTCGAGGCGGGAGGTGCCGCCGCCTCCGCCGCCTCCGCCGCTGCCGGTGTCGCCTTCGCAGATCTCTCTGGCCCTGCCGGAGAGCAGGGAGCAGTTGTCGTCGCTGGGCGTGGGCGAAGGCGTGGGCGCCGCGACCGCTCGGGTGGCGAGCAGGACCACGGTGGTCTGTACGGCTGTGAGGGTGGCGGCGAGCTTGACTGCGCGGCGCGGGCTACCGGGCATACGTGAACCCTCCGAACTCCTCGACGGCCTTCGAGATGTCGTCCGACGTCGACACCTTGTTGTCGCCGTTGACCGGCGCGGGGCCTTCCTTCTGGGAGAAGCTGTCGACCTTCCAGTCGCCGTCGGTCCAGCGCAACCGCAGGGTCATGGTGAACCAGTCGTTGGTGACCGGGTTCTGCGAGCTCTCCCCCGTCATCCCGAACACGCCCGTGCACCAGACCTCGACGGTGGCGGCGCTGCCCGAGTATTCGGTGGTTCTGGTGCCGACCGGCATGGTGCGGGAGACATACGTGCTGCCCTTCGGCGCCTCGCCGTTCTCGTCCAGGCCGACCTTGTCGAGGAACGCCTTGTCGTACACCTGGTCGAGGTTTCTCTCCAGCTCGGAGACACGGCCGGCGTCGAACACCTGGCGGACGATCTCGGTGCGCCGCACGGGCTTGAGGATGTCGGCCGAGACCAGCACCACGGCGTAGTTGGCCGCCGCGCTCTCCGCCCCCTCCTGGTTCTGTGCGAAGCCCGACGGGATGCCGCCCGACTTGGACTGGACGGGGCGTTGGCCCGAGGGCGCCGTAGCCGCTGTCTCCGGTTTGTTGGTGGTCGAGTCGTTCTTGTCGGAATCGCCGCCCCCGCGGTTCGCGAAGGCGATTGCCGCGAGGAGGAGGACCACTACGCCGACCACCGTGACCAGGCTGCGGGACGAGGAGCGGGGGGTGCGGCGGGGGGTGCCGTAGGCGTCGGGGTCGGTGTCGGGCAGGCGGGTGCGGGTCTGGCC
>KL569141.1:49476-50468 GCA_000715635.1 Streptomyces violaceus | reverse complement strand
GGCGGGTGCGGGTCTGGCCCGTGCCGCCGTAGCCGCCCGAGGCCTCGTTCTCGTCACCGAGACTCATGCCGCGTACGCCCCCTCGACGTCGTGCGGAAACACTTGGTACCGGTCGTACTTCTCATACTCCTCGTACGACGGTAGCCGTGCTGGTTCCCGCGCGGGCGCGGTGTGGTGACTCGACATCAGGGAAACGCAACCTCAGCCGGTGGGCACGACGGGCGGGTGGGATGGAGAGGAGCCGGGCGTGCCCGGCCGGGCGGACAGTGCCCGGGCTACACGGCCATGCCGTACACGATGGTGAACAGCGTGCCGAGGGAGCCGATGATGAAGACTCCTGTGAGGCCGGCGATGATGAGGCCCTTGCCCTGTTCCGCGCTGAAGGTGTCCCGGAGGGCAGTGGCACCGATGCGCTGCTTGGCCGCGCCCCAGATGGCGATGCCGAGGCAGAGCAGGATGGCGACCGCCATCACGACCTCGATCATCACCTTGGCCTCGTTGCCCAGGCTGCCGAAGGGGCCCCAGTCCGGAGCGATCCCGCCGATGATCGTGTTGATGTCTCCCTTGTCGGCCGCAAAGAGCATGTAAGTCACCGCCCCTGTTGGGTAGTTCCGTACCCTCTGCGGTCGTGCAGAGGTCAGGCCTCATTCTCGCCGACAATGTCGCTGTCGGATGTCGACTTGGCGTCATTGATTGGCGGGTTTCGTACGAATACCTTGCCACCGTTCCGCGCCGACCCCTAAGGGAGGCGACGGACGGTGCGCGAAGGATCGTATGGTCACTCTGTGTATCACGGCAGGTCACGACGGGCAATGAGGCCTGAGCGAAACCTGTCGTGAGGTTCCGTCGTTGTGCCTTTTTATGGCCTGTGTCACCTTTGCGGACCGTTTTTGACGGTCGGTCGGGTGAAGGTCGCGCCCGTGTTCTCCGGGTGAAGGCTACCGAACGCGGCGAACGGGCCGCGGCTGGGATGCCGCGGCCCGTTCCTCTCC
>KL569141.1:45331-49267 GCA_000715635.1 Streptomyces violaceus | reverse complement strand
CCTGTTCCTCTCCTGCCGGCCTCGGGGCCCCACGGCCTCAGGCGGCGTCCTTCAGTGACGGTCTGTCACGGGGTGGGAGTGGTCAGCCGGTGGATGACGGGCCGATGGCCGGAGGATGGGTGCGGCTTGACCCGAGGGGCCCGGTTCAGCGGGGCTTGAGGCCGTGCAGGAGGAGGTGGACGAGTTCCTCGATGCCGTCCAGGGCCGCCTCGGGAGCGAGCATGCCGCCCGCCGCGAAGGAGGCGATGCCCTGGAGGGTGGCGCCGGTCAGCAGGGTGAGGTGCTGCGGGTCGCCCGCGATGATCTCGCCGCGCTCCTGTGCGTCGGCGATGACCCGCTCCAGGGAGCCCACCGTCCGGTCGACGGCCGCGGCCATCTGCTCCGAGGCGTCCGGCTCGTGCTTGCGGGCGTACATGAGCTCCAGCAGCTCCGCGTTGTCGATCGCGAAGGCGAGATAGCTCCGGGCGAGGGCGGTGAGCCGCTGTTCCAGCGGGAGGGTGGCGTCGTCGGCGCCGTCCAGGGCCTGGCCCAGCCGGTCGTATCCGGCGAGCGCCAGGGCGTTGAGCAGGGCCTGCTTGTCCTTGAAGTGGCGGCCGGGTGCGGCGTGGCTGACGCCGGCCTCGCGGGCCAGTTCGCGCAGCGAGAGCGCGCCGGCTCCCTTTTCCCGCAGGGTGCGCTCGGCGCCGGCGAGCAGGGCGGAGCGCAGGTCTCCGTGGTGGTAGGGGCGGCTCTCGGGCATGCGCACCATCGTATCCCGATGTTGATGCCGCCATCATTGTAGTCATTGACAGCATTGTTGGCGGCGCCTACATTCGAGGGTATGGCTGAGCAGAACACGAAGAGCAACGAGACATGGAACGCGCGCCGCCTGCCCGACCTCACCGGCCGGACCGTCGTCGTCACCGGCGCCAACAGTGGCATCGGTCTCACCGCGACCGACGCGCTGGCCCGGGCGGGGGCGCACGTCGTCCTCGCCGTACGGGATCCGGAGCGGGGGCGGGCCGCGGCGGCGACCGTGCACGGCAGCACCGAGGTGCGGCGTCTGGACCTGGCGGACCTCTCCTCCGTGCGGGAGTTCGCCGAGGCCTGGCGGGAGCCGCTGCACGCGCTGATCAACAACGCCGGCGTGATGATGCTCCCCAGGCAGCGCACCAAGGACGGCTTCGAGATGCAGTTCGGCACGAACCATCTCGGTCACTTCGCCCTGACCAACCTGCTGCTCCCGCACATCACCGACCGCGTCGTCACGGTCTCCTCGGGCGCCCATCGCTGGGGCGGCGCGCGGATCGGCTTCGATGACCTGGACCTGACGGCGAACTACACGCCGCAGCGCGCCTACGCCCAGTCCAAGCTGGCGAACCTCCTGTTCACCCTGGAACTCCAGCGCCGGCTGGCGGAGTCGGGCTCCACCGTCCGCGCCCTGGCCGCCCACCCCGGCTACTCGGCCACCAACCTCCAGAGCCACGCGGCCAGTCCGGCGGCGCGCGCCTTCATGCGCCTCGGCAACAGGTTCCTCGCGCAGGACGACCGGGCGGGTGCCCTCCCCACCCTCTACGCCGCCACCCAGGACCTGCCCGGCGCGAGCTACGTCGGCCCCGACGGCCTGGGCGAGATGCGAGGCACCCCGACGCTGGTGGGCCGATCCCGCGCGGCCAGCGACCCGCTGACGGCCCGCCGGCTGTGGCGGGTGTCGGAGGAGCTGACGGGCACGCTGTTCCCGCTGGCCGTGGGGGAACCGGCGTAAGAGGGGTGAGCCACCCGCTCCTGTGACGACCCCGTGAGCCGGCCCCTCTGGGCGTGCTTCCGCCGTGCCGCCCGTGCCGTGGCCGGTTCTTCCTTCCGCCCCGACTCTCCTCTTCGTGATCATTCCTGAGTGCGGCAGCCCCCTCTACACTGACCAGGCGACGGACTCGCGTGCGGTGAGGGGCGGTTGACGGTGCGTAAGGCATGGATCGTGGCGAGTGTTGCGATCAGCTCCGCCCTGGCCTTCGTGATGCTGCTCGTCGTCGGGGTCTACATCGTCGCCGGGAACCTGGCCAACGGCGTGGGCGGTGGGGCGAAGGCGCTGGCCAAGGGGGCCGTGCCGGCCGCGTACTCGGACCTGGTGCAGAAGTGGGGCAATCTCTGCCCCGCCATCAGCCCGGCCCTGCTCGCCGCCCAGCTCTACCAGGAGAGCGGGTTCAACCCGAGGGCCCAGAGCCACGCCGCCGCGCAGGGGATAGCGCAGTTCATCCCCGGCACCTGGGCCTCGCACGGCATCGACGGGGACAAGGACGGGGACCGGGATGTGTGGGACCCCAAGGACGCGATTCCCTCTGCCGCGTCGTACGACTGCGAACTCGCCTCGTACGTGAAGAAGGTCGGCGGGAATCTGACTGAAAACATGCTGGCCGCGTACAACGCCGGGGCGTACGCGGTGATCAAGTACGGGGGCGTGCCGCCGTACAGCGAGACCCGGAACTACGTGAAGCGGATCACGACGCTCTCGGAGAGCTTCGCGGCGCCCGTCGGCCGGGTCGACCCCTCCGAGCAGGCCGCCGGCGCGATCGAGTACGCGCAGAAGAAGCTCGGCACGCCCTATCTGTGGGGCGGCACCGGTACCGCTGAGCAGGGCGGACGCTTCGACTGCTCGGGGCTGACGCAGGCCGCCTACGAGACCGTGGGCATCAAGCTTCCGCGCGTCGCCAACGACCAGTACAACGCGGGACCGCACCCGAGCCGGGACGAACTGCTCCCCGGCGACCTCGTGTTCTTCTCGGACGACCCCACCAATTCACGGGCCATCCGGCATGTCGGTATTTATGTCGGAGGCGGGTACATGATCGACGCGCCGCGTACGGGTGCTGTGATCCGGTTCGACCCGATCGACACCCCCGACTACTTCGGAGCCACCCGAGTCACCGAAGATGGCGCGAAAGCACTGCCCACGACAGTGTGAGCCGAGCGTGAACCCACCCCCTGAGCTGCGAAGACGCATCTCTCTTCGATAACGTCTGCGTGATCATTCGGTGGAGTGTGGAACGTATCAACGGGGACCATGCGTTCCTGATGACGTAGCCGAGCGGACGTCAGTGCGGAAGCGGATCTACAACCACGGGGGTGGCAGGAGCGGCGCACGCACAGGTGCGCCCGAGAGACGACGAAGGGGCCGCAGCACCATGGCTGGACTCGCCGAATCCGGGTCGAACCCTGACGTCGACCTGCTCTACGACATCAATGGCCTGGCCAAGGACGCGCCGGGGTGGTTCGACCGGGTCATGGAGTTCGTGGGCGAATACGGGCTTCTGCTCGCCATCGTCCTGCTCGTGGTCTGGTGCTGGTGGACCGTGCGGCGCCGGGGGGACGAGGACGCGGCGTCCTCTGTCGCGGCGCTGGTCTGGGCGCCGCTGGCGGCGGGGATCGCCGTGCTGGTGAACGTCCCGATACGGGGGTTCGTGGAGCGGCCGCGGCCGTTCCTCGACCATCAGGGGCTCGAGGTGCTCGTCTCCGGCAAGACCGACTACTCGTTCGTGAGCGACCACGCGACGATCGTCATGGCGATGGCGGTGGGGCTGTTCGTCGCCCACCGGAAGTTCGGGCTCGTCGCGTTGGTGCTGGCGGTGTTCGGCGGGTTCATCCGTGTCTACATGGGTGTGCACTATCCGACGGATGTCGTGGGCGGGTTCGCGCTGGGGACGGCTGTGGCGTTGCTGTTGTCGCCGGTGGCCATGGCGTTGTTGACGCCGGTGATTCGGGCGGTGGAGCGGTCGCCTCGGGTGGGGTGGCTGGTGCGGGCTCGTGGGCGTGGGGTCGGTGAGGGTGAAGGCGCGGTGATTCCCGGGGCGCGGCGGGAGCAGGCTTCTGAGCGGGACCTCGCTGCGTAGTAGCCGGCGTCGCTGCTGGGGGCGGGTGGGTGCGCAGCCCGGCGTTGGCGGGGTACCGCTGCGCCCACCCGTG
>KL569141.1:43594-45198 GCA_000715635.1 Streptomyces violaceus | reverse complement strand
GGGTGGGTGCGCAGCCCGGCGTTGGCGGGGTACCGCTGCGCCCACCCGTGCCGCCCTAAGCGGCACGCATGCCCGCAGCTAAGTCAGAGTGCTTGTGGGTACGTGAAGAAGTGGTTCGGGTCGTACTCGTTCTTCAGTTTTGTCAGGCGGGTTGCCGCTTCTCCGTAGTACGCCTTGCGCCAGTTCGTCAGGGTCGGGTCCGTGTAGTTCTGGTAGGCCGCGCCTGAGGCGTGGGGGCGCATGGACTTGTGGGCCGAGGCCAGCCAGTCGCGGGCCGTGGCGCCCGTCGTGCCCGGGCGCCAGGCGGCGATGTACTGGGCCAGCATGCGGGAGCGGCGGTGGACGAAGGCCGTGGACGTCGGGGAGACGCGGTTGACCGCTCCGCCCAGCGCGGTGAGCGCGATGCTGCCCGTGCCGCCGCGTACCGAGCTGATCTGGGACAGCAGCGTGCGGATGCCGGCCGCGGAGAGGGAGCGGTCGAAGAAGTCCGACGCCGCGGCGTACGTCTCGCGGCCCAGCGCGCCCTTCGGGGAACGGCCCGGGGTCGAGCCGGGCAGATGGCACTGGGCGTCCGTCGGGAACGAGGAGCAGCCGGCGTACACCTCCATCGACTCCTCGTAGGAGCGCCGCTTCAGGGAGACGCTGCTCGCCGGGGCGCCGACGCGGTCGGCGAGGCGGTCGACGGCGTTCTTCAGTTCGCCGTAGGTGCCGAGGGAGAAGGCCGCGACGGAGACGGTCGGCCTGCCGCCGGCGGCGCTCGCCAGGTGGAGGGACGACCAGATCTCGTCGGGCTGTGACGGGCCCCACTCCTGCCAGGCCTTCACCACCGCGGCCGCCTTCGACGAGGGCCAGGACAGGTACGCCGAGACGCCTTGCGGGGCCGGGTGGGTCTTGAAGTGCAGTTCCGTCACGACGCCGAAGTTGCCGTTGCCGGCTCCGCGCAGGGCCCAGAAGAGGTCCTTGTTCTCGCGGGCGTTGGCGGTGAGCTGCTTGCCGTCCGCGGTGATCAGCGTGGCCTGGGTGAGACTGTCGCAGGTCAGGCCGTACGCGCGGGAGACCACGCCGTGTCCGCCGCCGAGGGTGAGGCCGGAGACGCCGACGGTGGGGCAGGAGCCGGCGGGGATCGTGACGCCCTTCGCGGTGAGGGCACGGTAGACGTCGATGAGTTTGGCGCCGGCGCCGACCACCGCGGTGCTGCCGGAGGACCGGACGCGGTTGAGTTTCGAGACGTCGATGATCAGGCGGCCGTTGCCGGAGGACCAGCCGGCGTAGGAATGGCCGCCGTTGCGGATCGCCACGCGCAGACCCTGGGCGCGGGCGTAGGACAGGGCCGTGCGGATGTCGTCCGGGTGGTCCACGTACGCGACCGCGGCGGGCTTGAGGGTGTCGAAACGGGTGTTGTAGAGCTGTCGGGCCGTGGTCCAGGCGGTGTCGCCCGGGCGGACGAGGGGGCCGTCGAGGTCGCGGGCGAGGGCGGACCAGTCGGCGGCGGTGACGTTCGACTTCGTGCCGGTGGCCGCGGTCCTGGCGGTGGCTCTGGCCCCGGAGCCCGTGTCCGACTTCGTGCAGGCGGTGGTGAAAGGGGCTGCGGCCGCGGCTATGCC
>KL569141.1:36587-43375 GCA_000715635.1 Streptomyces violaceus | reverse complement strand
CGGCTATGCCTGCCGTGCCGGCTGCGAGGAATGTACGCCGTTCCATGGGGCCTCCCGGTGGTTCCGTCGTGGGAGACGGGGCCGTGGGGGTAAGGGTTCCATGGTGTTCGGCCTTGTCAGCCCGCCGCGTGCTTCTCCGCGTCCGTGCGCGCCTGGCTTCTCGCTCTTCTGGCCGGGCCTCGCCAGCCGCAGGTGCAGTGGGCCATGCAGAAGCGGCCCTTCTCCGTTGTGCTCGTGAGGTGTTCCGGCCCGTCCTGCTGCGCCACGCGGACCACGTTACCCATCCCAGGTAAAGGGTTCGCATGGCGGCGGCCGCGTGCTCGCGTGACGGGGGGCACATACCCGTCGTTATCAGGAACAACGAGGGGGCCCGTGACGGACGTACCGGCTGGGGGTAGGCAGGCGATGACTGGGCGGCAGCGGGAACGATGGCACAGGCGGACGGGTGCGGCGGTCGTCGCGGCCGGGATCGTGGCCGGGGTGGGGCTGGGGGCCGGCGGGTGTTCGGGCGGTGACGCGGCCGCCGGGGACTCCCGCGGCGGGGACCCGGTCGTCGTGCTGCACCGGGCCGCCGACCGGCTGGTGGAGGCGGGGAGTTCGAAGGCCCGTACGTCGATGGAGATGGCGGCCGGCGGGACCCGGGTGACCATCCGGGGCGCCGGGGTCTACGACTACCGGAAGCGGATGGGGCGGCTGAAAGTGCTGCTGCCGCAGGATCCCGCGGGGGCCATGGAGCATCGTCCCATCACCGAACTGCTCGCGCCCGGGGCGTTGTTCATGAAGAACCGGGGGGCCGGTGTGCCGCCGGACAAGTGGGTGCGGGTGGACACGCGGACCCTGTCCGACGGGAACCTCGTCACGGGCGGGGCCACCGATCCGTTCGCGGCGGCCGAGGTGCTGCGCGGGACGCGGTCGGCGACATACGTGGGCAGGACCGAGGTCGCGGGCACCGGGGTGCGGCACTACCGGGGGACGGCGGATCTCGTCGATGCCGCGAAGTGGGCCTCCGGCGGCAACAGAGGGGCCCTGGCCGCGGCGGCGAAAGGGTTCGCCACGGCCGAGGTGCCGTTCGACGCCTACCTCGACGACGAGGGCCGCGTCCGCAAGGTCCGGCACCGGTTCAGCTTCGCGGGCGGGCAGCAGAAGAGCCCCGTCGCCGTCGCCTCGACCACGCTGCTCTACGATTTCGGGGCTTCAGTGCGCGTACGGTTGCCGGACGACGACGACATCTACGCGGGCAAGATTGCCGAGAACTGACCGGCGTGAACTAGCCCGTCCGTGCCATGCGCGGTGTGTAGGCCGCTCCCTACTCTAGGAAGTCGGTAACGGCAGAGACGAGGTGATGCACGTGGCTCCGGTCGGCGGTACGGCAGTTCAGGACCACGTGGCCCTCGCCGAGATCGAGCTGTGCGGAGAGCTGATCATCGCGGCCTCGGCCGCCCACGAGGAGCGGCTCAGCCTGGAGAGCATCGACGAGGTGCTGAAAGTGGCCGAGGAACGAAACGCCTCGGCTTCCAGGCGGTAGCGGGTTCCAGGATGGAACCGGCTCACGTCCGCAGCATGCGGGCGATCGCCTGGGTCGCCTCCTTGACCTTCGCGTCGATCTCGTCACCGCCCTTGAGGGCCCCCTGAGCGGAGCTCTCAATGGCTGCCGTCGCGACGCAGTGGCGCAGGTGCTCCTCCAGCAACTGCAGGGCGAAGGACTGCAGGGCCTTGGTGGAGGCGGAGACCTGCGTGAGTATGTCGATGCAGTAGACGTCCTCGTCGACCATGCGCTGCAGGCCGCGGATCTGGCCCTCGATGCGGCGCAGGCGCTTGAGGTGCTCGTCCTTCTGCTTGTGGTACCCGTGAACACCGGCGTCAGTGACATTTCCGACATCGGTGGCGTCGGTCACGTCCGTCATCGGATCCTCCTGGTGGGCAGTGAGCCGACTTATACCCCTAGTGGGTATATGGTATCGAACTTTGCTGGGTATACGGCCCCTCGGACCGCCCCCGTGCTCACCACTGTGCCCGATGGGCGACACTGGGGGGCGGCCCGATAGCCGTGGCCGAATGATGCGCCTAGCATCGGCCTGACCGAAACCGAAGCACCCCGAGGACCCCACGTGCGCTTTCGTCTGACCCCCAGGGAGACGAGCTTCTACGACATGTTCGCCGCTTCCGCGGACAACATCGTCACGGGCTCGAAGCTCCTGATGGAACTGCTCGGGGCGGACGCATCCGCCCGGGCCGAGATCGCAGAGCGTATGCGGGCAGCGGAACACGCAGGTGACGATGCCACGCACGCGATCTTCCACCAGCTGAACTCCTCGTTCATCACGCCGTTCGACCGCGAGGACATCTACTCCCTCGCCTCGTCCCTCGACGACATCATGGACTTCATGGAGGAGGCCGTCGACCTGGTCGTCCTCTACAACGTCGAGGAACTGCCCAAGGGCGTCGACCAGCAGATCGAGGTACTGGCGCGCGCTGCCGAACTGACGGCCGAAGCGATGCCGCATCTGCGGACGATGGAGAACCTCACCGAGTACTGGATCGAGGTCAACCGGCTGGAGAACCAGGCCGACCAGATCCACCGCAAGCTGCTGGCGCACCTCTTCAACGGCAAGTACGACGCCATGGAGGTCCTCAAGCTCAAGCAGATCGTGGACGTGCTGGAAGAGGCGGCGGACGCGTTCGAGCACGTGGCGAACACGGTGGAGACCATCGCCGTCAAGGAGTCCTGAGCCCTACATGGACACCTTCGCTCTGGTCGTGACCATCGCGGTCGCGCTCTTCTTCACGTACACCAACGGCTTCCACGATTCGGCGAACGCGATCGCCACGTCCGTGTCGACGCGGGCGCTGACGCCGCGGGCCGCCCTGGCCATGGCCGCGGTGATGAACCTCGCCGGCGCGTTCATGGGCTCCGGGGTCGCCAAGACCGTCAGTGAGGGGCTGATCCAGACGCCAGTCGGGTCGAAGGGGATGGGGATCCTCTTCGCTGCGCTGGTGGGTGCGATCGTCTGGAACCTCATCACCTGGTACTTCGGGCTGCCCTCGTCCTCCTCGCACGCGCTGTTCGGCGGCATGGTGGGTGCGGCGCTGGCCGGCGGGACGACGGTCTACTGGAGCGGGGTGCTGGAGAAGGTCGTCATCCCGATGTTCATCTCTCCCGTGGTCGGCCTGCTGGCCGGCTATCTGGTGATGACCGCGATCATGTGGATCTTCCGCAAGGCCAACCCGCACAAGGCCAAGAGGGGTTTCCGCATAGCCCAGACCGTCTCGGCCGCGGGTATGGCGCTGGGGCACGGTCTGCAGGACGCGCAGAAGACGATGGGCATCGTGGTGATGGCGCTCGTCATCGCGGATGTCGAGGACTACGGCGATCCGATTCCGGTGTGGGTGAAGATCGCCTGCGCGGTGATGCTGTCGCTGGGTACGTACGCCGGTGGCTGGCGGATCATGCGAACGCTGGGCCGGAAGATCATCGAGCTGGACCCGCCGCAGGGGTTCGCGGCGGAGACCACGGGCGCGTCGATCATGTTCACCACGGCGTTCCTGTTCAAGGCGCCGATCTCCACGACGCATGTGATCACGTCCGCGATCATGGGCGTGGGCGCGACGAAGCGTGTGAACGCCGTGCGGTGGGGCGTCGCCAAGAACATCATTCTGGGCTGGTTCATCACGATGCCGGCGGCCGCGCTGGTCGCCGCGGCGTCGTACGGGATCGTGAGTCTGGCCTTCCTCTAAACGGCCGCCTGGAGCGCCGAACACATACAGCACGCGAAAAAGGCCCGCCCCTGGGAGTAGGGGCGGGCCCTTTTTCGGCCTCGCGGTGGCACCGCCATGCAGCACCGCGAGGAGTCTCGGCAGGGCCGGATCAGCCGAAGCGGCCGGAGATGTAGTCCTCGGTGGCCTGGACCGACGGGTTGGAGAAGATGCGCTCCGTTTCGTCGATCTCGATGAGCTTGCCGGGCTGGCCGACCGCCGCGAGGTTGAAGAACGCCGTGCGGTCGGAGACGCGTGCCGCCTGCTGCATGTTGTGCGTCACGATGACGATCGTGTAGCGCTCCTTCAGCTCGCCGATCAGGTCCTCGATGGCGAGGGTGGAGATCGGGTCGAGCGCCGAGCAGGGCTCGTCCATGAGGAGGACGTTCGGCTCGACCGCGATCGCCCGCGCGATGCACAGGCGCTGCTGCTGGCCGCCGGAGAGGCCCGAGCCGGGCTTGTTCAGGCGGTCCTTGACCTCGTTCCAGAGGTTCGCGCCCTTGAGCGAGCGCTCGACGATGTCGGCGAGCTCGCTCTTCTTGTAGCTGCCGTTCAGCCGCAGGCCCGCCGCGACGTTGTCGAAGATCGACATCGTGGGGAACGGGTTCGGCCGCTGGAACACCATGCCGACCTCGCGGCGCACGGACACCGGGTCGATGCCCGACCCGTAGAGGTCCTCGTCGTCGAGCAGCACCTTGCCCTCGACCCGGCCGCCGGACGTCACCTCGTGCATGCGGTTCAGCGTGCGCAGGAACGTCGACTTGCCGCAGCCGGACGGGCCGATGAACGCCGTCACCGAGCGCGGCTCGACGGTCATCGAGATGTCCTCGATCGCCTTGTGGGAGCCGTAGTAGGCGGTGAGTCCGCTTACGTCGATTCGCTTGGCCATGATTACTTCACTTCCAGACAGTCAGATCAGTCGCTGTGGCCGCAGTCAGCGACCGGTCTTCGGGGCCTTCCAGCGGGCGATCCCGCGGGCCACCAGGTTCAGGAGCATCACGAAGGCGATGAGGGTGAGCGACGCCGCCCAGGCACGGTCGTAGGCCGCACCGGAGCCCGCGCTGTTCGCGTACTGCTGATAGATGTACAGCGGCAGCGAGGCCTGCGCACCCTCGAAGGGGTTGGCGTTGATGAACGCGTTGCCCCACACCAGCAGCAGGACCGGGGCGGTCTCGCCGGTGATGCGGGCGATCGACAGCATGATGCCCGTGGTGATGCCGCCGATGGAGGTCGGCAGGACCACCTTCAGGATGGTGCGCCACTTCGGGATGCCGAGTGCCAGGGAGGCCTCGCGCAGCTCGTTCGGGACGAGCTTGAGCATCTCCTCCGTGGAGCGCACGACGACCGGCATCATCAGGATCGCCAGGGCCAGTGAGCCGGCGAAGCCGAAGGGCTCCATGTCGAACATCAGCATGAGGCTGAGGATGAACAGACCCGCGACGATCGACGGGATGCCGGTCATGACGTCGACGAAGAACGTGATGGCCTTGGAGAGGTTCCCGCGGCCGTACTCCACGAGGTAGATCGCGGTGAGCACGCCGATCGGCGCGGCGATCACCGTGGCGAGACCGACCTGCTCCAGGGTGCCCAGGATGGCGTGGTAGATACCGCCGCCGGGCTCGGTGTCGGCGACGACGCCCATGGAATGCGTCAGGAAGTAGACGTCGAGGACCTTCACACCGCGCGCGACGGTCGACCAGACCAGCGAGGCCAGCGGTACGACGGCGAGCAGGAAGGCGACCCAGACGAAGGACGTCGCGATGCGGTCCTTGGCCTGGCGCTTGCCCTCGACGGCTGTGGCGATGCCGTACGTGCCGACGAGGTAGAGGAGCGCGGCGATCAGGCCCCACTGGACCCGGCTGTGCAGGCCGCCGGCGAGGCCGACGCCGATCGCGGCGGCGACGGAGCCGGCGGCGATGGCGTACGGAGCCCACTTCGGCAGGCGGGCGCCGCGCAGGGTGCTGGGGCCCTTGGGGGTGACGGTTGCGGTGCTCATGCGTTGGCCCCCGAGTACTCCTTGCGGCGGGCGATGATCGCGCGGGCCGCGCCGTTGACCAGCAGGGTGATGACGAACAGGACCAGACCGGAGGCGATCAGCGCGTCCCGGCCGAACTCGGTGGCCTCACCGAACTTGCTGGCGATGTTCTGCGCGAACGTGCCGCCGCCCGGGTCGAGCAGGCTGGTCTCGATCAGGAAGGTCGGAGAGAGCACGGTGGCGACGGCCATGGTCTCGCCGAGGGCGCGGCCGAGGCCGAGCATCGAGGCGGAGATGACACCGGAGCGGCCGAAGGGGATGACCGCCATGCGGATCACTTCCCAGCGGGTGGCGCCGAGCGCCAGGGCCGCCTCCTCGTGCATCTGCGGGACCTGGCGGAAGACCTCGCGGCTCACGTTGGTGATGATCGGCAGGATCATGATCGCGAGCAGGATGCCGACGGTCAGCATGGAGCGGGGGGCGCCGCCCTCCCAGGAGAAGATGCCGGTCCAGCCGAGGTAGTCGTTCAGCCAGCTGAAGAGGCCGGTCATGTTCGGCACGAGGACCAGCGCGCCCCAGAGGCCGTAGACGATGGACGGCACGGCGGCGAGCAGGTCGATCACGTAGGCGATCGGGCCCCGCAGCCGGCGCGGGGCGTAGTGCGTGAGGAACAGCGCGATGGCGACGGCGATCGGGACCGCGATGACCATGGCGATGATCGAGGAGATCACTGTGCCGAAGGCCAGGACGGCGATGCCGAAGTTCGGCGGGACGAGGTTGGTGTCCCACTCGAACGTGGTGAGGAAGTTGCCCTGGTCCTTGCTGATCGCGAGGGAGGCGCGGTAGGTGAGGAAGGCCGCGATCGCGGCCATGATCACCAGCAGCAGGATGCCCGAGCCGCGGGAGAGACCGAGGAAGATCCGGTCTCCGGGCCGGGTGGCCCCGCGCGCCGCGCGCTTGTCGATGGCCGGCTGCGGAGCGGGGGGAGGTGCGTCGGTTATCTGTGTGGATGTGTCCATCAGGTTCTCCGGTCTGCGGAGCCGGGCGCGCTGTGCGGCGC
>KL569141.1:35292-36369 GCA_000715635.1 Streptomyces violaceus | reverse complement strand
GAGCCGTACACGGGGTACGGCCACTGGCGGCGGTGCACCGGACGGTGCGGCCCGGTCCCGGGGAGGGGGCCGGGCCGCACTCGGGTCAGCTCAGGCCCTCGATGGTGGTGCGGACCTGGGAGATGATGTCGGCGGGGATCGGCGCGTAGTCGGCCTCGGCGAGGATCTTCTGGCCTTCCTCGGAGGCGATGTAGCGCAGGAACGCCTTGGTGGCGGGCAGCGTCTCGGCCTTGTTGCCCTTGTCGCAGACGATCTCGTAGGTGACGAGGACCATCGGGTAGGCGCCCTCGGCCTTGGTGCCGTAGTTCAGCTCCAGCGCGAGGTCCTTGCCCGTGCCGACGACCTTGGCCTCGGAGATGGCCTTGGTGGCGTTCTCGACGGTGGCCTTGACCGGCTGGGCGGCGCCCGTGTCGAGGTCGACCGTCTTCAGGCCGTCCTTGGCGTACGAGAGCTCGAAGTAGCCGATGGCGCCGTTGGTCTGCTTCACCTGCTGGGCGACACCGGAGGAGCCGGAGGCGGACTGGCCGCCCTTGGCCTGCCAGGTCTTGCCGCCGTCGTAGGGCCAGTCCTTCTTGGCGGTGGCCATCAGGTACTTGGTGAAGTTGTCGGTGGTGCCGGAGTCGTCCGAGCGGTGGAACGCCTGGATCTTGAGGTCCGGAAGCTTCGCGTCGGGGTTCAGCTTCGCGATCGCCGGGTCGTTCCAGTTGGTGATCTCGTTGTTGAAGATCTTCGCCAGGGTCGAGGCGTCCAGGACGAGCTTGTCGACGCCGTTGACGTTGACACCGACCGCGATCGGGCCGCCGACCATCGGCAGGTCGATGCCCTGGCCGCCGGTGCAGACCTTCTTGGAGGCCGTGACCTCGTCGGGCTTCAGCGCGGAGTCGGAGCCGGCGAAGGCGACCTGGCCCTGCGTGAACGCGGTGACACCGGCGCCGGAGCCGCCGCCCTTGTAGTTGATCTGCGTGCCCTGACAGGCGGCGGTGAACTGCTTGACCCAGGCGTCGATCGCGTTCTTCTGCGCGGACGAGCCGTCGGCCAGCAGCTGGCCCTGGGCGTCGTCGCACTTGATGCTGCCCG
>KL569141.1:34648-35085 GCA_000715635.1 Streptomyces violaceus | reverse complement strand
AGCCGCCGCTGCTGGTGCCCGTGTCGTCGGAGCCGCACGCCGTGAGGGCCAGGGCGCCGGAGACGGCAAGAGCACCGAGAGCGAGGGCCCGCCGGTTCATGCGCTGAAGCTTCACTTGAATTCCTTCCAGGAGCCGCCTTCCTGATTCGGCGGCGTGCGGTGTCCGGATGACGCGCGACGCTGACACGCGGCAGGCGCGGTTCGCGTCGGGTAAGGCTGAAATTAGGCAGATCAGGTGAAGCCGCCTATGGCCATAAATGAACGAGGGGTGAACCCCTGCCGAAGGTGCGGTTAGGTCACGGAACGCTTACGGAGAGAGCACGTGCGGGTTCCGCTTTCCGGGGCGGGTAACGCGAGCAGCGCGTCGACCAGGGGGCGGTCGTGGGGCTGTGTGAGTCGGGCGCGGGCAGCGGCGGGTGTCAGCCACAGGACCCGGT
>KL569141.1:33417-34478 GCA_000715635.1 Streptomyces violaceus | reverse complement strand
CAGCCACAGGACCCGGTCCACCTCGTCCGTCGGGGAGAACTCGCAGGTCATCGCCTCGGCCGCCCAGTAGCGGACCTGTTTGGGGCGGCCGTTCGCCAGGTAGTGCTGGGTGGGCAGCTCGGCGCCCGGCACGGCCCGGCAGCCCGTCTCCTCCGCCACCTCGCGCAGGGCACCGGCGAGTGCCTCCTCGCCGCGTTTGAGCTTGCCCTTCGGCCAGGACCAGTCGTCGTATTTCGGCCGGTGGACGAGGCAGACCTCCAGCTCGCCCGTGACGGGGGAGCGGCGCCACAGGACGCAGCCCGCCGCCTGAACAGTGGTGTCGTCGTGGGAGCCCACCTGACCGCCTCCTGGGCCGTGGCCGGTCATGACGTGCTGACGGTTTCCTTCTGCCAGCACTGTTGAAACGCGAAACGCGCCGCCTCGACCTCGTGGCGCTGGTCGGCGTGGAGCACGCCGAGGGCGTACGCCGTCGCGGGGGCGATGCGGGGGGTACGGGCCGCCTGGGCCGCCGCTGCCGCCGCCTCCGACGCGTCGCGGTGGCGGTTCAGGGCCTGGCCGGCGGAGAGCAGGCGCAGGTCGACGACGGCGTTGCCATTGGGCTCGCCGCGCTGGGCCTCGCGGGCGTAGCGGTGCAGGCGCAGGAGCAGGCGGACCTGGTGCCAGGGGGCGTCCTGCGGGTGCGGGACCGTGTCCGGGGACAGGCCGTGGACGAGGGCCGAGGCGTTGTACGGGTTTCCCGCGGTGACGAGGGGGAGGCCGGCCACGGCGTCCGTGAGGCGGCCCTCGGCCGCCGAGGCGAGGGGGCGGAGGTCGGTGGTGCCGGCGGTCTTGGTGAGGGGGACCTCGCTGGCCAGCACCGCGACCTTGTCCGCGATGGCGTGGAAGCGGCTGCTTCCCAGGGCCTGCAGGGCCGTGGAGTGCGCTCGGGTCCGGGCGAGGTTGAGCTGGCGGTCGAGAAGGGCGCCTGCTTTTGCCGCACCCACAGTGAGGTTGCCGCGTTCTGGTGCCGCGGTCGGGTGTATCGGGGCACTGGCCCTGTCTCTTATACACATCTCTGATGG
>KL569141.1:27269-33225 GCA_000715635.1 Streptomyces violaceus | reverse complement strand
GGTGTATCGGGGCACTGGCCTTGGCGGGTGCCGCCGCGCCTGCCGTCGGGCCCGGGAACGCCGTAGAGCCCGACAGGCGGTGCAGCGCGCTCAGCAGGCGCTCCAGGCGGGCGGTGTACGCGTGTTCCATGGCCAGGGTTCCCGAGACCCAGGCCAGTTCCGGGCGCATGCCCTCGCACCAGTCCGTGTCCAGGAGGGACTGGAACGTATGCAGGCTGGCGCTGATGCGGCGGGCGGAGCGGCGCAGGGCGCGCGCCGCGTCGGCGGATCCCTCCGAGCCGCCCGCGCCCGACCCCGTCTCGCGGTGCAGGCGCAGCGCCCGGAGGAACTCCGTGGCCTGGGCCCGCAGGTAGCCCGCGAGGGCGTCCCCGGTGGGGACGGGGCCGGCGTGCCTGGACCGGGGATCCGTCGGGTCAAGGTGTCGCTGTGCCACGCCGGCGCCTCCGCGCGTCTATGAGCATCTCCTGGACGTTGCGCAGCGGCTGGCCGTCCGCGTCCGTCGCATGCCGGGTCCAGTCGCCGTCCGGGCCGAGGTGCCAGGAGGCGGTGCCGTCGGACATGCCGGTCTCCAGCAGCCGGTTCAGGGCTGCCCGGTGGGCCGGGTCGGTGACCCTGACCAGGGCCTCTATACGGCGGTCGAGGTTGCGGTGCATCATGTCGGCGCTGCCGATCCACACCTCGGGCTCGCCGCCGTTGCCGAAGCCGAACACCCGGGAGTGCTCCAGGAAGCGGCCGAGGATCGAGCGGACCCGGATGTTCTCCGACAGGCCCGCCACGCCCGGGCGCAGCGCGCAGATGCCGCGCACCCACACGTCCACCGGCACGCCCGCCTGGGCCGCGCGGTAGCAGGCGTCGATGACGGCCTCGTCGACCATCGAGTTGACCTTGATACGGACGTGCGCGGGCCGTCCCGCGCGGTGGTGCTGGATCTCCTTGGTGATCCGCGCGACCAGGCCGTCGCGCAGCGACTTGGGGGCGACCAGGAGACGGCGGTAGGTCTCGCGGCGGGAGTAGCCGGAGAGGCGGTTGAAGAGGTCCGAGAGGTCCGCGCCGACCTGGGGGTCTGCCGTGAGCAGGCCGAGGTCCTCGTAGAGGCGGGCCGTCTTCGGGTGGTAGTTGCCGGTGCCGACGTGGCTGTAGCGGCGGAGCGTCTCGCCCTCCTGGCGGACCACCAGGGACAGCTTGCAGTGGGTCTTCAGACCGACCAGGCCGTAGACCACGTGACAGCCGGACTCCTCCAGCTTGCGCGCCCACTTGATGTTGGCGTGCTCGTCGAAGCGGGCCTTGATCTCGACCAGGACCAGGACCTGCTTGCCGGACTCGGCGGCCTCGATGAGGGCGTCGACTATGGGGGAGTCGCCCGAGGTCCGGTACAGGGTCTGCTTGATCGCGAGGACGTCCGGGTCGCCCGCCGCCTGCTCCAGGAAGGCCTGGACGGAGGTGGAGAACGAGTCGTACGGGTGGTGCAGCAGGACGTCCCGCTCGCGGAGGGCGGCGAAGATGTCCGGCGCGGACGCCGACTCGACCTCGGCGAGATCGCGGTGGGTGCCGGCGACGAACTTCCGGTACTTCAGCTCCGGCCGGTCGATCGAGGCGATCCGGAAGAGGCCCGTGAGGTCCAGGGGACCCGGCAGCGGGTACACCTCGGCCTCGCTGATCTTCAGCTCGCGCACCAGCAGGTCCAGGACCTCACGGTCGATGGACTCCTCGACCTCCAGGCGCACCGGCGGCCCGAAGCGGCGCCGCATGAGCTCCTTCTCCAGGGCCTGGAGCAGGTTCTCCGCGTCGTCCTCCTCGACCTCCAGGTCCTCGTTCCTGGTCAGGCGGAAGGCGTGGTGCTCCAGGACCTCCATGCCCGGGAACAGCTCCTCCAGGTGGGCGGCGATGACGTCCTCGATGGGGACGTAGCGGCCCGGGGAGCTCTCCAGGAACCTCGACAGCAGCGGCGGCACCTTCACACGGGCGAAGTGCTTGTGGCCCGTGACCGGGTTGCGCACGACGACGGCCAGGTTCAGGGACAGGCCGGAGATGTACGGGAAGGGGTGCGCCGGGTCGACCGCCAGCGGGGTCAGCACGGGGAAGATCTGGTGCCGGAACAGGGTGAACAGGCGGGCCTGCTCCTTCTCCTGCAGTTCGCTCCAGCGGACCAGGTGGATGCCCTCCTCCGCGAGTGCGGGGGCGACGTCCTCGTGGTAACAGGCGGCGTGCCGGGCCATGAGCTCGCGGGAGCGGGCCCAGATCATCTCCAGCACCTCGCGGGGCTGGAGGCCGGAGGCGGAGCGGGTGGCCACGCCGGTGGCGATACGGCGCTTCAGACCGGCCACCCGGACCATGAAGAACTCGTCCAGGTTGCTGGCGAAGATCGCGAGGAAGTTGGCCCGCTCCAGCAGGGGCGTGCTCGGGTCCTCGGCGAGTTCGAGAACACGCTCGTTGAACGCGAGCCAGCTGCGCTCCCGGTCGAGGAAACGTCCCTGTGGCAGCTGGGGCCCGTCGTACGGCGACTCCTCGTAGGCGTCGAGGTCCGCGTCGATGTCGGGTTCGAGGTCGGAGACGGCCGCCGCGATGGTGTGCGGGCGGTGGGCCGCGATGGAGCCCACGGAGGGCTGCGCGTGCTGGACCTGTGCCTGGGTGTTCGGCTGGCTCATGGACCCATTCTTCCGCGCCGCGAGCATCACGGGCGCGTCGGACAGCGCGGGCGGGATCGGGGGCGTCACATGAGTGTTCCCGTTCCCCGCTGGCCCCTCTCGGGGTGGCGAAGGCTCTGGCACGGCGGGATTCATTGCCCGAGCTTCGCAAGCTCGTCTGAATCGATGGTTACGGAGACATGACGTGCGGGATAGCGGGGGGCGGCTCGCGGGGGTCCGGGGTTGCCCACAGGCTGTGGATGGCCCCTGGTGCCCCGGCCTGCCCGGAGTGTCTCCGAGAGACGTGCCGCGCGTCCACTCCCCGCGGGAGGAGACGGGGGCGGGGAGCTTGGGGGGGTGTCGGTTGCTGGGCTGGTGACTCTGAAGTGTCCGGGAGGGCGGTCCGTGGCGTTTCCCGTTGCGCCCGAGGGGCTGTCGCCCGTCCAGGGGGTCGGAAAGTCGTGCGTGGTTTCGTGAACCGTTCGCACCGGGTGGTCCGATGAGGAGACGTGAGCGAAACGAGAAGCGACGGGGAGCTGCTGCGGGCCATTGCCGTGGACGCCGACCGGCGTGCCTTCGAGGAGCTGTACCGGCGGTACGCGCCGTGGCTCCGGGCCCGGCTGCGGGGGCGGTGCGCCGATCCGGGGGTGGTCGACGACGTCGTACAGGAGACGTTCCTCGCGGTGTGGCGGGGCAAGGCCCGCTATCGGGAGGACGAGGGCGCCGCGGACGCGGCCGGGTGGCTGTGGCGCATCGGGTCGCGGCGGCTGGTGGACACGCTGCGCGGTGACGGGGCACGGGGGCGGTTGCGCCAGGCCCTGGCACGGCTGCGGCACCGGGACGAGGTGTCGGCGGAGGAACGCGTGCTCGCGGGGGTGGAGCACGGGGACCTCGCCGGAGCCCTCGTCCGGCTGTCGCCGGAGTTGCGGGCGGTGCTGCAGGCGACGGTCATCGACGGGCTCACCACCCGGGAAGCGGCCGTACTGCTCGGGATTCCGCCGGGGACGGTCAAGACGCGGGCGATGCGGGCTCGCAAGCAGTTGCGGGAGGCGTTGGCATGAGTTGGCACGTGCCGGAAGAGGATCTGCGCGCCTATGCGCGGGGAGAGTTGGCGGCGCCGGCTCTCTGGTCCGCCGATGCGCACCTGGGGGCCTGTGCCCGGTGCCGGGGGGCGCTGGGCGAGGTCAGTGACCCGGTCGCCCTCGACGCGGGGTGGGAGCGGCTCGACGCCGAGCTGGACGCGCCCCGGACGGGGGTGCTCGAGTCGCTGATCGTGCGGCTCGGGGTGCCCGGGCACACCGCGCGGCTGCTGGCGGCGGCGCCGGTGCTGCGGCGGTCCTGGCTGGGAGCCGTCGTCGCCGTGCTGCTGCTGAGCGTGGGGGCGGGGCACCTCGTACGGGGCGGGGAGTCCCCCACGCTGTTCCTCGCACTCGCGCCGCTGCTGCCGCTCGCCGGGGTGGCGTTGTCGTACGGGCCCGCGCTGGATCCGACGTACGAGATGGCAGTCGTCGCCCCGATGCACGGGTTCCGGCTGCTGATGATCCGGACGGTGGCCGTGCTGGGCGTGGTGCTGGGCCTGAACGGGCTGGCGACCCTCGCGCTGCCCGCGTACGGACTGCGTGCGCTGGCCTGGCTGTTGCCCGCGCTGGCGCTCACCGCGACGGGGCTCGCGCTGACGCCCCGGCTGGGGCCGGTGCTCGCGCCGTCCCTGGTCGGCGGGGCGTGGGTCGCAGTGCTGGTGCTGGCCGATGTGCTGAGGGCGGGCGCGCATGCGCCGCTCGCGCCGTACACCGCTGCCGGGCAGGGCGTGGCAGCGGCGGTCGCCGCGCTCGCCGCCGGGCTGCTCTTCCTGCTTCGTGACCGATTCGACCTCTTCCAGGGACGTGCCGCATGACCCCCACCGTGTCCGCCTCCGGGCTCAGCCTTCGCTACGGCGGCACCCGCGCCCTCGACGACGTGTCGCTGCGGCTGTCCGGCGGTGTCACCGGGCTGCTCGGGCCCAACGGCGCCGGCAAGACCACGCTGCTGCGGGTGCTCGCCACGGCCCTGCCCGCCGACCGGGGTGCCTTCACCGTGCTCGGACATGACCCGGGCACCGCGCGGGGCCGGCAGGAGGTGCGGCGCCGGCTGGGCTATCTGCCGCAGACGCCGGGGTTCCATCCGGACTTCACGGCCTTCGAGTTCGTCGACTACGTGGCGATCCTGAAGGAGATGACCGACCGGGCCGCCCGGCATCGGGAGGTCCGGCGGGTGCTCGACGAGGTGGGGCTGGCCGACGTACGGGGGAAACGGATCCGGAAGCTGTCCGGCGGGATGCGGCAGCGGGTCGCCCTGGGGGCTGCCCTGGTCGGTGATCCAGGGTTCCTGGTCCTGGACGAGCCGACCGTGGGTCTGGACCCCGAACAGCGCATGCGGTTCCGGGAATTCATCGCCGGAGCGGGGGAGGGGCGGACGGTGCTGCTGTCCACCCACCAGACGGAGGACGTGGCGATGCTCTGCCACCGTGTGCTGGTCATGGCCGGCGGCCGGGTGCGGTTCGAGGGCACTCCGGCCGAGCTGACCGCGCGGGCCGCGGGGCACGTGTGGAGCAGCACCGAGCGGGACCCGGGCGCGAAGGCGGGGTGGCGCACGGGCACCGGCTCCTTCCGCAACGTCGGCGATCCGCCGGCCGGGGCCGATCTCCTCGAACCCACCCTGGAGGACGGCTACCTGCTCACCCTCGAGGGCGCCGGGGCGGAGGTGGCGGCATGACCACGGTCGTGGAGAAGCCGGTCGCGTCCGGCGAGCGGACCGAGCCGGGTGGATCGTGGGCCGCCGTGATCGCCCTGGCCCTGGTCGAGACGCGCCTGCTGTTGACGAGGCTGCCGGTGATGATCGCCTTCGTCGTGTACGGCGGCTGGACCGTATGGCGCAGCGGAAGGGACTGGGAGGGTTATCCGGCCCTCCAGGACGTCGACCGCGCCACCCAGGGCGCGCCGATGCTCGTCGGGCTCGCGGTGCTGCTGTGCGTCAATCACGCCGCGCTGCGCTCGCGGCGGCACGGGACGGAGCATCACTTCGCGGTGCTGGTCCTCCAGCCGAGGCGGCGTACGGTCGCCCATGCGCTGTCGGTCGTGGCCGCGGCCCTGGTCACCGCCGTGTGTGTGGCCGCGCAGTTCGGCCGGGAGGCGCTCCGGCCCGGGGCGATCGGGCACGGTTCGGTGGGCGAACTGCTCGTGGGGCCGCTGACCGTGCTGTTGTTCGGGCTGGTCGGGCTGCTCATGGCAGGGCTGGTGCGGTCCGCTCTCGGCGCGCCGTTGCTGGTCGTGTTCCTCCTGTTCGTGTTCCTCTTC
>KL569141.1:25328-27047 GCA_000715635.1 Streptomyces violaceus | reverse complement strand
GTGTATAAGAGACAGCCTCCGACCTGCTGGGCAGGCCCGCCGGCTGGCACGCCCTGTACCTGGCCGGGCTGGCGCTGAGCGTGGGGTTCGTAACGCTGCTGGTCGCCGGTGGCCGCAAGCCGGTGGTCGTGACGGGTGTCGCCGGGGCGCTGGCCATGACGCTGGTGGGCGGGGTGGCTCAGGCGCACGGCGATTCGCCTGAACTGGTCCGGGCCCGCGAACGGGCCTCGGCCACCCCCGAGCAGGTGCAGTCCTGTGTACGGCGGGACGGATCGACGTACTGCGTGTTTCCCGAGTGGGGGCCGCGGGTCGGGGACTGGGCCGGGGTGGTGGACCGGGTGCGGTCCCTGGCCGGGGGCGGCGCGCGGGAGCAGAAGATCGTCGTGCGGCAGCGGATCGATGCCCGCTACGGCATCTCCGGCGACAGTGCGCTGACGCCGCTGGAGCGCCCGCACGAGGTGACGGTGGGC
Organism: Streptomyces violaceus; assembly: GCA_000715635.1. Classification (GTDB taxonomy): domain Bacteria; phylum Actinomycetota; class Actinomycetes; order Streptomycetales; family Streptomycetaceae; genus Streptomyces; species Streptomyces violaceus. Next base: position 26,577 of record KL569141.1, on the reverse strand, counting down.
ACCCGGTGGGGCGGCAACCGCGTCCCCGAGTTCTCGGCCGCCGTGGCCGGAGTGCTGATCGCGGGTGACGAGAAGGCCGCGACCTCGATCTGCGACGGCCGCATGGTCACCGTGATGTGGCTGGCCCTGGGCTGGGAGTCCGACCCGGTGGCCGCGCTGCGCCGCGTCCGCCTCGACGACAGCGACACCGGCTCGGCCCTCGTGCTCCAGCCGACGAACGGGATGTACATGACCGACGCCCAGACGGAGGTGCTGCGCGCGCTGCTCGACCGGCCCGGGGGCGAGGTCACCGCGCGGGTCAAGGACCACTGGGCCGAGCTGACCGCGCCGAAGGTGACGGCGGCCCGGGCCGCGGAGCTGCTGGGCGTGGCGGCACCCGAGGGAGACGACAAGTGCCTCGACTGAGCGGGGATCTGATCGTCGCAGTCTGCCGGACCCTGCCGCTGGGTCTGCTGGGGGCGGCAGGCGGAACGGGGCTGCTGATGGCCGGGCTGTCGCGGACGACCGGCGAGGCGGGGGAATGGCTCGCGCTGCCGCTGCTCCGCGTGGCGATCCTGGCCTTCGCGATGGGCCTGGTGTTCCTGCTGGACGACCCGGCCCGGCACACCACGGCCACCGTGCCGACCCCGCGTCCGGTCCGGATCGCGCTGCGGGTGGCGCTCGTCGTCCCGGTCGCGGCGGCCTGGTGGACGGCGGCGCTGCTGCTGGTGCCACGGGACCTACGGCCGCCGGGCGCCGACATCACGCTGGAGGCCGCGGCGGCCTTCGCGCTGGCGGTGTCCGCCGCGGCGGTCGCGGTGCGCCGCAGCGACCTCACGCGGCCCGGACCGCGGCTCGCGGCCGGCCTGCTGACCTCGGCGATGCTGGTCCTGCTGTTCTGGCCCGGGCGGTGGGCGCTGCTCGTGCCGGTGGAGGACGAGCGGTGGGCGGCGGCGCATGATCGGTGGGCGGTGGTGTTGGCCGGGGCGGTGGTTGTGGGCGTGCTGGGGGCGGTGGAGCCGTTGCGGCGGTGGTACTGGCGGATGGTGCCGGGGCGGTGACGGGCCCTGTGGGTATCCGGTCAGGCGCGTTGGTGCTGAGGGGCGGGGCGTTTCGCAGCCCGGCGTTGCGGGGTGCCGCTGCGCCCACCCGTGCCGCCCCTAGCGGCACGATTGCCCGCAGCTAGGGCCGCCCTACAGGTCGCCGGACCGCCAGCGGGACTCCTCCGTGTCGAGGGCGGCGGGGTGGGGGGTGCGGTGGCGGACGGTGG
>KL569141.1:22409-25040 GCA_000715635.1 Streptomyces violaceus | reverse complement strand
CCGTGAGGCGAGTCGGGGGCGGCGGACCATCACCGGTGATCAGGGCCAGCAGTGCGGCCGCCGCCGGGTCGTCCGTGTCGCAGGACCCGCACAGCACCGACTCCCCGAGTCCCTCGACCCGTTCGCCGCAGTTGTTGTGCCAACTGTGCGGGTAGCGCACGGCAAGCAGGGCCGGGGCCGCGCAGCGGGCGCAGAGCAGGGGCGTCACGCGAGGCCCACCCAGGCGTCCGCACCGAACGTGCCCTTCACGTCCGAGGCGACGGTGGTGGGGTCCACCGTGGTGTGCAGGGCGTAGACGATCGTCCTGCGGGTGCCGCGGACCCGGAGACGGACCGGGGTGCCGCCGGGATGGTCGGTGAGGATCCGCTTCAGTTCGTCCACGGACTGCCGGGTGATCCGGTGCGCGGGCAGGGCGAGATGGACCGGGGGGCTGCCGTCCTGCTCGGCCAAGGACACGTCCAGCACGGCGAGTTCCCTGCCGAAGAGGCTCAGTGTGCCGTCACGGTCCTCGATCCTGCCGCGTACGGAGACGACGTCGTCCTCGGTCAGCGCGTGCTGGACGAGCTGATAGGCCGCGGGGAAGAACAGCACCTCGATACCGCCGTCCCGGTCCGTGAGGTGGACGACGGCCCAGGCGTTGCCCTGCTTGGTCACCTTGCGCTGGACCCCGGTGATCAGCCCCGACAGCCGTACCTCCCCCGAGGAGCGGCCGGAGGCGCGGAGCTCGGCGATGGAGCAGTCGCGGGCGCCGGCGAGGATCCGCTCGGCACCGTCCAGGGGGTGGGCGGAGACGTACAGGCCCAGCATCTCCCGTTCGGTCGCCAGAAGTTGGCGGCGCGGCCACTCCTCCTCGTCCACGGGGAAGTCCAGACCGAAGGCCGGGCCGCCGCCGTCCGTCCCAGGTCCGGCCAGTCCGGCGAACAGGTCGTCCTGGCCGAAGCTCGCCGCCTTCTTCACCGGGATCACCGCGTCGATCGCGGCCTCGTGCACGGTGGTCAGGCCCTTGCGGGAGTGCCCGAGCGAGTCGAAGGCGCCCGCCTTGACCAGGGACTCCACCGCCCGCTTGTTCAGCGCGGGCAGACCGGCCTTGTGCAGGAAGTCGGAGAAGGACGTGAACCGCCCGCTGCCGCGACGGGCGTCGATGACGGCCTCGATGACACCGTCGCCGACGTTGCGCACGGACCGCAGACCGAACCGGACGTCGTCCCCGACCGCGGCGAACTCCGCCACCGACTCGTTCACGTCGGGCGGCAGCACCCGCACGCCGTTCGCCCGGGCGTCGGCGAGATAGAGCCCGGCCTTGTCCTTGTCGTCGCCGACCGAAGTGAGCAGGGCGGCCATGTACTCGGCGGGATGGTTGGCCTTGAGATAGGCGGTCCAGTAGGAGACGAGCCCGTACCCGGCGGTGTGGGACTTGTTGAAGGCGTAGCCGGAGAACGGCAGCATCACGTCCCAGAGGGCCTGGACCGCCTCGTCGGAGTAGCCGTTCGCCCGCATGCCGCCGTGGAACTTCTCCCACTCTGCGGCCAGCACCTCGGGCTTCTTCTTGCCCATCGCCCGGCGCAGCATGTCCGCGCCGCCCAGCGTGTAACCGGCCAGTTGCCGGGCGATGGCCATGATCTGCTCCTGGTACACCAGCAGGTGGTGGGTGGAGCCGAGGATCGGGTCGAGGGCGTCCTTCAGCTCCGCGTGGATCGGGGTCGGGGCCTGCTTGCCGTTCTGGCGCAGCGCGTAGTTGGTGTGCGCGTTGGCGGCCATCGGGCCGGGCCGGTACAGGGCGTTGGCCGCGGCGATGTCCTCGAAGCGGGTGGGTGCCATCAGCTTGAGCAGGGCGCGCATGCCGCCGCTGTCGAGCTGGAAGACGCCGAGGGTGTTGGCATCGGCCAGCAGCCGGTAGGTCCGGGCGTCGTCCAGCGGGATGACGACGGTGCCCGGGTCGCCGTCCCCGGGGTCGACGGTGGCCAGCCTGATGCCCCGGTTCTCCCGGACGTTCTCGATGGCCTGGTCGATGACGCCGAGGTTCCGCAGCCCCAGGAAGTCCATCTTCACCAGGCCCATCGCCTCGCACGACGGGTAGTCGAAACCGGTGATGCGCGCACCGTCGGAGGCCCGCAGGTGCAGTGGGATCCGGTCGGTCAGCCGGGTCTTGGAGAGGATCACCGCGGCGGCGTGCACACCGGTGCCGCGCGTCAGGCCCTCCACGCCACGGGCCGTGTCGATCACCCGCTTCACATCCGGCTCGCCGTCGTACAGCTGCCGGACCTCACCTGTCTCCGGGTAGCGCGGGTGGGAGGAGTCGAAGATCGCGTCCAGCGGGGCGGGTTTGCCGTTCTGGTCGGGCGGGAGCGCCTTGGTGATCCGCTCGCCGTGGGCGAAGGGATAGCCCAGGATGCGCGCGGAGTCCTTGATGGCGTTCTTCGCCTTGATCCGGCCGAAGGTGTTGACCAGGGCCGTGTACTCGTCGCCGTACTTGTCGATGACGTAGCGGACCATGCGGTCGCGCTGCCGGTCGTCGAAGTCGAGGTCGACGTCGGGCGGGTTGATGCGCTCGGGGTTCAGGAACCGTTCGAAGAGCAGCCCGTGCTCCAGCGGGCACAGTTCGGTGACTGTCTCTTATACACATCTCTGAGC
>KL569141.1:16756-22229 GCA_000715635.1 Streptomyces violaceus | reverse complement strand
GAGCCGCGGCCCGGGCCGAGCGGGATGCCGTGGGCACGGGCGTACCGGCAGATGTCGGCCACGACCAGGAAGTACGAGCTGAAGCCCATCGGCCCGATGACCGCCATCTCGGTCTCGAACCGCTCCAGGACACGCGGCGGCACCGGATCCCCGTAGCGCAGGGTGAGGCCCGTCAGGACCTCCTTCCGCAGCCACGACTCCTGCGTCTCGCCCTCCGGCACGTCCGGGAACCGCGGCATCTCGTCGACCTGGCCGAAGACCTCGTCGTACGACTCGACGCGCTCGGCGACCAGCAGCGTGTTGTCGCAGGCCTCGGGGAGGTCGGCGAAGAGGGCGCGCATCTCGGCGGCCGGCTTCAGGAAGTAGCCGGAGCCGCTGAAGCGGAAGCGGCGCGGGTCGTCCTTGTTCTTGCCGACGCCGATGCACAGCAGGTTGTCGTGGGCGTCGGCCTGGTCCTCGGTGACGTAGTGGGCGTCGTTGGTGGCGAGGAGGGGAAGGTCCAGGTCCTTGGCCAGGCGCAGGAGCCCGTCCCGGACCTCGCGCTCGATGGCCAGGCCGTGGTCCATCAGCTCCAGGAAGTAGTTCTCCCGGCCGAAGATCTCCTGGTAGGCGCCCGTGGCGGCCCTGGCCTCCTCGTACTGCCCGAGCCGCAGCCGGGTCTGGACCTCCCCGGAGGGGCAGCCGGTGGTGGCGATGATGCCGTCGGGCCGCTCGGCGATCAGTTCACGGTCCATGCGCGGCTTACCGGCCGGGAACTGCCCCTCGTAACTGGCCTGCGTGCTGAGCCGGAACAGGTTCCGCAGCCCCCGGGCGTTGTACGCCCACATGGTCATGCGGGTGAAACGGCCGCCGCCGGACACGTCCTTCGAGCCCTCCCCGTCCTCCCCGACGGCCCGGCGACCGCCCGGCCCCCAGAACTCCTGCCTGCGGGCGAACCGGGAGGAGGGCGCCACGTACGCCTCGATGCCGATGACGGGCTTCACCGTCCCGAAGCCCTTCGCGGTCTGCGCGAACTCGTAGGCCCCGAACATGTTCCCGTGGTCGCTCATCGCGATCGCGGGCATGCCCTGCCGGGCCACCTCGGTGAACATCGGCCGCAGCTTCTGCGCACCGTCGAGCATCGAGTACTCGGTGTGGTTGTGCAGGTGGACGAAGGAGTCCGGCATGTGGGGCGCACCTCCGAGGACGGGGCAGGTTTTGATACAACTGATAGTTGTTCATGTCGTCTCCTGGGAGACGGCTACTCATCAAAACGAACCCGTCACCCCGGGATCAAACAACCGACACGCGTATGCTGAACAACCTCTTGTTGTGTGGCTAGGCTGTCGACGTGGACCTCAAAGCCGTACGAGCGTTCGTCGCGATCGCCGACTCCGGGCAGTTCCAGAAGGCCGCCCTGGATCTGTCCCTCACCCAGCAGGCCGTCTCCAAGCGGATCGCCGCGCTGGAGAAGGACCTCGGGGTGCGGCTGCTCGTCCGTACGGCACGGGGAGCGGACCTCACCATCGACGGGCAGGCGCTCCTGCCGCACGCCCGGGCCCTGCTCCAGGCCGAGGAGCGGGCGATGGCCGCCGTGCGTCCCGGGGACCGTGCGCTACGGGTGGACGTCGTGGGGCGCCGGGTCGCCACGGCCGGGCTGGTCCGGGACTTCCACCTGGCGCATCCGGAGATCGCCCTGGACGTCGTCACGCTGTTCGGCGCCGATACGGCGCTGACCGCCGTGCGGGACGGGGCCGTGGACGCCACGTTCCGCGCTGTCACCATGCCCGGGCATCGGCTCCCCGACGGCGTCGAAGCCGTCCCGGTCCTCGACGAGCCGCTGCGCCTGTGCGTCGGCCCCGGCCACGAGTTCGCCCGGGCCGACTCGGTGACACCCGCGCAGCTGGCCGGACACCGGATCTGGATGCCGGGCAACGAGCCCGGCACGGAGTGGGCCGCGTACTACGACGAACTCGCCGCGACCTTCGGCCCGACCCTCGACACCATCGGACCCAACTTCGGCGTCGAGGCCCTCCTCGACACCATCGCCGCCTCCCCGACCCTGGCGACCTTCCTCAGCGAACGAACGCCCCTCGTCTGGCCCACCGACCACGACCTGCGCCTCGTCCCCGTGCGTGACCCGATGCCGGTCTACCCGCATGCACTGCTCTGGCGCACGGACAACCCCCACCCCGGCCTCGCCGCCCTCCGCGACCACCTCCTGGCGACGCGCCCACGCCCGACCGAGGGGGAGACCTGGCGCCCGTCCTGGGCGCAGCGGCCTTAGGCCACGTCTCCTGCCCCCGCCCGGCTCCCTCAGGTCTCCGTCCGGTACATCAGATCCACCTCGTGCGTCTCGAACCCCAGCCGCTCGTACACCGTCACCGCCGCCTTGTTGTCGGCGTCGACGTACAGCATCGCGGTCGGCAGGCCCTGCCCCGCCAGATGCCGCAGGCCGATCGTGGTCAGGGACTTGCCGAGGCCGCCGCCCTGGGCGCCGGGGCCGACGCCCAAGACGTAGACCTCGCCGAGGCCCTCCTGGGCGTGGACCTTGGTCCAGTGGAAGCCGACGAGTTCGTCGCCGCGGAAGGCGAGGAAGAAACCGGCGGGGTCGAACCACGGCTCGGACTTGCGGTCGTCGAGGTCTCGCTGCGTGAGGGAGCCCTGCTCGGGGTGGTGGGCGAAGGAGGCGGCGTTCACGGCGAGCCAGGCCGCGTCGTCCTGGCCGGGGACGAAGGCGCGGACGGTGACGCCCTCGGGAAGCACCGGCTCGGGTGCGTCGAAGCCGGTCAACGGGCGTCGCATCTGACGCAGTTCACGGAACAGGGTCAGGCCCAGGACCTGCGCGAGATGCCGGGCTGCGGAATGGCCGCCGTGCGCCCACACCCGCAGCCGCTTGCCGGAGGCAGCCAGCAGGGCGGACCCGAGCGCCCGCCCGTGCCCGTGCCCGCGATGCCCCGGGTGGACGACCAGCTCGGCGGCCGGCGGCTCCACCGGGTCGGTGTCCTCCAGCTGGGCATAGCCGACGAGTTCGCCGTCGACGGTGAGCAGCAGATGGGACACGCCCTCCCGCTCGCCGCCACGCAACTGCAACCGGCCCTGTTCGGACACCGCCTGCTGCCCGTCCGTACGGGCGGCCTCGGCGAGCAGCCCGAACACGGCCTCGGTCTGCTCCGCGGAGAGCGCGGCAAGGGTCTCGATCGAGCGGGGGCGGCCGGGCCGTACGGTGTCGTCGCTGGTCATGCGTACGAGGGTACGGCGCCCCACCGGCAAATCGGCGGCAAAGAAGCAACCAGCCTGTAACCACGAAACACCTGTCGCGCTACGCGCGTTGACTCTAGGCTGCGCCGGACGAGATCACTGTCCCAGCAGACCCAACAGGGGGGCGTATGCCAGCCACTTCACCGGCACCGGTGCACCAGGAGCGCCGTAGACGTCGTACGAACCGTTTCGCCGCTCTCGCCGCCGGTGTCGTCACCGTCGGTGCGCTGGCCGCCGCGGGGCTGCCGGGGTCGGCGACCGCGGGCGAGGACCACCGCAAGGGCGGTCACTGGCCCGGCCGCTACCAGGATGTCCAGCTGCTGTCGTTCAACGACCTGCACGGCAACCTGGAGCCGCCGGCCGGTTCATCCGGCCGGGTCACCGAGCAGCAGCACGACGGCACGACGAAGACCATCGACGCGGGTGGCGTCGAGTACCTCGCCACGCATCTGCGGCAGGCCCGCAAGGGCGAGAAGTACTCCGTCACCGCCGCCGGCGGCGACATGGTCGGTGCCTCCCCGCTGATCTCCGGGCTCTTCCACGACGAGCCGACCATCGAGGCGCTGAACAAGCTCGACCTCGACGTCACGTCCGTCGGCAACCACGAGTTCGACGAGGGCGCCAAGGAGCTGGGCCGCTTGCAGAAGGGCGGCTGCCACCCGAAGGACGGCTGCTACACGGACCGGAAGTTCAAGGGCGCCGACTTCCCCTACCTGGCGGCCAACGTCCTCGACGAGAAGACGAAGAAGCCGATCCTCAAGCCCTACTGGGTGTGGAAGAAGAAGGACGTCAAGGTCGGCTTCATCGGCGTGACCCTGGAGGGCACCCCGGACATCGTCTCCGCCGAGGGCGTCAAGGGCCTCTCCTTCAAGGACGAGGTCGAGACGATCAACAAGTACGCCAAGGAGCTCCAGAAGAAGGGCGTGAAGTCGATCGTCGCCCTCATCCACGAGGGCGGCTTCCCGGCGTCGACGTCGTACAACTACGACTGTGACGCCCCGGGCGCGGGCGACGGCATCTCCGGGCCGATCGTCGACATCGCCAAGAACGTCACGCCGCAGGTGGACGCGCTGGTCACCGGCCACACCCACAACGCGTACGTGTGCAGCGTCGATGACCCGGCGGGCAAGCCCCGCATGGTCACCTCGGCCGCGTCCTTCGGCCGCCTCTACACCGACACCACGCTGACCTACGACCGGAAGACCGGCGACATCGCCCGTACGGCCGTGAAGTCGGCGAACCGCGTGGTCACCCGGGACGTCCCCAAGGCGCCCGACATGACCGAGCTGATCAGCAAGTGGAACACCCTGGCCGCGCCGATCGGCAACCGCGCGATCGGTTACGTCTCCGGCGACATCGGCAACACCGGCAGCGAGTCCCCGCTCGGCGACCTGATCGCGGACGCCCAGCTCGCCCACGGCAAGAAGCTCGACCCGGAGACGGATCTCGCGCTGATGAACCCGGGCGGTATCCGGGCGCCCCTGACGTATGCGGCCAAAGCCGGTGAGGGCGATGGTGTCGTGACCTACGCGGAGGGCTTCACGGTCCAGCCGTTCGCCAACACCGTGAACCTCCAGGACTTCACGGGCGCCCAGCTGATCCAGGTCCTCAAGGAGCAGGTGACCGGCCCGAACGCGGCGGCGCCGAAGGTTCTCCAGGTGTCGTCCGGTCTGACGTACACGCTGGACCTCACCAAGTCCGGTGCCGACCGGGTGGTCACCGACTCGGTCAAGCTGGACGGCAAGGCCATCGACCCGGCGGCCACCTACCGCGTCGCGACGAACAGCTTCCTCGCGGGCGGCGGCGACGGCTTCCCGACGCTGGGTCAGGGCACGAACGACGTCGTCGGCCTCGACGACCTGGCCGCTCTGGAGCAGTACCTGACGGCCAACTCCTCGGCGTCGAACCCGCTCGCACCGCCGAAGGCGGACCGCATCACGATCGTGAACTAAATCGCATACATGGGGTTCAGGTTGCGAGGTGGGGCGGTGCGCATGGTCGGATGAGACGATGCGCACCCCCCACCGCATGGACACGCGACATCCCGACGACCGCTCCGAGCAGCCCCACAACCCCTCCGGGCAGCCCCTCGACGCCAACGAGCAGCCCCGCAATCCCTACGACGAACTCGGCACACTCGACGACGGGCCTCTGGAGGCGACCCCTCTGCAGGACTTTCTCGGCGAGGACGCGGAGCAGCGGGACGAGCAGGAGCCGGAGTGGTCGCCGCCCG
>KL569141.1:15757-16578 GCA_000715635.1 Streptomyces violaceus | reverse complement strand
GCAGGAGCCGGAGTGGTCGCCGCCCGATCACCGTCGCGGCGGCCGACGTCGAAAGAATCGTTTCGCCGGGCTGCCGCTCGCGGTGAAGGCGGTGGTGGGCCTGGTCGTCCTCGCCTCGTTCGCCGCCCTCGGTGACCGCTGGGCGGTGCTGTACGCCGAGCACAAGGCCGCGGAGACCCTCAAGGACCGCCTGGACCTGGCCGCCGCGCCCGAGGTGGAGATCGGCGGCTTCCCCTTCCTCACCCAGCTCGCCGACAAGCGGCTGGAGTCGGTGAAGCTGACCGTCCCGGATGTCGCCGCCGACCGGGTCTCGCTGGCGAAGGTGTCGGCCACGGCCCATGACGTACGGCTGAACGCCGACGGCCTGACCTCGGTGCGCGGCGCCGATGTCCCCCGGTTCGACGGGGACGTCATGCTGTCCTTCGAGGACCTCAACCGCGAACTCGGCGCCTCCCAGGTGACGTTCACCGGCGAGGGCCGGGACCGGGTGCGGGCGCGCGGCACCCTGCCGGTCGCCGGGCACAACCTGAAGCTGCGGGCCGAGGCCCGGATCCAGCGGCAAGGGGAGCGGGGCATCGCCACGGAGATCGGCGGCATGCGCCTGGACATCGGGGACCTCGCCACCTACCGCCCCGGCAAGCGCGCCTCGGAGGGACTGCATCTGACGCCCAAGGCGTCCGCCGACCTGGCCCGGGAGACTCAGAAGGCCAAGGCGCTGCTGTCGGTCCCGGCCATCGTGCAGCGCATGGGCGTGCCCGAGGCGACCGTGAACGAGGCCCTGGCCGACAACGGCAAGCTCTGTCTCTTATACACATCTCTGA
>KL569141.1:11165-15514 GCA_000715635.1 Streptomyces violaceus | reverse complement strand
CCGCCAGGCCGAACGCCTCAACCTCATCGACCTGGCCCTGAACAACCCCGAGGTGCTCAAGCGCCTGGGCCTCGACCCCGACCTCCTCGGCGAGTTGTCGGGCCTGACCCGCCCGGTCCTGGCCGACCGTCTCGCGCTTGCGTTCGAGCTGCCGAAGCCGGAGCAGGGCGACGTACAGCTGGAGGACGTACGGGTCGAGGAGGACGGCATCCGGGTGCGGCTGTCGGGCTCGGGGCTGTCGGTGGGCGGCTGAGCCACAGCGGCTCCGAGGGCTTTTCGCGCAGCGGATTGTGCCCGGAAGTCTGGCCTTCGGACACTGTCCGCACCTCGTGATCACCCGGAGACTGGGGCGCGCGCACCGGACCGAGACGAGGATGATGCGGATGCACAGGCACGGTAGGTCCCCGGAGTCGGAGGCGGACGCGCGGGCCGGACACCCCCACCGGCCCCTGCTCCGGCCGCACGATGACAGTGCCCAGGCGGCCCGGCTGGCAGCCGGGGGGCAGCTGACGCCGGACGCGGCCGTCTCCCTCCAGCGCACCGCCGGCAACGCCGCGTTCGTGGCCGTTCAGCGCATGCCCCAGGGCGGCAACGGCGAAGGCCCGGCCGAGGAGAAACCGATGGACGGGCTGAGCCGGTTGCGCAGGGCCCACGAGCGGGAGAAGAAGCGCGGCCAGACAGCGCCCACCTACGGACCCGGCCAGAGCCCCTTCGGCCCCTACACGGTGAACAAGGGGCGAGGGGCCGCCCCGTACATCACGTCGAACGTGAAGCACCAGCACCCGGGTAGCGAGAGCCTCGGGACCACGTACGACGAGTTGATCAAGGCGCTCGACGCCGAGCACCATCCTCTCGTCGCCGCCGCCCTGAAGGGCCAGGATCCGACCGAGGAAGAGCTCGCCGGCATGAGCGCGACGCAGCGGCGAGCCGCCGCCATGCTCTACGGGATCACGAAGGACTCCGAGCCGCTCAGGTTCGCGGGGGCCGGCAAGGCCGCGCGCAGCGCACTGAACAAGCAGGGTGACCCGTACCACGAGGCGGAGGAGTACGAGAAGGACTTTCCGATGGCCCAGGTCGGAGGGGCGCAGTCCTACCGGAAGGCGCTGGCCGGGGAGACGCAGCTCTCCGCCGAGGCACTCAAGAACCTGCAGGACATGTCGGAATCGTCCTCGGACGGGGAGAAGTCCTCCTGAGTGGCCCGCCCCCGCCGTGGGTGAAACTTTGTGTGCAGATGTGTTGACCTCTGTTCGAGTCTCCTTCTAGTTTCGTGCTCCACTGAGCGGCCCGACTGCGGGCTGCTCACCTTCGCACATGCTCAGAAGGGGATGTCGTGTCTCAAAAGAACCATCGCGGGACAGCTTGCGTGGGGGCGCTGCTGGCCTGCGTCACGGCATTCGGCGGAGCGCTCGCTTCCCCCGCTGCCGCCTCGCCCGCCACACCGCCGCCCGTCAGCGACTTCAAGGGCGTCAACTGGGCCGACCCGCGCGACAACTACGCCGACGACGCGGTCGTGCCCTCGGGCCTGTCCACCTCCGACAGCTACGCCACCACCTACGCCAAGTCCAAGGCGATCATCGGCGGATTCTCCAAGCTCGGCGCCAACACCGTCCGTCTCCCGGTCAACCCGACCTCGGTGAACGGCCCCTTCTGGAAGTCGTACCGGGGCGCGATCGACGCCGCGACCGCCAAGGGGTTCAAGGTCATCCTGGGCTACTGGGAGGCCGACAACACCAAGGACGGCAAGATCGACAACCAGGCCTCCTGGGACCAGATGTGGGCGCGGATCACCTCCGCCTACGCCCGCAACTCCAAGGTGTACTTCGAGCCGATGAACGAGCCGTTCGGCTACACCGCCCAGGAGTGGACCGACATCGCCGCGACGTGGGTGAACACCCACCGCAACGTGCCCCGTGACCGGATCCTGATCGGCGGCTACAAGTACAGCGAGGACGTCAAGCCGGTCTGCGCCGACCCGCGCCTCAAGGGCACCCGCCTCGCCCTGCACAACTACGGCTTCTGGCACACCGACTGGACCAGCGTCGACCAGTGGAAGGCGGACTTCAAGTCGCGCATCGGCGACTGTGCCTCGCGCACGATCCTCGACGAGTTCGGCGCTTCCATGACCACCGGCCTGGACTACAACGGCCCGGTGGGCACCTCCAACGAGGTCGCGTACATACAGGCCGCGACCGACACCATCCGGGAGCTGGGCCTGGGCTCGGTCTACTGGCCCGGCCTGCGCAACGGTGACACCTACTCCCTCACCACGCTCCAGGGCACGGGCACGAACCTCAGCCTGACGGTGAACAACCAGAGCGGCCTGGACCGGCTGCACTACGCCTGGAAGCAGTAAGGGTCCTTCGAAGGATCAAACTTGGTGACCCTTCCGGGTCCGGCGCCGCTTGTCAGCCGGACCCGGAAGGGAGCCGTCAGGACGCCGAAGGCGTCCAGCCCGCGAGCCAGTCCGCGACCTCCTGGCCGGCGGCCTGCGCGTCGCTCAGATGCGGCCGGTTGGAGTTCGCCGACCCGGAACCGGCACCGGAGTTCTTGTACTCGGCGAACCGGTCGTCCTTCCACGAGAAGCCGCTCATGTCCGTCCACGGAGTGGACTTCACCGCGGCACTGAGGCTGGTGTTGCGGACCGTGGTCTGCGGGTCGAGCGAGGCGTCCCCGCCCGCGTGCCAGGGCCGGCCGAGGTAGAAGCTGCCGTTCGACACATCGCCGTTCACCGTGGAGTTGGCGATCAGGATGCCCTTGCGGTCGGCGGCCGTGCTGGGAGCCGTGACGTAACCGGCCGAGGTGCCGTCCCAGCGCTTCTTCAGCGTGATGACGGACTTGTCGACGACGGCCGTGGCCCGCCCGAAGATGAAGTCGACGTTGCCGACGACGTAGGAATTACTGACGTAGACGCGCCCGAGCCGGTCCTTGGCGGCGGTGTCGACGAGCAGCGTGTCCTGGTCGCCGCTGACGATGATCCCGTCCAGGAACACCTTGTCGGCGGCGGTCCGCAGGGCGACGGCCTGATGCCCGCTGAGGCTCTGGTTGGCCTTCTCGTCGAAGTCGTTGGAGATGGTCAGGTTCCGGGCCTGGAAGTCGTCGGCCTCGACGGCGACGGTGGCGCTCCCGCCGGTGCCGTACGTACCGCCGCCGGGCTTGGGCGTACCGGCCGCGTTGTTGTAGACGATGGTCGTGTCCTTGCGGCTGCCGCCGGTGCCCTGGATGGTGACGTGCGGCTTGTTGGACGGCACCTTGACGAGTTCCCGGTACGTCCCCGGCTTCACGGCGATGACCACGCGGGCGGGATTGTTCGCCGGCACGGCGTTCACGGCGGCCTGCACGGTCCGGTACTGACCGCTGCCGTCCTGGGCCACGGTGAGGGTGGTCGCGGCGGCGGCCTTGGTGGAGGCGGCCGTCGTACCGAGGCTGGAACGGGGCCCGACACCGGACCGGAGGATGGACGGCAGATCGGCGGCCTGGTCGAGGCTGTACGGGTAATAGGTCTTCGGATCGAAGGCGGTCCCGCCGCTCTCGTTCCTTCCACTGGTCCCGGAGAAGACGCTCCCCCGCTGCACGATCGCGGCGCCGCTGTCCTTGATGACGGGGTTCTTGACTCCCTGGAAGTAGGAGTTCTCCAGGACCATCTTCGTCGCGCCGCGCGAGTAGTTGCCGTACGACGACTTGATGTCGGTGCCCGCGGCGTCCTCGAGGAAGTTGTTGTAGAGGTGGGCGTGGGCGGCGTTGTCGGTGGAGGGGTTGCGCTGCTCGGTCTCGCGGATCCAGTTGTGGTGGATCGTGATGTCGGTCTTGACGTTCTCGGTCCAGCCGATGCCGAAGGTCTTGTTGTTGTCGCTCAGCTTGTTCCAGGAGACGGTGACGTTCGTCGAGTCCTTGCGGACGTCGATGAGCCCGTCGGCCATGTGCCGCAGATCGTTGTGATCGATCCACACATGGTGGGCGCCGTCCATCTGGATGGCGTCGAAGTCATGGTCCTTGTCGTTCCAGACGCCCTGGTACGCGTCCCGGATGGTCAGATTCCGGATGATCACGTTGTGCACGCCGGACCCGAGGAAGAACCCACCGCCGACGATGTGCCCGGAGGTCCCCTGGCCCACGATGGTCTTGTCGGACTGCACCTTGATCTCTTTGCCGACCGGGTTCATGGCGATGGTCCCGGCGACGACGATGACGTACGGCTCGGCGGCGGTGGCGTACTTCTCCAGCTCGGCCTGCGTCTTGACGGTGACGGTCTTGCCGTCCCGCCCGCCGTACGTCCCGTTCTGCCCGAGGGAGTTGACGGAGGCGAACCCGTCGGCGGTGTCGGCGGCCCAGGCCGGGGCGGCGGCGGAGGC
>KL569141.1:8928-10927 GCA_000715635.1 Streptomyces violaceus | reverse complement strand
GGTCCCTGCCGTAGGCGAGGGTGCCGGCGGCGGTCAGGGCCAGGGGGACCGTGACGGCCAGGGCGGTGCGGCTTCTGCGGTGACGGGCCTTGCTGCGCGGCTCACTCATACGGCGATCCGTTCCGTGTGGGGGGAATGACCGCTGATCAGTCGCCGCCCCACACGGAAAGGTTGCCGGTGTATCTGACTTACTTGATGCAGGACTTGGGGTCGAGCTTCTCCTCGATCTTGTCCTCACGGCCGTCGGGCTGGCCGCTGGGGAGGAGCTTGTCGGAGATGCCGTCGATGTAGTACCCGTGCGAGTAGATGGTCTGGTACCCGCGGTCACGCCAGCTGTGCACGGTCCGCTCCCCGTCGCCCTTGTCCCACTGGTAGTCCTCGACGTGGAAGACGGGGTTCACGCGCACCACGCGCTGATAGGGCGTCCAGGTCACGGCGACCTGCCGACAGGGCGGAATGGTCTTCTCGCTGCGGGTCTCGAACTTGGACTCCTTCTCCCAGCCCCACTCGTAGCCGGCACTGCCGCCCACGGTGCCGGAGAAAATACTCTTGGCGAGGGAGAGGCTGATGGTCCCGCCGACGCTCTTCTTCGCGAACGTCTTGGTGCTGTAGCTGCTGACGAAGGTCTCCTTGTCGTCGGCGGAGCCCTTGTTGCCGATCCACCGGGACGTGCGGACGGTGTCGCCCTTGATGGACCAGGTCGAGGCCTCGGCGTATCCGCACCAGCCGCGGAACAGCTCCCACGGCCCCGCGGGCTTCCACAGCCCGAAGACGTCCCGCAGGTACTCGTCCTGGGTCTTGAACTCACCGGTGTCGACGTTGAGGGCGCCGTAGACGCCCGTCAGGCTCGTCTCCTGGCTGCAGAGCCGTTCGATCATCCGGTCGGTGTCACCGGGGTCGACACCCCGGATGTTGGTCGCCCCGGCGGGCCCGGCGGTTGCGGTCCCCGCACCGGCGAACAGGCCGGTGATGGCGAGGGCGGTGGAAGCGGCAACAAGGCCGCTTTTCTTGAGAGTTGACTTACGAATGAGACGCATGGGGGTCGCTCACTCCTGCCTGTGGTTCTGTGACGGCAGTGAAGATGTCAGAACATGAGCGGGAGTTTGCGGTACTGGTGAGTACGACAGGACATTGACAGCTGGCCGGTCGTCATGTCCCGCTTTATCGGGCGTCACCCTCCCCGCGACTGACCGCGACCCGCAGCACGTCTCCCAGGGACTCCACGGCCCTTGTCAGCGCGAAACGCACGGCGCGTTCACCGGCCTTGGGGTCACCGAGTACGGCCCTGGCGCCCGCGAGCACCTGCTCGGCGGAGGCGAGTTGAGCGGCTTCGACGTCGTCGGCGAGCTGCGAGAGGAGGCTGCGGGGGTTGTCGGTGGAGAGGTAGCAGGGCTTGCCGTCGGCGCCGGTCCAGGGGAGCAGCCTCATGCGTAGACCTCCAGGTCGCTGAGGTACGGCCGCACCAGCGGGGTGTCCATGACGAGGGGCTCTGTGTCGAGGAGGCGTGGAGGGGGATCGGGCAGAGGGGGTGGCCGATGGCCGGGGGCGGCTCGGTGGCGCCCTTGGGCAGGGAGCAGGAGTCGTACGAGGGTCAGGAGCAGGGACTCGCAGAGTGCGGCGGCGCGGAGGCGTAAGCGCATGACGATGTGTCCCTTTCGGGCGGCAGGCAGGGGCTTGACGAGCGGTGATTACCGTTCGTGCCTCGATGGTTACGGCTCGCGCGTACGCTGCGGAAGGGGTCAGGTGTTGCCTGGCGCTCCAGGCAACCGTGAGGGGTGACGTGGGCGAAGTGGTTGACGGGGAGCGGGAGTCGGGGCGGGCCGCACTGGGCAGGACGCTCAGGTTCCTGCGGGAGCAGGCGGGCAAGTCGCTCGGGCAGTTGTCCGAGGACACGGGGGTACGACAAGAGCTACTTGAGCCGCCTCGAGAAGGGGGACCGGCTTTCCAAGCTGGCGGTCATGGAGGACTTGGACAGCTACTACGGGTGCGGTGACCTGCT
>KL569141.1:571-8707 GCA_000715635.1 Streptomyces violaceus | reverse complement strand
CTGGCGGTCATGGAGGACTTGGACAGCTACTACGGGTGCGGTGACCTGCTGGTTCGTGAGTGGCGGGAGACGGGCAGGGAGGTCATCAAGAACAAGTACAAGGCGTTCATGGACCTTGAGGCGACGGCGCAGATCATGTGGATGTTCCAGCTGCGCGTGCCCGGTCTCTTGCAGAACGAGGACTACGCCCGGGCGGTGTTGTCAGGGTTGTCTGGCGCCCAGACAACGGCAGGCAACAGTGAGGAAGTCGAGGAACAGGTGGCTGCGCGGATGGGGCGGCAGGAGTTGCTGTACCGCGAGTCGGCGCCGAGCGTGCGCGTGATCCTGGACGAGGGGGCCGTGCGGCGGCCCGTTCCCGACGCGAAGGTGTGGGCGGAGCAGTTGTCACACCTGGTGGATGCAGCGGAGTTGCCGAATGTCGCAATCCAGGTGCTGCCTTTCACGGCCGGTGTGCACGACCTTATGAGCAGTGACCTCATTCTGCTGTGGCAGCGCGTCGGAGATCCCGTCGCCTACGTGGAGGGCAACGGCTTCGGCGAGCTGGTCCAGGATCCGGACAAGGTCCTTGCTTTCCGCTTGTCCTACGATCTCGTCAGGGATGCGGCGCTGAGCCCGGCGGAGTCGACGGCGTTTCTCAAGCGTCTTCTGGAGGAGTGCAGACCATGAACCGAACCCCGGACCTCACCACCGCCGTGTGGCGCA
This sequence comes from Streptomyces violaceus, assembly GCA_000715635.1. Taxonomy (GTDB): domain Bacteria; phylum Actinomycetota; class Actinomycetes; order Streptomycetales; family Streptomycetaceae; genus Streptomyces; species Streptomyces violaceus. Next base: position 8,005 of record KL569141.1, on the reverse strand, counting down.
AGTCGTCCTACAGCGACGGCGGCGCCTCGAACTGCCTGGAGGTCGCCGATGACCACCCCGGCATAGTCCCGGTCCGTGACAGCAAGTGGTCGGACGGCCCGGTACTCGTATTCGCCGCGAGCCCCTGGGCGTCCTTCCTGACCGGCGTCAAGGACGAGAGGTCGGCCCGCACCCACGGGTGAAACGGGCCTAAGCGGACCCACAGGGGTTGTGGTGCGGCTATGGTGAGGCTATGGCAGAGAACACGACGATCCAGGTGTCCCGGCAGGCCCGCGATCATCTTGCTCAGGTCGCCAAGGAACGTGGGGTGACCCTGGGGCAGCTGGTCGAGCAGCTCGCCCTTGAGCAGCCCACAGCCGAGCAGGTCGCCGCGCGGGTCGCTGCGGACCGCCGCGTCGTGCGGGAGACAATCGGCGTGGACATCAGCGACGTCGAGTTCGACGAGGCGCCTGACATCCTCGGCAACATTTACCGCATCGCCGCGGAGAAGGTCCGTGCGGCGCGGGGTGCCGCCGCGTGATCATTCTGGACACAGGCGCCACGCTGGCCCTCGCGCAGGGGCATAAGACGCTGAACCTCCTCGCTGGGAACATGGCACGTACCCCTGGCGACCTCCTTCGGATCCCGGCCCTGTGCCTTATGCAGGCGGAGTCGCAGGACGAGGGAGCTGCACAGCGAGTGCTCGACTTCTCGTCGGTCGTAGTCGACCACCTCAACACGACCGCCTCTGTCGCGGTCGGCACCATGATCCGGGACGGCTATGGCGGCCCGGACAACTGCCACGCTCTGTACTGCGCACTGCCGCGCGCTGAATTCACGGGGATGTCGATCCTGCTCACGGACCGCGAACAGCAGTACCCACCCGGCGTGGTCACTGTCGACATCGACTCACCAGGCATGCTCGGCTTCCACTGAGCCCAGACACTGGCAAAGAAGCGGGCGGCCCCGACAGTTACGTTCGAGGTGCTGTAGCCGCCCTACCCCGCCCCTCAGACCGAGGGCAGATCCTCCGGTGGAGGCACGGCCGCCCCCGGCAGTCGTACCGTCGCCACCGTGCCGCCCCCCTCGGCGTGGGACAGCGACACCTCGCCCCCCGCCTGCTGCACCGTCCGGGCCACGATCGACAGGCCGAGCCCCGAGCCCGGCAACGCCCGTGCGCTCGGGGAGCGCCAGAAGCGGTCGAAGACGTGGGGGAGTTCGTCGGCGGGGATGCCCGGGCCGTGGTCGCGGACCGTGAGGGTGCCTGAGGCGAGGCGTACCTCGATCGTGCCGGACTCCGGGCTGAACTTCACCGCGTTGTCGAGGATGTTGACCACCGCCCGTTCCAGGGCTGACGGTTCCGCTCGGACGAACCAGGGCTGGACATCCGCCGTGATCGTCAACTCCGGGCCGCGTAGCCGGGCGCGGCGCAGGGCCGACTCGACGGTGTCCTGCCACGCGACGATCTGGGTCCTGGCCGCGTGCTGGCCGGTGTCCGGGCGGGAGAGTTCCTGCAGGTCGCCGATGAGTGCCGCCAGTTCCGTCATCTGTGCCTTCACCGAGGCCAGGAGCGCCTTGCGGTCCGCTTCGGGGATGGGGCGGCCCGTTTCCTCGCTGCGGGTGAGGAGTTCGATGTTCGTGCGCAGAGACGTGAGCGGGGTGCGCAACTCGTGGCCCGCGTCCGCGATGAGTTGTTGCTGGAGTTCGCGGGAGCTGGCCAGGGCCGAGGTCATCGAGTTGAAGGAGCGGGAGAGGCGAGCCACCTCGTCCTCGCTGTCGTCGTCCACCGGGATACGGACGTCCAGGTCCTCCGTGCGGGCCACGTGCTCGACCGCTTCCGTGAGTTTGTCCACCGGACGGAGGCCCGCCCTGGCGACCGTGAGGCCGGCCGCCCCAGCGCCGAACACTCCTACGCCCGAGACCAGCAACAGAATCAGCGCCAGTTCGTTGAGCGTGGACTCCGTTCCCTTGAGCGGGACGGCGATGACCAGCGCGTAGTCGGCGGCCACGCCCTGCTGGAACGGGCCGTCCTTCACGACCACCGCCGTGGTCAGCACGCGCACCGAATTGCCGTCGCTGTCCGTGCCGTTGCGCAGTACGGCCGTCCTGGGATCCGGGTTCTTGGCCACGTCCTTGTCACCGCTCGTGACCTTCACCTGCGGCATGAGGCTGCTGAAGCGGCAGACCTTGCCGTCGGTCCTGACCACCTGCGCGTAGGTCTGCGGCCGCGGCGCCCCGCCGAGCGTGTTCGACGGGTTCTGGGGACACGTCTTGGTCAGCGCGTCGAACTCGTCCGCCTGAATGGTCCGGAACGACGACTGCAGGTCATCGTCCACCTGGTCGTACAACTTCCCCTGCACGATGAACCAGCACGTCACCGACACCGCCGCCACCGCGAACGCCACCGCCGCCGCCACCAGCAGCGCCAGTCGGGACCGGATCGGCAGGGAGCGGAACCGGCGTACGACCTTGTTCACTCCGCGCCGCCCGGCCGCAGTACGTATCCGACACCGCGCACCGTGTGGACGAGGCGCGGTTCGCCGCCCGCCTCGGTCTTGCGGCGCAGGTACATGACGTAGACGTCGAGGGAGTTCGACGACGGCTCGAAGTCGAAGCCCCAGACCGCCTTCAGGATCTGCTCCCGCGTGAGGACCTGGCGCGGGTGTGCCATGAACATCTCCAGGAGCGTGAACTCCGTGCGGGTCAGCTCCACCTGGCGGCCGGCCCGTGTGACCTCGCGCGTAGCGAGGTCCATGCGCAGATCGGCGAAGGTGAGCGCGTCCTCGTCGGCCGGGTTGCCCGCGCCCACGGCCGCCGCGTAGGAGCTGCGGCGCAGCAGGGCGCGGATGCGGGCGAAGAGCTCGTCCAGTTCGAAGGGCTTGACCAGGTAGTCGTCGGCGCCCGCGTCGAGGCCCGTGACCCGGTCGCCGACCGTGTCGCGGGCCGTGAGCATCAGGATCGGCGTCAGATCGCCGGTGGCGCGGATGCGGCGCGCTGCCGTCAGGCCGTCCATGCGGGGCATCTGGATGTCGAGGACGACCAGGTCGGGCCGGTACGCGGCGGCCTTCACCAGCGCGTCCGCGCCGTCGACGGCGACCTCGGTCCCGTACCCCTCGAAGGCGAGACTGCGCTGGAGTGCTTCGCGTACCGCCGGCTCGTCGTCGACGATCAGGATGCGCTGGGGGTCACGGTCGCCGTCTGCGGGGCTCATGGGCTCGGGGTCCTCGGGTGTGAAGGAGAGGGGCGGGGCGTCTGACGCTCTCAGCCTCGCACGCGCACGAGCACGAGCGCGGGCGGTGCCGGGAGGAGCGTCAGGCCCGTGCCGTGCGGCGCCGGGCGGCGGCGGCCCGGCCCGCCCGGGGAGTCGTGGCCGTCGGGGTCGCCACCTCCGGTGCCCGGCCTGTCGGCGCGTGCAGTGCGTACGCCACCGCCAGGGCCAGCCCGACCCCGGCCGGATCGCCGCCGGACTCCGTGTGCGCGATCTGCTGGATCATCGCGGTACTCCTCATTCGGTGGAACTCAGTCCGTGGAACCGGCCCGCAGCGTGGCGAGGTCGGCCTTGACGGTGTTGATCGGGATCGCGAAGCCCAGGCCCACGCTGCCCGCGGCCGCGGAGGAGGACGCGCCCGCCGCCGAGTACATCGCGGAGTTGATCCCGATGATGTTGCCGTTCATGTCGATCAGCGCGCCGCCGGAGTTGCCCGGGTTGAGGGACGCGTCGGTCTGGAGCGCCTTGTACGTGGTCGTGTCCTGGCCGGTGTCGCCGTTGAACTCCCGGCCGCCGAACTCGAACGGCCACTCGCCGCCCTGCTGCCCCTGGCCCTGCTCCTGGCCCTGGCTCTCGTCCGTGGAGACCGTGACGTCCCGGTCGAGGGCGGAGATGATGCCGCTGGTGACGGTGCCGGTCAGGCCCTCGGGGGAGCCGATCGCCACGACCTGGTCGCCGACCCCCACCCCGGCCGAGTCGCCGAGTGTCGCGGTCTTGAGGCCGGAGGCGTTCTCCAGCTTGATCAGCGCGAGGTCCTTCTTGCTGTCGGTGCCGACGACCTTGGCGGTGTAGGACTTGCCGTCGTTGGTCGTCACCTTGATCTGCGAGGCACCGGAGACGACGTGGTTGTTGGTGATGATCTCGCCGTCACTCGTGATGATCACGCCGGAGCCGGTGGAGGACCCGGCGTTGGAGTCGGCGCTGATCTCGACGATGCTCGGGCTGACCGCCTTGGCGACGCCGGAGACCGTGCCCTTCTGGCTGGACGGCACCACGTTGGTGCTGGTGGAGCTGGAGGCGACGGTGTCGTTGCCGGTCAGCTCCTGGATGCCGTAGGCGGTGCCGCCGCCTATCGCCGCGGCGACGATCGCCACGGCGGCGAGCAGGGCTACGGGGCCACGCTTGCGCTTCTTCGGAGCGGGTGCCGGGGCGTACGCCGGAGGAGGCGGCCACTCGGGGTTCACGGGCGCCGTGGCGTACTGCTGGTCGCCCTGGTACGGGTTCTCGTACTCGCCGCTGTTGCGGAGGCTTTCGGTCATGGAACTGAGCTTGTCGCCCGACCATGAGAGCTACCTGAGCGCTTCCTGAGAAGCCCGACAGAACCTCGTATGCCCGATATAAACGCGCGTCCCGACTGGACTACGCGCAGCCGCAGGACCGCCGTGTCACCAACCTGGACGGGAACACCTTCAGCCGCTCCCGCCGGGCCCCCGCGACCCGCAGCCCGTCGTCGAGGACGAGGTCCACCGCCGCGCGGGCCATCGCCGGGCGGTCGGAGGCGATCGTGGTCAGGGGCGGGTCGGCGAGCGCCGCCTCCTTGATGTCGTCGAACCCGGCCACCGCCAGCTCGCCGGGGACGTCGATCCGCAGCTCGCGGGCCGCCCGCAGCAGGCCGATCGCCTGGTCGTCGGTGGAACAGAAGATCGCGGGCGGGCGGTCGGGGCTGGAAAGGATCTTCAGGGCGGTCTGGTAGGCGTCGTAGCGGTTGTAGAGGGCCTCGAAGAGGCGGCCCTCCGTGGAGATGCCGGCCTCGTCCATCGCGCGCCGCCAGCCCTCGACGTGGTCGGAGACCGGGTCGCCGACCACGGGGGTCTCCGCTATGCCGCCCATACAGGCCACGTACTCGTAGCCGTGCTCCAGCAGGTGCCGTACGGCGAGCTGGGCGCCGTCCAGGTCGTCCGTGACGACGGCGACGTCGTCGATGGCCTCGGGCCGCTCGTGCAGCAGCACGACCCGGGCGTCCCAGGCCTCGATCTCGGCCGCCGCCAGGTCGTTGAGCGCGTGGCTGACGAGGATGAGCCCCGAGACGCGCATGCCCAGGAAGGCCCGCAGATAGTGGACCTCGCGCTCGCCGATGTAGTCGGAGTTCCCGACGAGCACCATCTTTCCGCGCTCGGACGCGGCCTGTTCCACCGCGTGCGCCATCTCCCCGAAGAAGGGCTGGCGCGCGTCCGGCACGATCAGGCCTATGAGATCCGTACGCCGGGACGCCATGGCCTGGGCCACCCGGTCGGGCCGGTACCCCAGTTCCTTGATCGCGGCGAGGACACGCTCGCGCGTGGCCGGGGCGACCGGCCGGGGTCCGTTGTTGATGACATAGCTGACCACGGCAGTGGAAGTCCCTGCCAGCCGCGCCACATCATCCCGAGTCACCTTGGCCACGCGCGGAGTCTACGCGGATATACCGGCTCTGGGCAGGGCGTAAAGGAGGTTCCGTACGATATCCCGACCGCCGTCCGGAGACCCCCTCGCGGAAAGCGATGCCCAGGTGGGCACCGCGATACGCCTCTTACGCCTTGGTGCGTGCCTCGGCGGCATCCAGGGCGGTCGACTTGTCCGCCGTGTCCTGCTTTGCCCTGGCTTCCTTGGCCTTCGCCTCCTCGGCCGCGCGCTCCACCTTCTCCGGCGTAACGAATCGATAACCGACGTTCCGGACGGTGCCGATCAGCGACTCGTGCTCCGGCCCGAGCTTGGCGCGCAGCCGCCGTACGTGCACGTCGACCGTGCGCGTACCGCCGAAGTAGTCGTAGCCCCACACCTCCTGCAGCAGCTGGGCACGGGTGAAGACGCGGCCGGGGTGCTGCGCGAGGTACTTCAGGAGCTCGAACTCCTTGAAGGTGAGGTCGAGGACGCGGCCCTTCAGCTTGGCGGAGTACGTCGCCTCGTCGACCGACAGGTCGCCGTTGCGGATCTCCATCGGGGAGTCGTCGCTGACGATCTGCTGCCGTCCCATGGACAGCCGCAGCCGCGCCTCGACCTCCGCCGGGCCGGCGGTGTCGAGCAGTACGTCGTCGATGCCCCAGTCCGCGGTGACGGCGGCGAGGCCGCCCTCGGTGACGACGAGGATCAGTGGACAGCCCGGGCCGGTCGACCGGAGCAGCTGGCACAGGCTGCGGACCTGCGGCAGATCGCGCCGGCCATCGACGAGGATGACGTCGGCACCGGGGGTGTCGACGAGTGCGGGGCCCTCCGCGGGGGCCACTCGCACGTTGTGCAGGAGCAGGCCGAGGGCGGGGAGCACCTCCGTCGACGGCTGGAGGGCGTTGGTCAGGAGCAGCAGAGAACTCATACGTCTGGTTCCTCCTCGGTCCCTGCGAGGACGTTTGTTGGTACAGCACAGCTCTGCGATCCCGAAGGCCCGTACACCTGCGGTTTCCCGCGTCGTATACAACGCTTCCGAAAGCACAAAAGGACCCGGGGGCAACGCTGCCCGAGTCCTCTGCCCAGCAGAATAGCCCACATGAGCTCTGGTCCGGCAGGTCATGTGGCGCGTTCCACCGTTTGTCCGAACTCCGAGACGACTGCGGGAACGTCTGTGCGGGCACAATTGCGGAGGTTTCTGCGCACTGTCGACGGTGTGACGATCGACGCCGTATACGACCCGGGTGCGGTTGTATACGACGCCTCCAGGACACCTGCCTCTCACCCCGTGTTCGTCGTCGCCCACGGCTTCACCGGTGCCGTGGACCGGCCGCACGTGCGGCGGGTGGCCCAGGCGTTCGCCCGGCACGGGGCCGTGGTCACGTTCTCCTTCCGGGGCCACGGGGCGTCCGGCGGGCGGTCCACGGTCGGGGACCGGGAGGTGCTCGACCTGGCGGCGGCGGTGGAGTGGGCTCGGGAACTCGGGCACGCGCGCGTGGCGACGGTGGGGTTCTCCATGGGCGGGTCGGTGGTGCTGCGGCACGCGGCGCTGTACGAGGCGGGCACGGACGCGGTGGTGTCCGTCAGCGCGCCCGCGCGCTGGTACTACCGGGGGACGGCGCCCATGCGCCGGCTGCACTGGCTGGTGACCCGGCCCGAGGGGCGGGCGGTGAGCCGGTACGGCTTCGGTACGCGCATCCACCACCGGGACTGGGACCCGGTCCCCCTCTCCCCGGTGGAGGCGGTGCCGAGGATCGCGCCCACGCCCCTGCTGATCGTGCACGGCGACGCCGACGGCTACTTCCCGCTCGACCACCCCCGCATGC
>KL569141.1:0-347 GCA_000715635.1 Streptomyces violaceus | reverse complement strand
CGAACTGTGGCTTGAGCCGGACATGGGGCATGCCGAGCACGCGGCGAGCGACGCGTTGCTGGCGCGCATCGGGGAGTGGGCCGTCGGCCGGGCGGGCTAGCCTGACGGAGTTCACCGACGAGCGATTGAGGAAGCAGATGCCAAAGGTCACGGTGCGCTACTGGGCCGCCGCCAAGGCCGCGGCCGGGGTGGCCGAAGAGCCGTACGAGGCGGTCACGCTCGCCGAGGCGCTCGCCGGGGTGCGCGAGCGACACCCCGGCGACCTCGAGCGTGTCCTGCGGCGATGCTCGTTCCTCGTCGACGGTGACCCCGTGGGCACCCGCGGACATGAGACGGTACGGCTGGCC
>KL569140.1:32269-32868 GCA_000715635.1 Streptomyces violaceus | reverse complement strand
GCCCTGACGGCGACACGTCCGCCGCCGCGGTGGCCGCCGCCGCCCGGTCCGGCGACCCGGTCGCCATCGCCTCCTTCGAGCGTGCCGCCCAGGCCCTGGCCGCCGGGATCGCCGCCACCGCGACCCTCGTGGAGATCGACATCGTCGTGATCGGCGGGGGAGTGGGCAAGGCGGGCGAGGTCCTCCTCGCCCCCCTGCGCAAGGCCCTGAGCACCTACGCGACCCTGTCCTTCGTCCGGCATCTGACCGTGGCACCGGCCCAGATGGGCACCGACGCCGGCCTGGTGGGCGCCGCGGCGGCAGCACTCGCGAAGCGGACGGACGCGGCCGCGGCGGGGGTGTGAGACCGGGCAGGAACGTTCAGGCGGTGGGGCCGGGGCGCCTCTGGGGCCCCACCCGCCCCTGACGCGGAAGGAACCGCTCCGGCCCGCCGCGGCATCTGGCCCGGCGTGAGTGCCGGGATGCTGTTCTTCGGGCTGGTCTTCATGGGCGGGTGGGCGGCGGCCCTAGGGGCGCTGGTGGCTGCCGTCGTCACGCTGGTGCGTGTCCGGCGGCGGGACTGGACGCGCCGCCAAGGGCACCCCGCGGTACGGCTGCTG
>KL569140.1:28621-32056 GCA_000715635.1 Streptomyces violaceus | reverse complement strand
GACGTGGCGCTCGCCGTGACGGCCTTCCTGGCCGACCTGTGGTTCGTGTCGGCGGTCCTCGTGTTCGGGGCGGACGGCGTCTTCACCGAGGACTGGATGGGCTACCCCGGCATGGTCGATTCCACCGGGCAGGGATACCAGGCCGGAGTCGTGAACGCCCTGCGCTCCACCGCGTGGTGGACCTTCGGGATCGCGGTGCTCGGCCGCTGCTGGATCACAGCGGGTGTGCAGATGTGCCTCCTGCCGCTCGCGGCATGGTGGATCGGAACGTTCGACACGTACTTCACCTGACGGGCCCCGGCCCGGGATACCGGCTTCTTCCTCCGAAATCGACCGAATATCCGTGCGATGTGGCACGATCCCGCATGTGACCAGCAGACCCACCTCGGCGCAGCGCCTGCGTGACCTCGCGCTCCTGCGCCGGGTCAAGGACCGGATCGACCGGGAGTACGCACAGCCGCTGGACGTCGAGGCACTGGCCCGGGGTGTGCACATGTCGGCCGGGCACCTCAGCCGCGAGTTCCGGCAGGCGTACGGCGAGTCACCGTACAGCTATCTCATGACGCGGCGCATCGAGCGCGCGATGGCCCTCCTGCGCCGTGGCGACCTCAGTGTCACCGAGGTGTGCTTCGAGGTCGGCTGCTCGTCGCTGGGCACCTTCAGCACCCGCTTCACCGAGCTGGTCGGCATGCCTCCGAGCGCCTACCGGCGCGAGGCGGCGCGCGCGACCGCGGGGATCCCGTCGTGCGTGGCGAAGCAGGTCACCAGACCGGTCAGGAATCGAGAAGCGCCCACCCCGAGCCGAAACTAGCGTGGTGGCCATGGACCTCAACATTCACGCCAGTTTCCTGCCGCACGACGACCCGGACGCCGCCCTGGCGTTCTACCGCGACACCCTCGGCTTCGAAGTCCGCAACGACGTCGGGTACGAGGGCATGCGCTGGATCACGGTCGGCCCCGTCGGCCAGCCCGGCACCAGCATCGTCCTGCATCCGCCGGCCGCCGACCCGGGCATCACCGAGGACGAGGGCCGCACCATCGCCGAGATGATGGCCAAGGGCACCTACGCGAGCATCGTCCTGGCCACCACCGACGTCGACGGCACCTTCGACCGGTTGCAGGCGGGCGATGCCGAGGTGGTCCAGGAGCCGGTGGACCAGCCGTACGGCGTCCGCGACTGTGCCTTCCGCGACCCCGCGGGCAACATGATCCGCATCCAGCAGCTGAAGCCGTGACGCCTTAGCGGCGGCCGGCCCCACAGACCCGACGCGTCACACCAGCGGGACTCTCGTACGGCGACGCAGTACCGCCGGCTCCCGCATCCCCCGCTCCGCACCCCGGTTCGGTGCGGGGGACAGAACGTCCGAGCGACAGATGGAGACACCATGAGCAAGGCCACGACGACGGACAGACAGTCGCCCGGGCCGCACGTTGCCGACAGCCATGACGTGATCCGCGTGCACGGTGCGCGTGAGAACAACCTCAAGGACGTCAGCATCGAGATTCCGAAGCGCAGGCTCACGGTGTTCACGGGCGTCTCCGGCTCGGGCAAGAGCTCGCTGGTGTTCGACACGATCGCCGCGGAGTCGCAGCGGCTGATCAACGAGACCTACAGCGCCTTCCTGCAGGGCTTCATGCCGAACCTCGCCCGGCCCGAGGTGGACGTGCTCGACGGGCTGACCACCGCGATCACGGTCGACCAGCAGCGCATGGGATCCGACCCGCGCTCCACCGTCGGCACCGCCACCGACGCCAACGCGATGCTGCGCATCCTCTTCAGCCGGCTCGGCACGCCGCACATCGGCCCGCCCGGCGCGTTCTCCTTCAACGTCGCCTCGGTCTCGGCGAGCGGCGGGATCACGGTCGACCGGGGCACGGACAAGACCAAGACGCAGAAGGTGACCTTCAGCCGTACCGGCGGCATGTGCACGCACTGCGAAGGCCGGGGCAAGGTCTCCGACATCGACCTCACCCAGCTGTTCGACGACTCCAAGTCGCTCTCCGAGGACCCGTTCACCATCCCCACCTACACCGGGGACGGCTGGGTGGTGCGGGTCATCGCCGAGTCGGGCTTCTTCGACAAGGAGAAGCCGATCCGCGAGTACACCAAGAAGGAGCGGCACGACTTCCTGTACCGCGAGCCGACCAAGGTGAAGATCAACGGCGTCAACCTCACCTATGAGGGGCTGATCCCGAAGATCCAGAAGACCTTCCTCGCCAAGGACCGCGAGTCGATGCAGCCGCACATCCGGGCCTTCGTGGACCGGGCGGTCACCTTCACCGAGTGCCCCGAGTGCGACGGCACCCGGCTCAGCGAGCTGGTCCGCTCCTCGAGGATCGGCAAGGTCAACATCGCCGACGTCTGCGCGATGGAGATCCGCGACCTTGCCGAATGGGCCCGCGGGATCGATGATCCGTCGGTGGCGCCGCTGCTCGCCAAGCTCCGTCACACCCTGGACTCGTTCGTGGAGATCGGGCTCGGCTATCTCTCGCTCGACCGGGCCTCGGGCACGCTCTCCGGCGGCGAGGCGCAGCGCACCAAGATGATCCGGCACCTCGGCTCCTCGCTCACCGATGTCACCTACGTCTTCGACGAGCCGACCATCGGACTGCACCCCCATGACATCCAGCGGATGAACAACCTGCTGCTGCGCCTGCGCGACAAGGGCAACACCGTGCTGGTGGTGGAGCACAAGCCGGAGACGATCGCCATCGCCGACCATGTCGTGGACCTCGGCCCCGGCGCCGGCACGGCGGGTGGCACCGTCTGCTTCGAGGGCACCCTGGAGGGGCTGCGCAAGAGCGACACCGTCACCGGCCGTCATCTCGGCGACCGGGCGGCGCTGAAGGAGACGGTCCGCAAGCCCACCGGCACGCTCGCGGTCCGCGGCGCGACGGCGAACAACCTCCAGAACGTCGACGTCGACATCCCGCTCGGCGTGCTCACCGTCGTCACCGGTGTCGCCGGCTCCGGCAAGAGTTCGCTCGTGCACGGTTCGATGTCCCGACAAGCAGGGGCCGAAGGCGTGGTGTCGATCGACCAGACCGCGATCCGCGGCTCCCGGCGCAGCAACCCGGCGACGTACACCGGGCTGGCCGACCCGATCCGCAAGGCCTTCGCCAAGGCCAACGGGGTGAAGCCGGCGCTCTTCAGCGCCAACTCCGAGGGCGCCTGCCCCACCTGCAACGGCGCCGGTGTCATCTACACCGACCTGGCGATCATGCAGAGCGTCGCCACCCCCTGCGAGGTGTGCGAGGGCAGGCGGTTCGAGGCGTCGGTGCTGGAATACCACTTCGGCGGCCGCGACATCAGCGAGGTGCTGGCGATGTCCGTGAACGAGGCCGAAAAATTCTTCGGCGCCGGTGAGGCACGCACCCCCGCGGCCCACCGGATCATCGAGCGGATGGCGGACGTCGGACTCGGCTACCTCACCC
>KL569140.1:28223-28376 GCA_000715635.1 Streptomyces violaceus | reverse complement strand
GCCGCTCACCACCCTCTCCGGCGGCGAGCGGCAGCGGCTCAAGCTGGCCACGCACATGGGCGACAAGGGCGGGGTATACGTCCTCGACGAGCCGACCACCGGCCTCCACCTCGCCGACGTGGAGCAGCTGCTCGGCCTGCTGGACCGGCTCCC
>KL569140.1:19812-27966 GCA_000715635.1 Streptomyces violaceus | reverse complement strand
GAGCACCACCAGGCGGTCATGGCGCACGCCGACTGGATCATCGACCTCGGCCCGGGCGCCGGACACGACGGCGGCCGGATCGTCTTCGAGGGCACCCCGGCCGAACTCGTCAAGGCCCGCTCCACCCTGACCGGGGAGCATCTCGCGGCCTACGTGGGCGCCTCGGAACAGGCACACAGGGTCGGCTGAACGGCCCACCCCGGCGAGCGCCCGGCGCCGTCCCCGCGCACCCTGGTGCCATGGCGTCCGTGAAACCCGTCGTGGTCTACCCGCCAGCCGTGGACGGTGGCCGGCGGGTCCGTGTGGACGACCAGTTCCTGGGGATCGCGTACGGACTGCTGGACGTCGCCGAGTTCCTGCGGCGGGCGGGGATCGAGGACGCGGACGAGGCGTACGCGGCGGCGTCGGGGCTGATCGAATGGCGCGGCGGCGGGCCCGGGACCTGGGACACCGGTCCCGAATGACGCCGTCGTGTCGCCCGAACGGCCCAGTGGCGTGACCCCGGGGCGGGTCCGGCAGTTGAGTCGGGCATGAAGAAGCGCAGCATGCTCGCCATCGCCTCCCTGGCCACCGGCTTCGTCGTCGCGGCGGTCACCCCGTCGCACGCTGTCGGAGAGAAGCTCCCCGGGATCAACGTGGACGAGACTCTCAACACGCTCAACCAGGCCGTCGGCAAGGACGGCCTGTCGGTGGCAGGGAAGGACGGCGTCCAGAAGAAGAAGGGTGCCCAGAAGAAGGGTTTCCAGAAGAAGAAGGGCTGACGAGCCGCTCCGGCCTCCGCTCACGGCGCCGGCGCTCCCCGCGTGAGGGGGGCGTCGGCGCCGTCGTCATGCGCCCTCAACTGGGGCTGGTTTCCGTGGCAGGGTGGAGCGGGCAAGCCTCAGGGGGCCAACAGAAGAGGGGGACCTGTGACCGTCGTCTGGATCAACGGCGCGTTCGGTGCGGGGAAGACCACCACCGCACAGGAACTGATCGAACTGATCCCGAACAGCACGCTCTTCGACCCCGAGGTCATCGGCGGAGCGCTCCGGTATCTGCTGCCGCCCAAGCGCCTCGCCGAGGTCGGCGATTTCCAGGACCTGCCGATCTGGCGACGGCTCGTGATCGACACGGCGGCCGCGATGCTCGCCGAGCTCGGCGGAACCCTGGTCGTCCCGATGACGCTGCTGCGGCAGGAGTACCGGGACGAGATCTTCGGCGGCCTGGCCGCGCGCAGGATTCCGGTCAGCCACGTCCTGCTCGCTCCGGCCGAAACGATACTGCGGGAGCGCATAGCGGGCCGCGAGGTTCCGCGGGATCTCCCCGACGGCGAGATACGAATACGCCAGTGGTCCTCCGACCACATCGAGCCGTACCGGGCCGCGCTCGCCTCCTGGCTCACCGCGGACGCGCACCCGGTCGACACCAGTGACCTCACGCCGTACGAGACCGCCGCGCGCATAGCCGAGGCCGTGCACAACGGCTCCGTGCCCGTTTGCGACATCGTGCAGACGCCCGAGCCCACCGCCGAGACGCTCGCCGCCGGTGTGCTCCTCTTCGACGAGCAGGACCGGGTGCTGCTCGTCGACCCCACCTACAAGGCCGGCTGGGAGTTCCCCGGCGGGGTCGTCGAGCCCGGTGAGGCGCCCGCGCGCGCCGGTGTGCGGGAGGTCGCCGAGGAGACCGGCATACGCCTCGACGAGGTACCGAGCCTGCTCGTCGTCGACTGGGAGCGTCCCGCGCCCCCCGGGTACGGCGGTCTGAGGCTCCTCTTCGACGGCGGTCTCCTTCACTCCGCGGAGGCGGGCCGGCTGGTGCTGCCCGGGCCGGAGCTGCGCGACTGGCGGTTCGTCACCGAGGAGGAGGCGGCCGATCTGCTGCCACCGGTGCGCTACGAGCGGCTGCGCTGGGCACTGAGGGCGCGCGAACGCGGAGCGGCGTTCTACCTGGAGGCCGGGGTGCCGGTCGGCTGAGCCGGGGTCCATGGTCGTGCCCTTTACCCGGCGCGGGGGATTCCGAGGGAAAAGCAAAAGGAAACGCACCCGGAGGCAATGCTAAGCACTGCCCAAGGAATCTCCCTCATTCCTTCACGCGGGGGCTAATCACATTCCCCGCTCTCGTCAACACTCTTCCATGACCGCAAACAATCCCTTTTCTGGCCCCTGCGCGGCTTGACCGGCCTCGCACGGCATTGCGAAAGTCCGCAATGTCTCACGGCGGCGCTCACGACCGCCACTCAATTTCCTTGCCCCAGGGGCAGATCCGGGATGTCCGTACGATGACGACGCAACACCAGCCGGTCGACGCCGGCGGCGGCACCGCGCTGCTGACCGAGCCGTCGACGCAGGACAGCAGACCCGGCGGCCCGGTCGTCGCCGGCCGCTCACCGGCCCAGATGGCCTGGCGGCGAATCAGGCGGGACAAGGTCACCACGGCCGCCCTGGTGGCGACCGTCCTGTTCATCGTGATCGCGCTGCTCGCGCCGGTCCTCACCGCGCTGACCAGCTGGGGACCGATCACCCCCGACAACAAGGCGATCAACCCGGACACGGGCAACTTCCCCTACGGATCGCTGGGCGGCATCAGCGCCCAGCACCTGCTCGGCGTCGAACCGGGGACGGGCTACGACCTGTTCGCCCGCATCGTCTACGGCCTGCGCACCTCCCTGTACGTGGGCTTCGCCTCGGCCGTCCTGTCCACCGTGGTCGGTGTCGTCGCGGGGCTCGCGGCCGGCTACTTCGGCGGCTGGGTCGACTCCCTGCTGTCCCGGGTCATGGACGTGATGCTGGCGTTCCCGCAGCTGCTCTTCATCATCGCGCTCACCCCGGTGATCCAGAACGCGCTGCAGACCAACACCCACGGCGGCACCGACGAGAACCTCCGCCTCCTCGTCCTGGTCCTCAACATCGCCGTCTTCGCCTGGGCCTACACCGCCCGCCTGGTGCGCGGACAGGTACTGTCCCTGCGCGAACGGGAGTTCGTCGACGCCGCGCGGCTGATGAGCGCCGGCCGACGGCACATCCTCTTCCGGCAACTGCTGCCCAACCTGTGGGCGCCGATCCTGATCTCCTTCGCGCTGGCCGTCCCGCAGAACATCACCACCGAGGCGGCCCTGTCGTACCTGGGCGTCGGCGTCATCCCGCCCAACCCCGACTGGGGAGCCCTGCTCTCGGACGCCTCCCAGTTCTTCCTCCAGGACCCGATGTACCTCTTCGTGCCCGGCGTCCTGCTCTTCCTCCTGGTCCTGGCGCTCAACCTCCTCGGGGACGGCGTCCGGGACGCCCTGGATCCCCGCGCCCGGCGCGGCTGACCGAGCCACCCCCCGAGTATCGGCCCGGCGGTCCCACGAACGGCCGCCGCGCCCGTAGCAAGAAGGAGTTTCCTCAATGACGCGCAGCACGCGCAGATCGCGCACGGTCGCTCTCACGGCCTCCGCCGTGGTGATCGCCCTGGGGGCCACCGCATGCGGAGGTTCCTCCAGCACGACGGGAAGCGGCGCCCCCGGAAAGGGCGGCACGCTGACCATTCTCGACAAGGCGGACTTCGACCACCTCGACCCCCAGCGCGTCTACACGACCGAGGGTTCGAGCATGGACGAGGAGATAGTCCGGACCCTCACGGGCTGGGACGAGACGGGCTCGACGCCGAAACTGGTCGGCGACCTGGCCACCGGCACCGGAACGCCCAGCAAGGGCGCCACCGTCTGGACCTTCCACCTGCGGCACGGCGTCAAGTACCAGGACGGCACCGAGGTCACCGCACCGGACATCAAGTACGGTGTCGAGCGGTTCTTCTCCTCCGACATCAACGGCGGCCCGCCCTACGCGGGCCAGTGGCTCGTCGGCGGCTCCGCCTACAAGGGCCCGTACCAGGGCAAGGAACTCGGCTCCATCCAGACGCCGGACAAGTACACCATCGTCTTCCATCTGAACCAGCCGGTGGCCGACTTCAACGAGACCACCGCCATGCCCGGCTGGGCCGCCGTGCCCAAGGCCCACGACACCGGCTCGACCTACGACACCCATGTCTGGTCCGACGGCCCGTACATGATCAAGTCGTACACCAAGAACAAGGAACTCGTCCTCACCCGGAACAAGAACTGGTCCCAGGCGACCGACCCGATCCGGCAGCAGAACGTCGACGAGATGGACGTCAGGTTCGGCCAGGACGAGTCGGCCATCGACCAGCAGATCAAGGCCGACGCCGGCACCGCCCAGACGTCGATCCAGCAGTGGCCGATCGCCGGATCCGACCTGGCTTCTCTGGCAAACGATGCGTCCCTGAAGAGCCGTTACTACAAGATCCCCGCGCCCGGTATCAACTACCTGGCGATCAACACCACCCGCGTCAAGGACCTCAAGGTCCGCCAGGCGATCGAGTACGCCGTCGACAAGACCACGGTCCGCGGGGCCTTCGGCGGCTCCGCGTACGGCGACTACGCCACCACCATGCTGAGCCCCGGCATCGGCGGCTACCGGAAGTTCAGCCTCTACAGCGCCAACCCGGCCGGCAACCTCGCCAAGGCCAAGGCGCTGATGAAGCAGGCCGGCAACCCGAAGCCGGCCATGTCGATCGCCGTGGAGAACACCCCCACCCAGGAGCACTTCGCCGACGCCGTGAAGACGGCATTGGAGCGCATCGGCATCCACGTCAACATCAGCCCGATCGACGCGGCGAACTACTTCAGCACCGTCAACAACACGAAGAACCAGTACGACCTGACCTGGGGCGACTGGATCGCCGACTGGCCGAACGCCTCCACGGTGCTGCCCACCCTCTTCGACGGCCGGCTCATCAAGAAGAACCCGCAGGCCAACCAGGACCTGTCGTACCTGAACGACCCGAAGGTCAACGCGCTGATCGACAAGGCCGCCACGATGACCGACGTCAAGCAGCGCAACGCCGCCTACGGGCAGATGGACCAGCAGATCCTCAAGGACGCCGCCGTGGTCCCGCTGACGTACATGAACTTCAGCGACATGTCCGGCTCCAAGGTCGGCGGTGTCATCCCCGACACGATCCTGGCCGAGCCGAGCCTGGTCCACGTCTACGTCAAGCACTGACGCCTCTCCTCTGAACCCCGCCGGCGGTTCCGGCCGCCGGCGGGCACCCCACTCACGTCAGGTCCCGGCACCCCATGTTTCGTTACCTCATCAGACGCCTGCTGGCAGCGGCCGTGATCATGCTGGTGATCACCACGATCACCTTCTTCATCTTCTTCGCCCTGCCGTCCGACCCCGCACTCCTGGCCTGCGGAAAGACCTGCTCCCCCTCCCGCCTCGCGGAGATCAAACACTCGCTGGGCCTGGACCAGGGCTACCTGACGCAGTACTGGGAGTTTCTCAAGGGGCTGGTCGCCGGCCGTGACTTCGGCGACCAGAGCGTCCGCATCCACTGTGGCGCGCCCTGCCTCGGCGTCTCCTTCCAGACCGACACCCCCGTCCTGACGACACTGCTCCAGGACTTCCCGGCGGACCTCTCCCTCGGTCTCGGCGCCGCGGTGGCGTTCCTGATCCTGGGCGTCGGCCTCGGCACCGTCGCCGCGGTCCGCAGGGGCAGGGCCGCCGACAAGGCGGCGGTCGGGCTGGCCCTGTTCGGCGTGTCGGTGCAGATCTACTTCATCGGCCTGCTCCTGCTGTACCTCTTCGTCGACAAGTTCCAGATCCTGCCGACCTCCGGCTACACGCCGATCACCGAGGACCCGTCCGGCTGGTTCCAGGGGCTGATCCTGCCGTGGACCACCCTGGTCATCGTCTACCTCGCGATGTACACCCGCCTCAGCCGGTCCTCCATGCTGGAGGTCTTCGCCGAGGACTACATGCGCACCGCCCGCGCCAAGGGACTGCCGGCCGCCACCGTCGTCCTCAAGCACGGGCTGCGGGCCGCCATCACCCCGATCATCACCATCTTCGGCATGGACGTCGGCTCCCTGATCGGCGGCTCCGCGGTCATCACCGAGTCGGTGTTCGGCATCAACGGCATCGGCAAGCTCGCTGTCGACTCCGTCCAGAACTCCGACCTGCCGGTCATCCTCGGCACCACGCTCTTCGCCGCGACGTTCGTCGTCCTCGCCAACGTCGTCGTCGACCTGGTGTACGGCCTCGTCGACCCGCGCGTACGCCTCGCCTGACCCCTTCCTCGTCCTTAGGAACACCCGTGTCCGTTCAGACCTCACCGCAGCCCGCGGACGTCTCGCCCGCGCCCGCGCCCTTCCTCGACGTACGCGACCTGAGGGTGCACTTCCCGACCGAGGACGGCATCGTCAAGTCCGTCGACGGCGTCTCCTTCACCCTGGAGAAGGGCAGGACCCTCGGCATCGTCGGCGAGTCCGGCTCCGGCAAGTCGGTGACCTCGCTGGCCCTGCTCGGACTGCACAAGGGCACCCGCGCCCAGGTCTCCGGAGAGATCCGGCTGGAGGGCAGGGAACTGGTCGCCCTGCCCGAGGCCGAGATGCGCGAACTGCGCGGCCGCACGGTCTCCATGATCTTCCAGGACCCGCTGTCCGCGCTGCACCCCTTCTTCACCGTCGGCGCCCAGATCGCCGAGGCCTACCGCGTACACCACAAGGTCTCCAAGAGGGAGGCCAAGGAGCGGGCGGTGGAGATGCTGAAGCGGGTCGGCATCCCCCAGCCCGAGCTCCGCGTCAGGGACTATCCGCACCAGTTCTCCGGCGGCATGCGGCAGCGCGCCATGATCGCAATGTCACTGGTCTGCGATCCCGCCCTGCTCATCGCCGACGAACCCACCACCGCCCTGGACGTCACCGTCCAGGCGCAGATCCTCGACCTGATCCGCGACCTGCAGGAGGAGTTCGGCTCCGCCGTCGTCATCATCACGCACGACCTGGGCGTGGTTTCCGACGTCGCCGACGACATCCTGGTGATGTACGGCGGCCGCCGGATCGAGTACGGCACGTCCCGTGAGGTGCTCAAGCAGCCTCAGCACCCCTACACCTGGGGCCTGTTGCAGTCGATGCCGCACCTCACCGGCGACGTCGGCGAGCGGCTGAACCCCATCCCCGGCACGCCGCCGAGCCTGATCAACCTGCCGGACGGCTGCTCCTTCAACCCCCGCTGCGCCTACAAGGGCTGGGTGCCGGAGGGGCGGTGCACCGTGGAACGGCCCGAACTGCGCCTCGTCCCCGGCAGCGCGGGGCACCTCGCCGCGTGCCATCTCACCGACGAGGCCAAGCAGGAGATCCGCGGCGGAGCCGGCCCGGACGAACGGGGCGCCGCGGCCGCACGGGCCGCGCAGTGACGGCGGCGGACGAAAGGGAGCATGCCGTGAGCACCACCCAGCCCCTCACCGGGCAGACCACCGACCGCCCCACCGGCGAGAACCTCCTCGAAGTGCGCGGTCTGCAGAAGCACTTCCCCCTCCGGCAGGGCATCATCTTCCAGCGGCAGATCGGGGCCGTACGAGCCGTCGACGGCATCGACTTCGCGGTCGGACCCGGCGAGTCGCTGGGGCTGGTCGGCGAGTCCGGCTGCGGCAAGTCGACCACGGGCCGCCTGATCACCCGGCTGCTCGAACCCACCGGCGGCTCCGTCCTGTTCGACGGCGAGGACATCACCCACCGGCCCGCCGGACGGATGCGGGAAGCCCGCCGCAACCTCCAGATGATCTTCCAGGACCCGTACTCGTCGCTGAACCCCCGGCACACCGTCGGCACCATCATCGAGACGCCGATGCGGCTCAACGGCATCAACCCGTCCCAGGGCCACAAACGGCGCGCCCAGGAGCTCCTGGAGACCGTGGGCCTCAACCCCGAGCACTACAACCGCTACCCGAACGAGTTCTCCGGAGGCCAGCGTCAGCGCATCGGCATCGCCCGCGCCCTCGCCCTGCGGCCGAAGCTGATCGTCGCCGACGAGCCCGTCTCCGCCCTGGACGTCTCCATCCAGGCGCAGGTCGTCAACCTGCTGCAGGACCTCCAGCGGGAGTTCGGCATCGCCTTCGTCTTCATCGCGCACGACCTCGCCGTCGTACGGCACTTCTCCGAACGGGTCGCCGTGATGTACCTCGGCAAGATCGTCGAGGTCGCCGACCGGGAGTCGCTCTACACCCGGCCCCGGCACCCCTACACCCACGCGCTGCTGTCCGCCGTGCCCGAGGCCGACCCGGACGCCACGGAGCGGCGCGAACGCATCCGGCTGGCCGGGGACGTGCCCTCAC
>KL569140.1:19305-19532 GCA_000715635.1 Streptomyces violaceus | reverse complement strand
TCCGAGGAACCACCGCTGGTGCGCGTCGAGGGCAGCCCTACGGGTCATCTGACCGCCTGCCACTTCCCCGAGGAGCCGACGGTCGCGGCGCGCGCCGAGGACATCGTCCTGGACCCGGCGCTGGCGGAGCTGAAGGAGAGCCTCTGACCGCTCAGGCGTGGGCCATGGCCCGCAGCGCCTCGGCCGCCCGCCGCGTCACAGGATCCCCGTGGCCGAAGCAGGCCCCC
>KL569140.1:16832-19017 GCA_000715635.1 Streptomyces violaceus | reverse complement strand
GCGGCAGGCGGCGAGGACGGCCGGACGGTCGAGGTTGAGCACGCCCGGCACCACGGTACCGTCGACGGGCGACGCGCGACCGTGTCCCCTGTGAACAGCACCCTGTGCTCCGGGAGATGGAGCGCGATGCTGCCGTGCGTGTGCCCCGGGACGTGGACGACGTGCGCCCCGCCGCCCACGTCCAGGACCACGCCGTCGGACAACGGGCGCGTCGAGTCGGTGGACCAGTACCTCGGCACCGCTGAGCGCGGCGAACTCGCCCGCCCCGCCCACATGGTCCTCGTGGAAGTGGGTGAGCACGATCCGCCGTACGTCCCGGGGATCCCGGCCGAGCGCGGACACCGCCTCGGCGATCGGGGCGCCGTAGCCCGCCGGACCGGCGTCGACCAGCGTCAGTTCGTCGCCGTCGCGCCAGAGGTAGGCCTGGCCGACCGGGAAACGCAGGAGGTGCAGGCGGGGGAGAAGCTCGATGACGTCCATGGGACGACCGTAGAGAAAGGCCCCCGCCCGCAGGCGAGGGCCTCTGCCGAGGGCAGAGCGGTCAGCTCGCCGCGTAGGTGCGCAGGAACAGTGCCTCCGCCACCGACAGCCGCTCCAGCTCCTCGGGGGACACGCTCTCGTTCACCGCGTGGATCTGGGCCTCCGGCTCGCTCAGCCCGATGAGCAGGATCTCCGCACGCGGGTAGAGGGCGGCGAGGGTGTTGCACAGCGGGATGGAGCCGCCCTGGCCCGCGTACTGCATCTCCTGGCCCGGGTACGCCACCGCCATCGCGGCGGCCATCGCCTGGTAGGCCGGGCTGGTGGTGTCGGCGCGGAAGGGCTGGCCTTCGCCGATCTGCTCGGTGCTCACCCGCGCGCCCCACGGCGTGTGCGCCTCCAGGTGGGCCTGGAGCAGCTTCGTCGCCGCGGCCGCGTCCACACCCGGCGGCACCCGCAGGCTGATCAGCGCGCGGGCACTCGCCTGCACGGACGGGGTGGCGCCGACGACGGGCGGGCAGTCGATACCGATGACCGTGACGGCCGGGCGCGACCAGATGCGGTCGGCGACCGTGCCGGACCCGATCAGCTCGACGCCGTCGAGCACCTTGGCGTCCTGCCGGAACTGCTCCTCGTCGTACTGCAAGCCCTCCCAGGCCGTGTCCGCGGAGAGCCCCTCGACGGTCGTCGAACCGTCCTCGGCGCGCAGCGAGTCCAGGACGCGGATCAGCGCGGCGAGCGCGTCGGGCGCGGCACCGCCGAACTGGCCCGAGTGCAGATTGCCCGCGAGCGTGTCCACGCTGACGCGGACGAGGGTCATACCGCGCAGCGTGGAGGTCACTGTCGGCAGGCCGACGCGGAAGTTGCCCGCGTCGCCGATGACGATCGTGTCGGCCTCCAGCAGGCTCGGGTGCTCCTCGGCGTACCGCTCCAGACCGCCGGTGCCCTGTTCCTCCGAGCCTTCGACGATCACCTTGACGTGGACGGGCACGCCGCCGTTCGCCTTCAGCGCCCGCAGCGCCAGCAGGTGCATGATCACACCGCCCTTGCAGTCGGCGGACCCACGCCCGTACCAGCGCCCGTCCCGCTCGGTCAGCTCGAACGGCGGGGTCGTCCAGGCGGCCTCGTCCAGCGGCGGCTGCACGTCGTAGTGGGCGTAGAGCAGGACGGTCTTCGCACCCGCGGGGCCGGGGAGGTAGCCGTAGACCGACTGGGTGCCGTCGGGCGTGTCGAGCAGGGCCACGTCCTGGAAGCCCTCGGCGGCGAGCGCGTCCGCGACCCAGCGGGCGGCGCCCTCGCTCTCACTCCTCGGGAACTGGTCGAAGTCCGCCACCGACCGGAAGGCCACCAGTTCGGTGAGCTCCACCATCGCCTTCGGCATCAGCGAGGCGACGGTCTCGGCGACCGGATTCGACGACATGGGCACGCTCCTTGTGGGTGCGACGTTGAAGCAGTGAGTGCTGTAGATCCTCCCACAGCGGGCTGTGACCAGGTCCGCCGTAGGATGCGGGAGACAGCAGGGCAGGCGGCTTGATCGGGAGCAGTAGACCATCGTGAGCAGCGAGAACTCTTCGGCGGACGACGTGCGGCAGGTGTGGGACGTCGTCGTGGTGGGTGCGGGACCCGCGGGAGCTTCGGCCGCGTACGCGGCGGCGGTCGCCGGGAGACGCGTGCTGGTGCTGGAGAAGGCGGAACTGCCGCGGTACAA
>KL569140.1:14651-16668 GCA_000715635.1 Streptomyces violaceus | reverse complement strand
GGTCGCCGGGAGACGCGTGCTGGTGCTGGAGAAGGCGGAACTGCCGCGGTACAAGACGTGCGGCGGCGGCATCATCGGCCCCTCGCGCGACGCCCTCCCGCCCGGCTTCGAGCTGCCGCTCAAGGACCGGGTGCACGCGGTGACGTTCTCGCACAACGGCCGCTTCACGCGGACCCGCCGGTCCAAGCAGATGCTGTTCGGGCTGATCAACCGGCCCGAGTTCGACCAGCAGCTCGTCGAGCACGCGCAGAAGGCGGGCGCCGAACTGCGTACCGGCGTCACCGTCCAGCGGGTCGAGCAGCACGGCTCGGAGGTGCCGGACCGGCGCACGGTCGCCGTCGTCCTGCAGGGCGGCGAGGTCCTGCTCGCGCGGTCGGTTGTCGGGGCGGACGGCAGCGCCAGCCGCATAGGGGCGCACGTCGGGGTCAAGGTCGACCAGGTGGATCTCGGCCTGGAGGCGGAGATCCCGGTGCCGGAGACCGTCGCCGAGGACTGGAAGGGGCGGGTGCTCATCGACTGGGGTCCGATTCCCGGCAGTTACGGCTGGGTCTTTCCCAAGGGCGACACCCTGACGGTCGGGGTGATCTCGGCCAGGGGCGAAGGTGCCGCGACCAAGCGGTACTTGGAGGAGTTCATCGGGCGGCTGGGCCTCGCCGGCTTCGAACCGAGCATCTCCTCCGGGCACTTGACCCGCTGCCGGGCCGACGACTCGCCGCTGTCGCGCGGCCGGGTGCTGGTCTGCGGCGACGCGGCGGGGCTGCTGGAGCCGTGGACCCGTGAAGGCATCTCCTTCGCGCTGCGGTCCGGCCGGCTCGCGGGGGAGTGGGCGGTGCGGATCGCCGAGGCGCACGACGCGGTGGACACCCGTCGGCAGGCCCTCAACTACGCGTTCGCGGTCAAGGCCGGGCTCGGCGTGGAGATGAGCGTCGGCAAGCGGCTGCTGACGGCGTTCGAGCGTCGCCCCGGTCTGTTCCACGCGGCACTGATGAGCTTCCGCCCGGCCTGGAAGGGCTTCAAGGACATCACGCGGGGCGCGACGTCGCTGGGCGAGATCGTCCGCACCCATCCCATGGCCCAGCGGGCGCTGACGGCCGTGGACCGCCGTCCCACTACGAGCGGCGAGGTCAGCTCGTCACCGTGATCTCGAAGACCGGGTGGTCGGGGGCGATCCGGCGCAGCTCGTCGTCCGGGGAGTCCGGCCCCACTCCGTTGAAGAAGACCCCGACCTCCGCCTTCCAGCGCTTGAGGTAGGCGCGCAGGATCGGGGCCTTGTCGTCGTCGGCCACCTCGGTCGCGGTGAACGTGTCCACGCGCTTGCCCAGGTGCAGCTCGCCGCCGCCCGCGGCACGCATGTTTCGCGTCCACTGGACATGGCCGCGGGGCGCCACCAGGTACTGCCGGCCGTCCAGGGTCATCAGGTTGACGGGGGTGGTGCGCCACTGGCCGCTCTTGCGGCCGCGGACGGCGAGGACACGGGAGCCCCAGACGCTGATGCCGCGGCGGGTCATCCAGGCCACGAAGCGGTTGAGGACGTTGACGGTGACCCAGCCGGGCTTCTGGACGTGTGTGGACATGGGGTCCCCCTGGTCTCTGTTCGACGGAGCGGTGCTCTCGTTGTTGTCGGCGAGGGAGCGCTGCTCTCTTTTGTGAGCACTGCTCTCTCTCGCTGGGTTCAGTCTGCCCGAGGTCGGCGCTCTAAAGCAAGAGCACTGCTCTCGTTTGTGTGCACTGCTCTGCTTTCATGGCACACTTCCCCGCATGAGCACCGCACACGGCGCCCGTGCCCGGGCCAGGATCGAAGTCACCGCGGCCATCAAGGACGAGGCCCGCAGACAGCTCGCGGCCGAGGGCGCCGCCAGGCTCTCCCTGCGGGCCGTGGCCCGTGAGCTCGGCATGGTCTCCTCCGCGCTGTACCGCTACTTCCCCAGCCGTGACGACCTGCTGACCGCACTCATCATCGACGCCTACGACTCCCTCGGTGCTGTCTCTTATACACATCTCTGAGCGGGCTGGCAAG
>KL569140.1:14203-14404 GCA_000715635.1 Streptomyces violaceus | reverse complement strand
CGCCGGCCGCCGCAGCGCTGGCTGGCCGTGTGCGAGGCGGTGCGGGGCTGGGCGCTGGAGCGACCGCACGAGTACGCGCTCATCTACGGATCGCCCGTCCCCGGCTACACCGCCCCCGAGACCACCGTCCCGGCCGCTTCCCGTGTCGGCCTGCTGTTCTTCGGCATCGTGCGCGACGCCTACCGCGGCCCGGGGCTGGCC
>KL569140.1:11749-13917 GCA_000715635.1 Streptomyces violaceus | reverse complement strand
GCGCCGGACCTCCCGCCGGAGACGGTGACGGCCCTCGTCGCGGCCTGGGCCCAGCTGTTCGGGCTGGTCGGCTTCGAGCTGTTCGGGCAGTTCCACCGGGTGGTGGAGGACCGGGAGGCGTTCTTCCGCCACGCGGCGGGGCAACTCGCCCACGGGGTGGGGCTGGTGTATCCGCAGCAGGGACCTGCCTCCAAGAGCCCCACGTCTTAGGGGGCTTCTGATGGATCTCCGCGGCGTCGCGACGCCCGGCACGCTCCCCCACTGCCTTGAGGGCGCGGGAGGTGCCCCCACTCGCCGCACCGGCCGAAAGCCCAAGTACGTCCAGTACGAGGGCTTCCGGCCGGCACTCCCCCAGCCTTCGGCCGGGGGGACCCCCAGAGCACGCACCGGACGCCGCTCCTTCCCCACGGAGATCCATCAGGCACCCCCTACCCCATCCCCGAAGTGAGGACGCCATGACCGCCCGACCCAGGCTGAGCATCGGCCTGCCCGTGTACAACGGCGAGGAGTACCTCGCCGAATCGCTCGACGCCCTGCTCGGCCAGACCTACGAGGACTTCGAGCTGGTCATCTCGGACAACGCCTCGACCGACGGGACCGAGGACATCTGCCGCAAGTACGCCGCGCAGGACTCGCGCATCCGGTACATCCGGCTGCTTCGGAACATCGGCGCCGCGCCGAACCACAACTACGTGTTCACCGAGTGCCGCGGTGAGTTGTTCAAGTGGGCCTCGCACGACGACCTCTACGCCCGGGACCTGCTGCGGCGCTGCGTGGAGGCGCTGGACGAGCGGCCGGACGTCATCCTCGCGCACAGCGACCAGGCGGTCATCGACGAGGACGGCAAGGTGAAGGTCCCCTACGAGTACGGGCTGGCCACCGACTCGCCGCACGCGCCGGAGCGTTTCCGCAGCCTGCTGTTCGAGCCCGGTGGCGACGACTTCTACGGGGTGATGCGGGCCGACGTGCTGCGCCGGGTGAAGCCGCACGACAGCTACCACCACGCGGATCGCACGTTCGTCGCCGAGATCACCCTGCACGGGCCCTTCCACCAGGTGCCGGAGCTGCTGTACTTCCGCCGCGACCACCCCACCCGCGCCGAGCGGGCGAACCCTTCCAAGCGCTCGCGGTGCGTCAACCTGGACCCGCGCCGGGCAGGCCCGCTGCACCCGACGCCCCGGCTGCTCGCCGAGTACGTCTGGGGCTTCGTTTCGGCGATCCGGCGGGCGCCGTTGTCCCCGGTCGACCGGCGCGCGTGCTTCCGCCACCTGGCCGCGTGGATGACCAGCCGGGTCCGGCCGGGCGCCGGCGAGCGGGTCGAGGACCGCGCCCCGGTCGACCCGGCCAAGCTCACCGTCTCCGTCGACGACCTCGTCGCAGGACGCGAGGGGCGGCAGACATGAGTCCCCTCGTACGCGTCGGGGTGTTCGGCCTGCTCGGCTCCGGCAACCTGGGCAACGACGGATCGCTGGAGGCCGTGCTCGGGTACCTCCGCGCCGAGCACCCGGACGCGGCCGTGGACGCGCTGTGCGGCGGACCCGAGGTCGTCACGGCCCGGTACGGGATCCCCGCGACGCGGCTGCACTGGTACCGCGGGGAGTACCGGACCGCGTCACGTGCGGGCGCGATCGCGGGCAAGGGGCTGGGCAAACTCGTCGACATCGTCCGCACCGCCTCCTGGGTGCGCCGGCACGACGTGGTGATCGTGCCGGGCATGGGCGTCCTGGAGGCCACGCTGCCGCTGCGGCCGTGGGGTTTCCCGTACTCACTGTTCCTGCTCTGCGCGAGCGGCCGGTTGTTCGGCACCCGGGTCGCGCTGGTCAGCGTCGGCGCGGACGCGATCCGCGACCGGCCGACCCGGGCCCTGGTGCGCTGGTCGGCACGGCTGGCCGCGTACCGGTCGTACCGTGACGCCCGATCCCGCGACGCGATGCGGGCGATGGGAGTGGACACCGCGCACGACGAGGTCTACCCGGACCTCGCCTTCGCCCTGCCGGCGCCGCGGGCGGGCGCGCCCTCGGGCCCGCCGGGCTCGCCGGGGCCGGTCTGCGTCGGCGTGATGGCCTTCCACGGGGGCAACGACGACCGCGCCCGGGCCGAGGAGATCCACCGGCGCTACGTCGACGGGACGACCCGCTTCGTCCGCGCGCTGGTCGAGGACGGCAGGG
>KL569140.1:9602-11489 GCA_000715635.1 Streptomyces violaceus | reverse complement strand
CCGCCGACACCGTGGTGGCGACCCGGTACCACAACCTGGTCTGCGCGCTGAAGGCCGGCACGCCGACGCTCGCACTCAGCTATGCGGCGAAGAGCGACGCGCTCATGGATCGGATGGGCCTTGCCGCGTACTGCCACCCGGCTCGCGAGGTCGACGCCGACCGGCTGCTCGAGCAGTTCCGGGCGCTGGAACAGAGAGCGGCGGAGCTGCGGCGGACCCTCACCGAGCGGAACCTGGTCGCCGCCCGGCAACTCAAGGACCAGTTCACCGAGTTGACCGCAGCTCTGTTCCCGGCGACCGATCACGACAACGCCCACGCCCGGCAGGAGGCTTCATGAAAGCGACCGCGGTCCCGGAGATCGAAGGCGCGTACCTGTTCGAGCCGACCCCGTACGCCGACGAACGCGGCTTCTTCTGCCGCACCTTCGACGCCGACGTGGTCCGCTCGGTGGGCCTCGACCCGGACGCCTTCGTCCAGGACAGCCTGTCCCGCTCGGTCCGGGGCGTGCTGCGCGGCCTGCACCTGCGCTCCGGGGCCGGCGAGGCCAAGCTGGTGCGGTGCTCGTACGGGAGGATCTTCGACGTCGTCGTGGACCTGCGGCCGGATGCGCCGACCTACCGCAACGTGGCCTCCTTCGAGCTGTCCGGCGACACGCAGGTGACCTTGTACATCCCGGCGGGGTGCGCGCACGGCTTCCAGGCGCTGACCGAGACCGCCGACACCTCGTACCGGATCGACCGCCCGCACGATCCCGCCGAGGACGTGACGATCGCCTTCGACGACCCCGAGCTCGCCATTCCCTGGCCGCTGCCGGTCACCTCGATGTCCGAGCGGGACCGGAAAGCGCCGGGTCTCGCCGAGGCCCTGAAGCAGAATGAGAGCTGAAGTCAGCGTGGACACCGAAGAGTTCCTCCTACCGCGGTCACGGCTGGCGAACGAGCGGCTGCACGCCGTGATCCCCGGGGGCGCGCACACCTACGCCAAGGGCGACGACCAGTACCCCGAGAACCTGGCCCCGGTCATCAGCCACGGCCGCGGTGCCCACGTGTGGGACATCGACGGCAACCGCTACATCGAGTACGGGTCCGGCCTGCGGTCGGTCAGCCTCGGCCACGCCCACCCACGCGTGCTCGAGGCGGTGCGGCGGGAACTCGACCGCGGCAGCAACTTCGTCCGGCCGTCCATCGTGGAGGTCGAGGCCGCGGAACGCTTCCTGGCCACCGTGCCGACCGCCGAGATGGTGAAGTTCGCCAAGAACGGGTCCGACGCCACCACCGCCGCGGTGCGCCTCGCCCGCGCCGCCACCGGGCGCCCGCGGGTGGCCCTCTGCGCCGACCATCCGTTCTTCTCCGTCGACGACTGGTTCATCGGCACCACGCCGATGTCCGCCGGTATACCGGCGGCGACCACCGAGCTCACCGTGGCGTTCCCCTACGGGGACCTGGCCGCCACGGAGGAACTGCTCACCCGGTACCAGGGCGAGGTCGCCTGCCTGATCCTCGAACCCGCCGCCCACACCGAGCCGCCGCCCGGCTACCTGGCCGGCCTGCGCGAGCTGGCCGACCGGCACGGCTGCGTACTGATCTTCGACGAGATGATCACCGGTTTCCGCTGGTCCGAGGCGGGCGCCCAGGGTCTGTACGGCGTCGTCCCCGACCTCTCCACGTTCGGCAAGGCTCTGGGCAACGGGTTCGCCGTCTCCGCGCTGGCCGGGCGCCGCGACCTGATGGAGCGGGGCGGGCTGCGTCACTCCGGCGACCGCGTGTTCCTGCTGTCCACCACACACGGTGCGGAAACGCACTCCCTGGCCGCCGCGATGGCCGTGCAGACCACCTATGTCGAGGAGGGCGTCACCGCGCGGCTCCACGCCCTCGGCGAGCGGCTGG
>KL569140.1:8818-9368 GCA_000715635.1 Streptomyces violaceus | reverse complement strand
CCGCCGGTGTCCGTGAGGCCGCGGCCGGCATGGGCGTCGGCGACCACGTCGTCGTCCGGGGCCGGGCCAGCAACCTGGTCTTCGCCACCCTCGACGCGAACCGGCAGCCGTCACAGGAGTACCGCACCCTGTTCCTGCGCCGACTCCTCGCGGGCGGGGTCCTTGCCCCGTCGTTCGTGGTGAGCAGCGCGCTCGACGACGCCGACATCGATCACACCGTCGACGTGGTGGCCCAGGCATGTGCGGTGTACCGGAAGGCACTTGACGCCGCTGATCCCACCCCTTGGCTGGCCGGGCGGCCGGTGAAGCCGGTATTCCGCCGCTTGGCGTGACGTGACGTGGCGTCAGGGGCGCTGCTGCCGACCGGCGTCGGCCAGCCGGTCAGCCATCCGGTCGACCAGCCACGCGGTCGCCGGTACCACCGCCAGCGCGGTGCACCAGCCGCCGAGGGTGTCGGTGGGGTAGTGCGCGCCGAGGGCGACCTGCGCCCAGCCCATGGCGGCACCGGCGACGAGCGCCGCCGCGAGCACGAGCAGCGTGCCGGCCGTCC
>KL569140.1:8425-8659 GCA_000715635.1 Streptomyces violaceus | reverse complement strand
AGCACGAGCAGCGTGCCGGCCGTCCTGCCGAGGCCGAGCCGGCCGGTCGCGAGCAGCGCCACCACGAGGGCGAGCGCGGTGAGGAAGGCGGTGTGCCCGCTCGGGTAGGAGAGGTGCCCGTCGTGGATGGTGCGTCCCACCAGGGGCTTGAGCAGCTTCGTCGTCCCGACGGCCAGTCCGGTGCCGGCAACGATGAGCACCGCCGCGCGAGGACGCCGAAGCAGCAGACAGCCC
>KL569140.1:7384-8130 GCA_000715635.1 Streptomyces violaceus | reverse complement strand
GGGCTCCCCCAAGAAGTCCGTGGCCAGAGCGAGGTACCGCCACGGCGGCCCCACACCGTCCACCGCCGGCTGGATCCACCCGTCCACCGTGCCGGGCTCGCTGTGGCCGGCGTACAGGACCCCGAGCCCGACGGCCACCAGCGCGGCGAGGGCCGCGATCAGCCCGAGCCACACGCGCAGCTGTGGGGGCAGCACCGCGGGCGCCGACCGGTGGGCAGCCATGACTGCTGGGCGCCAACTCCCCACCGACGAGCCCCCCGTCGTGTCCGACTCGGCGCGCGCGGGCGCCATCAGTCTCCGGCTGCCACCCTAACGAACACGCGGTTCCCCGGTACGGAAACCCGTTCGCCAGACAGGCCGGCGCTCTGCTTGGCTCGCCCCATGAGCGATCTTCACATCCGCTGCGCTGCCCTCTCGGACATCGACACCGTGCTGCGGTTCTGGCGCGAAGCAGCGGAAGGAACCAGCATCAGCGACGACCACGACGGAGTGGCACGCCTCATCACACGAGACCCCGAGGCCCTGCTGCTCGCCGAGCGCGACGGCCTCCTCACGGGAACCGTCATAGCCGGCTTCGACGGATGGCGCTGCTCCGCCTACCGGCTCGCCGTACACCCCGGCCACCGCCGGCAAGGCATCGCCACCGCCCTGCTCGAAGCCGCCGAAGAACGCTTCGCGGCCCTGGGCGGGCGACGCGTCGACGCCATGGTCCTGGAAGCCAACGAACAGGCCCACCACACCTGGGC
>KL569140.1:6775-7146 GCA_000715635.1 Streptomyces violaceus | reverse complement strand
CTAGGCCGTGTCTCCGGCCGGTGCGAGGACTCCGGCCACGAGCCGCTGGGCGTAGGCGGCGTCGAGTCCGTCCGGGCGGAAGAGGATGCGGTACATCATGGGCGCGACGACCTGGTCGATCACCGTCTCGACGTCGGGTGTCCGCTCTCCGCGTCCGGCCGCCCGGGTGAGGACGAGGCCGATCTGCTCGGCGGCGTAGGCCGAGCACTGGCCGGCGTTGCCGCCGTCCGGGTCGCCCAGCAGGGCGTCGCGGATGTAGGCGCGGCCGGCGGGCGAGGCCATCTCGTCGAGGAACTGCTCGGCCCAGGCCGTGAGGTCGGCCGGCAGGGCGCCGTGGTCGCCGGGCGTCTGTCTCTTATACACATCTCTGA
>KL569140.1:5431-6578 GCA_000715635.1 Streptomyces violaceus | reverse complement strand
TCCGACAGCAGTTCCTGCAGGTCGCCCCAGCGGCGGTAGATCGTCGACGGCGTCACGCCCGCGCGCTGGGCGACCAGCGGCACCGTCAGGGCGTCCCGGCCCAGCTCCGAGGCGAGTTCGCGCACGGCGGCGTGCACCGATGCCTGGACCCTGGCGCTGCGGCCGCCGGGACGAACCATCTGTCTGCTCACAGCACCCACCTTAAAGCGAACCCTTAGCGTCTGGCGCCGAGCCGGCTCAGGCCGCCGGCGCGAGCTCACGGGCGGGCCGGGTCTGTTCATAGGCGTGCCCGACCCGCAGGAGCAGCCTCTCCCCGAGCGGCCGGCCGAGGAGCTGCATGCCGATCGGCAGGCCCTCCGTGTCGTGGCCGACCGGTACGGACAGGGACGGCACCCCGGTGATGTTGGCGGGGGCGGAGAGCCGCACATAGGCGTCCGAGACGCCCTCGACGGTGCCGTCGGACCAGGTGATCGCCTCCTGGCCGGCCTGGACCGCGGTCGCGGGGAGGGTGGGGGCGGCGATCACGTCGACCTCCCGCAGCATGGTCGCCCACTCCTGCCGCATGAGGGTGCGGGAGCGCTGGGCCCGCAAGTAGTCGCCGGCTGGCATCAGTTCCCCGGCTTCCAGGAGGATACGGACGTCGGCCTGGTAGAGCTCGGGGACCGTGCGCAGGGTGCTCTCGTGGTAGGCGGTGGCCTCGGGCACCATCAGGCCCCACTGGGTGGCCTGGATGTAGCGGGTCATGGGGATCTCGACGTCGACGAGCCGGGCACCGAGACTCCGGAGCCGGTCGATCGCGCTCCGGACGGCGGCTTCCACCTCCGCGTCGACGTGGTCGAAGTACCAGGTGCGCGGCACGCCGATCCGCAGCCCGGTCAGGTCGGTGCCCTCGGTCGGCCGGTGATCCGCCGGGGGCGTGGTCAGGGAAGCGGGGTCGCGGGGGTCGTGGCCGGCCAGGGCGTCGAGGACCAGGCCAGCGTCCTCGACGGTGCGGGTGACCGGGCCGACGTGGTCCAGGGACCAGGACAGCGAGGTGACGCCGTGGCGCGGGACCAGGCCGTAGGTCGGCTTGAGGCCGACGACGCCGTTGAGCGCGGCGGGCACCCGGATGGATCCGCCGGTGTCGGTGCCCAGGGCGAAGGTGGCG
>KL569140.1:451-5257 GCA_000715635.1 Streptomyces violaceus | reverse complement strand
TGTCGGTGCCCAGGGCGAAGGTGGCGGCGCCCACGGCGACGGCGACCGCCGATCCGCCGCTGGAGCCGCCGGCGACCCGGTCGCGGTCCCAGGCGTTGCTGGTCTGCGGGGTGGTCAGCCCGTAGGCGAACTCGTGGGTGTGGGTCTTGCCGACCAGGACGGCTCCGGCCGCCGACAGGCGTGCCGCGACGGTGCTGTCGGCCTGTGCGCGGTGGTCGGACCGCACCCTCGAACTGGCCGACGTCGGCACACCGGCGACATCGATCAGGTCCTTCAGGCCCATCGGGATGCCGTGCAGCGGACCGCGGTGCCGGCCGGCCGCGATGTCCTTCTCGGCCTCGCGCGCGGCCCGGCGGGTGTGCTCGGCGGTGACGGTGACATAGGCCCCGAGCCGCGGCTCCACCTCTTCGACGCGCTCCAGCACGGAGTCCGCCAGCTCGACGGGCGACAACCGCCGCGCCCGGATCGCGTCGGCGGCGGCGCTGAGGGTCAGTTCATACGGCTGCATCGTGGGCCTCCTGTGCCGCGCGGTAGGCGGGAGCGGGCGGGGTGTCGCCGAAGTCCAGCTCACGCAGGACGGCGACGACGGAGTGGATGTGGTCGGCGGTGGCCGCGACGGCGGCGTGGCGGTCGACGGACAGGACGAGCCCGGCGCGGTGGGCCCAGCGGGCCGCTTCCGGAGGCGTGAGTTCGGTGGAGGACATGGACTCCCCTGAGCTACAAAAGCTAACTGTTTGCGTTAGTGGACTGTAGGACCTACGGTCGACTTAACGCAAACGGATTGCTTTAAGACGGATCGCTTTGAGAGCGCAAGGAGAGACCGATGACCACCTGGACCGTGGGCGACGTCGCCGTCCACCGCATCGACGAGGTGCCCCTGCCAGCCGCCACCGGACCGTGGCTGCTGCCCGACGCCACGCCGGACATCGTCGCGGGACAGGACTGGCTGCACCCTCACTTCGCGGACGACGAGGGCGTCCTGCGCATCGACAGCCACAGCTTCGCCTTCAGCACCGGCGGGCTGCGCGTCCTGGTGGACACCGGCATCGGCAACGGCAAGCAGCGGGCCAATCCCGCCTGGCACGACCTCGACACCGACTACCTGCGACGCCTCACCGCCGCCGGATTCCCCCCGGACTCGGTGGACTTGGTGATCCTCACCCACCTGCACGCCGACCACGTCGGCTGGAACACCCGGGAGGTAAACGGCGAGTGGGTGCCCACCTTCCCGCACGCCCGCTACCTGACCTCCCGCGTCGAGCGGGAGTTCTGGGCCGGGTACGCCATGGACGAGGCACGCGAACAGATGTTCCGCGACTCCGTGATCCCGGTGGAGGAGGCGGGACGGCTCCACCTCGTCGACGTCCCTGCCGAGGGCGTCGAAGTGGCCTCGGGCCTGCGCCTGATCCCGACCCCGGGGCACACCCCCGGCCACCTCGCCGTCGAACTGACCAGCCGCGGGCGGACGGCACTGATCACGGGCGACTGCGTCCATCACCCCGTCCAGCTCGCCCACCCCGGCATCGGCGCCTGCGTGGACATCGACCCCGGACAGTCCGAGGCCTCGCGCCGCGGGCTGCTCGACTCGCTCGCCGGCACGGACACCCTCCTCCTGGGCACCCACTTCGCGCCGCCCACCGCCGGCCGCGTCGTCGCCCACGAGGGCGCCTACCGGCTAACTCCCGCCCCCGCCGACTCGCCCTGAGCATCCCCGCGGCAGGACTTTGCCCATCCTTTACTCTTGGATGGCCACTCGGTTCTGCATGAAAGGTTGTGAGCGTCCGCCCATGGGCGAGCCTCCCCGTGCGCGACACCGCGCGTTCCGCCCCGTCCTGGAGAACCATGGAACGGGGGTGAACCGATGACCGAAGTGCTCCTTCTTCTGGCGGCGATCCTGCTCTCGCTCGCCTGCGGCGCCTTCGTGGCGGCCGAGTTCTCCCTCACCACGGTCGAGCGCGCCGAGCTGGAGCGAGCGGTGGAGCGCGGCGAGCGGGGCGCGCAGGGAGCCCTGAAGGCCGTACGGAGCCTGACGTTCCAGTTGTCCGGGGCGCAGCTCGGCATCACCGTCACGAACCTGGTCGTCGGCATGCTCGCCGAGCCGTCGATCGCCGCGCTGATCGCCGGGCCGCTGGAGGACGCCGGTGTCTCGCGGTCGGCATCGCACAGCCTCGCGCTGGTGCTCGGCACGGCCGCGTCGACGGTGTTCCTGATGGTGGTCGGCGAGCTGGTTCCGAAGAACTGGGCGATCTCCTCGCCGCTGGCCGTCGCCAAGACCGTGGGCAACGCCCAGCGCTGGTTCAGCGCCGCGTTCCGGCCCTTCATCACCCACCTCAACAACACGGCGAACCGGATCGTGCGCCGGATCGGTGTGGAGCCCGCCGAGGAGCTGGCCTCGGCGCGCGGGCCGCAGGAGCTGGCGGCGCTGGCCCGGCACTCCGCCAAGGAGGGTGCACTGGAGGCCGACACCGCCGAGCTGTTCGTGCGGACGCTGAACCTCGCCGACCTGACCGCGGAGAACGTGATGACGCCCCGGGTCCAGGTCGTCGCCCTGGAGGTGCAGGCGACCCTGGAGGACGTGGCGAACGCGACCCGGGCGACCGGGCTGTCACGGTTCCCCGTCTACCGCGGCACCCTCGACTCGGTCGTCGGCACCGCGCACGTCAAGGACGTGCTGGCGGTACCGGCCGTGCGCCGGACCCGGATCTACGTCTCCGAGCTGATGCGCGAGCCGCTGCTGGTCCCGGAGACGCTCACCGTCGACCGGCTCCTGGACCGGCTCTCCGGCAAGCGCACGATGGCCGTCGTGATCGACGAGTACGGCGGTACGGCGGGCGTGGCCACCCTGGAGGACATCGTCGAGGAGGTCGTCGGCGAGGTGCGCGACGAGCACGACCCGCACGAGCTGCCGGACCTCGCACCCGCCGGGACCGACGAGGCCGGCCACGCCCTGTACTCGGCCGACGGCTCCGCGCGCGTGGACCACCTGGAGCGGGTCGGGCTGCGCGCGCCGGAGGGGCCGTACGAGACGCTCGCCGGGCTGGTGGCGACGGTGATCGGCCGGATACCGGCCGTCGGTGACACGCTCGAGGTCGCAGGCTGGCGGATGGAGGTCCTGGACGCGACGGGCCGCCGGGCGGCGCGCGTCCAGTTGCGGGCGCCCCTCGACGTGAAGCCCGACGAGAAGGGAGCGGAGCTGTGACCGCCGTACAGCTGCTGATCGGTCTGGCGACGCTCGTCGTCAACGCCTTCTTCGTCGGCGCCGAGTTCGCGCTGATCTCGGTGCGCCGCAGCCAGATCGAGCCCTACGCCGACCGGGGCGACCGGCGGGCCAAGAGCGTGCTGTGGGGCTTGGAGCACGTGTCCGCGCTGATGGCGGCAGCGCAGCTCGGCATCACGCTGTGCACGCTGGTGCTGGGTGTGGTGGCCGAGCCGGCGATCGCGCACCTGCTGGAGCCGGTGTTCCACGCCGTGGGCCTGCCCGAGGGCGCGGGGCACGCGGTGTCCTTCGTGATCGCGCTGGCCCTGGCGACGTATCTGCACATGCTGCTCGGCGAGATGGTGCCGAAGAACATCGCGCTCGCCGAGCCGGTGCGCAGCGCGCTGGCGCTCGGCCCGCCCCTGGTGGCGCTGTCCCGGGCACTGCGCCCGGTGATCTTCACGGTGAACGCCTTCGCCAACACGCTGCTGAAGCTGCTGCGCGTGGAGGCCCGGGACGAGGTCGCCGCCTCCTACTCGGACGCCGAGATAGCGCGGATCGTGAAGGACTCCAGCGAGGCCGGCCTCATCGACGACCGCGCCCAGGAGCGGCTGCACGACGCGCTGGAACTGGGCCGCCGACCGGTGCGCGACGTGGTGCTGCCGCTGGAGAGCGTGGTGTACGCGAGCGTGGGCGTCACTCCGGACGAGCTGGAGCGGCTGACGGCGGAGTCCGGGTTCTCCCGCTTCCCGGTGGTGGACGAGGGGCGACGGATCGTCGGCTACCTGCATGTGAAGGACGCCCTGGACGCCGTGGGGCGCGATATGCCCTTCCGGCTGCGGGACATGCGGCCCATCGCGCGCGTGCGGGAGCACACGCCGCTGGACGACGTCCTCACCGCGATGCGGGGCAGCCGTACGCATCTCGCGGCCGTCCTCGGGGCGGACGGACGGCTGTCCGGTCTCGTGACCATGGAGGACGTCCTGCGGGAGCTGTTCGGCCAGCGGACGTGAGGGGCCCGGCTCCGGTGACCGTCCGACCGACCGACTGCTGGGTATGTGCACGGGATATTATTTCCGTCGCCATGCACACGAACCCCACTTACAGCAGCCTCGTCGCGGTCGGCGACTCCTTCACCGAGGGCATGTCGGACCTGTTGCCCGACGGCACCTACCGCGGCTGGGCCGACCTGCTCGCCGCACGGATGGCGGCCGCCGCACCCGGCTTCCGCTACGCCAACCTCGCGGTGCGCGGCAAGCTGATCCAGCAGATCGTCGACGAGCAGGTGGACGTGGCGGCGGCCATGGAGCCCGATGTGATCACCCTGGTCGGCGGGCTCAACGACACGCTGCGGCCCAAGTGCGACATGGGCCGCGTGCGCGCCCTCCTGGAGGAGGCCGTGGAGCGGCTGGCCCCGTCGTGCAAGCAGCTCGTGCTGATGCGCAGCCCGGGCCGGCGGGGTCCCGTCCTGGAGCGTTTCCGGCCGCGCATGGAGGAGCTGTTCACCTGTGTCGACGAGCTCGCCGACCGGCACGGCGCGATCGTCGTCGACCTCTACGGCGCCCCCTCGCTCGGCGACCCCCGGATGTGGGACGTGGACCGGTTGCATC
>KL569140.1:0-181 GCA_000715635.1 Streptomyces violaceus | reverse complement strand
GCCGAGGGCCACCGCCGGGTCGCCGAGGCCGTGTGGCAGACGCTCGGCTACGAGCCCGAGGACACCGAGTGGCGCACGCCGATGCCGACGGCGCTGCCGCCGGGCTGGGTCATGCGCCGCGCGGCGGACGTGCGGTTCGCCCGGCAGTACCTGCTGCCCTGGATCGGCCGCCGCCTGACGG
>KL569139.1:29002-31758 GCA_000715635.1 Streptomyces violaceus | reverse complement strand
GCCGTACTCGGTGGCCAGCCCTTCGAGCCCACTGCTGTAGCCCTGCCCCACGGCGCGGAACTTCCAGGCGCCCTGGCGTCGGTAGAACTCGCCCAGCACGAAAGCGGTTTCACTCGTGGCGCCCGGGTTGTCGAAGCGGGCCATCGGAGTGTTCCGGGCGTCCTGGACCTCGATGTACAGGTCCGGGACCTGCCCGAAGGTGCCGCCGTCGGCGGAGGCGGCGAGGACGACCGTCTCGATCGCGGGCTCCACGCGCGTGAGGTCGACGAGGAGCGCGTCGGTCACCCGGCCGTCGGCGTTCCGCTTGCCCTCGTGACGGATCGCGCCGGAGGAGTGCGCGGGCTGGTTGTAAAAGACGAAGTCCGCGTCGGAACGCACCTTCCCGCTTACCAGCAGCAAAGCGGAGGCGTCCGCGTCGGGCACGCCCGGTCCGGTCCGCCAGCCCAATTCCACCCGCAGTGCCGCGGTCGGCACAGGAGTGTTTGAACCTTTCAGCATTTGCATGTCCGCCCCCATCGCGTATCACCGCGCCAGGCACATCCCGGCCGTCCGTCGAGTTCCGTCCGCACAACCTATTCCTCCCCGCCGCGAACTCCCATGCGCCGCCACCGGGAGACCG
This sequence comes from Streptomyces violaceus, assembly GCA_000715635.1. Taxonomy (GTDB): domain Bacteria; phylum Actinomycetota; class Actinomycetes; order Streptomycetales; family Streptomycetaceae; genus Streptomyces; species Streptomyces violaceus. The sequence goes on along the minus strand of KL569139.1, from coordinate 31,139 downwards.
GCGGCCAACCCCTGGTAACCCGCCCGGAACTCGGCCTTTACACGATCAGCACCCTGTTCGGTGCCCTTTTTTGGCGAGTTCGCTCGCATTGGGGATCCCAGGTCACTGCGGACACGGAAAACAACCCTCTTATCGGTCTCCCCAACCAGCACATCATTGGCTTAACTTATGTGGCATGACCTCCCCCCGCTCCACCTATGGCGGCGGCTACTACTCCGCCTCCTTCCCGGACACCCCGATCTACGACAAGCTCGTCGCCGAGCGGGGCACCCCGCAGATCGCCCCGATCCGGGTCCCCGCGCAATACGACATGCCCGGCAGCAACCTGCCCGCCCTCCCGTCGGCACTGCCCGCTCTGCCGGCAGCCCCCTCCCAGCCCGCCTACGGCTATCCGCAGGCACAGCAGCCCGCCCCGCTCCAGCAGGCGCCCGCGGCGTACATCCCGCAGCAGGCCTCCGCACCGCGCGGCTATCCCGGCCCCCAGCCTCAGCAGCCGCGCCCGGCGGCGCCCGGTGGGGGCTACGAGGCGATGCGCCCCGCGGCTCCCCGGCCCGCACCTGCTCCCTATCAGGACCCGTACAACAACCAGCAGTACCGCGGTTACTGAGCGCCCCCGGGGGTTGTCGGTGCCGGCTGGCACGATGACCCCATGGGGACCGCGCATCTGCACTCGATTCACGTCCATCCGGTCAAGGCGGTCCGGGGCCTGACGCCCCGGAAGGCCGTCGTGGAGCCCTGGGGGCTGGCCGGAGACCGGTGCTGGGTGCTGATCGACGACGGGGGAAGGGTCGTCACGCAACGCCAGGAGCCGCGCCTCGCATCCGCCGCCGCGGAACTCCTGCCGGACGGCGGCGTCCGGCTGTCCGCGCCCGGCATGGAGCAGCTGACGGTGCCCGTTCCCCGGCCCCTCGGCACCGTGCCGGTGCGGATCTTCCGCGACAAGGTCGAGGCGGTCCCGGCCGAGGACGAAGCCGCGCACGCCTGGTGCAGCGCTTATCTCGGCATCGGTGTGCGCCTCGTGCACATGCCCGACCCGGCCACGCGCCGGCCCGTCGACCCGGAGTACGCGCGGCCCGGCGAGACCGTCTCCTTCGCCGACGGCTTCCCGCTGCTGCTCGCGACGACGACCTCGCTCGACGCTCTCAACACCCTGATCGGGCAGGGCGACCACGCCGACGAGGGCCCGCTGCCCATGAACCGTTTCCGGCCGAACGTGGTCGTGGCGGGAACCGCCGCCTGGGCCGAGGACGCGTGGTCGCGCATCGCCATCGGGGAGGTGTCCTTCCGGGTCGCGAAGCCCTGCGGCCGGTGCGTGGTGACCACCACCGACCAGGGCACTGGCGAGCGCGGCCGCGAGCCCCTGTACAGCTTGGGGCGGCACCGGCGGCTCGGCGGCAAGCTGGTCTTCGGACAGAACCTGGTGCCCCTGTCCCGGGGCACGATCCGGGTCGGGGACCCGGTCAGGATCCTCGAGCAGCGCGGGCAGGAGGTCTCCGGCCGGGGCGGGAACCGCGTCGCGGACCCGGGCGTTGGCCTTGTGTGAGAAGTTCATGAGAGACCCGTGAGAGGTGATGTGCCTCTCTCTTCGACGGGTCCGCGCGTGGAGGGCTCCGCGGGGGGTTATCACGGAGCGGGAAGGGGGTGCAGTCGGTGCGAGCGATCAGGGGGCTCTGGCGCTGGCGGCGCAATCCGCTGTGCCGCGCGACCGATCTGGCCGAGGCCTGGGTGGCGCTGGCCGCCCTGCTGCTGATCCTCCTGGTCGCCCCGGTGGCCGGATTCCTCGTCGGAGGTGCCGCCCAGGACACGCTGCAGCAGTCCGTCCGGACGCAGCACGAGGCGCGGCGTCTGGTGACGGCCACGGTGGTCCGCAAGCTGGACCCCTCCCCGCTCGACGCCGACCCGGAGACCTCGACGGGCAGGGATCTGCGCAACCGCGTCCTCGCCGACTGGACCGCCCCGGACGGCACCGCGCACCAGGGCCCGGTCCTGGCGGGCCTCAAGGACCCGCAGCAGGGCGACCGGTTCCGGATATGGACCGACCGGCACGGCCGGATGGTGGCCCGCCCGCTCGACTCCGCGACGGCGTCGACGCACGCGGTCCTCGGCGGCATAGGCGCGGCCCTGGCGGCCGGCGGCC
>KL569139.1:27138-28779 GCA_000715635.1 Streptomyces violaceus | reverse complement strand
GCCGGCGGCCTCGTCGAGGGCGGCAGGCGGCTGATCGTCTGGCGCATGGTCCGCCGCAGGTACGCCCGTTGGGACCAGGCATGGGACAAGGCGGGCCCGGACTGGGGCAGGACGGGCACCGGCAGCTGAGACGGCCTTCCGACTCTGGTCAACCCACCACCCGCGCGCACGCTACGGTGGTCCGGCCGAGACGATCGGCACAACCCGCGCGCGAGCGAGCAGGAGGGGCGCGCCGGTGTCGCTGCCGCGTGCGCGCGCAGGCCCGAGAGGCCGAGCACGGCCGCGACTCACGACACGGGCTGAAGCGCCCCGAAGGCGAACGAGCCATCAGTACGACCGAGGTGGGGGCACAGCTACACCATGGCACAGGGCACGGTCCAGGTGACGCACACCGGCACATCGCGGTGGCGGCGCCGCACGGGTGAGTACGCATCGCTCGCCGCTGCCCTGGAGGCCGCGGCCGACGGAGACGTCCTCACCGTCGCCCCCGGCACCTACCGGGAGAACCTCGTCGTGCAGCGCGCAGTGACCCTGCGAGGCCCGGAGGGCTCCCCCGGCTCGGTGCGGATCGCGCCGGCGGACGGGGTGCCGCTGACCGTGCGTGCCTCGGCGGTGGTGCAGGACCTGCATGTGGAGGGCCAGGACTCGGCCGCCCCGGCCGTCCTGGTGGAGGAGGGCACACCGGAGCTGCGGGACGTGCGGGTCGTCACGCGCTCGGCGGCGGGGATCGAGGTGCGCGGCAACGCCCGGCCCACGGTCCGGCGCTGCGCGGTCGACAATCCGGCGGGCGTCGGCATCGCCGTACTCGACGGCGCGGGCGGGGTGTTCGAGGAGTGCGAGGTCGTCGCGGCCGGCCAGTCGGGCGTGGCGGTGCGCGGCGGCGCCCACCCCCGTCTGGAGCGCTGCCGGGTGCACCACACCTCGGGCTCGGGCCTGTCGGCGACCGGGGAGAACTCGGCGCTGGAGGCGGTGGGCTGCGAGATCTACGAGGTCCGGGGCAGCGGTGTGCAGATCACCGGCCGGGCCACCGCGCACCTCACGGACTGCGATGTGCACCGGACGACGGCCGACGGTGTCACGCTGGACACGGACGCCGTGCTGACGCTCGCCGACTGCCGTATCCACGACATCCCGGAGAACGCGGTCGACCTGCGCTCCCGTTCGGTCCTCACACTGACGCGCACCACGGTGCGGCAGTTCGGGCGCAACGGCCTGTCGGTGTGGGACCCGGGCACGCGCGTGGACGCCAACCAGTGCGAGATCTTCGACAGCACGGGCGACTATCCGGCGGTGTGGGTGAGCGACGGGGCCACGGCGGTGCTCGACTCGTGCCGGGTGCACGACGTGCCGGACGCGCTGTTCGTCCTCGACCGCGGCTCGCGCGCGGACGTCGTCGACAGCGACCTGTCGCAGGTGCGCAACACGGCCGTGTCGGTGAGCGACGGCGCGACCGCCCAGCTCGACGACTGCCGGATCCGGGACGCGGCGACGGGCGCCTGGTTCCGCGACCACGGCAGCGGCGGCACCCTCAGCAACTGCACGCTGGACGGCACCCAGACCGGCGTCATCGTCACCAAGGGCGCCGACCCCACCGTGGAGCGCTGCACGATCGACTCCCCGGCGGAGGCAGGGGTCTATGTC
>KL569139.1:25813-26913 GCA_000715635.1 Streptomyces violaceus | reverse complement strand
ATGTGCATAAGAGACAGGGCTACGAGTTCGCGGACAGCGGCGCGGACGCGGCGTCCGGAACAGGCCCCTTGGTGGAGGACTGCACCAGCGACGAGAGCGCGGGGCTCAGGGCACCCGCGGCCCCGGAGACGGCCGTGCAGACGGTGAGCCATTCCCCCGGTCTGCTGGGCGCCCTCCCGGAGCAGCGCGCAGAACCGGCGCCCCCGGCCCCGGCCGTGGAGCCCGAGCAGCCGTCCCGCACCTCCAAGGCCGTCCTCGGTGAACTGGACGCGCTGGTGGGCTTGGAGAGCGTCAAGCGCGAAGTGCGTGCCCTCACCGACATGATCGAGGTCGGCCGGCGTCGGCAGCAGGCGGGCCTGAAGGCGGCGTCGGTCAAGCGGCACTTGGTCTTCACCGGCTCCCCCGGCACCGGCAAGACGACGGTCGCGCGGCTGTACGGCGAGATCCTCGCCTCCCTCGGTGTGCTGGAGAAGGGGCACCTGGTCGAGGTGTCCCGGGTCGACCTGGTGGGCGAGCACATCGGCTCGACCGCGATCCGCACACAGGAGGCCTTCGAGAAGGCGCGCGGCGGTGTGCTGTTCATCGACGAGGCGTACGCGCTGTCCCCCGAGGACGCCGGCCGTGACTTCGGCAAGGAGGCCATCGACACGCTGGTGAAGCTGATGGAGGATCACCGGGACGCGGTCGTGGTGATCGTCGCGGGCTACACGGCCGAGATGGAGCGCTTCCTGTCGGTCAACCCGGGTGTGGCGTCCCGCTTCTCGCGGACCATCACCTTCAGCGACTACGGCCCGGAGGACCTGCTGCGGATCGTGGAGCAGCAGGCCGAGGAGCACGAGTACCGGCTGGCGCAGGGCGCGGCCGAGGCCCTGGGGAAGTACTTCACGGAACTCCCCAAGGGCCCGGCGTTCGGCAACGGCCGTACCGCGCGGCAGACGTTCGAGGCCATGGTGGAGCGGCACGCGAGCCGAGTCGCCCAGGTCGCGGAGCCGAGCACGGACGACCTGACGCTGCTCTATGCCGAGGATCTGCCCGAGCTGCCCTGAGGATCCGCGTCCGGGCCGGGGCAGGGCGGCTCGCCGGTGTGACGGGGGCCCGGC
>KL569139.1:25026-25560 GCA_000715635.1 Streptomyces violaceus | reverse complement strand
TCAGCAGCTTGCGGCGTTCCTCGGCGAACGCCGGGTCCGCCTGGTAGTCGGAGTGGCCGAGGATCGGCGCGGGCAGGGGCAGCAGATCCGTGCGGCCGTAGGCGAGTGGGTCCTTCAGAGGGCCGTGGTCGACCTGGTGGCCGCGGTCGCCGGGCAGGCGCATCGGTCCGCCGATGGGGTCGGTGAGCCGGTAGAGGTTGCGCCAGCAGTCGACCTCCCGGTGCAGTGAGCTGAGCGCGGCGGGGCCGAAGTGCGCCGGGAACCAGCGGCCGTAGAGGCGCTCCAGCGGTGAGCCGTAGGTCAGCAGCGCGACCCGTTTGCGGGCGGACGGGGCGAGTTGCCAGGCCGCGGCGGCGGCGAGCACGCTGCCCTGCGAGTGCCCGGAGATGACCAGCCGTCCGCCGGTGGTCCGGGTCCAGGTCGCCATCCGCCAGGTCAGGTCGGGCACGGCGCGTTCGGCGTAGCAGGGCGGGGCGAAGGGGTGGGCGGCGCGCGGCCAGAACGTGCCGACGTCCCAGAGGATGCCGATGGTGC
>KL569139.1:23660-24788 GCA_000715635.1 Streptomyces violaceus | reverse complement strand
TATGAAGCCGAGGCCGATCAGCCAGGATCCGAGGGCCTGTGCGGTCTCCGCGGCGCCGTGGACGACGGGGTAGGCGCCCTGCGCGGCCTCCCCCGGTGTCTCGTCGGTGGTCAGGGCGCCCACCAGTGCTCCCGCGCCGAGCAGCAGGGTGACGCCGGAGGTGACGGCGACGACGCGGGGTCCTCGGTCGGTGAGCGCCGCCATCGCGCGGGTGTAGGCGATACGGCGCGTCCGGGCTCGGTCCTGGACCTCGTCCGGGTAGTCGCGTGCCACGGCCTCGCGCTCGGCGCGGGCGAGCTGCCAGGCGCGCCGGCCCAGCCAGCCGAAGAGCCCCAGGAGCACCACGATCAGGGGCGGGATGACGGACGCCTGCCAGGTCAGCAGGACCGGTGGGCCGTCGATCGACGTGCCGGTGCCGTCCAGCCAGTCGGACACGCGCTGGGACACGCCGCCGGACATCACCCCGCCCAGGGCGCAGGCCAGCATCGCGACGGCCGGTCCGCCGAGGCCGCGCAGCACGGCCCGCCGGTCGGGGTCGGTGCGGTGCAGGCTGTGGGCGACGACGGCGAGGACGACCACGAGCAGGCCCTGGACCAGGGCGATACCGCCGAAGGTCATGTCGCCCGGCAGCCGCCCGGCCGACTCCCAGCCGGGGCGCTCCCACCCGGCGTACAGCAGGGCGAGGCCGAGCAGGACGAGCGCGGCGAGCGGCAGGCGTCGTACGAAACGTTCGTCGAGCTCCCGGTCGATGCGGTTCTCGCTGCGGCCCCGGCGGCACACCACCCACACCACGGCGACGGCGCACGCCGCGAGGGCGGCCTCCAGGAGCAGGCCCAGGATGTTCAGTACGGCCGGGCCGCCGGGCTCGCGGTCGCGGCGGGCGGCGGCACTGACGACCGCGGCCGCGACGGTGATCAGTCCGGCGGCGGTGTGTGCGGCGCGCAGCCGGGCCACCAGCCGGCGGCCGTACCAGAACCCGGGCCGGCCCAGCGCGGTCGGGCTGCCGTCCTCGTCGGGCTCGGGGGCGCGGTCGATCGGCTGCTGGGACTCGTAGTCGCTCCAGGTGCGCTTGGACAGGTACCACAGCAGGGCGGTCACGGCGGTGGGGACGAAGGCCGCGAGGGCGAG
>KL569139.1:22077-23400 GCA_000715635.1 Streptomyces violaceus | reverse complement strand
CCGTCCGAGACGGTGGGCGAGAGGAAGCCCAGCCAGGAGTGGCGGTCGGCGCACGCGAGGGTGCCCGCGCACTGCCAGGCCGCGAGGTCGAGGGCGACCTCACAGGCCGCCGCGACGAGCAGCACCGTCAGGGTCAGTCCCGCCAGCCGTACCAGCAGGCCGTAGAGGCGCACCGTGCGTCTTCGGCCGCGGGCGGTGGGGCGCATCCAGTGGGCGAGGTTGACGACCATGAACGGCAGCAGCAACAGCCACAGGGCGCGGGTGCCGTTGCCGGAGGTGAGGTTGCACCAGACGTAGGCCTCGGGCACCGGTCCGTCGCGGCGGGGGGCGTCGGGGCTGGTCTCCGCGTCGACGTCGTCGGCGCGGCGGAAGACGGCCGCGATGTTGTCGCCGGTGATCCGCACCGTCCGCGGATCGTTGAGCATCTCCTGCGGGGTGGTACCGCCCACGCCGTGGACCAGGAGTTCCAGGGCGGTCCCGGTCTCGCCGGGCCACCGGGCGGGCTGGTCCGGCCCGCCGGTCGAGACATGTTCCTGCGCACGTTCCACTGATTCGCACTTCCCCCGTGACACGCCGTCGGCTCTGTCCGTGCGGGCACAAGGATCTCCACTTCTGCGGCGCCGTACACCTCCTGTCACGGAATCTCCCCGATCCGTGATGCCGGGAAGCGACAGAAGGGCCGCGAGTGACATGTGCGCGACGAGCGGTCGGTGGCGCCGGCGGCTCCGCGACATGCGAGGATGAGACGTCCGCGCACCGGAGCCCGGGGAGAGTGTCCTAGTCGGGGCGGGTGTGCTGGGCGAGTCGGACGGCATTGAGGCGAAAGGACCGGAGCGTACGTGAGCGAGAATCAGAACCTCCTCGCGGAGCAGCGGCGATCCCTGATCCTCGACGAGGTCCGCCGCCGTGGCGGTGTCCGGGTCAACGAGCTCACTCGCAAGCTCGGCGTGTCGGACATGACGGTCCGCCGCGATCTCGACGCGCTGGCCCGCCAGGGCGTGCTGGAGAAGGTGCACGGCGGCGCGGTCCCGGTGGTCGAGGCGAGTACGCACGAACCGGGCTTCGAGGCCAAGTCGGGCCTGGAGCTGACCGCCAAGGAGGACATCGCGCGGGCCGCGGCCAAGCTGGTCGCGCCGGGCGCGGCGATCGCCCTGTCGGGCGGAACGACGACGTTCGCGCTGGCGCACCAGCTGCTGGACGTGCCGGACCTGACGGTGGTCACCAACTCGGTGCGGGTGGCGGACGTCTTCCACGCGGCGCAGCGCACCTCGGGCCCGCGGCAGGGCGCCGCCACGGTCGTGCTGACAGGTGGTGTGCGCACTC
>KL569139.1:21141-21975 GCA_000715635.1 Streptomyces violaceus | reverse complement strand
ATCGTGCTGACAGGTGGTGTGCGCACTCCGTCCGATTCGCTGGTGGGGCCGGTGGCCGACCAGGCGATCGCGGCGCTCCACTTCGACCTGCTGTTCCTCGGTGTGCACGGCATATCGGTCGAGGCCGGTCTGTCGACGCCGAACCTCGCGGAGGCCGAGACGAACCGGCGGCTCGTGCAGTCGGCCCGGCGGGTGGTGGTGGTCGCCGACCACACCAAGTGGGGCAAGGTGGGCCTGAGTTCGTTCGCCTCGCTGGAGCGGATCGACACGCTCGTGACGGACGCCGGTCTGCCGGACGAGGCGCGCGGTGTGGTCGTGGACCATCTGCGGCGGCTGGTGGTGGCCGGGGAGCCCGAGGAAGGGGCAGACATCTGACGGGCCGCCAGCTAGGGTGACGCTTCCGGTCATGCCCGTTCCGTGCGAGGAGGGCTTCGTCCATGGCTCACCGTCTGCGCCCGGTCGGGCTCGACTTCGCCGGGATCGCGCCCGTGCGGCATGTCTCCGCGCTGGTGATCTCGGCTCCGGTGGAGGCGGTCTACCGTGCGCTGGAGGACGTGCCCGGCTGGGTCGACTGGTTTCCCCAGGTGACGGCAGCCCGCCCGGTCGACGGGGGCGCGGGCCGCGACATCACGCTCAGCGGGGGCGTCCGGTTCCGCGAGACCGTCATCGTGGCGAAGGAACCCGAGGTGTACGCCTACCGCGTCGACGTCACCAACGTGCCCGGGGTACGTGCGATCGTCGAGGAGTGGCGGCTCGCGCCGGCCGGCGACGGCACCCGGGTGCGGTGGACCTTCGCCACCGACGGGACGGCGGCGTACCGGCTCGCCATGAAGC
>KL569139.1:20620-20938 GCA_000715635.1 Streptomyces violaceus | reverse complement strand
CCATGAAGCCGATACGGGCCGCCCAGGCGCGCGCCTTCCGGGATGCCGTCTCAGCGCTGGACCGGAGGCTGGCGGCCTGATGCGGCGGGCCTGGTCTCAGTCGGTCCAGACGCCCGTCTCCAGCAGCGAGTCGATCGCGGCGGTGTACGGCGCGATGTCCAGCCCCTGGGCGGCCAGCCAGGTGTCCGAATAGTACTTGTCGAGATACCGGTCCCCCGGGTCGCACAGCAGGGTCACGACACTCCCCTGCCGGCCCTCGGCCACCATCTCGGCGACGATCTTCAGCGCGCTCCACAGTCCCTGTCTCTTATACACATC
>KL569139.1:19845-20449 GCA_000715635.1 Streptomyces violaceus | reverse complement strand
AACACTGGCCGCGTCGGGCACCTTCATCATCCGGTCGATCGCGCCCGTCACGAAGCTCGGTTCCATACGGGGCCTGCCGATGCCCTCGATACGGGAGCCGCAGTCGTACGTGACATCCGGATCGCCGGTGGTCCAGCCGTCGAAGAAGCACGAGTTCTCCGGGTCGGCCACGCAGACGCGGGTGTCGTACTGCATGTAGTGGATGTAGCGCGCGAGGGTCGCGGAGGTGCCGCCGGTGCCCGCGGTGGCGACGATCCACGCCGGCTCGGGGTACCGCTCCAGGCGCAGCTGGCGGAAGGTGGATTCGGCGATGTTGTTGTTCCCGCGCCAGTCCGTGGCCCGTTCGGCGTAGGTGAACTGGTCCATGTAGTGGCCGCCGGTCTCCGCCGCGAGACGGGCGGACTCCTCGTACATCGTGCGAGGGTCGTCCACGAAGTGACACCGTCCGGAGTGGAACTCGATGAGGCGGATCTTCTCGGTGCTCGTCGTGCGCGGCATGACGGCGATGAAGGGAACGCCGATGAGCTTCGCGAAGTACGCCTCGGAGACCGCCGTCGAGCCGCTGGAGGCCTCGATCACGGGTCTGCCCGGCCGGATCCAGCCG
>KL569139.1:15926-19621 GCA_000715635.1 Streptomyces violaceus | reverse complement strand
CTGCCGGTGGGGTGGGTCGACTCGTCCTTCAGGTACAGGTCGATGCCCCACCGCTCCGGCAGGGGGAACGGAAGCAGGTGTGTGTCGGCCGAGCGGTTGGCGTCTGCCTGGACCCTGCGGACGGCCTCTTTCAGCCACGCACGGTAGGCGGCGTCGCTGTGGTCGACGTCGAGGGTCACGCCGGTCCGGGTCTGCTGGGGAGTGCTCACGGGGGTGCTCCTAACGCTGCGCGCCGACGGCACGTCGCGCGGCCGACACCTCGATGATATGCAGCTTCCGCACGCTTCTCACCTGCATAAACGCATCTTTGAGCCCCCCAAAGCGCCCCCAGGGGCAGAGGCCGGTGCAAGGGGGCGCGCGGTCCCGGGGGCGCATTCGCGTGTGTGCTGCGGGCGCCCCCCGGCGAGGGGGTCCCACACACTGGTGCTCGACGCCGGGCGCGGGCAGACTTCACCGCGGGACCGGGGCCCCGCACGGGGTACCCGCAGGGGTACGACGCACCACCGGAGCAGGCTTCCGAGGCACACTGGATCAGGACACGAGCCCGTACCGGGCGCCGCGGGGAGCGCGGACCGGTACACCGAAGCGCACAAGGGGGTGGGTGGCATGGCGGAGCCGGAGTTCAGGGCCACGGGCGTGCGGATCGGGAAGCGGCTGCGGTCGCTCACCCGGGCCGGACAGGTCCGGATCAGCGACGGCCGGCTCGAGCTGCTGACCAGTTACGGCAGTGAGATCGACAGCGCGCCGGTACAGGCGGTGCGTGCCTCCAGGCCCTGGTTCGGCCCCGACGGCCGGGCCGCGGCGGATCTCAACGGCAATCGGTACCTGCTCACCCTGGGTGATCACGACCCCGCCCCGGGCGAGCCGGGGCCGCCCGCGGCACGGCGCTTCATCGAGGCCGTGCGCCGAGCGGCGGGGCGTGGCGACTGAGATGTCCGCGAGTTGCGGTACCTCACCCCCTGCGTCACTCTGGTCTCACGTCACTCTGGGTTTACCGGCGATAACGCTGCGAACCAGCCCGCCGGCCACGACAGCGGGCGGCAGTGTCATGAAGGCGCCCTGCTGGATCCGAACTCCGTGTTCTTCCGGACCTCACGTCGGGGAGTCGCAGCCGTGATCAGCTACCCGAACAGACACTGCACGGTGGAGCTTCAAGCTCTGCCGTCGCGGATCGGCCAGGTCCGCAGAATCGTATCTGCGCAGTTGCGCTACTGGCATCTGGACGCCCTGATCGACCGGGCCTCGCTCGGCGTGACGGAGCTGTTGTCCAACGTCCACCGGCACGCCCAGCCCGACAAGACATGCACGGTGGAGATAGAGCTGCTCCTCGACCGGCTCATGGTCTCGGTGCACGACCACGACCCGCGGATGCCGGTGCTGGAGGATCCTCAGGACATCGCGCCGCTGGCGACCTGCGGGCGCGGGCTCGCGATGGTGGCCGCCATGAGCGAGAGCTGGGGCGTCCGGCCGGACGGCGAGTCCGGCAAGGTCGTGTGGTTCACCCTGCCGACCTCCGTGGTGGCGACGCCGTCGCCCCGGGCGCGCCGCGCGGTCCATGAGAAGCCCGCGCGCAGGTTCGCGGAGGTCGGACCCTCCGCCGACGGGCTGCGACCCGACCATGCTCCCGCCCGGTCCGCCGTTGCCGGTTGACCGGGCGGTGACCAGCCTTCGCACAGCGGTTGCCGCCGGGACGTACGCCGCCGGGAGTGGCTCCGGGGCGTACGTCGCGGCGCTCAAGACCGGCGCCGGCGACCAGCATGTCCCCCAGCCGGCAGTATTCCCTGAGCCGGTCCGGCGGGAAGAGGCCGGGGAGGGGCACGCCTTCCTCCGCCGTGGTGAGGACGGCCGCCCTGCGGCGATTGGGTTGTGCGGGGTCGGAGTGCTCAGCCACCACCGCCCTTGGCCGAGCGCCCGAACTCCTCGTTCAGCACCGACAGTCGGCGCCAGTACTCGTCCTCGTCGATCTCGCCGGAGGCGAAGCGGTGGCCGAGCACGGCGATGGGCGAGCCGTTCTCGACGGTGGGCTGCCGCCAGGGGCCGCCCCGGCGTCCGCGCCACACGGTGCGGCGCACCAGCATGATGCCGCCGCCGATCACCAGCGCCCAGATCAACGGGAAGAACAGGATCCACGGGCCGGGCCCGCCGTCACCGAAGTTCGCCAGGGTCTGCATGTCGTCCAACTCCTCGGTCGCCGTGACGCCGGTATGCGTCTCGCTTCCGAGAGTCACCCGGAGAGGGGTCTCCGGTCGTCGTACGGCCAGCGGCACCGTGCGTACCTCGTCGGGAGCAGGCGAGCACGCCCCGGGTGCTTCCGGCGGCCTCGACTTCTGTAACTACTGGTATGTACAGTAGGGGTATGAGCACCTCGGAACGGCTGATCGAGTCCACCCGCGAGCTGCTGTGGGAGCGCGGCTACGTGGGCACCAGCCCCAAGGCGATCCTGGAGCGCGCGGATGCCGGGCAGGGCAGCATGTACCACCACTTCAAGGGCAAGCCCGATCTCGCGCTGGCCGCGATCCGGCGGACCGCCGAGGAGATGCGGGCTACCGCCGAGGGAGTGCTCGACGGCCCCGGAACGCCGTACGAGCGCGTCGAGGCGTATCTGCGGCGCGAGCGGGACGTGCTGCGGGGCTGCCCGATCGGCCGGCTGACCATGGACCCGGACGTGATCGCCAGCGCCGAGCTTCGGGCGCCGGTCGAGGAGACGCTCGACTGGATCCGCGCTCGGATCGCCGGAATCGTCGAAGAGGGCAAGGAGCAGGGCCAGTTCGTGCCCTCGCTGGACGGCGAGGAGATCGCGGCGGCGGTCGTGGCGACCGTCCAGGGCGGTTACGTCCTCGCTCGCGCCTCCGGCTCCCCCGCCGCGTTCGACGCGGGGGTGCGGGGGTTGCTCTCGCTGCTGGCACCCCGTCCCGCCTGAGGAGGTTTCCGTGCACGCCATGCAGTACGAGCTCACCTTGCCGGCCGACTACGACATGGGCGTCATCCGCGACCGTGTCGCCCGTGTGGGGCGGCTGCTCGACGACTGGGACGGCCTCGGACTCAAGGCCTATCTGATGCGCGAGCGCGGTCTGCGCGGCTCGCCGGTCAATCAGTACGCGCCCTTCTACCTGTGGAACACCGTGGAAGGCATGAACTCCTTCCTGTGGGGCGGTGGGTTCCAGCGGCTCGGTGACGACTTCGGGCGGCCGTCCGTTCGGCAGTGGACGGGCCTCGCGTACGAGGAAGGGGGCGGGTCTCAGGCACGGTTCGCGGTGCGGCACCGCCGACCGGTCCCCGATGAGGGGCTGTTGGCGGAGGTGGTGGCGGACGCGGTGGGCGAGGCCCGGCGGCTGGCGGCGGAAGACGGGGCCCTGCTCGCGGCGACCGCTGTCGACACGAGCCGGTGGGAGCTGGTGCACTTCTCTCTCTGGGAGCACGACACGCCCAAGGCCGACGGTGACGTGTTCGAGGTGCTGCACCTGTCGGCGCCCGGCCGGGACCGGCTGCCCCAGGGGCGCCAGTGGTGAGCGCGATACGCACGGTGCTGGAGGACCTGCCCCCTGGAGACCTGGGTGTGTGCGACGCCCACGACCATCTGTTCTTCGGCAGTCCCCGGCTGCCCGGCCAGGAGCTGCGCAGCGTGACGGCGGCGCGGGCGGAGCTGGCCGCGTTCAGGGGGCAGGGCGGCGGAGCCGTGGTGTCTGTCTCTTATA
>KL569139.1:13149-15688 GCA_000715635.1 Streptomyces violaceus | reverse complement strand
GGGAGACCGGCGTGCACGTGGTCGCCGCGACGGGTCTGCATCAGGCCGTGCACTACGACGACGACACGCTCGCGGGGCTGCGGGGCCGGCTCGCCGACGTCTTCGTCTCCGAACTCACCGAGGGCATCGGGGCGTCGGGGGTACGGGCGGGGGTCGTCAAGGTCGCGGGCGGTTTCCACGCCCTGGACGCGCACGCCCGCTGGACCATGGCGGCGGCGGCCGAGGCGCATCACGCCACGGGGGCGGCCATCGCCGTGCACCTGGAGCTGGGCACGGGCGCGCTCGACGTACTGGACCTGCTGTGCGGGGAGTTGGGGGTGCCGCCGCACCGTGTGGTGCTCGGGCATCTCAACCGCTCCCCCGACCTCGTGGTGCACCGGCAGGCAGCGGAGTCCGGCTGCTATCTGGCCTTCGACGGCCCGTCACACGCCCATCACGCCACGGACTGGCGGATGCCGGACGCCGTACGGGCCCTCGCCGATGCCGGGTTCGGTGACCGGGTGCTGCTGGGCGCGGACACCACCACGGCCGCCGCCCGCTCGGTGGGCGGCGGCCCGGGGATGCCGTATCTGCTGCGCCGGGTGCGGCCCCGGCTGGTCCGCGCCGTGGGCGAAAACCTGGTGGGGCGCATCCTCACGGAGAACCCGGGCCGGGCGTTCGCGGTGGAGTGGCGCTGACCGGTGGTCGCAGGCCTCAGCCTCCGGCCTGGTCACTGTCCTTCAGCTCGCCCCAGCCGTGCCAGCGGTCGACCTCGATCCAGGCGCTGACTCGGGGGCGGACGCGGTCCGGGTAGGGCTTTCCGATGTAGTGCCGGGCGAGGCGGTCGATGTCGGCCAGGCCCTCGTCGTCATACATCTCCGTGACCCGGCCGATGAGGGTGACGTGGGTGTACCAGTCGTCGCCCGCGAGGACGGTGAGGGTGACGCGCGGGTCGCGGCGCAGGTGCTTGAGGCGTACGCGGCCCTCGTCGAGGTTGATCAGAACACGGCCGTCCTGCCACACGTACCAGGTGGCGGTGGAGACGGGGGTGCCGTCGGAGCGCAGCGTGGCCATGACGCACGGGTTGGGCCGGCTCAGCAGGGCGTCGGCCTCGGGCGGCAGCGGCGGCTTGGACATGAAGGAACCTCCTAGGAGTTGGGCTTCTCGTCGAAGCTGGCGAAGTAGGCAGCGACCATGTCCTCGTCGCCGTGGCCCTGGGCGGCGGCACGCTCCATACGGGTGGCGGCCGCCTCGGCGACGTCCAGGCGGACGCCGTTCTCCGTACCGGCCTTGACGATCAGGCGGGCGTCCTTGGCGGCGGTGCTCACCGCGAACTGGGGCGGCGTGAGCCGGCCGTCGAGGACCAGCTCGGACTTGGCGCGCAGATAGCCCATGTCGAGCGGGCCGCCGGCGACGAGGTCGAAGAAGCCGTGCGGGTCGACATCGAGGGCCTTGGCCAGCGCCAGGGCCTCACCGGCGGCGGCCGTGACGGCGAGGACCCAGCTGTTGGCGACCAGCTTCAGCCGGGTGGCACCACCCGCCGCCGCGTCCTCTCCGGTCCACACGGTGCGGGCGCCGACGGCGTCGAAGACCGGCGTCACCCTCTCTCGCCCGTCGGCGGGGCCGGCGGCGAGCACGGTCAGCTGCCCGGCCTCGGCGGGCTGACGCGTGCCCAGGACGGGCGCGTCGTAGAAGACCAGGCCGTGCTCGCGGGCGAAGGCGGCCAGGTCGGCGATGCCCTCGATTCCTGCGGTGGTGGACTGCACCCACGCGATGCCGGGACGCAGGGCCGGGGCGGCCTCGCGCATCGTCTCCAAGGCGGCCGGACCGTCGTAGAGCATGGTCAGGACGACGTCGGCGTCCCGCACCGCCTGCGCGGGCGTGTCGACGATCTGCGCGCCCTCGGCTGCCAGCGGCTCGGCCTTGGCACGCGTGCGGTTCCAGGCGCGGACGGCGTGTCCGGCGCGGGCGAGGTTACGGGCCATGGCTGCGCCCATGATGCCGGTGCCCAGGACGCTCACGGTGAGCTTGTCGGTCATTACGCGTCAACTTCCTCGGTGGTGCGGTGCGGGCGTACTGCCTCCGAACCAGCCTGCCCGCTCGGGTCACGCCTTCCCGGGAGCGGCGCGGGCACGCCTCCGCGGAACGTGCCCCTAGGTCAGCGCCCCGAGGGGATCGTCCAGTACCGGCTGCCACGCCAGTTCCGCCGCGCCGACCAGGCTGTTGTGGTCGAGGGTGCACGGGAGGATGGGGACGCCGCCGCTCTGGCCCCAGAGGCTGCGGTCGGCGACGACCGCGCGGAGGCGGTCGGGGTCGGCGTCCAGGAGGGTGCGGTGGAGGCCGCCGAGGATGATGCGGTCCGGGTTGAGGATGTTGACCAGGCCGGCGAGTCCGAGGCCGAGCCGGTCGATGAGGGCCTCGGTGGCGGTGCGTACGCCCGGGTCGTCGTAGTGGTGGCGGACCAGGTCGATGGACTGCTGGAGCAGGGACACCTCGGGACCCGGGTCGCGGCCCGCCGCCGTGAGGAAGGCCAGCGGATCGGTCTCGACGTCCAGGCAGC
>KL569139.1:11660-12914 GCA_000715635.1 Streptomyces violaceus | reverse complement strand
CGCGGCTGCCGCAGTGGCAGGGGCGGCCCTCGGGGTGCACGGTGAGGTGTCCGACCTCGAGTGCGAGGCCTGAACTGCCCCTGTGGAGGCGGCCGTCCAGGACGAGCGCACCGCCGACGCCCCGGTGGCCGGTGGCCACGCACAGCAGGTCGCGGGCGCCGCGGCCGGCGCCGTGCCGGTGCTCGGCGAGCGCGGCGAGGTTGACGTCGTTCGCGGCGAAGGCGGGTCCGTCGATGCCGGCCGCGCGCACCTGCTCGGCGAAGATGTCCCGGACGGGCGCGCCCGCGGGCCAGGCCAAGTGGAGCGGGTTGAGCGCCGAGCCCTCGGGTTCGGCGACCGCGGACGGGACGGCGAGACCCGCGCCCACGCATCGGCGTCCCGTGTCGCGCAGCAGTTCGGCGCCCGCCATGACCACGGAGGCGAGTACCTTCGCCGGGTCCGCGTCGACGACCTCGCAGCCGGGCGCGGTGGCGACGATCCGGCCGCCCAGCCCGACCAGCGCCGCCCGGAATCCGTCGGCGTGCACCTGCGCGGCGAGCGCGACGGGGCCGTTCTCGGCCACGGCCAGCCGGTGCGAGGGCCTGCCCTGCGATCCGGCCGCCGCGCCGGGCCGGGCGTCGACCCGGATCAGGCCGAGCGCCTCGAGTTCGGCGGCGACCGCGCCGGCCGTCGCCCGGGTCACTCCGAGCTCGGCGGTGAGGACGGCCCGGGTCGGCGCGCGTCCGGTGTGCACGAGTTCCAGCGCGGGTCCGAGCGCTCCGCGCCCCCGGTCCAGCCGCGTCCTCGAGGTGCTCCCATCCCCCGTCTGCCGGGGGTCCGCCTTCCCGCTCATGAGGGCGAGTCTCCCATGATCCGCCGGGCCGCCGGCCTACAGACCGCTGACCCGGAGCGTGATGTTGAGCCGTCCGGTCAGGCCAAGCCCGGGCGGTGCCGTGCCCCCGTGCACCCGGGGAACGCCGTGGTAGGCGAGCCGGGACGGGCCGCCGAAGACGAACAGGTCGCCGCTGCGCAGCTCGACGTCGGTGTAGGGCCGGGTGCGGGTCTCGGTGTTGCCGAAACGGAAGACGCAGGTGTCGCCGAGGCTCAGCGACACCACCGGCGCGTCCGACTTCTCGTCGCTGTCGCGGTGCATGCCCATGCGGGCATCACTGTCGTAGAAGTTGATCAGCGCGATGTCGTACTCCGCCGCCGGGCCGCCCAGCGCGTCCCGCACCGCTCGGCGGCCCAGCTCACCCAGCCACTCGGGGAACGGCT
>KL569139.1:3189-11446 GCA_000715635.1 Streptomyces violaceus | reverse complement strand
CCCCCAGCCACTCGGGGAACGGCTTGACCGGGGCGTTGTCGCCGTCGGCCACCGTGCGGGCGTAGGCGTACGGGTACCAGTGCCAGCCCAGACAGACCTGCCGGGCGGTCATCGTGCCGCCGCCTGGTGTGCGGACCGTCCGCAGCCCGGCGGGTGGGCGGGCCCACTCACGGCAGGCGTCGAGCAGCGTGCGCTGGTGTTCCGCGTCCAGCCAGTCCGGTATGTGCACCGCGCCGGGCGCCACCTGCGTCCGGGCCCTGGGGAACAGCTCGCCGTCCATGCTTCCCATCCTGCCCGACACGGCCTGAGCTGCGGCTCGGCTAGCCTTGACGCACGATGAACGACCGTATGACGACGCCCTGGGGCGAGTTCGCGCTGACCCGTTTCCCCGAGGATCCGCGTGACAGGCTGCGTGCCTGGGACGCTTCCGACGAGTACGTGCTGAGGCATCTGGCGCAGGAGCGGGTCCCGCTGTCGGGCACGGTCGTGGCCGTAGGGGACCGGTGGGGCGCGCTGGTGACGGCACTCGCGGAGCACCGGCCCACGCAGATCACGGATTCCCACCTGACTCAGGAAGCGACCCGGGCCAACCTGACACGGCACGGCGTCGAGCCCGGCGCGGTCCGGCTGCTCACCACGCAGGATCCGCCGCCCGACCGCGTCGACGTCCTCCTGGTGCGGGTACCGAAGAGCCTGGCGCTGCTGGAGGACCAGTTGCTGCGGCTGGCGCCGGCCGTGCACGCGGGGACGGTCGTCGTGGGCACGGGGATGGTGAAGGAGATCCACACCTCGACGCTCCAGTTGTTCGAGCGGATCCTCGGCCCGACCCGCACCTCGCTCGCCGAGAAGAAGGCGCGGCTGATCTTCTGCACGCCGGATCCCGCGCTGGAGCGGCCCGCCAGCCCATGGCCGTACGTCTACACGCTGCCGGACGGCATCGGCCCGGCCGCGGGGGGCACCGTCGTCAACCACGCGGGTGTCTTCTGCGCCGACCGGCTCGACATCGGTACCCGGTTCTTCCTCCGGCATCTGCCGAGCGGTCGGGGCGGCCGGCGGGTGGTGGATCTGGGGTGCGGCAACGGCGTGGTCGGTACGGCGGTGGCGCTGGCCGACCCGGAGGCCGAGGTGCTTTTCGTGGACGAGTCGTTCCAGGCCGTGGCCTCGGCGGAGGCGACGTACAAGGCGAACGGGGTGCCGGGGCACGCCGAGTTCCGGGTCGGCGACGGGCTGGCCGGCGTGCCGTCGGGCAGTGTCGACCTGGTCCTCAACAACCCGCCGTTCCACTCCCACCAGGCGACGACGGACGCCACGGCCCGGCGGATGTTCGCCGGGGCGCGGCGCGCGCTGCGGCCGGGCGGCGAGCTGTGGGTGATCGGGAACCGGCATCTGGGCTACCACGTCACGCTACGGCGGATCTTCGGCAACAGCCGACTGGTCGCCGGCGACCCGAAGTTCGTGGTGCTGAAGGCCGTCAAGCGGTAGCCGGGCCGAGGGTCCGGAGGGCTTGGGACACCGCCCCTGTCATGGCCTCTCGCGCCACCGTGAGGTAGCCGCGCGGGTCGACGGCCTCGGGGCGCTCGGCGAGGAAGTCCCGGATGGCGCCGGTCAGCGCGATGTTCAGGGCCGTGCCGATGTTGACCTTGGCGATGCCGCCGGCGACGGCAGCGGTGAGTTCGTCGTCCGGGACGCCGGAGGAGCCGTGCAGGACGAGCGGGACGTCGAGTGCGGCCGACAGGCGTTTGAGGAGGGCGTGGTCGAGGGTCGCGGTGCGGGTGGTCATGGCGTGGGCGTTGCCGATGGCGACGGCCAGGGCGTCCACCCCCGAGTCGGCGACGAAGGCCCGGGCCTCGTCGGGGTCGGTGCGGGCGCCGGGGGCGTGCGCGTCCAGCGGGGGCCTGCCGTTCTTGCCGCCGATCTGCCCCAGCTCGGCCTCGATCCAGAGCCCTTGCGCGTGTGCCCAGTCGACGGCCGCCCGGGTCGTGGCGAGGTTCTGCGCGTAGGGCAGCCGGGCCGCGTCGTACATCACGGAGCTGAAGCCGGCCTCCGCCGCCTGGTACAGCAGGGTGTCGCTCTGTACGTGGTCGAGGTGCAACGCGACCGGTACGGTGGCGCGTTCGGCCGCGGCGACGGCCGCGCGGGCGAGCGGGAGGAGCTGCCCGCCGCGGAACTTGATCGCGTTCTCGCTGACCTGGAGCACGACGGGGGCATGCACGGACTCGGCACCCGCGATGACGGCCTCGACGTGTTCCAGCGTGATGACGTTGAACGAGGCGACGGCCGAGCGGGCCGCGGCGGCGCGGGTGACGAGCTCGCCGGTGGTGGTGAGGGGCACGGTGCCTCCAGGGTCAGTGAGCGAGGATCACCGAGCGGGTGAGATGGCGTGGGCTGTCCGGGTCGAGGCCGCGTGAGGCGGCGACGGCCACGGCGAGCCGCTGGGCGCGGACGAGTTCGGCGAGCGGGTCCAGGGCTCCGGCGATCCACAACGCGCCCGTGCCGCGCACCTGTTCGGCGATACCCTCCGGCGCGCTTCCGAACATCCAGGTCGCGGTGCCCTGGGTGGTGACGCTGATGGGCCCGTGCCGGTACTCCATCGCCGGGTAGGCCTCGGCCCAGGCCAGCGCGGCCTCGCGCATCTTCAGCCCGGCCTCGTTGGCCAGGCCGACGGTCCAGCCTCGGCCCAGGAAGGTGAACTGGGAGCATTCCACCAGACCTTCGGGCAGCGGCTCCGCCAGGGCCGTGCGCGCGTCGGTGACGGCCGTGTCGGGGTGGAGTCCCAGATGGGCGCGGAGCAGGGTGAGGGCGGTGGTCGCGAACCGGGTCTGTACGACGGAGCGTTCGTCCGCGAAGTCGAGCACCGCGACTTCGTCGGCCGCCGTCATCACGGGCGTGTCCGGGTCGGCGGTGATCGCGGTGGTGCGGGTGCGGCCCTTCAACCGGCCGAGCAGGCCGAGGACTTCGGTCGTGGTGCCGGAGCGGGTGAGGGCGACGACCCGGTCGTAGCCCCTGCCGTACGGGAATTCCGAGGCGGCGAACGCGTCGGTCTCGCCCTGGCCCGCGTCCTCGCGCAGGGCCGCGGCGGCCTGCGCCATGAAGTACGAGGTGCCGCAGCCGACGATCGCGACGCGCTCCCCCGCCGTCGGCAACGCCTCCGCGTACCCCGCCGCATCCGACGCCGCGCGTGTCCAGCACTCGGGCTGGCTGATCAGCTCATCCTCGACATGCGTCATGCCGCACCCTTCGCTCTGATTGTTCCTGCAAGATATCGCCACCTTTCAAGCAACATCAAGCATCAGGCGAGTTCGAGTGCGCTAGGGTCGCCCGGAGATCGAGAAGTGGAGGTGCGGATCTCGCGCGACGCCCGCTGGAAGGCGCTGCTGGACCTGCTCTGACCTGCTCGTGGAGCGCGGCCGACTGGACGTCGAGGAGGCGGCAGGGGAGCTCGGGGTATCGGCCGCTACGATCCGCCGCGGCTTCGACGGGCGCTGGCCGAGCAGCAGATGCTGGTGCGCACCGGGGGCGGCGCGGTCGTGCACGGCGTGTCGTACGAGCTGCCGCTGCGCTACAAGACGGCTGCTGTGCGAGCGCGCGGAGCGCGTGGTCGTGGCCGCCGACTCCAGCAAGCCGGGGCAGCGGGCGTTCGCCCGGATCTGTGCGGCCGAGGCGGTGGACACGCTGGTCACGGACACGGCGGCCGACGCGGAGACACCGCGGCGCTTCGAGGAGGCCGGGCTGCGGGTCGTCACGGTGTGACACCCGGCCCCGTTTCGTTTACGGGCCTAAGCTGAAACCCAGGCGCTCGCCGGGGCAGGGAGGCTGCCATGCGGGGAACAGCGGACGGCCGGCGGTATCTGCCGATCGCCGAGCACGGGCTGATCGGCGACCTGCGCAGCGTGGCCCTGGTCGGGACCGACGGCACGATCGACTGGTACTGCTGCCCGGCCTTCGACGCGCCGAGCGTGTTCGCCTCGATCCTGGACGCGGAGCGCGGCGGCTGCTTCGAACTGGCGGCGACCGTGCCGGCGCGCACCAAGCAGTTCTACTTCCCCGACACCAACGTCCTGATCACCCGGTTCTTCACCGAGGACGGCGTCGGCGAGGTGCAGGACTTCATGCCGCTGGACGGCAAGTCGGCCGAGGCAGACCGGCACCGGCTGATCCGGCGGGTGGTGTGCGTACGCGGCTCCATCCCGTTCCGTACACGCGTGGCTCCCCGGTTCGACTACGGCGCACGGCCGCACACCGTCCGGCTGACCGGTGAGACAGCGGTCTTCGAGAGTGACGGGATGGCGCTCGCGCTGACCGCGACCGTGCCGCTGGAGGCCGACGGGCCGGACGTGCGAGGCGACTTCAAGCTCGGCGAGGGCGAGTCGGCGGTGTTCGCGCTGGACAAGGTCGGCGGCGACGTGACGCCCCGCCGGTGTGCGCGCACGGAGGCGGAGGAGCAGTTCGCGGCGACGGTGGCGTACTGGCGGCGCTGGCTGGCGGCGTCACGGTACCGGGGCCGCTGGCGGGAGATGGTGCACCGCTCGGCCCTGACGCTGAAACTGCTGACGTACGCGCCGACCGGGGCGATCGTGGCCGCGCCGACGACGAGCCTGCCCGAGCGGCTCGGCGGCGAACGCAACTGGGACTACCGGTACGTGTGGGTACGCGACGCGGCGTTCTGCGTCTACGCCCTGCTGCGGCTGGGCTTCACCGGCGAGGCCGAGGCGTTCATGGACTTCGTGACCCGGCACATCAGCCCGGGCGACGGCAAGCGCTCCGGCCCGCTGCAGATCATGTACGGCATCGACGGGCGCACCGACCTGCCCGAACGCACCCTCGACCACCTGGAGGGCCACGAGGGCTCCGCACCGGTACGGGTCGGCAACGCGGCGGCCGACCAGCTCCAGCTCGACATCTACGGCGCGCTGATCGACTCCATCTACCTCTACGACAAGTGGGCCAAGCCCATCTCCAGCGGCCAGTGGGACGACGTGTGCGCGCTGGTGGACTGGGTGTGCGCGCACTGGGACCAGCCCGACGAGGGGGTCTGGGAGACCCGGGGCGGCCGCAAGAACTTCCTGTACTCGCGGCTGATGTGCTGGGTGGCGATCGAGCGTGCCATCCGGATGGCCAACCGGCGCGGTCTGCCCGCCGACCTGCCGCACTGGCGGCAGTGCCGCGACACGATCTACCGGCGAATCATGAGCCGGGGCTGGTCCGAGGAGCGCCGGGCCTTCGTCCAGCACGAGGACGGCGACGTGCTGGACGCGGCCGTGCTGATGATGCCGCTGACGAAGTTCATCGCCCCGACGGATCCCAAGTGGCTGTCGACGCTGGACGTCCTGACCGAGGAGCTGGTGTCGGACTCGCTGGTCTACCGCTACGACCCGCAGTCCAGTCCGGACGGCGTGCGCGGCGACGAGGGCACGTTCTCCATCTGCTCGTTCTGGTACGTCGAGGCCATGGTGCACGCCGGCCGGATCGACGAGGCGCGCCTGGCCTTCGAGAAGATGCTGACGTACGCCAACCATCTCGGCCTGTACGCCGAGGAGATCAGCCACACCGGGGAGCAGCAGGGCAACTTCCCGCAGGCGTTCACGCATCTCGCGCTGATCAGCGCGGCCTTCAACCTGGACCGGGCACTCGGCTGACGCTCAGTGCCCGTGGCCGTCGTCCGTATGCCCCTCGGGGGTACCGGGTTCGGCAGCCGCCGCCCCGCCGGCCCGGACGGTGAACGCCGCCGTGTGGACCTTTCCCTCGTGCTTGAAGTCGAGGAACAGGCGGTAGGAACCGGCACTGGGCGCCGTGGCCGTGAACGAGATGTCCGGCCCGGGCCTGGTGGTGCCGTCGCCGGGTTCGCCGTTCGGGTGGACATGGAGGTAGGCGAGATCGCCGGAGCGCAGGGCGACCAGGTGGCCGTACGCGCCGAGGTAGGGCTGGAGGTCGGTGACGGGCTTGCCGGCCCGGGAGACCTTCAGCTTCAGTTCGCTCGCCTTGCCCGGGCGCAGGGCGCCGGCCAGCTCAACCTCATAGCCGTTGGTCTCGGCCGTGGTGCTCGCCGGCGGGAGTTTCTTCGGCCGGTACGGGCCGGAGGCGGCGAGGTCCGCGCCGAGGGTGAGGTTCCGGGCGTCCTTCTTCGCCGGGGTGAAGTCGGCGAAGACGCGGTAGCCGCCCGCGCGGGGCAGGTCGACGGGGATGCTCCAGGTGCCGTCGGCGGCGCGGGTCGGGTGCAGGTGACGGTAGGTGACCAGGTCGCGTGAGGCCACGATGAGGTGGAGTTCCTTTTCGTGTTCGCGCTGGTAGGCGGTGACGGCACGGCCGCTGCCGTCCCGGACGGTGAAGCGCAGGTCGGCCCGCTGTCCGGCGGTGACCCGCGGGGTCTCGAGGTCGAGGGTGTAGCCGTCCTCGGAGATCTGGAGTCCGCCGGCCGGGGGTGTCTCGTGTCCGGCGTGGCCGCCGCTCTCCTCCGGCTCCGGTGCGGGCCGGGTGTGCTCCTCCTCGTGTTTCGGCGGGGTGTCGGCGACGACGGGGGCGATGCCCTGGCCGACGCCGTAGGCCGTGCCGAACGTCGCGGCCAGTGCGGCTGCGAAGGCGGTGATCCTCAGTCCGGTGTTCATGGCCGTCGGCTCCTTCAGATACCGGGCCTCCTGCTCGGATGCGGGGCCTCCATGCAGTTCACGATACCCCTGGGGGGTACCAAGTCAAGTCATTCTCGCGCTTGCATCTTATACCCCTCGGGGGTATATCTGAACTCAGTGAGTGGGTACCCCCACCCCGTATCCTTCGCAGCACACAGAGGAGGCACCCCATGCCCGCCACCACCT
Organism: Streptomyces violaceus; assembly: GCA_000715635.1. GTDB lineage: Bacteria > Actinomycetota > Actinomycetes > Streptomycetales > Streptomycetaceae > Streptomyces > Streptomyces violaceus. Next base: position 4,637 of record KL569139.1, on the reverse strand, counting down.
ACGCCGTCGCCGGAATGTCCTGCGGTCACTGCAAGGCCACGCTGACCAGGGCCATCGGCGAGCTGGACGGCGTCAGCGGCGTCGACGTCGATCTCGGCACCGGGCACGTCACCGTCATCAGTGCCGCCGAGCCCGACGACGCCGTGATCGCGGAGACCGTCGACGAGGCCGGCTACGAGCTGACCGGGCGGGTCTGACCATGGCCACCGGGACGATCGGCACCGGCGCCGAAGTGGAGCTCGCCATCGGAGGCATGACCTGTGCCTCCTGCGCGGCGCGCATCGAGAAGAAGCTCAACCGCATGGACGGGGTCACCGCCACCGTCAACTACGCGACGGAGAAGGCGAAGGTCAGCTACACCGGTGACGTCTCGGTCGGGGATCTGATCGCCACCGTCGAGGCGACCGGCTACACCGCCCAGGAACCGGCACCGCCCGAGCGGAACACCGAGCCCGAGGAGACCGACGAACTCCGTCCGCTGCGCGAGCGGCTGGTCACGGCCGTGGTGCTGGCGGTTCCCGTCGTGGCCATGGCCATGATCCCGGCGCTGCAGTTCGAGTACTGGCAGTGGCTGTCCCTCACGCTGGCCGCGCCTGTCGTGACCTACGCGGCGTGGCCCTTCCACAAGGCGGCGTTCACCAACGCGCGGCACGGCGCGGCCACCATGGACACGCTGATCTCGGTGGGCACCTCGGCCGCGTTCCTGTGGTCGCTGTGGGCGCTGTTCTTCGGCACCGCGGGCACGCCGGGCATGACGCACCCCTTCGAGCTGACCATCGCGCGCACGGACGGCGCCGGGAACATCTACCTGGAGGCCGCCGCGGGCGTGACGGCCTTCCTGCTGGCCGGGCGGTACTTCGAGGCCCGTGCGAAGCGCAAGGCGGGGGCTGCGCTGCGGGCGCTGCTGGAGCTGGGCGCGAAGGACGTCACCGTGCTGCGGGCCGACGGCAGTGAACAGACCGTGCCTGTCGCGGAGTTGAGGGTCGGTGACCGTTTCCTGGTCCGGCCCGGTGAGAAGATCGCCACCGACGGGACGGTCGTCGAGGGTTCCTCCGCCGTGGATGCCTCGATGCTCACCGGAGAGTCCGTGCCGGTGGAGGTCGGCACCGGCGACAAGGTCACGGGCGCCACGATCAACGTCGGTGGGCGGCTCGCCGTGCGCGCCACGCGGGTCGGTGCCGACACCCAGCTGGCCCGCATGGCCCGGCTGGTGGAGGACGCGCAGAACGGCAAGGCCGCCGCGCAGCGGCTCGCGGACCGGGTCTCCGCCGTGTTCGTGCCGGTCGTGATCGCCCTCGCGCTGGGCACACTGGGCTTCTGGCTCGGCAACGGCGCCGGTCTGACGGCCGCCTTCACGGCCGCGGTCGCGGTCCTCGTCATCGCCTGCCCGTGTGCCCTCGGTCTGGCCACACCGACCGCGCTGATGGTCGGCACCGGACGGGGCGCCC
>KL569139.1:2613-2958 GCA_000715635.1 Streptomyces violaceus | reverse complement strand
GGCGCCCAGCTCGGCATCCTCATCAAGGGCCCGGAGGTCCTGGAGTCCACACGCCGGGTCGACACCGTCGTCCTCGACAAGACCGGCACCGTCACCACCGGCCGGATGACCCTGCTGGCCGTGCACACCGCCGAGGGCACCGACGAGGCCGAGGTGCTGCGGCTGGCCGGGGCACTGGAGCACTCCTCCGAGCACCCGATCGCCCGTGCCGTCGCCGACGGGGCGCTGGAGAAGCTGGGCGGCGCGCTGCCCACGCCGGAGGACTTCGCCAATGTGCCCGGGCTCGGCGTCCAGGGCGTCGTCGAGGGCCACGCCGTGCTCGTCGGGCGGGAGCGGCTGCTGGCC
>KL569139.1:1861-2380 GCA_000715635.1 Streptomyces violaceus | reverse complement strand
AGGCGATGGAGCTGCCGGAGAGCCTGGCCCATGCCAGGGCGGCGGCCGAGGGCGCCGGGCGCACCGCCATCGCGGTCGCCTGGGACGGTGAGGCGCGTGCGGTGCTGGAGGTCGCCGACGCGGTGAAGGAGACGAGCGCGGAGGCGGTCGGCCGGCTGCGTGCCCTCGGTCTGACCCCCATCCTGCTGACCGGCGACAACGAGGCGGTGGCCCGGTCGGTCGCCCGCGAGGTCGGTATCGCTCCGGAGGATGTCGTCGCCGAGGTGCTCCCGCAGGAGAAGGCCGAGGTCGTCAAGCGGCTCCAGGCCGAGGGCCGTTCGGTGGCGATGGTCGGCGACGGTGTCAACGACGCGGCGGCCCTCGCCCAGGCCGATCTCGGACTGGCCATGGGCACCGGCACGGATGCCGCGATCGAGGCCGGGGACCTGACCCTCGTGCGGGGCGACCTGCGGGCCGCGGCGGACGCCATCCGCCTCTCCCGCCGCACCCTGGGCACCATCCGCTCGAATCTGTTCTGGG
>KL569139.1:651-1630 GCA_000715635.1 Streptomyces violaceus | reverse complement strand
CCCCGATGATCGCCGGGGCGGCCATGGCCTTCTCCTCGGTCTTCGTCGTCGGCAACTCGCTGCGGCTGCGCACGTTCCGCGCCGCGGGCTGAGGCGGTCGGGAGGTCAGCGGTTGCGCCACACCAGCGTGTAGCGCCAGAACAGGCGGCGTCGCAGGCGGGCACCGGGCAGGACGGTCCGGGCCTCGCGGACGATCTCCCGGGAGGTCATGCCCGCCGGACGCGTGTGGGCCGTCATCGAGACGGGGTGAGGCGACGGGCGACCCCGGTTCTTGAGCAGGGCCATGACGATGTTGAGCGGTATGGACGCGAACGAGAGCAGGTGGTCGGCGGGCGTCCGCTCCCGGGACACACCGACGATGACCAGAGTGCCGCCGGGGGCCAGACGGTCGCGGAAGGCTTCGAGTGCCCGGGTGAACGGCAGGTGGTGGACGACGGCGACGCAGGTGATGACGTCGTACGGACCGTCGGGAAGCCCGGCCGGCGCGTCGGCCACCGTGTACGTCACCGGGACCGCCGTGGGGGTCAGCTCTCGTGCCCGGGCCGTGATCGCCGGGTCGGCATCGACCCCGTGCACCCGCTCGGCGCGGGTGGCCAGCAGCCGGGCGAGATCGCCGCTGCCGCATCCCACGTCCAGGGCGCTCCCGACACGCCTGGGGAGCTGCCGCAGGATCCAGCGGTGGAAGTGGGCGTTGTGGTCCCAGGGATGGGCGGCGTGGAAACGTTCGAGTGCGCGCAGGACCCCGCGTGACAGGGACGTCATGCCCTCAGTACAGCAGACGGGTTCAGTGGCCCGACATGGGCACTCAGCAGGTACCGGCCCGCGGGGGCGCCGAGCGTGCGCCCGGCGTGAGCCGGTACCTTGCTGGGGAAAGGCCACTGCGGGGAGAAGCACATGACCGATCCGACGATCACAGACGCGGACGCCCCCCGTCCGCTGCCGGGCGGAGGGAAGCCCGCGAGCGGACCCGGCCGGCTCC
>KL569139.1:0-420 GCA_000715635.1 Streptomyces violaceus | reverse complement strand
CCCGGCCGGCTCCTGGCCGCCGTACTCGGCGATCTCAGGGCCGTGGACGGAGCCCTGTACGCGGCGGTGGCCGCCACCCCCACGCCCACCCTCGACCGGACGCTGCGCCATCTGTCGCACGCGGCCGACCACTCCAAGATCTCGTTCGGCATCGCCGCCACCCTGGCGCTGGGCGGGAAGCGTCCACGCCGGGCCGCGCTCGTCGGCGTCGGGGCGATCGCCGTCGCGTCGGCCTCCGCCAATCTGCTCGGCAAGCGCCTGGTGCGCCGGGCCCGGCCGGACCGGGAGGCGGCCCGGGTGACGGTGGACCGGCATGTCCGGATGCCCACGTCGGCCTCGTTCCCGTCCGGGCACACGGCGTCGGCGGTCGCGTTCGCCACCGCCGTCGGTGTGGTCCTGCCGCCCGCCGCGGTGCCGCTT
>KL569138.1:52108-54107 GCA_000715635.1 Streptomyces violaceus | reverse complement strand
GGGCCACCGAGGACGCCGAAGCCGCCGACAAGGCAGCCGGCCGCGCCGAAGGCCACGCCAAGAACGCCCGCGACTCCGCCGACCAGGCCGCCCTCGACGCCCAGGCCGCCCGCACGGCCGCCTCCGAGGCCGAACAGGCCGCCAAGGACGCCCGCGCCGCCGCCGGCCGCGCCGACGCCGCCGCAACCGAAGCCGAACAAGCGGCCAAGGACGCACTGAAGTACGCCAAGGAAGCGCAGGAAGCCGCGGAGTCCGCGGCACGCAAGCAAGCCAACCAGCAGGTCGCGTCAGGCGCGGGCACCGGCATCGGCGGCACCTGGTACGTCGTCGACGACAGCAGCATCGAAATCACCGACGCCAAGCAGCAGAACGACTGCGTCATCGACATCGGCTTCGAGGGCTGCACCGTCACGTTCAAGGTCACGTTCGACGCGACAGTCGACTTCTTCCTGTGCACCGACCCCGAGGTGCCGGCCACAGCATCCGGCTGCGCGGTGGCGGACACGATCCTGGTCAAGACCGAGCGCCTCACAGGGCTGAAGAAGGATGTCACCCAGTACTTCAGCAAGCTCGATCTGATCAAGCAGACCGTCGTCTACCAGATCCTGAAGGCGGTTCTGGTTCAAGACTTCGTCGATTGCTGGCACGGCAGTGCCAGCGGTTGCGCGTGGGCGGCGAGTAACTTCATCCCGGGCAAGGCGTTCGCCAAGGTCGCCGAGGCGCTCACTGCCCTGGACGCTGCGCTGCGGACCGGCGTGGGCGTTGCCGATGCCTACAAGGCCCTGAAGAACCTGGACATCGACCCCGGTTCGCTGGCGGCCATCGAGCGGCAGGTCAACATCGTCGAAGACGCATTGACAAGCTGCCGCGTCAACAGCTTCCCGGCGGACACGCCTGTGCTGATGGCGGACGGAACCCGTCGGCAGATCAGCTCAGTTCGGGAGGGCGACCTGGTCCTGGCGACGGATCCCGAGACCGGTGTCCACGCACCGCAGCCGGTAACGAACACGTTCCGGCACGGCACTCGGCGCCTCGTCGATGTCTCCCTCGTCGGAGGCACCAGCCTGACCAGCACCGCCGGACACCGGATCTACGTGGACGGGCGAGGCTGGACGTTCGTCGCCGATCTACGGACCGGCGATCGGCTGCGCGAGCCAGACGGGACGCCCCGCGTCGTCAGCGCGCTGCACGACCGGTCAGGTCTGGCACCCCGCGCGGTCTACGACCTGACGGTCGACAAGCTGCACACCTTCTACGTGGGCACGGAGGGGACGGCGGGCGTCCAGACAAGGGATGTCCTGGTCCACAACTGTCTGAACCTGCGCCTGCACGAGAATGACCGCGGTGCCCACACCATCAAGGACCACGTCGAAACCACTCCGCTGAAGGCGACCAACAAGGCCAAGGACGACCTTGCCAAGAACCCCAACCATCCTGGTGTGACCGGTGTCTGGAAGAATCTGGACACGGCCCAAGCCGCCGTCGACGAGGCGATGAAGAAGTGGCTGACGGGCATGTCCCCGAAGCAGAACAAGGCGAACCGGAAGCGGCTCGACAACTGGATCCAGGCAACCCCGAAGGATTCCGAGAGCGCTGCGCACCTCCTCTCGTTCGACGTGACGCTCGACGACACAGCGTCTCTGGGGACCGTCTACCACCACACCGGTGACAGCTGGCCGGCCCAGAACATCGTGTCCATCACGCTCAAGAGGTCCGCACACAAACCCGGCTACATGGTGTACACCTCGTACCCCAAGGGAAAGAAGCCCACCACGTGACGGCGGAACGGCAAGACATCTGGATCGACTTCGGCCTCAGCGGACTCACCAAGTGGTTCGCCGGCCCCTGGGTCAACGAGGCAACGCCGGAGGAGATCGTCACAGGCGCCGCGGACTGGGGGGACGGGGTCTACGCGGCCACTCTCGTGGAGGATGCTCTTCGTCTTCTGGAATCACCGCTGCCAACCCGGATGATCGAACTCCTGTGGCGGTCGGCGATC
>KL569138.1:47155-51926 GCA_000715635.1 Streptomyces violaceus | reverse complement strand
AATCACCGCTGCCAACCCGGATGATCGAACTCCTGTGGCGGTCGGCGATCGGACTTCCGTACGACCCAGACGGCGTGTGGCTTGACGGGCGCGCATGGCTGCGCGACATCGTCCGGATCTCCGTCGATCGGATTCACCGCGACGAGCCGTCCTTTTCTCCTGTTTCGCCGCCGCCCTCCGTGGACGGGCCACTGCAGCAGGAGATCCTCGAGGAGATCCGCGAGGTCACGCCCAGTGTGGAGGCCGCAGTCGGCGTCGGCGGGGCGGAGGTGATGGCCGCGCTTGAGCAACTGGTCGTCGAGGTCGACCCCGACCTAGGGTTCCGATTTTTCCTGCGGGTTCTCAAGGCACACTTGGTTCCCGTCACGGAGTCCCAGTACGACCGGTACCACGCACTCGGTGAGCGCCTTGGCTACCACGAGCTCGTCGTCGACGACGGAACGCTGCAGTCCGTTCCCGACCCGGACTGACGGACGCCAGCGCACTGCTCGACCCGGAGGGCCCGTATTCCTGTCACAGGGGGTACGGGCCCCGAGATTGTTGACGACTTCGGGAGTCGCTAACAGGTCGAGGTAGTGCGTGATCCGCGCGCAGCACTACGAAAGCAGGCAGTCCTCGGCGTCGGCGAAGGCCGGATCCCACTGGTCATGCAGCCGGAGCCCAGTCACCAGCCCTGGTCCGAGGTTCGCGGTCCGTAGCCGGACAGGGCCGAATATGCGGTGAGCAAGCCCCCTCGGCCCGGGGGATGTCGTCGGCATGACGGCGCATCTCTTCGCCGTAGTAGAAGTCGGCCGCGTCGGTTCGTGTTTGCTGTCCTCGAACGCCTTACGCAACTGCCGATGTCGGCGGGCATACGAAGCCCCGGGCCCGGCCGGTGCCGTTTTCAGGATGGGGCGTGTCCCGGAGACGACGCCTGTCCGCCGTCCGGCTGCCTACCCGTGCTGGTGGCCGAGGGGTGGGAGGAGCCTCGTCCATCGCGGACCCTGGGAGTCGGCACCTGCGGGTCGGATTCCGGGCGGGCCAGCTCGTCCTGCAGCAGCGCGTGTCGGAACTGGTAGACCGCGCCCACCTGGCGGAGCACGCCCAGCCGGTGCGCCTCCGCGAGGCATGCCTGGAGCCGCCAGGGCAGGCGCCCGACGAAGGCGTGCCGGAGGCGGGTCAGCGTGTAGTACGGCCAGCAGGTGCTCATGACGGCAACGGCCGCCCCGAGCGGGCCGACGTTGACGACAAAATCCTGCAGGAGCAGTACGGCGAATTCGCCGAGCGACACATCCTTGGTGTTCGCCGACGGCATGACCTCGGTGACTACTGTGTCGACGAGCGTGAGCACAGCACCGGCAGTGACGAACGCGCAGGCGAGTCGCCGGTCGTTGCGAAGCGAAGAGCGCGGTGTGGAGGGCCCCCGGCCGGCCCGCACGCCTGCGCTCTCATACCAGTACGCCACCGCCGCCATGGCCCCGACGACGGCGCCCACCACCAACGCCGAATCAACGTTGCCGGCCGCGCAGACCGGATGGAATTGAAAGCCCCCACGGGACTGCAGGCAGAACATCATCGACTCGACCGTCAGCGAAGCCGCACCCACCACCGCCGTCACCGCCGCGAACCTGCGGACGCAGGAACCGAACCGTGCGCGCCAGGCCTGCACGGAGAAGTGGCCGCGCCGAGGCAGGCGAGGGCTGGAGGGGACTCCCGCCACCAGGAGCACCGGCAGGAACTGCGTGTTGAGCACCGCCATGGTGAGGAGCGCCGACAGCAGCGGCCCACTGGGTGAGTCGTGCACGTAGACGAGTGTGTAGGTGGCAGCGAGCGCCGCCGGGACGAGCGAGGCCAGCGTCACCGCCGCGATCGCGTCGCGTACCCGGTCGGTCCGGCGCCGCGCGAGCAGCAGCAAGCTCGGCACGATCAGCAACAGGGAGAGCAGCCGTAGGACGAGCAGCGGCACCCAGGGATCACGATGAAGGCGAACGGTGGCACTGTTTTTCACGAAGTCCACGAGCCCGGGCAGCGTCACCGCCACTGCACACGCTCCGACGAAGGCCGCGACGCCCCAGGCGGAACGGGTGGCCCTGGAAGTGTCGTGCAGTCGCCACCAGGCGAAGTCACGGGTCCCCTGGCGTGCCATCGCGCCCGCGAGGAAGCGCAGCCAGCGGTCCGCGCGCTCCGGCGATCCCCCGTATACGCCCTGCGGATCGCGGGCCGCGGCCCGAGCGTAGAGCGCGGGCACCAGAGTGCCGAGGAGATGCCGCTGCAGCGTGCGCCGGTCCGCGAACCGGTGCGAGTCCAGTAGCTCGCGCGGATCGACGGTGCCCTCCACACAGTGCGCGCGCACGAGGCTGACCCCCAGCGGGGTGGCGAGCACGGAGGCGAGCGGACCGTCCGGTCTGGCCGCGACCTCTTCGGCAACCCTGCGCCAAGCCGCCTGACGTGGTCCCGGCTGGTCGCACAAAGCGAGCGACCGCACTGCCTCCGCCGGTGTCACCGGCGACGGCGCGAGCACCGCCGCACGGGGCAGCACCCCGCACTCCGCGACCGCCGCGGCGTACTCACGACTGCGGCAGGTCAGCATCAACGGTGCCCGCGGATCCAGCCCCTCGACGAGTGAGCACAGCACCCGCGTGCGCCGCTCCGGCTCCAGCTCGTCCAACCCGTCGATCACGGGCGCCACCCTGTGCCGCGCCAGCAAGTCCCCGGCCGCGTCGGGCCCGAACCGCTCACGGTCGCCGAGCACCGGATACGCCGCGAGCAGCTGCCGGCGCAGCCACCGCTCGGCGGACTCCCGCTCGGGCCGGAACGTGGACGCAGTGAGGACCACCGGAATGGGAACCTCCGGCGACTGGCGCATATCAAGCAACGCCAGCGTGAACAGCACCGCGCAACTCGTCTTCCCGCTCCCCGCGTCGCCGACCAGCACAGTCCGCCTCCGAGCCGAGCCGGCCCAGAACTCGGCGAGTTCCTGTGCCCCGGAGAACCGGACCCCGGGCCGTATCCCGGTCAGCTCCGCGTGGTCGGCCAGCTCCGCCTCCGCTCCGCCGACGGGTGTCCAGACCACAGCCACCGGCCACGGGTCGAACAGCTGCCTGAACACCGCCTCCCGGGACCACTGCTCCCTCACTGCATCGGACAGCACCTGTTCTGCCCCTGCTCGCTGGCCGCCGCTTGTCCCGCCGACCACCTGAGGGCCCCGCCAGGTCCACGGAACGCCGGCAGTCACCACCGCCACCAGCGCCGCGACCACCGCCACGTAGGCCTCAGGTGACACCGGCTCCTCCGGCTTCCGCAACAGCGATGCGCCGACCCAGGCGACACCGGCAACTGCCACTGCAGCCAGACAAACCCACAGGGAACGGGTACGGCGATTCATACGGGCGCGCCCCTTCTGGTGTTCTCCCGTTGCTCGCCTGACCAACGAGCAGCGGGAGAACAGGTGTCGCTGCCTCCCAGGCGCCCTAGGTGTGCTGTTCGGTGCAAGGGCGACCAGCAGGCCATGGGCGAGGCGGTGGTGGGGACCGCAGCGCGATGCCCCGGCACGGGACTGGAAATGAGCGTCATCACCGCAGCGACCGCGGCCAGCCTCGGTTCCTGTCCGTTCGAGGTCCACATTCGCGCCAGTGCGACCGAGACCGCGATCATCCCCGGAGTCGACCTTGATGGTGACACCGACCTGGTCTTGCACTGTGCCGTGTGCCGGGCACATGCTCTCGCCGTCTACGGTCTCCCGGCCGCCGAGGTCTTCGGACCGGTTCCTGCCGACCGCGTCGGTGCGGCGATGGTCAGCTGTGTTCCAAGCTCGACGGCGGGCATTGGTACCTGGCTCGCCACGGGGCCAACGCGGTCGTGTCTGCGGCCATCGCCCCCCAATGTGACGGCTGTACGGGACCGGCGTCGTCCGCAGCCGCCGCGAGTGCCTTGCGGGGGCCTCGCGTACGTAGCCGCAGGTCAGACCGCCTGGCCTACGCCCACCCCTGAGCACTGCGACGCTTCCTGCGCGCTTCCGTCCGACCCTGATCACCTCCCGCTCGCTTCCTGCACATTCCTTTGGAAAATGCCAAAGCGTTCACCTGCGCCGAGCACACACCGTAGTGTCGTGCTCACGTTCGCGGGAACGGCCGTTCAGGGAGGGGGATTCGGCGTGCCCGGAATTGACGAGAGTCTGCTGGAGGCCATGCGGTTGCCCGGCGCGCGAGGGGCATCGGTGGTCGACTGGATCAGTGGTCTCGCCTTGGGCGCGGTGGGTGACGCACCGGGCGGCGACCTGGAGGCAACGGCCGCGGAAACCGCCGAATTCGCCCGCCTCGCCACCGAGAGCACTGTCCTCGCGTCGGCCGACGGGGAGGCGGGCGGGGCGTCCGGCAAGGAACCACCCGTACAGGATCTGATCATCACGAACGCCGACTCGTACCACCTGCTCAGGTTCGTCACCACGACCTTCGACAGCACGGTGTTCCTGCACTTATGGCTCGACCGAAGCGACGGCAACCTGGCCCTGGCCCGCATCCGGCTGGCCGAGATGGCGGACCGACTGGTGCTCGGATGACCACGACGATCCGCACCTCACGCACGGACGAACCGGCCTCGGCCCTGCTCGGCACTCTTGCCGAGCAGGGCGCGAGCGGCGCCCTGTCCACCGAATCGGGCATCGTCTATCTGGCTTCCGGACACGTCGTCCACGTCGAATCCGCCGTCACACCCGCCCTCGGCGACCTGCTCACCCACAGCGGTGCGCTCGCCCCGGACGGCTGGTGGGCCGCGATCGACCAGGCAGGCCGCC
>KL569138.1:46611-46953 GCA_000715635.1 Streptomyces violaceus | reverse complement strand
GGCCGCCGCTGCGGGGTCGGCCGGCAGCTGGTCGACAGCGGCCACCTCGCCGCCGGCGCGCTGGAACTGTGCCATCTGGGCGCCCTGTTCGACGCGGCGTACTTCGTCCTCGCCCACGACGGACCGGCACTCCGCTTCCGCCCCGGAGTCGCACACTGGCTCGGCGCGGTCCGTTCCGTACCGGTGGACGCCGTCCTGCGCGAGTCGAGACGCCGCCGCGAACTGCTGCACCGCATATGGCCCGAACCCTGCGTCGACCTCGCCCCGCTCGCCCGGGTGCCCGACACCGCCCCTTCGGATCTGCCGGCCCGCCGCAGCCGCACCCTCGCCCAGGTCGACGGC
>KL569138.1:43057-46370 GCA_000715635.1 Streptomyces violaceus | reverse complement strand
GGTCGACGGCGTCCGCACCGCCGCCCAGATCGCGACGGCCCTCGCCTGCCGCACCTTCCATACGCTCGTGGAACTCCGCCGCTTGGCCGCCGCCGGGATGGTCGTCCCCGTAGCCACAGCCCCCGCCCCAGCCACAGCCCCCGCCCCCGCGTCCGCCGAGCCTGGCCCCGCCCCTCGTCCGGTGGCACCGGACGAGCCCGACACCGCACTGCTGCGACGGCTCCTGCACGCCTTGGAGGCACTGTGATCCGCGCGCGAAGACAGCGTGCCGAAAGGAGACAGCTCATGGCCGTCGAGACCGACGTCCTGGACGAACTACGTCGGCTCCGCACCCGTATCCCCCGGCTGACGGGCTCCCTCGCGGCCACCGTCGACGGACTCGTCCTCGCCCACGACGTGCCGGAGACCGAGCCGGAGGGCCTCGCGGCGCTCACCGCCGCCGCCCTCGGTGTCGCGTACCGCATGACCGACGCAGCCGCCCGTGGAGATTTCCGCGAACTGCTGGTGCGCGGTTCCGGGGGCTACGTCGCGACCTACGCGGCCGGAACTACCGCCGTCCTCACCCTCCTCGCCGAGGACCGTGTCAACGTCGGTCGCCTCCACCTGGAGGGCCGGCGCAGCGGCGCCCGGATCGCGGACCTGGTCGCCACGCGCGTCGGCCCCGGCACCGGCCGCCACGCCGACCGGCCGGCGCTCGACGAACACCTCGCCACAGCGCCCCCGGCCACGGCCCGCCCCATCGGCACTCTTCCGGTCCGCACCCCACAGCGGCCCACCCACCAGCCCCGCCCGCAGACCGGCACCTGAGCCGCCCGAACCACCCGCACCTTCCGACCGACCGTCCGAAGTAAGACAGAACGAAAGGAACCGAGCGCATGGCCAACACGGAGACCGCGCTGAAGGAATGCCTGAGCTCCATCGAGGGAGCCACAGCCGCAGCCCTCGTCGACTACACCAGCGGCATGGCCCTCGGCACCCTCGGCGGCAGCAAGGAGTTCAACCTGGAGGTCGCCGCCGCCGGCAACACCGACGTCGTACGGTCCAAGCTGCGCACCATGGAACACCTGGGACTCAAGGAGGACATCGAAGACATCCTGATCACCCTGAACTCCCAGTACCACCTCATCCGCCTCCTCAAGGGGCGCGGCGGCAGCGGACTGTTCCTCTACCTCGTGCTCGACGGGAGCCGGGCCAACCTGGCGATGGCCCGCCACCAGCTCCGCCGGATCGAAGCCGACCTCGAGGTCTGAACCGGCACGACCCTGAACCGGTACGACCGGACGGGAGCCCTCCGCGAGGAACACGGCGCGGAGGGCCCCGGCCTGCGGTAGGGCGGGGTCTACCGTTGACGCCATGACGGCACCACTTGACGTGCTGGTGGTGGGCGCGGGCCCGACCGGACTCGCGCTCGCGACGCAACTGCGCGCGTACGACACCCCGTTCCGGATCGTGGACCGTTCACTGGACCGTGCCCGGGAGTCACGCGCGCCGGCCATCCAGCCCCGGTCCCTGGAAATGCTGGCCGGATTCGGCGTGACGGACGACTTGGTCGAACGAGGCAGTACGGCGGTCCGGCTGCACCTGCATCTGCCCCGACGGGAGCTACAGGTGCCGGTGTTCGACGTCGGCTGCGAGGACACCCCGTACCCCTTCCTGCTCTTCCTCCCGCAGTCGGAGACGGAAGCCGTTCTGACGGCCCGGCTGGCCGCCCGGGACGTGACCGTGGAACGGGGCACGGAACTGGTGAGCACGGAGCGGGAGGGCGGGTACGTCAGCTGCCGGCTCCGGTGCCCGGACGGCAGCCAGGAGACCGTGCGGGCCCGCTACGTCGTCGGTTGCGACGGTGCGCACAGCACGGTGCGCACCCAGGCGGGCATCGCCTTCGAGGGACACGCGTATCCGCAGACGTTCTTCCTGGCCGACCTCGAGGTCGAAGGGCTGGAGCCCGGTGCCGCACATACGTACATGACCGCGGCCGGGATGCTGTTCTTCTTCCCGCTCGGCACGCCGGCCACCTGGCGGATGATCGCGATGCGCCCGCCGGGTCTCCGCGGGGGCGAGGTGACACTGAGCCTCCTTCAGCAGCTCGTCGACGACTGGACCACCGACCGCGCCGGGCACGACGACCACCGGCTGATCCTGCGCGATCCGGTCTGGATGACCGCCTTCCGCATCCACAACCGCGGCGCCACCCACTACCGCAACGGCCCGTTCTTCCTCGCCGGGGATGCCGCCCACATCCACAGTCCGGCCGGGGGACAGGGCATGAACACCGGCATCCAGGACGCGCTCAACCTGGGCTGGAAGCTGGCCCACGTCTGCCGGGGCGCGTCGCCGGAGGAGTTGCTGGAGACGTACGAGGCGGAGCGGGCCCCGGTCGGCCACGGCGTTCGCCGTCTCACCGACCGCGCGTTCACCCTCGGCACGAGCGGCAACCCGGCCCTCCGGCTCGCCCGTACCCATCTCGCCCCGCGCCTGGCCCCGTTGCTGCTGCGCACGACCCGTCCCCGCGCACGACTCTTCCGCACGGTCTCGGAACTCGGCATCCACTACCGCCGCGGACCTGCCTCCACCAGCGGACCGCACCGACCACGACAGGGCCCTCGGGCGGGGGACCGGCTCCCCGATGTCCCACCCGGACTCCACCAGCACACCGCCGCTCCGGGCTACCACCTCCTGCTCACCGGCCCTGCCCACCTCTGGCCATCGGCTGTGCCTGCGGGCGGACACGACGACCTGCTCAGCGTGCACCACCTCGGTACGGACAGCCCATGGCCGGACGTCACCCACGCCCTCGTACGCCCCGACGGATACGTGGGTTACGTGGCGGGCGGCAACGACCTGACCGACCTGCGCACCTATCTCGAGCGCTGGCTTCCGGGCCTGGCCCTTTAGGTCAGCGAAGATCGGCGAGCCACTCGATCAGGAGCCGATTGGTCTCGCCGGGCCGTTCCTGCTGCAGGAAGTGACCGCAGCCGTCCAGGATGTGAGAGGCAGTGAGGCCCGGCAGAGTGGTCGGGTACGCCTCGATCGCGTCGGCCAGCCAGGTCGTGGACGCGTCCAGGCTGCCACCGATGAACAGCGACGGCTGGGTGACGGGGGCGCTGGCGAAGCCGGCCAGGTCCTGCCAGTCCCGGTCCATGTTGCGGTAGCGGTTCAGGGCGCCGGTCATCCCCGTGCGCTCGAACTCTCCGGCGTACGCGTCGAGGTCGGCCTCGTCCAGCCAGTCCGGTGGCAGGCCGACGGGAAAGCGGTCGCGCAGCTTTCCGCCGCGGACGACGAAGTGCGGGTCGGGGGCTGTCTCTTATACACA
>KL569138.1:42482-42849 GCA_000715635.1 Streptomyces violaceus | reverse complement strand
CCCGGGAGCCAGCCGCGCACGTCCGGCTCGATCTCGGCCTCGGCCCGGCCGGGCTCCTGGAAGTAGGAGACGTAGAACTCCTCGTCGCCGCCCATCCGGGCGAAGACCTCGCCGGGCCTCGGGCCACCGGGCGGGGTGTAGGGCACGCTGAGAAGCCCCACCGCGCGGAACACCTCGGGCCGGACCAGCGCGGAGGTCGCGGCGATGCTCGCACCCCAGTCGTGTCCGATGACCACTGCGGACCGCTCGCCCAGCGCCTCCACGACGGCGACGTTGTCCTCCACCAGTTCCAGCATCCGGTACGCGTCCACCGCCGCGGGCCGGGACGAGCGCCCGTAACCGCGGACGTCGACGGCCACCGTGCGGT
>KL569138.1:39257-42253 GCA_000715635.1 Streptomyces violaceus | reverse complement strand
CTGGTGACGCCACGCGTACCAGGACTCGGGGAACCCGTGCAGCAGCAGAACCAGCGGTCCGTCTCCCTGCTCCACGAGGTGCGTACGACCGGCCGGTGAAGGCACCAGACGATGGGTCGGGCCGATGGCGGACGTCTGCGGCATGGATCCTCCCGGGGATACTCGGCTCCCCTGATCATGCTGCGCCCGGCGGGAAGAACGTGAGGCCTGTTGCCGGAACGGCAACAGGCCTCACGTTCATGCATCTCAACCGTGGTACGTGATGTACCCGTTGCCGTCCTTGTCGGAGCCACTCTTGGTGTACGAGTGCACGTCGGCACGGCTGCCGGACGGCTTGTACACGTAGATGGTGTCCTTGTCGTTGTTCCACATGAAGTTGCAGTTGTCGCGGTAGACGACGTTCTTCGTGTCGGAGTCGGACCCGTTGCCGCCGCGCAGCTTCACGTAGTCACCGGGCTGAAGGGTGTGGCTGGCGGTGAACGTGAACTTGTTCCTCGCGGCGTCCTTGACGACGTAGCCCTTGAGGTTCACGGTCGTCGACCGCGAGTAGTTCTCGATCGTCAGGTACTCCTCGTCGGTGTTCCCCGTCGAGCAGCGGTTCGAGTCGCGTCCCGGAGCGTCGTACTGGATGCCACGGATCTTCAGTGCGGAGCTGTACTCGGCGGCCTGGGCCGGAACCGCCGTCAGGGCGGTCAGGGCTCCGGCAACGGCCGCCGTGGTGGCGACAAGGCGTATGTGCATGGGCGTTCGTCCCCCCTTGCAAGACCTTCTCGTGAAGGCCGTGTGATGGTTCGGTGAAGCATCCGGATCGTACACGCTTCAAGCACGCATAAGGGCGGGTCCGGTGACATTGCCACCGGACCCGCCCTACAGGCGTACAGGACGGGCGTCAGGCGCCGCTGGCCCGCAGCATGTCCTCGCGCTCGACGAGCTTCACGCGCTCGCGGCCTTCCG
Source organism: Streptomyces violaceus (assembly GCA_000715635.1). Classification (GTDB taxonomy): domain Bacteria; phylum Actinomycetota; class Actinomycetes; order Streptomycetales; family Streptomycetaceae; genus Streptomyces; species Streptomyces violaceus. Next base: position 41,299 of record KL569138.1, on the reverse strand, counting down.
GCTCACCCAGCGCCTTCTCCGCGGCGTCCAGCTTGTACCAGCCCTCCCAGGTGGTGAAGCGGACGTTCCGCTCGGCCAGGAACGCGTCCACGGCCTCGGGGGCGGGGGTGGCGGGCGTCTGCAGCCGGCCGTTCGCGTAGTCGTCCAGCAGGTTGGACACCGTCTCGTTGGCGTCGCCCTTGGTGTGCCCGATGAGACCCACGGGGCCGCGCCGGATCCAGCCGGTGACGTAAGTGGACTGCAGGTGCTCGCCGGACTCCTGCATGACTCGCCCGCCCTCGTCGGGGACGGTGCCGGAGTCGATGTCCCAGGGCAGCTTGGGGAGTTTGTCGGACAGATAGCCCACCGCGCGGTAGACCGCGCCGACGTCCCAGGTGTTGAAGGTGCCGGTGCCCTTGACGTTGCCCGTGCCGTCGAGCTCCGTGCGCTCGGTGCGCAGACCGACGACCTTGCCGTCCTCGCCGAGGACCTCGACCGGCGACTCGAAGAAGTGCAGGAAGAGTTTGTGGGGCCGGTCGCCGGTGTCGCGGATCGCCCAGTTCTCCAGGGTCTTGGCGACCATGTCGGCCTGCTTGTTGCCGCGCCGGGTGGCGATCGAGCCCTCGTCGTAGTCGATGTCCTCGGGGTCGACGATGACCTCGATGTTGGGGGAGTGGTCCAGCTCCCGCAGCTCCATCGGGCTGAACTTCGCCTGCGCCGGGCCGCGGCGGCCGAACACGTGGATCTCCTTGGCCCGGTTGGCCTTCAGACCCTCGTAGACGTTCGCCGGGATCTCCGTCGGCAGCAGTTCGTCCGCCGTCTTGGCCAGGACGCGCGCGATGTCCAGGGCGACGTTTCCGACGCCGAGCACGGCGACTTTCTCCGCCTCCAGCGGCCAGGTGCGCGGCACGTCAGGGTGGCCGTCGTACCAGGACACGAAGTCCGCGGCGCCGTACGAGCCGTCGAGCTCGATGCCGGGAAGGGGCAGCGCCCGGTCGGCCGTCGCGCCGGTGGCGAAGATCACACCGTCGTAGAAGGCGCGCAGGTCGTCCAGGCTGATGTCGGAAGGGTAGTCCACGTTGCCGAAGAGCCGGATCTGCGGCTTGTCGAGGACCTGGTGCAGGGCCGTGATGATGCCTTTGATCCGCGGGTGGTCGGGCGCCACGCCGTAGCGGATCAGTCCGAACGGCGCCGGCATGCGCTCGAAGATGTCGATGGACACACCGGGGTCGGCGGCCACCTCGGACTTGAGCAGGGCGTCGGCGGCGTAGATCCCGGCGGGGCCGGATCCGACGATGGCTACCCGCAGGGGGCGGGGCATGGTCAGGTTCCCTTCGAGCGGCGACAAGCGATCTCACCGGGAAGCCTAAACTAAGGCAAGCCTAAGTCGGTACGCGGGTCCGGTCTATGAGCTCATAAGGCAACTTTATGAGCACCTCCAACTACTGCTTATGGCAGCGGCTGCTCCGCCCAGATCACCTTCCCGGCAGGCAGATAGCGCGTCCCCCAGCGTTCCGCGAGCTGTGCGACGAGGAACAGGCCCCGGCCGCCCTCGTCCGTCATCGTCGCGTACCGCAGATGCGGCGAGGTGCTGCTGCTGTCGAACACCTCGCAGATCAGGTTGCGGTCGCGCAGTACCCGTACATGGATGGGGCCGTCGCCGTACCGGAGCGCGTTGGTGACCAGCTCGCTCAGGATGAGCTCGGTGGTGAACGACAGCTCGTCCAGGCCCCACTCGGCCAGCTGCCGGGTGACCGCCGCCCGCACCTCGCCCACGGCCGCCGGATCCGCCGGCACCGGCCACTCGGCGACCTGGTCGCCGGCGAGCGCCCGGGTGCGCGCGACGATCAGGGCGATGTCGTCGCTGGACCGGGCCGTGAGCTGCGAGTCGAGCACGACCCGGCAGGTGTCCTCCGGGGACTGACCGGCCCGGCCCAGTGCCTCGCGCAGCATCTCAAGACCGACGTCGATGTCCCGCTCCCGGTCCTCGACCAGCCCGTCGGTGTAGAGCACGAGCCGGCTGCCCTCCGCCAGCTCCAGCTCCGCCGTCTCGAACGGCAGAC
>KL569138.1:37563-39058 GCA_000715635.1 Streptomyces violaceus | reverse complement strand
CGCCGAGCCCGAGCGGGGGACCGGCGGGCACCTCCGCGAACTCGACACTGCCGTCGGGGTGGATCAGCGCCGGCGGGGGATGCCCGGCCCGCGCGACGGTGCAGCGCCGGGAGACCGGGTCGTAGACGGCGTACAGGCAGGTCGCGCCGGTGACCGGGGCGCTGCCGTCCTCCTCGGTCTCGTCCTGGTCGATGCGGCCGACCAACTCGTCCAGCAGGGCGATGAGTTCGTCCGGCGGGAGGTCGAGGGCGGAGAAGTTGTGCACGGCGGTCCGCAGCCGCCCCATCGTGGCAGCGGCGTACAGCCCGTGGCCGACGACGTCCCCGACCACGAGCGCGACCCGGGCCCCCGACAGCGGCAGTACGTCGAACCAGTCGCCGCCCACTCCGGCCTGCGCCGGCAGATAGCGGTAGGCGATCTCCAGCGCCCCCTGCTCGGGCAGGTTCCGGGGGAGCAGGCTTCGCTGGAGCGTCACGGCCATGCTGTGCTCGCGGGTGTAGCGGCGCGCGTTGTCGATCGAGACGGCGGCCCGCGCGACCAGCTCCTCCGCCAGGACCAGCTCGTCCGCGTCGAAGGGCTCCGGCTTCTCGAGGCGCCAGAAGCTGACCACGCCCAGCACCAGGGTGCCGGCCCGCAGCGGCACGGTGATCAGGGAGTGGATGCCGTACTCCACGATCTGCGCGGAGCGCTCGAGGTCCTGTGCCTGCCAGCCGGGGGCTTCGCCCAGCCGGGGTTCCAGGACGCCCCGCCCGGTGTCGAGGCTGTGGCCCTGCGGAGAGGAGTCGACGAACCTGATCCGCTCGCCGACGGGGTAGAGCGGGGCGTCCTTGCGGATCCCGCTCAGCGCCGTACGGCTCAGCGCGGCCGCGGCGTCCGGCTGCCCGCCGCCCAGCACCGCGTCGAACAGGTCCACGGTGACGAAGTCGGCGAACCGGGGCACGGCCAGCTCGGTCAGCTCCTCGGCGGTACGGGTCACGTCCAGGCTCGTCCCGATGCCCACGCCGGCGTCGTACAGCATGTTGAGCCGTTCCCGCGCGGTCTCGGCCCGGCCCGACAGGGCACGCAGCTCCGTGGAGTCGCGCAGCGTGGCGACACTGCCGGGCGGACCGCCCGCACTTTCCGTGGTCCGCTGGTTGACGGCCAGGAGCCGGTCCCCGACGAGGTGCACCTCGTCCGTGGCGACGCGCCCGGAGGCCAGCAGATCGGCGGTGCCGGGGTCGAGCCCCAGGCCGAGGATGTGCCGGCCCTCGGCGTCGGCGGGCAGTCCGAGCAGGCGGTGCGCCTCGTCGTTGGCGAGCAGCAGGGTGCCCGAGCCGTCGAGGATGAGCACGCCCTCGCGGACGGCGTGCAGCACGGCGTCGTGGTGTTCGTACATCCGGGTCATCTCGTGCGGCCCGAGCCCGTGGGTCTGGCGCAGCAGCCGCCGGCTCACCAGCGCGGCGCCCGCCGTCGCCAAGGCGAGAGCCACCGCGGCGGCGGCCAGCACGAGCGGCAG
>KL569138.1:36884-37365 GCA_000715635.1 Streptomyces violaceus | reverse complement strand
AGCTGACGGTCGGCGGTGCCGCCGACGTTCTCGGTCGTGATTCCCGCCGACACCAGGCCCACGACCCGGCCGTCCGGGTCCTTCACCGGCACCACGGCCTGCACGAGGTGGCCGATCGTGCCTTCGATCTCCTCGGTCACCGACTCCCCGGCCAGCGCGGGCGCGATCGTCCCGACGAACTGCTTCCCGATGCGGTCCGGCTTGGGGTGGGTGTAGCGGATGCCGTCGGTGTTCATGACGACGACGAAGTCGACCTTCGACTGCTCGCGGGCGGCTTCGGCACGCGGCTGGAGCACAGCCGTGGGATCAGGGCTCTCCAGCGCCTCGACCGTGCCCGGCGCGTTGGCGAAGGTCTCCGCGACGGCGAGCGAACGGTTGCGGGCCTCCTGGGTCGTGTCGTGCCGCACCTGCAGCACCAGCGCCACCACCGCGGCCACCACCAGCAGCAGTACGATCACCACGACCAGCAGGAACACTTGTC
>KL569138.1:35088-36636 GCA_000715635.1 Streptomyces violaceus | reverse complement strand
GCGGACGGCGCAGCGCCGGGCCGCAGGGGCGATCGAGTCCCGGATCGACCCAAGAGTCGGACCATGTGCCATGTCTACACTGCCCGGCCCCGGGAGGCGAGGGGCATCACCCATGGTGACAGCGGGCCCTCACGGTTTCGTCACGTCTCCCGGCGCCATGAGCACCCGGGAGCCGTCCGCGGCCGGGCGCGCACACTCACCTTGGCCCGATCGGGAACCTTCCGCAAAACCTCGGCGGGCTCAGGACCTCGGGTCTCAGGTTCCCAGGGAGCGCGCGAGCTCGTTCGTGGCCCGGGCGATCTCCGAGTCCTCGTCGTCCATCAGCCGGCCCAGCTCTCCGCGCCGGGCACGCACCGCCTGACGTGCCGCACGCTCCCACACCACATGGTTCTCCCGATGGTTCAGCAGCTTCGGATAGACGGCGGCGGTGCTCTCCCACTGCCGGGCGTCGGCGATGCTCTTGAGCAACTGGATGATCTGTGCGCGGCAGGTCACCTGCGGCAGCTTCGCCAGCTCCCACAGGAACGGAACCGTGGCGGCGGTGGCCTGCTCCACCACGAAGCCGAACTGGCAGATCCGTTTCCGCAGGTCGTCGAGTGCGGACCGGGCGGTGTCGGGGTCGCCCCAGGCGATGCCGTTGAGCAGGAGGGGAATGGCCGCCGCCGAACCGGTGGAGTCCTGGATGTCGCCCCACGGCACGCGGTCCAGTGCCGTGAGCGGTGTGGCCCGGGTCACCCCGGCTGGGGCGTCGGGGCGCTGTGGGCGCTCGCTGCTCGGGTGTTCCGTCGAAGCGCTGCGCATGGCGAGGGGCCTTTCCGCGGCAGTCGTGTCAGGTGGGTGGGCGGGTCGACAACCTGGCCCAGACCGTCTTGCCCGCCGGAGGCCTGGGGGTCCAGCCCCACTCCTCGGACAGGGCGTCGACGATGCACAGGCCCCGGCCGTGCTCTTCCAGAGCGGAGCCGGCGTCGGGCGCGTACACGGGCGGACGGTCGTCGGGGTCGGAGACGGTGACCAGCAGATGGGTGGGGTCCAGGAGGAATCCGAGCCGGATCTCCGGCACACCCGAAGCGGCCGCCGCGGCGTGCGTCGCGGCGTTGGCGGTGAGCTCGGTGATGACCAGGGTCGTGTCGTCGCAGCGGTGGTCGAGTGACCAGATGTGCAGGGTGTCACGGGTGAAGGACCGGGCCTGGGCGAAGCCCTCCCTGTTGCACTCGACGCGCAGGGCGGCCGAGGCGGCCAAGTCACCGGAGAACTGCGGCATGGTCTTCGGCATCGAGGGCGGGGTCCCGTACGGAGTCGCCTCGTACGGCGTCACCGAGTGCGGGCCGGGCAGGGATCCGTTACTCGTGCCGGGTGCGCCTGCGTGCGCCGCAGCCCCACTAGGCGGCTGGAGCACGTGCTGCGCAGGTGATGGCACGGCATCTCCCCGATGCGACGTCAGGACACGGCGCCAGACCAGGGGTTGACGCCGCAGCTATTATCCACGCTGACGGTGCTCGCGTGCAATTGCACGAGAAATTGCGTGAGAATCCAGCCGATGTGGGTAAG
>KL569138.1:34043-34901 GCA_000715635.1 Streptomyces violaceus | reverse complement strand
ACGCAAGCCGGGACGAGTGCGGCCGAACGGACGTGGCCGGCCTCGGCTGGACGGCCGGGCACACCGTGCGCGGCGGGGTACGAGAACAGCAAGGAGACTGCGGTGCCACCAGTGCAGAACGGAGTGCAGGCAAGCACATTGGACGCATGCTGGATCAAGAGCCGGCACAGCAACGCCGAGGGCAACTGCGTCGAAGTCGCCCCTCTCGTGGACGGCGGGATCGCGATGCGCAACTCCCGTGATCCCGACGGACCCGCGCTCGTCTACACGGCGGCGGAGGTGGCGGCGTTCCTGGCCGGGGCCAAGGACGGCGAGTTCGACCACCTGCTCTGAAGGGCGGTGCGGAGCCCGGCGTTGTGAATCCCCCATGACGAAGTGGAGCCCAACTCTCTACTTCTGGGGGGCTTCTACGGGCCGATGCGGAGACGCCCGGGCGAGTGCGATAGTGTAAGTCGCCCTTGTGCCGGTCTGCTGGGAGTCAGGATGTCCGCCGCGTCGCATCGCATCTCCCGTCTGGAACCCTACCTGGACAGGCCCGAGCCGGCGCCGACTCTGCTGAAGATGCTGGTCGGTGTGCAACTGGCAGGTTTCCGTGAGGACGCCGGACTCGCCCAGGACCAGGCGGCGCGCGCTGTCGGGTTCAGCCCCGCGAAGCTGTCCCGCATCGAGTCGGGCAAGGGCCGCCGCCCGCCGACGGAGAACGATGTCCGCGCGCTGTTGAAGCTGTACAGCACCGACGACTATGAGGTGTCGGTGCTGCTCAAGCTGCTGCGGCGGGCCGGCGAGCCGGGCTGGTGGCAGCGGTACGACAAGCGGCTGATGCCCGAGTGGTTCGACCGGCTGGTCGGACTCCAGGAG
>KL569138.1:33342-33871 GCA_000715635.1 Streptomyces violaceus | reverse complement strand
CTCCAGGAGGCCGCCGCCACCATCCGTACCTTCGAGATCCAGTACGTGCCGGGCCTGTTGCAGACACCCGCCTACACCAGGGCCGTGGTGGAGCGCGGCCTGCCGAACGCGCCTGCCGGTGAGGTGGAGCGGCGTGTCGAACTCCGCAGGCACCGGGCCCGGTTGCTGCTGCGGCAGGAAGCCCCGCAACTGTGGGCGGTCATCGACGAGTCCGTACTGCTGCGCGTCCTGGGCAGCACCGACGTGATGCGGGAACAGCTCACGCACCTCATCGAGATGGCGGAGCGGCCCAATGTGACGGTGCAGATCGTGCCGCTGAGCGTCACGAACGCCTCGGCGCCGGCCATCCCGGTCACGTATCTGCGCTTCGGCGGCCTCGACCTGCCCGACGTCGTCTACCTGGAGCACATCAAGAGCGCGAACTTCCTCGAGGACCGCGACGAGACGGAGGAGTACCGGATCGCGCTGGACCGGCTCGCGGACGAGGCGCTCAAGCCCCGTGACTCCCTGGAGCTGCTGCGTCAGACGA
>KL569138.1:32742-33141 GCA_000715635.1 Streptomyces violaceus | reverse complement strand
GGAGCAGCGCTACCCGTGACGCGCGGGTGCCTCTCGTGGGACGACCGGCGTCCCACGAGAGGCACTTGAGCGAGAGGCACTCCCGGGAGAGGTGTTCTCGCTACTTCTCCAGCGGAATCCGTCCCACACCGCCGAACTCGATCCACTCATGGGTCAGCTGACGCGGCGCCACCTCAGTGTCCGGACGCCAGGTGGACACCTCCACGAGGCCCGGCTCGAGGATCTCCAGGTCCTCGAAGTACGCCTCGACGTCCTTCGGCTCACGCACGCGGCCCCAGTGGCCCTGGGTGGCCTGGTCCATGAAGTTCGTGACGAAGTCCCGGACTTCGGCATCCTCGCTGACCAGCTGGCACATCACCAGGAAACTGCCGGGCGCGAGCCGCTCCCGGACGCGGCGGG
>KL569138.1:31288-32520 GCA_000715635.1 Streptomyces violaceus | reverse complement strand
GCCACCGCGAGCGGCCCGTCGGTGTCGCTGTCCGGGATGCAGTGGAACACCGAGTTGAAGAGCACGCACACCGGCTGGGAGAAGTCGATCAGCCGCTTGGTGTCGGGGTGGTCGAAGATCAGGTCGGTCTCGCGCATGTCCGCGTGGATCACGGTGGTGCGCTCGTCCTGCTCCAGCAGCGCCCGGCCGTGGACCAGCACCATCGGGTCGTTGTCGACGTACACCACGTGCGTGGTGGGGTCGATGCGCTGGGCGACCTGGTGCACGTTGTCCTGCGTCGGCAGGCCTGAGCCGTGGTCCAGGTACTGCCGGATGCCGTACTCCTCGGACAGGGTCCGCACCACGCGCTGGAGGAAACGCCTGTTGTTGAGGGCCAGGTGGCGCGTGCTGGGCACGACCTTGTCGAGTTCCTCGCACGCGGCACGGTCCGCCGCGTAGTTGTCCTTGCCGCCCAGGTAGTGGTCGTACATGCGCGCTGCCGTCGGCACGTTCGCGTTGATCTCGGTGGACAACTGCTTCTCGGAGTGCATCGTTCCCCCTGCGCAAGGTGCCGCGCCAACGGACTGGCTGGACAGGAAGTACATCCTAGGGAGCGGGAGTTGGGCGGTGCCAGCCTCTCGGCGCAGGTGCCCTCGATCGAACGACAAGATGACTGCCTCCGACGGTGGGGGTGACTGCTATGTCACTGTTTGTGACTGACGAGGTCTACTGCGTGGCGTAGTCGACGCGGACGATGCCGAAACGCTTGTCGTAGCTGAAGGCCCACTCGAAGTTGTCGAGGAGGGACCACACGTAGTAGCCGTGGACTTCCATGCCGGTCGGCGGGGGAGTCGGTGGCGGGGAGGTTGTGGTCGAGGTTGAGGGTGATGCCCGCCTCGCGTACGCCGGCCGCCCGCAACGCCTGTACGGCCAGGCCGTGCCCGACCAGCAGGTGATGGCCGCGGCCGGCGCACCCCGGCCCTCGCGGGCACCCGGGGCGTGCCGGCCGACGGAGTAGCCGAGGAAGGCACTGGACCACGGCTCGTTGAGGGTGATCCTGCGCGGCACCCGGTCTCCCAGATGCGCGCCGACGACGGACGCGTACTCGCTGAACCGCTCGGCGGTCTCCCGTACCCGCCATCCACCGCGGTCCTCCAGCGCCTGCGGCAGATCCAAGTGGCGTCACCGGCCGTGATCGGCGGCTGGTTCTCGTCCGCGGGTGGCCGGGGCCGGGCCCCGGCCCAGGCATCCAG
>KL569138.1:22779-31102 GCA_000715635.1 Streptomyces violaceus | reverse complement strand
GGCCGGCCCCGGCCCAGGCATCCAGTCGCCGGAAGCTGCATTCGTGCACTTTACCGAAAACCGAAATGGTGATCTGGTAATAGTCAGAATTGGTAGAGGGGCGAGAGAATGTGCGCGGCCGCTATTCTCACCGGGTCGGGCCGATTCTCCAGGAGATGACCATGGGCGATTACTACGACCTCGGCACCTACAGCCGTACCGTCACCACGTCCTCTTCCGCAGCTCAGCTCTGGTTCGATCGCGGTCTGCTGTGGACGTACGCCTTCCACCACGAGGAAGCCGTCGTCTGCTTCGAAAAGGCCGCCGAGGCCGACCCGGAGTGCGCGATGGCGTATTGGGGCATCGCCTACGCGCTCGGTCCGAACTACAACAAGCCCTGGGATTTCTTCAACGACGACGAGTTGGTACGAACCGTCGAACGCACCCACACCGCCGTCGAGCGGGCACACGACAAGGCCGTCCAGGCCACCCCGGTCGAACAGGCCCTGATCGCCGCGCTGCGCGCCCGTTATCCGCAGTCGGAAGCCGTCGAGGACTGCTCGGTCTGGAACGAGCCCTACGCGGACGCGATGCGCGCGGTGTACGAACTGGCACCCCACGACCCGGACGTCGCCACCCTCCATGCCGACGCCCTGATGAACCTCACCCCGTGGCAGCTGTGGGACCTGAGGACCGGGCAGCCGGCCGAGGGCGCCCGGACCATGGAGGCCAAGGCAGTACTGGACGGCGCCCTCGCCACCGATGCCGGTGTGGGGCATCCGGGGGTGCTGCACCTGTACATCCACCTGATGGAGATGTCCCCGACGCCGGAACAGGCCCTCACCGTCGCCGACCGCCTGCGCGGCATCGTGCCCGACGCCGGGCACCTGCACCACATGCCCTCGCACCTCGACGTCCTGTGCGGCGACTACCGTCGGGTCGTCGCGGCGAACAGCGACGCGATCGCCGTCGACGAGAAGTACCATCGGCGCGCCGGCGCGATGAACTTCTACACCCTCTACCGGGCGCACAACTACCACTTCAAGATCTACGGGGCCATGTTCCTCGGCCAGGCGCGGGTCGCCCTCGACACCGCCGCTCAGCTGGAAGCGGCCATCCCCGAAGACCTCCTCCGCGTGCCGAGCCCTCCGATGGCCGACTGGCTCGAAGGCTTCCTGGCCATGCGCGTCCACGTGCTGATCCGCTTCGGCCGCTGGACCGACATCCTCGCCCTGCCCGCCCCCGCCGACCCCGAGCTCTACTCGGTGACCACCGCCATGCGGCACTACGCCCGCGGCGTCGCCCTCTCGGCAACCGGCGAGGTCGACCGGGCGGAAGCCGAGCGCCAGCTCTTCCGCGAGGCCGTGAGCCGGGTGCCCGAGACGCGGATGCTGTTCAACAACACCTGCCACGACATCCTCGCCATCGCGTCGGCCATGCTGGACGGAGAGCTCGAATACCGCAGGGGCAACCACGACCTCGCCTTCGCCGCCCTCGAGCGTTCCATCGAACTGGACGACAGCCTCCCCTACGACGAGCCGTGGGGCTGGATGCAACCCACCCGCCACGCCTACGGCGCACTGCTGCTGGAACAGGGCCGCGTGGCAGAGGCCGAGGCCGTCTACCGCGCGGACCTCGGCCTCGATGCCACCCTGCCCCGAGCCCTCCAGCACCCCGGCAACGTCTGGTCCCTGCACGGCTTCCACGAATGCCTGCTGCGGACGGGCAAGACCGGTGAGGCGGCCCTCGTCGCCCAGCAGCTGAAGATGGCGACCGCACTGGCCGATGTCCCCGTCGAGGCGTCCTGCTTCTGCCGCCTGGAAACCGGGCCCGGCCTCCAGCCGGACGACGGATGCTGCCACTGACCCGCCGCACACGATGGTGCTCAGGTGCGAGCCTGCCTCCTTCCGCTTTCCGAACCGCACTTCAACGGGCCGCCATCGGCACGGCACCGATGAATTCAGAAGCCCGGCAGACAAGGCCCCGGAGCTCTAGGGCCTGTCCGGCGCATCAGGCCAGGCGCAGGTCGATCCAGGGCACGGTGTCGCCCTCGCGCAGCAGATAGCGTTCAAGTTCGACGAAGCCGTGCTGCTCGGCGAAGCGCAGCCCGTCAGAGTTGGAAGCCAGCACCACGGTCTCGATCACCTGGGCGTCCAGCGCGCGGGCCTGGCCCAGGGCGCGCTCGTAGAGTCGGGCGCCGAGGCCGCGGCGGCGGTACTCGGGCAGGACGCGGGCGATGACCGTGGCGGTGGTGCCATTGTCGCCGGTGGGCGGGCGCACGGTGGTGCAGCCGACCAGGACGTCGCCGAGGTAGGCGACTTCCATGCGGTTGCGGCCTGTGCGGGCACGGACGTCGTCGAGGGACAGTACGTCACCGGGGATGATCAGGTTGTGGACGTACTGCCAATCGTGGATCGAGGCGTCGTCGTCCACTGCTTGGATGCGAAGGTCGGCCATCGGCACAGCAAACCGGCGCGCGTCGCGGGACGTCAACCGCGATTGCCGTGTGGGGAAGTGCAGTTCAGGACCGCGGGCGGGCCGGGTCGGGCCTGCTGCGGATGGCCTCTTCGAGCCGGCGGCGCCATGAGGAGTTCCGGTGGTCGCCGGGGTGCGCAAGGGTGATGTCGCCGCAGATTGCGGCCCCGGCCACCCGAATCCGCGAAGCCCGGCCCTGCGGCGCGGTGTGCGCGCGGGTCAGATCGTCCGACGACAGCATGCTGTGACCCGGGCGGGCGGCCCCGCAGACCCCGCGTACGCCCTCCTCGACCAGTGGGGCAGCCGGTGGTCGAGGAACTCGTCGATGTTAGGTTCCCTCAGGGAACCTGACTCCGAGCGTCGAGGGAGCCTGCCATGTCAGGACCCACCGCCCCGTACATCGCACTCGACTCCGCCGGACCCGCGGCCGTCGACGGCCGCCACATCCGGGCCCTGACCTTCCAGTCCGTACGGATGGAGTACTTGCGGCGCGTGCTCGGGCGACTGAGCCTCGCGGCGACCGGCAGCCGGGCGCTCGTCGTCGGCAGCGGGCGCGGCCTTCTGGCCCGCGGCCTCGCCCAACTCGGATTCGAGGTCGTAGCCGCCGATCCGTCCCCCGCCGCGACGGCCCTGGCCCTGGACGCGGATGACGGGCTGGGCGTCACGTACCTGACGACGCCCGCGGAGGAACTCGACGTCCCGGACGACTCCTTCGACCTCGTGTACTGCGCCGACACCCTCGAGATCACCGAACGGCCGGACGCCGTCCTCGAGGAGGCTGCGCGCGTGCTGCGCCCCGGCGCGGCCTTCGTCTACGACACGGTGAACCGCACCCCCGTGTCCCGCCTCATCTACCTCGGTGCCTTCCAAGGCTTCCCGGGGACACGGATCATGCCCCGGGGCCGATACGCCGCGCACCGGCTGCGCCGCCCGGTGGAGCTTGCCGAGTCCCTGGACCGGGCGGGGCTGTCCGCGAAGGATGTCTCGGCGTTCAAGCCGCGCGACGTACGCGGCCTGGTGCGCGCGACGCGCGGGCGCAGGCGTGGCACGCTGACCGACGATCAGCTCCCGGAGCTCGTCGACATGGTGCTCGAGCCGGAGAGCAGCCCGGTGGTGACGTATCTGGGGTACGCGGTTCGCCGTGAAGTTTGACCGTCCCTTCCCGAGGTCACTCGGGAGGTGACCCCGAAGTCGGACACGACTTGGAGTGAGCGAATCGTGGCTGGAGAGCAGAAGTCCAAGGCGAAGGCCGAGCAGGCCAAGGGAAAGGCCAAGGAGACGATCGGCCGTGCGGTGGGTAACGAGCGGCTGACGGCCGAGGGCCGGGCGGAGCAGTCCAAGGGAGACGCCCGGCAGGCCAAGGAGAAGACCAAGGACGTCTTCAAGCACTAGCGCGTGGGGGCGCTGCCGCGGCTGGGCCCCTGTCACGTGCCTGTCGGGAGCGCCGCGGTGCTCGCGTCACCGCGGCGGACCCGGCAGACGATCACGGCCGTGAGCCGCTCATAGGGAATCGGCCCGGCATGCCGTGAATCCCAGCTGGTCGCGCGGTGGTCGCCCAGAACGTAGACGTGCCCGGCGGGCACCTTGCCCGTCCCCGCGTCCGGCACCGGAACCGCTTCGCCCGGAACCGCTTCGCCCGGAAGGGCCGCGACCCGCTTGATCATGCACGTTGGGGACGCGGACTCGGCGGTGCGCGGGCCGGGCGCCGGCTTGAGCCTGATCGCTACCACCGTTCCGCGTCGTATCACCCGGATCAGGGACATGACGTGCACCAGGCGCACCGGCAGCCTGGCCGCCAGCAGCCGGTCCCCGTCCGCGAAGGCCGGCCGCATACTGCCCCCGCTGACATCGAGCAGAACGCAGCTCATGCGCAGGACGAGAACGAGCACCCCGACCGTCAGGACCAGTGCGGCCGGACCCGCGGAGCTCATCGGCATCACGGGCACGCCCCCTCCGCCTCGGCCGGCTCGTCCCGATAGCCGCTGGACTGGAGTGTGAACAACCGGTGGTAGGTGCCGCCGCGGGCGAGCAGCCGCCGGTGGTCGCCGAGTTCGCGGACCTGCCCGTCCTCCAGGACGGCGATGACGTCGGCGTCCTTGACCGCGCCCAGCCGGTGGGAGATCAGCACGCTGGTCCGCCCGGCACGGCGTTCGCGCAGCCGGGCGTGGATCTCGTACTCGGCCGCCGGGTCGAGGCCCGAACTGGGCTCGTCCAGGATCAGCAGATCCGCGTCCGTACGCAGGAATGACCGGGCCAGGCCCATCCGTTGCCACTGTCCGCCGGACAACTGGACCCCGCTCCCGCTGCCGTCGCCCTCACCGGAACGGAAGGTCCGGCTCAGCATGGTCGCGTAGCCGCCCGGCAGCCGGGCGAGATCCTCGTGCATCCCGGCCAGCCGCGCCGCCTCCTCGCAGCGCCGGGGTGCCTCGAGCGCGGTCAGCTCGCTGATGGCGATGTTCTCCCGGGCGGTGAGGTCGTAGCGCATCGGGTCCTGGAACGTGGCGGCGATGCGTGCGCGCAGCTCGGCCGCCGGGATGTCGCGCAGGTCGGTGCCGTCCCACAGGATGCGTCCGCATGTGGGGTCGTAGAACCGGCACAGGAGCTTGACCAGCGTGGACTTTCCGGAGCCGTTGACGCCCGCGAGAGCGAGTGCCGTGCCGCGTTCGATGCGCAGGTTCACGCCCCGCAGTACCCAGGGCAGTTCGTCCTCGTAGCGGAACCAGACGTCCTGGATCTCGATCGCCTCGCGCAGGGGGCCCGCCGGGCGGGGCCGGTGCGGAGCGGGGAGGTCGGGGCCGAGCCGGACGATGGTGACGTAGTGGTCGAACATCACCAGCGAGTGGTGTGCCTGGCCCAGTTCACCGGCCAGCCCGCCGATGCCGCTCTGCACGGCGGGGATCGCGGCCAGCAGCATGGACACGTCGCCGACGGTCATCGCCCCGCGCGAAGCGGCCCCGACCGCCCACAGCAGACCGGCTCCGGCGAGGACGGCGGCGGCGGTCTGGAGCGCCGACTGGATGCGCAGTTCACTGCGGTCCAGCCGTTCCCGCAGGGCGTCGGCGGTACGGCGCTCGCTCATCATCCGGCCCCGCAGGAAACCCCCGGCACCGTAGAGCCGGATCTCCTTCGCGGCTTCGACGCTGGTGAGCAGGGTCGCGTAGAAGATCTCCCGGCGTTCGGAAGGGCTGATGTCCCAGAACGTGCGGGCGCGCCTGCGGCTGAGCGTGATCTCCGCCCACAGCACCGGAATGCCGGAGAGGGACGCCACGGCGGCCAGGAACGGGTCGAGGACCGCGAGGGAACCGACGAACCCGGCCAGCAGCACCGCGCTGCGGGTGAGACCGGCCGCCCCCTCGACCACCTGGGAGGGGGCGAGTCCTCCCGCCTGCTGGGCCAGCCTCAACTGGTCCAGGAACTCGGGGTGTTCGAACCGGCGCAGCCCGGTGAAGGTGTCGACCGCCGCGTGCAGGTCCTCGTGAGCGCGCAGGCTGGTCGCGCGCATCATCCGGGCGCGCAGATAGCCGGTGAGCTGAGGGGCTACAGCGGCCACCGCGCTGATGGCGGCCAGGGTGGCCGCGGGAGCGGCGATGCCGACGGTGGATGTTCCCGACGATCCCGGCGTTCCCGAGGTGAGCGTGTCGAGGATGTCCTTGACCAGCCAGGTGGCCACGACGGGAGCGGCGGCCGACACCAGGGTCACGGCGAGATGGCTCGCCAGCACCCACGGGGACGAGCGGAACGCGAGCCTGAGAGCCAGGCACAGGGCACGGCCCAGGTTCCGGGCGCCGGGAGTGGCGGGAGCACTGCCAGGGCGGGCGGAGGTACGGGCGGCGCCGGCGGGTGCGCCGCTCATGCCGACCCGACCGGCGAGGCGGTGAGCGCCGCGTTGCCCACGGCCAGCACGGTGGGCGCCGTTCCGCCCGCGGCCGAGACGGCGAACTGGCAGGGAAAGGCCGTGACGCCGAAGGCCGCGGTGCAGGGGCCGTCGGCTCCCTCCACCAGCACCCGTGCGACGGGGGCGAGTCGGCGGGCCATGGTCTCGGCCTCCGCCGTCTCGTCCGGCGTGGCACCGGGCGACACGACGACGGCGATCACCTGGCGACGGCTGCCCATCGTCCTGGCCTCCGCGACGAAGGCGGGCAGCTTGTTCCGGCAAGGAACGCAGCCGGTGGTGAAGAACGCCACCAGGGCCCCGTCGGCGAGGTCCCTCTCGGTGAGCGGGACGCCCTCCACGCAGCGCGTGCCGAAGGAACCCACGGCCGCCCCCACGGGGATGCCGCCCGTGTCGGCCCCCATGGTGCCGTTGGGCCGGTCACGGAGTCTGCGGAGGACGGCGAGGGTCAGCAACAGATCCCAGGTGCACAGGGCGGCGACAGCCACGAGGGCGACGGCCAGGTAGACCATGGCGGGCCTCTCCGGATAGGCGGATCATAAGACAGCTTGGTGACTTGATGGCTCAGAGACTTGGTGCCTTGGCGAATCACGGTGGATCAGAGGGCTTCGTGCGGACGGGCGGCGGGGACGGGGACCTGACGGGCGGGACGCGACAGCGCGACCACTTCGTCCCCGGTCACCACGACCACGGCACACACGGCACCGATCAGCCAGGCCGCGAACCAGCCCTGCCAGGACAGGGATCCGGCGCCCGGTACCCCCGGCACGGCCAATGCGACGGCGGCGAACAGCAGGGCGTTGCGAACGAGTTGGGCCGGTCCCGTAGCGTGATCGCCGGAGGTTCCGAAGCAGCGGCAAGCGACCGCGGTGCCGTCTCTGAGGGCGCGGGCGATGGCGTACGTGAAGCCGGTCAGCAGGACCGCCGCCACCCACAGCCCCGCGCTGCCCCACCCCGGCACGAGGAGCAACAGCACGGTCGCGCCCTCCAGGGCGATGATCCCGGCCGCCATCCAGGTCGCCCGGGGGCGGGACACGCGCCCCAGTGCCACGACCGCGTCCGTGAACCCCGCGAACGACGCCCGGCCGCGTGCCTTGCTCACACAGGCGATCGCGAAGACCAGCGCGAGCAGGGCCTGGCATGTCAGCGAAAGGAAGGTCACGGATGCTCCTCGCGAGGGAAAACCGGAGATCAGAGGTCGGAGATGGGAGATCGGCGCCGGGCCCCGCCCCCAGAGGCCCGGCCGCCTGGAACAGGACCGGCCTTACGACGTGCAGCCGCACCTCACGAACTCGCGGCGGTTCAGATCGCATGACCAGACGCGCTGCGTGTACTGGTTGTGTGAAGAACAGGGCTGGTTGCGGATGCAGCGGTACCACCACTCGCACGCCCCGGCGGTCTCCCGAGGCAGCAGGCGGTCCAGCATCCGGTCGGCGAGAGTGCGAATCGACTTCATCGGGCGATGTCCTTTCGTCCTGGTCGGCCTCGGACGGGCTCGACCGGCAGGGCACCCAGCCTGTGCGGACGGGCATTCCGCGCACCAGGGACTTCGGCTGTCCCGGACGCGGCGGCGCTGTCCGGGCTGGTCGCGGCGCTGTCCGGGTCCTGTCCGGCACCGCAGCGGTGGTGTCCGGAACACGAAAGCGACGGGACAGGGATTGGCAGAATTCCGGATTGTCCATTGCCAGGGGCACGACGAGGATGGCCGGACATGGGGAGACAGCGTCGGTTGCCGCACGAGGCGCGCAGCGCCGCGGAGTTCGTGGCCTGCTTGCGATGGCTCAAGGAACAATCCGGTCTGACCTACCGGCAGTTGGAAGCGAACGCGGAACGGCGCGGTGACGTGCTCGCGCGAAGCACCGCGGCCGACGCGCTGCGCCGGGACTCGCTGCCGCGTGCCGAGGTGGTCGTCGCGTTCGTCCGCGCGTGCGGAGGAAACGAGGATGCCGCCGTCTGGCTGGAGGCCAGGGACCGGCT
>KL569138.1:20477-22570 GCA_000715635.1 Streptomyces violaceus | reverse complement strand
CCGTCGGAAGCGGACGGCGGGGCTGCGCCCGTGGGCGGCGGGTCGACGCCCGCCCATGACGGACGGACGCCCGTGGGCGGCGGGTCGACGCCCGCGCACGATGGACAGACACCCATGGACGACTCGACGCACCCGACTGATGGGCCGACGCACGCGGACGATCACCCGGCACACGCCGGCGACGCACCGACGCCCGGTCCGACGCCCGCCTCGACCCCGGAACACCCCACCGGAGCCGCGGCCGTACGCCCGGTCGCCGGCCCGGTCGAGGGCCGGGTCAAGAACCGACGAGCCCTGGCCGCCTCCGCCGTCGCCGCGCTCCTGCTCGCCGCCGTCGGAGCCTGGGCGCTGCTGCCCGGCGAGACGAGCGACCGGGGCACGGGAGCGCGCGCCGCCGGTACCGGACCGCGCCTGGCCCCCTCCTCGGTCCCCTCCTCGACCACCGACGTCGGAGGCCCGGCACCGGGACCATCCCGGATCCGGCCGGCCCTGGCGCCCAAGCTGTGCGTCACCGAAGGCCACGACCGCAAGGGGCGCTACCGGAGCCAGGTCGCCGTGCAGCGCCCCTGTGCCGACGCCACACCGCCTGACCTGTCACTGGTGTCGGTCGGCAACACAGGCTCGTACTACATCCAATGGCGCCACCCGGTGTATGGCGACGGCTGTCTCACCGCGCTGGGCAGCGGCCATGTCGTCGAGGGACTGCTCGAACCCTGGCCCTGGGAGAGCTGCTCGGCGGACCGCACCAGCCAGCACTTCTTCTTCGACCCCGTCGGCGGCTCCGGGGCCGACGCCTATCGGATCCACGTGGTGCAGAACGGTATGTGCCTCGGCATCAACGGCGCCGACGACCGGGCGGTGGGCGCCGAGATCGCCCAGCAGCGCTGCACGGGGGCACGGGACCAGGAGTTCCTGGCGGACGCCGTCGAATGACATCAGCCGTCAAGCCGTGACCGCGGGTGTCCCCTCGGGTGTCTCCTCCAGAGGGAAGTGGCATGCGGCACCGTGGAGGGGCGCACCGGGCGGAGGTTCGGGTACGGCTTCGGCGCACAGGTCCCGCGCCCGAGGGCACCGGGTCCGGAACCGGCAACCGGACGGCGGGTCGGCAGGAGACGGGATCTCGCCGGTGAGCACGATGCGTTGCCGCCGGCGCCCACCGCCGGCCACGGGGGAGGGGGCCGCCGACAGGAGCGCCTCCGTATAGGGGTGGCGCGGCCGCTCGTAGACCTCCTCCGTCGGGCCCGTCTCCGCGATCCTGCCGAGGTACATCACGGCGACCCGGTCGGCGAGGTGCCGCACCACGGACAGGTCGTGCGAGATGAACACGTACGACAGCCCCAGCTCGTCCCGCAGGTCGCACAGGAGGTTGAGCACCTGCGCCTGTACAGACAGGTCCAGCGCGGAGACGGGTTCGTCGCAGACGATCACTTCGGGCTCCAGCGCCAGAGCCCGGGCGATGCCGATCCGCTGCCGCTGACCGCCGGAGAACTCGTGCGGATGGCGGGCCGCGTCCGACGCGCGCAGACCGACCATCTCCAGCAGTTCGGCGACGCGCGCCGCCCGCCGCGAAGGGGGGACGAGGCCGCGATGGGCCAGCCAGGGCTCCCCGATGAGATCCGCCGCACTGAGGCGGGGGTTGAGCGAACCGAACGGGTCCTGGAAGACCATCTGCACCTTCCGCCGCCAGGCGAGCAGTTCCGCACCCGACATAGCGAACGGGTCGACGCCCTCGTACCGCACGGTGCCCGCGTCGGGCCGCTCCAGCCGCAGGAGGACCCTGGCCAGCGTGGACTTGCCGCAGCCGGACTCGCCGACGAGGCCGAGGGTCTCCCCGCGCCCGAGGGTCAGGTCCACCCCGTCCAGCGCCCGCAGCCGGGTGCCGCCGCGCACGGTCCGCCGGACCGTGAAGCTCTTTGCCAGACCGGTGGCCTCCAGCAGGGTCCCGCGTTCAGGCATCGGCCAGTTCCTTCCCGAAGTGGCAGGCGGCGGCCCGGCCGGCTCCGGTGCCGGTCAGCGCCGGACGGTGGGTCACACACCGCTCCCGGGCCATGGGACAGCGCGTACGGAAGGCACAGCCGGCCGGCACCGCCGCC
>KL569138.1:19258-20209 GCA_000715635.1 Streptomyces violaceus | reverse complement strand
CGGGCTCCCGGGAATCGACGTCAGGCGGGAGCCCCGGTGCTGCTCGGCCGGTACCGACTCCAACAGGCCCCGGGTGTACGGGTGGTGGGGCCGGCCGAACACCTCGGCCACCGGCCCGGTCTCCACCACCGTCCCCGCGTACATGACGGCGACCCGGTCCGCGTGCTCGGCGGCGAGCCCGAGATCGTGTGTGATGAGGACGAGCGCCGTCCGCTGTTCGCCGCGCAACTCGCCGAGGAGGTCCATGATCTGCGCCTGCACGGTGACGTCCAGAGCCGTAGTGGGCTCGTCGGCGATCAGGACCTTCGGCCGCAGGGCGACCGCCGTCGCGATGAGCAGGCGCTGCCGCATGCCTCCGGAGAACTGGTGCGGATAGGCGTCCGCCCGGGAGCGGGCCTCCGGGATGCCCACGCGTTCCATCAGCTCCACCGCCCTGGCCCGCGCCGCGCGCCGGGACATGCCCTCGTGGATGCGGAACGGCTCGGCGAGCTGTGCTCCGACCGTGTGGACGGGGTTGAGCGCGCTGAGCGCGTCCTGGAAGACCATGGCCAGACCCGGGCCGGCCAGCCGGCGCCTGGCCCGTGCTCCGAGCCCGAGCAGGCTCTCGCCGTCGGGCCGGACCTGCCCGCCCACCACCTCGGCGACCGGGTCGAGCAGACCGGCGACGGCGTGTGCGGTCATGCTCTTGCCACAGCCCGACTCGCCCAGCAGCGCCAGCGTCTCGCCCGACCGCACGGCGAAGCTCACGCCGCGGACGACATGGACGGGCCCGGCCGGAGTGTGCACGTCGACGGACAGGTCGTCCACGACGAGGACGCCGGCCGGAGACAAGTCCTCGGCGCCGGTGATGCGGTCGTTGTCCACCGGGGCGGTGCTCGTGGACGGGCCGGCGGGCAGCGCCCCGCTCGCGCTCTCCGTGCGGTCGCCGGCGGCGGCCGCGCTCCCCCTCAC
>KL569138.1:16013-19114 GCA_000715635.1 Streptomyces violaceus | reverse complement strand
CCCCCTCACCGAACCCTCGCGCTCCCCGCCCGCCGCACGCGGCCCCCGGGAACGCCGCCCGAGCCCCTGCCGCCACCGCTGCCCCGGATCCGTCGTCAGCCGGGCCCAGGAGGCGAGAACGGTCGCCGACACGGTCGTGACGACGATCGCGAGCCCCGGGAAGAGCGCGATCCACCACGCGCTCTGCAGCTCCTGCCGCCCCTGGGCGACCATCAACCCCCAGCTCACGTCCGGCGGTTGAATGCCGATGCCCAGAAAGCTCAGCGAGGACTCGGCCAGCATCACGAAACAGAAGTCGAGCGCGGCGACGGTGAGCAGCGTGGGCAGCACGCCCGGCGCGACATGGCGCCGGATGGCCGCCCAGCTGCCCGTGCCGAACGTCCGGGCCGCGTCCATGAACAGCCGGCTGCGCAGCTCCGCGGCTTCGGCCCGGGCGGTGCGCAGATACACGGGGACGCGGGCGACGGCCAGCACCAGCACGATGCTCGCGGCACTCGGCGAGAACACGTACAGCACGACCACGGCCAGCAGCAGCGACGGGAAGCTGAGGATCACGTCGGCCACCCGGAGCGACACGCTCTCGCGCCAGCCGCCGTGATAGCCGGCCCACATGCCCCACACCGAGCCGATGACCAGCGAGCACAGCACGGCGGGCACCGCCACGGCCAGGGTCGTCCCGGCCGCGGCCAGCAGCCGCGCGGCGACGGGCCGGCCCAGGGAGTCGCTGCCGAGGACGAAGGCCCAGCCGTGGTCGAGACTGAAGGGAGGCCGGCCCGGGTCACGCAGGTTCTGACGGGTCGCCAGGTCCTCGGCCAGGAGCGGCCCCAGTACGGCACTCAGCGCGACCAGGAGCAGGAGCAGGGCCGCCGCGCAGGCGAACCGGTCCCGGAGGAGCAGGGCGAACCATCGCCGCCGTGCGGTCGTTCCGTCCGTCTGGGATGTGGCTTTCTGAAGCATGTCCCGTCCTTGGCTCATGCCGCCGCCCGCTGCCGTACCCGCGGGTCGAGAAGCGCGTGGCAGAGGTCGACCAGGATGTTGAGGGCGAAGATCGCCAGGGCGGTCAGGAGGACCGCCGCCTGAAGCACCGCGAAGTCGCGCTGCAGCACCGAGTCGATCATGAGCTTGCCGATACCGGGCCAGCCGAAGATCGTTTCGACGACGACCGCCCCGTTGACCAGCCCCACGGCCAGATCACCCGCGACGGTCAGGGCCGGTGCGGCGGCGTTGCGCAGGGCGTGCCCGAAGACCACCCGGAGTTCGGAGGCCCCCTTTCCGCGCGCCACCTTCACATACGGGGCGGACAGCGCCGAGACCATGGCGCCCCGCACGACCTGGACCAGCACGCCGAACGGACGGATGAGCAGCGTGGCCACGGGCAGCACCCACGCCGCCGCGCCGCTCGTGCCGGAGGTGGGCAGCCAGCCCAGCGTGACCGCGAAGACCAGCACGCCCATGATGGCGATCCAGAAGTCGGGGACGCTGGCGGCCGTGGAGGACAGGAAGCTCGCGATCCGGTCGGTCGCCGAGTTCGGGCGGTAGGCCGCCAGGCTGCCGATGACCACGGCGCCCACGACGGCGAGCAGCATCGTCCAGCCGGCCAGTTGGAGCGTCGCGGGGAAGGCGCGCAGGACGGCCTCGCCCGCCGGCTGGGCGGTGCGCAGCGACTCACCGAAGTCGAGGTGGGCGACCTGGGCGAGATAGTCGCCGAACTGGCTGATCAGCGGGTCGTCCAAGCCGTTGCGGGCGGCGAACTCGGCCCGCATCTCGGGCGTCGCGCTCAGCGGCAGATACAGGTTGGCCGGGTCCCCGGTGAGGCGGGCCAGGAAGAAGACTCCGAGGACCACCACGAGCAGCGGGATGACACTGGAGACCGCGCGGCGGCGCAGCAAGGTCAGCACGTGATGTCCTCCCTCAGTCCGCGCGGCGCATGTCGGCGAGCCGCATCTCGTCGTTGGTGGCCGAGTCGGGCCGGTAGCGGACCTTCGGGGAGAGGGCCAGCAGGCCGGTCATGTTGGCCATGACGGCGTCCCGGACGACCTCGTCGTTCTGATGGGTGAACGCGTCCGCGAACGCCTTCTGCCGTTTCCCGCCCGAGGCGAGCTGCGCCTCCTCGATGAGCGTGTCCAGCGCGTCGGTGCCGTAGCTGCTCTGGGCTCCCTCACTGCCGTAGATCTGGCCCATCGTGAAGGCGGCGTCGCCCGCCTGGTTGCCGTGCTGGGCCTGGAGCAGGGTGGGGCCGGTGTCGCCGGCGGGGAAGGGGCGCAGCAGGTACTCCAGCCAGGCGTTGACGTCGAGCATCTTGATCCTGACCTTCAGTCCGGCCTTGATCAGACCGTCCTGGACGACCTCCATCGCCTCGGCGGCCTTCGGGTAGATGCCGTTGCGGCCGACGAGGATGATGGTGGTGCCGGTGCGGACTCCGTCGGCGCGGGCCTCGGCGACGAGTCCTCGGGCCCGTTCCGGGTCGTACGGCCATGGCTTGATGCGCGGGTTGTAGCCGGTCACGCCCTTCGACACGAGCTGCCCGCTGGGCCGGCCGGCGAAGACCGCGGTGACCAGCCCCTCCCGGTCGATCGCGTAGTTGACGGCCTGTCGGATCCGGAGGTCGTCCAGGGGCGGCTTGGTGGCGTCCATCCGCAGGTACGACACCTCGTTGGTGGCGAACTCGACCGCGCGGTCACCGGCCCCGTCCTCGGGGGCGAGCCCGATGGCGACGTCCGCCTCGTTGTTCGTCACCATGGCCGCGCGCACACTGCCCTCGGCGCGCCAGACGTAGGTGGCCGCGGCGAACTCGGGAGCCTTGCCCCAGTAGCCGGGGAAGCGTTTCAGTCTCAGGTGACGTCCCTGGTTCCAGTCGTCGATCCGGTAGGGCCCCGTGCCGACCGGCTCGCGCACCCGGGAGTCGGGGTCGGTGCTCGTCGGCACGATCTCGACGAAGGACAGGCGCAGCGGCAGGATCGGGTCGGGCTTCGCCGTGGTGACCCGGAGGGTGGTGTCGTCGAGGGGCGTGGCGGTGAGCTCGCTGTCCGCGAAGATGTAGCCGTCGACGTTGCAGTCGATGCCGGAATCCGTGGCCCGCTCGATGGAGAACGCGGCGGCGG
>KL569138.1:15532-15773 GCA_000715635.1 Streptomyces violaceus | reverse complement strand
CGTGAAGGGCGTCCTGTCGTGGAAGGTGACACCCCTGTGGAGGGTGAAGGTCCACGAAGTGGCCGAATCCCGGGTCCACTTGGTGGCGAGGGCGGGTTCCAGACGTCCGGTGGACGGTTCGCGCTCGGTGAGCGCCTCCGTGATGTTGGCCCGTGTGACCCGGCCCGTCGCGGTCAGCGAGGCGTCACAGGGTTCGAGAGTCGGCGGTTCCTCGGGCAGGACGATGCGCAGGGTGTCCGGA
>KL569138.1:12993-15279 GCA_000715635.1 Streptomyces violaceus | reverse complement strand
GGGTGTCCGGACCGCCGCCGATGGGGTCGGCACCGGCCACCGAGCAGCCGGGGAGGGCGAGCAGGGCGGCGAGGGAGGCGACGATCGGACGACTGCGGGGGGTGCCTAAACCGGTCACTGCGCCTCCGTGCTCGCTCCGTACATAACAGAGAACGTTGTTTAGATATGTGGACGATAGGTGGACGGTCATTATTGGGGTGGCGAGGCGGAACGCGTCAAGGGGTGTGCGTCGATTCCCAACTCGTCCCACCTCTTGACGTGTTGATTGCCGTCCTAAAACATTCGGGAAACTCGATTGGTTCTGCGCGGTTCTGTTCACTCCCGAAGGGAATCCATGTCCAGCAGACATCGCCTCGCCCCGGCCTTGGCGGTCGCCGTCCCCCTCGTCCTCGCCGCGGGACTCGTGACCGCGCCTCCTGCCCCTGCCGCCGAACCGCCCGGCAGCGCGGTCACGGTAGGGATCGACCCGTCCTACCGGCAGCAGGAGTTCGAAGGGTGGGGGACGAGCCTCGTCTGGTTCGCCAACATCACGGGCCGCTACCCGGAACCCATCCGCCAGAAGCTCGCCGACATGCTGTTCGGCGAGGACGGCCTCCGCCTCAACATCGCGCGCTACAACATCGGCGGTGGCAACGCGCCCGACGTCCGCAAGGACTACATGAAGACCGGCGCGACGATGGACGGCTTCTGGAAGGCCCCGGCGGGCACCACCAGGGAGGACACCGACTGGTGGAACCCCGACGACCCCGAGCACTGGGACTGGTCCGCCGACCCGGGGCAGCGCTGGTGGGTGGACCGGGTCAAGAGCAAGGTGACCAAGTGGGAGGCCTTCAGTAACTCGCCGCCCTGGTTCCAGACCGTCAGCGGCTATGTCTCGGGAGGCTTCGACGCCAACACCGACCAGATACGACCGGACCGCGTCGACGACTTCGCCACCTACCTGGTCAAGGTGACGGAGCAACTGGAGAAGAAGCACCGCATCGAGTTCGACACCCTCGCCCCGCTCAACGAGCCCAACACCAACTACTGGGGCACGCAGATCGGCCCCGACGGACAGCCCACCGGCGGCCGCCAGGAAGGCGCGCACGCCGGCCCGGAACTCCAGCAGAAGGTCGTACTGGCCCTGCGCCGCGCCCTCGACAAGGCGAAGACCCGCGCCACCGTCTCCGCCATGGACGAGACCAACCCGAGCACCTTCGTCCGCAACTGGAACGCCTACGACAGCTCCGCCCGCGCGGCCGTCGACCAGCTCAACGTGCACACCTACGGCACCGGCATGCGCACCAGCGCCCGCGACAGCGCCAAGGCCGCCGACCGGCCGTTCTGGATGAGCGAGGTGGAGGGCACCTGGGGGACCGGCACCGACTTCACCGGCATGGAGCCGGGACTCGGCATCGCCACCCGGGTCGTCGAGGACATCCGTGAACTGGAGCCGTCCGCCTGGGTGTTGTGGCAGCCCGTCGAGGATTCCATCCCGCAGGCGGCGGCCGGCAAGAACTGGGGCAGCATCCACATCCCGTTCAACTGCACCGCGAAGGACACCCTGGAGACCTGCCCGATCCGGGCCAACACCAAGTTCCACACCCTGCGCAACTTCACCCACCACATCCGCCCCGGCGACCACTTCGTGAAGGCCGACGATCCCTCCAGCGTCGCCGCCGTACGGAAGTCGGGACGTGGAGCGACCGTCGTGCACGTCAACAGCGGAACGGCCCCGCGCGCCGTGACCCTGGACCTCTCGCGCTTCGGACGCGTCGCATCCGGCGCCAAGGTGACCCCCGTCGTGACCAGTGCGGACGGCGCGCTCGTCCGCGGCGCCCCGGTCAAGGTGAACGGCGCCTCCGCCACGGTGACCGTGCCGCCGAAGTCGGTCACGACCCTGCTCGTCGACGGTGTGTCGGGTACCGCCAAGGACGCCGCGCTCGTCCAGCCCGGCCACGTCTACCGCCTCCAGGGGGCCCAGAGCGGCAAGTCCCTGGCCCCGTCCGCCGAAGGCAACGGCGTCGTCGTCCGTACGGCAGACCCGGCCGCCAAGTCCCAGCTGTGGTCCGTGAAGCCGCTGACCAGGGGCGAGGGCAACCGTGAGCGCTACGCCCTCGTCAACGCCGCCACGGGCACGCGACTCGCCGTGCGCGACAACGAGGCGGTGCTGGAAGAGAGCGACACCCCGGCCGCGCAGTGGATCATGTCGACCACCGGGGACGGCACCTGGACCTTCGTCAACGCCGCCACGGGCCGACTGCTCGACGTCGTCGGGCAGTCGACAGCGGACGGCGCCCGCGTGTC
>KL569138.1:9504-12775 GCA_000715635.1 Streptomyces violaceus | reverse complement strand
GGTGGGCCGTCACCGACGAGACAGTGCTCCGTACGCAGCAGGCCAAGGCGTTCACCGTCCCCGGCCGCACGCCCGAACTGCCCGGGACCGTGACACCCGTCTACCGGGACGGCGCCCGGGGATCGCTCCCCGTGCAGTGGACGCTGCCCTCCGAGTCACGGTGGCGCAAGGCCGGAACCGTCCGGGTGAAGGGCCGGGCGACCGACGCGCTCGGCCGGACCGTCCGGGCCGAAGCGGTCGTCACCGTGGACACCGTCGCCTCGACGCTCCCCGCCCGTGCCAAGACCTACACCGGCGGACGCCCCGACCTGCCCACCACGGTCACCGGCGTCGGACGGCACGGCGGAACGGCGGAACGGCGGACCTCCCGGTCACCTGGGACCCCGCACCCGACGGCGCGTTCGGCGACGCAGGGGTGGTGACCCTGCGCGGCACCGCCCAGGTCCCTGGCGGAACGACGGCAGCGGGGACCGTACGCGTCCAGGTCACCGCACCCCGGGAGACGAACACCGCGCCCGACGAAGGTGTGACGGTCGGCGCGACATACACCGAGAGCGGCTACTCCGCCGAGGGCCTGCGCAACGGAAACGCGTCCGAGAAGGCCTGGTCGAACTGGAGATCAGGCACGAAGAACCCGTCCGACACCATCACCTTCGCCCTGCCCGAGGCGCGCGATCTGACCCGGGTCGTGACCCACTT
Source organism: Streptomyces violaceus (assembly GCA_000715635.1). Taxonomy (GTDB): domain Bacteria; phylum Actinomycetota; class Actinomycetes; order Streptomycetales; family Streptomycetaceae; genus Streptomyces; species Streptomyces violaceus. The sequence goes on along the minus strand of KL569138.1, from coordinate 12,076 downwards.
CCACCGTGACGGAGCAAACCTCAGCTTCGCGGAGTCCCTCAAGGTGCAGGTGCGCGGGGCCGACGGCACCTGGGCCGACGCGAGCGACGAGGTCGCCGTAGGCACCGAGGGCACGCCTGTGGTCGACGTCCCGGTGCGCGCCACCGGCCCGGTGACCGGGGTACGCGTGGCCATGACGGCCCGCCCGGGCGGCTACATCACCCTCGGAGAGATCGAGCTGCGCGCCAAGGCGCCGGGGACTTCGTCGGACGCCGGGGCCGCCTCGGTCGAGGTCGACGGTGTGCCGGTCGGCGGCTTCGACCCGGACCGGACGAGCTACCGCGTGACCTCCGACCGCCCGGACCGGGCGAGGGTCACCGCGACGTCCCGCGACCCGTACGCGACCGTGACCGTCCGCAAGGAGACCTCACGCGAAGCCGTCGTGACCGTGAGCAGCGAGGACGGCTCGCAGACACGCCAGTACAGGATCGAGCTGACCCGCTCCTGACGCACGACGAAGCGGGGCGTGCCGTCCTGGCACGCCCCGCGTCGTCGACCGGGATCAGACCGCCGGAGCCGGGTACGTCGGGTACTCCACGCCGGACACGTGCTGCACGACACGGATGACCTGGCACGAGTAGCCGAACTCGTTGTCGTACCAGAGGTAGAGGATCGCGTTGTCGCCCTCGACCTTGGTGGCGCCGGCGTCGACGATCGAGGCGTGGCGCGAGCCGATGAAGTCGCTGGAGACCGCGTCCGGGGCGCTGATGAAGTCGATCTGGCGCTTCAGCGGCGAGGTCAGGGAGATGTCACGGAGGTAGTCGAGCACCTCCTGGCGGGTGGTCTCGCGCGCGAGCTGCAGATTGAGGATCGCGATGGAGACGTCCGGCACCGGCACCCGGATGGAGCTGCCGGTGATCTTCGCCTTCAGGTCGGGCAGCGCCTTGGAGACGGCGGAGGCGGCACCGGTCTCCGTGATGACCATGTTGAGCGGCGCGGAACGGCCCCGGCGCTCGGACTTGTGGTAGTTGTCCAGCAGGTTCTGGTCGTTGGTGAACGAGTGGACGGTCTCCACGTGGCCCCGCGTGACGCCGAACTCGTCGTCCATCGCCTTCAGCGGCGGCACCAGCGCGTTCGTGGTGCACGACGCGCAGGACAGGATCTGCTCGTCCGGCTTGATCGTGTCGTGGTTGACGCCGTGGACGATGTTCGGGACGTCGCCCTTGCCGGGCGCGGTCAGCACGACCTTGTCGATGCCCGGGCGCAGGTGCTCCGACAGGCCCTCGCGGTCGCGCCACTTGCCGGTGTTGTCGATGAGGATGGCGTCCTTGATGCCGTACGCCGTGTAGTCGACCTCGGACGGGTCGTTCGCGTAGATGACCTTGATCTCGTTGCCGTTGGCGACGATCGTGCTGTTCGCCTCGTCGACGGTGATCGTGCCCTGGAACTGGCCGTGGATGGAGTCGCGGCGCAGCAGCGAGGCACGCTTGACGATGTCCTGCTCTCCTCCGCCGCGCACGACGATGGCCCGCAGCCGCAGGCCGTTGCCCGAGCCGGACTTCTCGATGAGCAGCCGGGCCACGAGCCGGCCGATGCGGCCGAAGCCGTAGAGGACGACGTCGCGCCCCTCGCGGCGCTCGATCTTGTTGGCTCCGGTGGCACCGGCGACGGCCTCGGCGGTGAACTCGGCGACCGACAGACCGCGGTCGTCCTCGCGGTACGTCGCGGCGAGCATGCCGATGTCGATCTGCGACGGCCCGAGGTCCAGTGCGGCGAGGGTCTGCAGGAACGGCAGCGTCTCGGTGACGGAGAGCTCCGCGCCGGCGATCTGCCGGGCGAACCGGTGGGTCTTGAGGATGCTGACCACCGACTTGTTCACCAGGGAGCGGCTGTGCAGCAGGATCGTCACGTCCCGCTCCCGGTGCAGCTTCCCGATGATCGGGATCATCGACTCCGCGATCTCCTCGCGGTTCTTCCAGTTGGTGAACGAGTCGTCGTTGACAGTCACAGATCCATCTTTCGAGCTAGGCGGCGCTCATATGTTAAACCGTCGATTTCTCGATCATGAACGGGGTACCTCCGGAACCTCCCGCGAGCCCCGGACGGCGTGGCCTGAGACGATCGAAACGGATCTTCCATGCGAAAGGGACGCTCATGGACTACGACGCCGTGGCCGACGAGCTGTACGCCCTGCGGCCGGAGGAATTCACCGCGGCCCGCGCCTCGGCCGTCGCCGCCGCCCGTACCGCCGGTGACCGGGACCTCGCCGACCGGATCGGCGAGTTGCGCAAGCCCAGCCTCGCGGCCTGGGTCGGCAACCTCCTGGTCCGCGGCCTCCCCGGCGAGGTCGAGCCCCTGCTCCGCCTGGGGGAGGGCCTGCGGCAGGCCCACCACGACCTGGACGGCACACAGCTGCGTGAGCTGAGCCGGCAGCAGCACGCGGTCGTCCGTGCCCTGTCCGCTCAGGCCCGGCAGCTCGCCGCGGAGGCCGGCCATCCGATCGGCGACGGCGTGCAGCGCGAGGTCGAGACCACCCTGCACGCCGTCCTGGCCGACCCCGAGGCCGCCCAGGCCTGGGCGAGCGGCCGGCTGG
>KL569138.1:8074-9161 GCA_000715635.1 Streptomyces violaceus | reverse complement strand
TGTGTATAAGAGACAGGGACCGCCTCCAGCTGCGCGTCGGCGAGCTCACCGAGGAACTGGACAGCGTCAGGGGCGAGCACCAGCAGGCCCGCTTTGCCCAGCGGACGGCCCGGGAACAGGCACGTACGGCCGACCGCCGCGTCCGCGAAGCCGAGCGCAAGGCCGCGACGGCCGCCGCCCAGCTCGAACGCCTGACCTCGGCGAACACCTGACAGATTGCCTGTGCTCAGCCGGGCACCCGGACCGCGTCGGACCGCACGCTGACGCGGTCCCCGGGCGCGGGCGACGGCGTGATGGGCGGCACGTTGGCCCGGGTGAGCGCGGCGCGTGGCCGGGGTCGCCGCCGCGGGGCACGGTCCGCCCGGGCCGTGGCCGCAGGAAGGGCGGAGGCGGCGAGGGGCAGGGCCAACAGCAGCGGGACGAACCGCGCGGTGCGGGCAGGCATGCTGAGCCTCCGTCAGAGGGAGAGGGCGCCGGTGAGGAGGGCGCCGGCGGTCATCACCAGCGTGGTGGCGAAGGCCCAGCGGAAGATGAAGCGCTGGTGCTCGCCGAGCTGGACGCCGCTCATGCCGACCAGGATGAAGGTGGAGGCGGTGAGCGGGCTGAGCGGGAAACCCGTCGTCATCTGGCCGAGGATGGCGGCCCGGGCGACCTCGGCCGGGTCGGTGCCGAAGCCGTGCGCCGTCTCGGCGAGGACGGGCAGGACACCGAAGTAGTAGGCGTCCGGGGTGAAGACGAGACTCAGCGGCATGCCGGTGACGGCCACCAGCACCGGCAGATGGCCGCCCAGGGAGTCCGGGATCACGGACACGAGCGCCTCGGCCATCTCGTCGATCATCCCGGTCCCGGTCAGGACCCCGGTGAGCACACCGGCAGCGAAGATCATCGTGGTGACGAGGACGACGTTCTTCGCGTGCTTGTCGAGCAGCGCCTGCTGCTGTTCCCACGTGGGGTGGTTGACCAGGAGGGCCACCGCGAACCCGAGGACGAACAGCACCGGCAGCGGCATGACCTCCAGGATCAGGGAGACGACGAGGACGACGGTCAGCAGCAGATTGAAGACGGTCAGCCAGAGCCGCGGCGGCTC
>KL569138.1:6675-7822 GCA_000715635.1 Streptomyces violaceus | reverse complement strand
CTCCCGGCCCGGCACGGCGAGTGTGCCGAGACGCTGCCGTTCCCGGCGGCCGATCAGCCAGGCCGCCACCAGGACCCATGCGATGCCGAGGCCCATCGCGGGCAGTACCGGCGTGAAGACGTCCGAACTCTCCAGCTTCAGCGCCGCCATGGCACGCACCGTCGGCCCGCCCCAGGGAACCATGTTCATCACGCCGGCACCCAGGCAGACGACCCCGGACAGCACCAGCGGACTCATGCCCAGCTTGCGGTAGACGGGCAGCAGCGCCGAGACGGTGATGAGGAACGTCGAAGCCCCGTCGCCGTCCAGGGCCACGCACAGCGTCAGGACGGCCGTGGCGACGGTGATGCGCAGCGGATCGCCCTGCGCCGTCCGCAGCAGACCCCGGATCAGCGGATCGAACAGGCCCGCGTCCACCATGAGGCTGAAGTAGAGAACGGCGAAGGCGATCATGATGCCGGTGGGCGCCACCTTCGACAGCCCGTCGAGCACCATCCCGCCCAGCTCGCCCGCGAAGCCGCCCGCCAGCGCCGCCAGCACCGGGAGCACCACCAGGGCGACCAGGACCGAGACACGTCTGGTCATGGTGAGCAACAGGAACAGGGCGATCGTGGCGAAGCCCAGGGATGCCTGCATGGTGACGCTCGCTTTCTCGGTGGCGGTCCCCGGCGGCGGAGAGCGGGGCGTACGGGGATAGCCGAGAGTGTCCGAGCGCCGGAAGATCCATGTCCAGCATCAAACCGGGATCTGTTCATGCGATCCGCGCATCAATCGGCTCGTGCTGACGTACGCTTCCCGGCCATGGAAGCCACCTTGCGACAGCTCTCGGCGTACGCGGCCGTCGCCCGGGAGACGAGTTTCACCGCTGCCGCCGCCCGGTTGGGTGTCTCGCAGTCGTCCCTCAGCCGCGCGGTCGCCGACCTGGAACGGCAGGTCGGCGCCCAGCTCCTCGAACGCGACACCCGCAACGTGCAGTTGACCGCCGCCGGCACGGAAGCGCTGCGGATCGCCGAGCAGATCCTCAGCGCCCACCGGGCCGGGATGAAGGAACTGGACCGCTTCCTGCTCGGCGAGTCCGGCACCGTCGCCGTCGCCACCCTGCCCTCCGTCGCCGCGGTGCTGCTCCCGCAGGTCATCTCCGGCTTCC
>KL569138.1:4227-6483 GCA_000715635.1 Streptomyces violaceus | reverse complement strand
TCTCCGGCTTCCGGCAGGACCGGCCACGCGTGGCCGTACGCCTGCTGGACGGTCTGGAGCGCGCGGTGCTGAACCGGGTCCTGTCCGGCGACGCGGACTTCGCGATCACCACGGTCGGGGTGCCCCCGGAGCGGCTGGAACACCGCCCCTTGGTCCGGGACCGCTTCGTCGCCGTCCTGCGCGAGGACCACCCGCTCGCCGAGCACGACGAGGTCGGCTGGGCGGACCTGGCCCGAGAGCCGTTCCTCGCCGTCGGACGTGACTCGAGCGTGCGCCGGCTGACCGATGCCGCGTTCGGCCAGGTCGACGCGCACGCCGTACCCGCGGCAGAGGCCGGCAGTGTCGCCACCGTGGGCGGACTGGTGGCCGCCGGCCTCGGCGTGAGCGCGCTGCCCGCCCTGGTCCTGCCCCTGCTGGGCACCGGCCCCTTCGTCTTCCGGCCGCTCGTCCACCCCGTCGTCGACCGGCGCCTCGACATCGCCCTGCGTGCACGGCGCACCCTCCCGTCCGTCACCGAGCGCTTCCTGGAGACGCTCGAGGACTTCCGCGCCCAGGGCAGGGAACTGCCGCCCGGGGTGTCCTGGGCCTGATCCGGGACGGAGGCCATTCATGCGTTTACCGCATTGATTGATGGCGTTCTTTTGCTGGACAGGCATTTCTGCGGCTCGGCAGTCTGAAGAACCAGCAGCTGAGCCGAGGGGACGCATCCGTGCCGGACAAGGACAAGCCGAACGCCACCGGGCAGGGACAGTTGCGCGGGCTGAAAGTCGTCGAGTTCGCCCATGTGGTGGCCGGCCCGCTGGCGGGCTCGATGCTCGCCGACCAGGGCGCGGACGTCGTCCACGTCGAACCCCCGGGCGCCGGCGACGCCGCCCGCGCGATGGGGCCCCGGCGTGACGGCGTTCCCCTGTGGTTCAAGGTCGCCGGTCGAAACAAGCGCTCCGTCACCCTCGACCTGCACCACGAGGCGGCTCGTGCGGTCGCCCACCGCCTCGTCGCCTGGGCGGACGTCGTCATCGTCACCCTGCGCGCCGGGCGGCTGCGCAGCTGGGGCCTCGACTGGGAGGCCGTGCACCGGATCAACCCCCAGGCGGTCCTGTTGCAGATCTCCGGCTTCGGCGCCACCTCCAGCCAGGCCGACGCCCCCGGCTTCGGCAAGATGGGCGAGGCCCGCAGCGGCGTCGTCCACCTGACCGGTTCCCCCGACGGCCCGCCCGTCCACACCGGCTTCTCGCACGGCGACGCCGTGACCGGCCTGATGGGCGCCTACGCCGTCCTCGCCGCCCTCCACCGGCGGGACCACGACCCCGACTTCGACGGCGAGTGGATCGACCTCGCCCTGTTCGAGCCCCTCTTCCGGCTCGTCGAGTGGCAGGTCATCGTCCACGACCAGCTGGGCACGGTGCCGCAGCGCTCCGGCAACCAGCTGGCGGTCGCCCCCGCGGCGGTGATCAACACCTACCGCTCCCGCGACGAGCAGTGGATCACGGTGACCTCCGCGACCCTGCGCTCGGTACGCAACGTGGCCCGGCTGCTGGGCCTGCCGGAGGAGGAGTTCGCCACCTCGGAGCAACAGCACGCACGGCGCAAGGAGTTGGACGACGGTCTGCGGGCCTGGGTGGCGGAGCGCTCCGAGGCCGAGTGCCTGGAGGCGTTCGCCCGCGCCGAGGTCGTGGCCTCCCGGGTGTTCGACGCGGCAGACATCGCCGCCGACCCCGTCTACGCCGAGCGCGACGACATCGTCACCGTCGACGACCCCGACCTGGGCGAGGTACGCATGCAGGCGGTCATCCCGCACTTCCGGCAACACCCCGGCCGCATCTGGCGCACCGGCCCCGCACTCGGCCAGGACAACGACCTCGTGTACCGGGGCTGGCTCGGACTGAGCGACGAGGAACTCGCGGCCCTGGAGAAGAACGATGCCGTCTGACGCCGGCACACCCACGAGCGGCGAGGCGCGCGCCACGGCACCCCTGCGCTCCCTGCTCTTCGTCCCCGGCCACCGCACCGACTGGCTCCCCAAGGCCCGCGCCGCCGGCGCCGACGCCGTCATCCTCGACCTGGAGGACGCGGTGCCCGCGCCCGACAAGCCGCTCGCCCGCGCCCGGGTGGCCGAGGCCCTGGCGGAGGCCGCCGCGGAACCGGCAGGGGCCGTGCCGCTGTTCGTCCGGATCAACCCGCTCGACGACTGGACCGCCGCCGACGAACTGCGTGCCGTCGTACGCCCCGGATCGGCCGGGATCGTCCTGCCGAAAG
>KL569138.1:3787-4075 GCA_000715635.1 Streptomyces violaceus | reverse complement strand
GACGAACTGCGTGCCGTCGTACGCCCCGGATCGGCCGGGATCGTCCTGCCGAAAGTGCACACCGCCGCCGACGTACGGCTCGCCGACCGCCTGATCACCTGGTGTGAACAGGAACACGGCCTCCCCGTCGGCACGACGACCCTCGTCCCCCTGCTGGAGTCCGCCCGCGCCCTCCACGACGCCTATGACATCGCCGCCGCGGCCCCCCGGGTCGCCCATGCCGGTGCGCTGACCGCACCCGGCGGCGACGTGGAGCGCGCCGTCGGCTACCGCTGGAGCCCCCAGGGT
>KL569138.1:0-3578 GCA_000715635.1 Streptomyces violaceus | reverse complement strand
GCTACCGCTGGAGCCCCCAGGGCACCGAGACCCTGGCGCTGCGCTCCCGCGTGCTGCTCGACGTCCGTGCCGCCGGGGCGCCGTACCCGGTGACCGGACTGTGGACGCACCTCGCCGATCTGGCGGGCCTGCGCGCCTTCGCCGAGCAGAACCGTGCCCTCGGCTACGACGGCATGATGGCCATCCACCCGGCCCACATCCCCGTGATCAACGAGGTCTTCACCCCCACCTCCGAAGAACTCGACCGCTGCGCCCGCCTCGTCGCCGCCGTGGAGTCGGCCCAGCGCACCGGCACCGGCGCGCTCACCTTCGAGGGCCAGATGGTCGACGAGGCCATGGCGGCGACGGCACGAGCTGTGCTGACACGCCACGGACACAGCTGACACCCGCCGACGGGGCCCCACGGCACAATCGCTGTGACGGAGTTCACAAACCTGCGATGAAGCCCGCCACACAAGGCCTCACGAAGACGACACCAAAATTGAACCGTTCGTTTTCTTGAACCGCTCGTGTTTGTGCCGTTAGGTTGTCCGGCATGACCGCATCCCGGAAACCGACCACCGCCGAAGAGCTCCGCGGTGCCGGCCTGCGGGTGACGGCCGCCCGCGTCGCGCTGCTCGAGACCGTGCGGGACGGTGACCACCTCGGCGCCGAGGTGATCGCCTCCGAGGTCCGCGGCCGCGTCGGCCACATCTCCGTCCAAGCCGTGTACGAGGGACTCCACGCACTCACCGCGGCAGGACTCATACGCCGCCTCGACCCGCCGAACAGCCCGGCCCTCTACGAGGGACGGGTCGGCGACAACCACCACCACCTCGTCTGCCGGTCGTGCGGAGCCGTCGCCGACGTCGACTGCGCGGTCGGCCACGCCCCCTGCCTGACCGCGTCCGACGACCGCGGCTTCGCCGTCGACGAGGCCGAGGTCATCTACTGGGGCCTGTGCCCCGCCTGCTCCACCGCACGCAGTTCCTGAGCAATGTGATCCACCCGAGCACCGTGATCCACCCCTCCGGAAGGATTTCCATGACTGAGAACCACGACGCGATCGTCACCGACCCGAAGTCGGAGGAAACAGGAGGCGGCTGCCCGGTCGCGCACGGCCGCGCGCTGCACCCGACCCAGGGCGGTGGCAACCGCCAGTGGTGGCCCGAGCGGCTCAACCTGAAGATCCTCGCCAAGAACCCCGAGGTGGCCAACCCCCTTGGCAAGGACTTCGACTACGCCGAGGCCTTCAAGAACCTCGACCTCGACGCCGTCAAACAGGACATCGCCGAGGTGCTGACCACCTCTCAGGACTGGTGGCCCGCCGACTTCGGCAACTACGGCCCGCTGATGATCCGTATGGCCTGGCACAGTGCCGGCACCTACCGCATCAGCGACGGCCGCGGCGGCGCCGGCGCCGGCCAGCAGCGCTTCGCCCCGCTCAACAGCTGGCCGGACAACGGCAACCTCGACAAGGCCCGCCGTCTGCTGTGGCCGGTCAAGAAGAAGTACGGCCAGTCCATCTCCTGGGCCGACCTCCTGATCCTCACCGGCAACGTCGCCCTGGAGCAGATGGGCTTCGAGACCTTCGGCTTCGCCGGTGGCCGCGCCGACGTCTGGGAGGCCGAGGAGGACGTCTACTGGGGCCCCGAGACCACCTGGCTCGACGACAAGCGCTACACCGGCGACCGCGAGCTGGAGAACCCGCTCGGCGCGGTCCAGATGGGCCTCATCTACGTCAACCCCGAGGGCCCGAACGGCAACCCGGACCCGATCGCCGCGGCTCGCGACATCCGTGAGACGTTCGGCCGCATGGCGATGAACGACGAGGAGACCGTCGCCCTGATCGCCGGTGGCCACACCTTCGGCAAGACCCACGGTGCCGGCCCGGCCGACAACGTCGGCGCCGACCCCGAGGCCGCCTCCATGGAGGAGCAGGGCCTGGGCTGGAGGAGCACCTACGGCACGGGCAAGGGCGGGGACGCCATCACCTCCGGCCTCGAGGTCACCTGGACCACGACCCCGACCCAGTGGAGCAACGGGTTCTTCAAGAACCTCTTCGAGTTCGAGTACGAGCTCGAGCAGAGCCCGGCCGGCGCCAACCAGTGGGTCGCCAAGGACGCCCCGGAGATCGTTCCGGACGCGCACGACTCGTCGAAGAAGCACCGCCCGAAGATGCTCACCACCGACCTGTCGCTGCGCTTCGACCCGATCTACGAGCCGATCTCCCGCCGGTTCTACGAGAACCCGCAGGAGTTCGCGGACGCCTTCGCCCGCGCCTGGTTCAAGCTGACCCACCGTGACATGGGCCCGAAGTCCCTGTACCTCGGCCCGGAGGTCCCGGAGGAGACCCTGATCTGGCAGGACCCGCTGCCCGAGGCCGAAGGCGAGACCATCGGCGCCGAGGACATCGAGACGCTGAAGACCAAGCTCCTCGAGTCGGGCCTGTCCGTCTCGCAGCTGGTGTCCACCGCGTGGGCCTCGGCATCCACCTTCCGCGGCAGCGACAAGCGCGGCGGTGCCAACGGCGCCCGCATCCGCCTGCAGCCGCAGCGCGGCTGGGAGGTCAACGAGCCCGACGAGCTGGCGCAGGTCCTGCGGGTCCTGGAAGGCATCCAGCAGGAGTTCAACTCCGGTGCCAAGAAGGTCTCCCTGGCCGACCTGATCGTCCTCGGTGGCTCCGCCGCCGTCGAGAAGGGCGCCAAGGAAGCCGGCTTCCAGGTGCAGGTTCCCTTCGCCGCGGGCCGTGTGGACGCGACGGAGGAGCACACCGACGCCGAGTCGTTCGAGGCGCTCGAGCCGACCGCCGACGGGTTCCGCAACTACCACGGCAAGGGCAACCGCCTGCCGGCCGAGTTCCTGCTGCTCGACAAGGCGAACCTGCTCACCCTGAGCGCCCCGGAGATGACCGCCCTGGTCGGTGGCCTGCGTGTGCTGGGCGCCAACTACCAGCAGTCCCCGCTCGGTGCCTTCACCAAGACGCCCGGCTCGCTGACCAACGACTTCTTCGTCAACCTGCTCGACCTGGGCACGACGTGGAAGTCGACCTCGGAGGACCAGACCACGTTCGAGGGCCGCGACGCCGCCACCGGCGAGGTCAAGTGGGCCGGCAGCCGTGCCGACCTGGTCTTCGGCTCGAACTCCGAGCTGCGGGCGCTCGCCGAGGTCTACGCGAGCGACGACGCGAAGGAGAAGTTCGTGAACGACTTCGTCGCCGCGTGGGTCAAGGTCATGAACCTGGACCGGTTCGACCTGGTCTGATCACCCCCGCCTGACAGGACGTCCGGGCCGGCCCGCAACGGCCGTCCCGGACGTCCTGCTTTTCTCTGAGGGCTTTTTCCCTGAGGGATCGTCAAGAGCCGTTCAAGGTAAGAACATCACTTACCCAACTCTCACCATGAATCGGCAAGGATCGCGGCCGGGCCCGAACTCGGGCATACGTTCTGGTCGTGAACTCAGATGCCACTGCCCACAGAGGCGCCGGCCATGAACAGCACCCCGTCGCCGACGCCCGGCCCGCCACAGCGGGCCCCCTCCGTCGCAGCCTCCTGCGCACCGCGCTGACCGGAGCCGCGGCTCTCGGCGCGGGCCTGAGC
>KL569137.1:57795-59313 GCA_000715635.1 Streptomyces violaceus | reverse complement strand
GGTGGGCAGTACCCGGCCCGCGTCCGAGGCCAGCCGGGTCCTGAGGTCCGGGGTGGAACGCATGCGGTACGCGGCGACATCGAGCCGGGCCGCCAGCCCGGCGTGGGTCTCGCGGACCCGGTCGGCCTCGGCGGTGAGCCGGCCGAAGACGGCGTCGTCCCGTTCGGCCTGCGCGGTGGCACGGGCCTGGAGGGCGACGACGGCGGTGCCGGTGGCCAGCAGGGCGAGCGCGGCGAGTACGGCCACGACCGTGCGGCGGAGCAGTGCGGCGCGGTGCCGGCGGCCCAGTGACGTGGTGAGGAACCGCCGTTCCAGCGGCGTGAGTTCGTCAGTGGTGGTGTCGTGCGGGAAGGCGTCGCGGGCGGCGCTCAGCCGGGAGCCGGCGTAGAGCGCGGCGTTCTCCTGTCCGAGTCTCTGCCAGGTGCGGGCGGCCTCGGAGAGCGCGCGGTGGACGCGCAGCCGGTCGCGTTCGGCGGCGATCCAGGCGCGCAGGCGGGGCCAGGCGGTGATCAGGGCCTCGTGGGCGAGGTCGACGGTGCCGTCGTCGAAGGTGACGAGACGGGCCCGGGCCAGGCGCTCCAGGACCACTCGGGTGTCGGCCGGACTGCCGAAGTCGAGTTCCGCGCGGTCGGTGGGACGACGTGTGTCGGGTGTCCCGTCGCCGGGAGCGACCAGCCGGAGCAGGACGCGGCGTGCCACCTCGGCCTGAGTCGCGGTGAGTTCGCCGTACACCTCCTCGGCCGTCCGTACGACGGCGCCGCGCAGTCCGCCGGCCGCCTCGTACGCGGTCTCGGTCAGGGCGCGGCCGCTGCGGTGGCGCCAGGTCTCCAGCAGGGCGTGCGACATCAGCGGCAGCCCGCCCGGGGCGTCCTCGACCTCGTCCAGGAGGCGGTCGGTCAGGGCGCGTTCCACGATCAGGCCGGCCGCGGCCGCCGGACGGACGATGGCCTCGCGCAGTTCCGTACGGCTCATCGGCCCGGCGAACAGGGTGGCGTCCTGCAACGCCGCGGTGAGGCCGGGGTGTTCGGCGCAGCGGCCGAGGAAGTCGGCCCGCACCGCGATGACGACCCGCAGCCGGCTGTCGGCGTCGGTGGCAGCGACGAGGCGGTCGATGAAGGCGTCCCGGCCGGCCGGGTCGGCGCCGAGGGTGTACAGCTCCTCGAACTGGTCGACGATCAGCCAGGTGTCGGCGTCCGTGCCGGGGACGGGCTCCAGCCGGTCGGTGTGCGTGTGCAGCGGGTCGGCGCCGGGGGTGAGGATCCGTACGGCCGCGGGCGGCGCCTCGTCCTCGGAAACCGCCCGCAGCCGGGGGATGAGGCCGGCGCGCAGCAGTGAGGACTTGCCGCTGCCGGAGGGGCCGAAGACGGCGGTGAAGCGGTGCTTGCGGTTCAGCTCGGTGAGCCGCTCCACGAGCTCGTCGCGGCCGAAGAACAGCTCGGCGTCGCCCGGTTCGAACCGGGTCAGGCCCCGGTAGGGCGGCCGGGCGGTCTCGTCGGCGGCGGCCTCGGCCGCCAGCTC
>KL569137.1:56830-57624 GCA_000715635.1 Streptomyces violaceus | reverse complement strand
GCCTTGCCAGCCCGCTCAGAGATGTGTATAAGAGACAGGCTCGTCCGACGCCTCGCGCCAGCGCCGCTCCCACTCGGCGAGGTCGCCGCCGCAGGCCTTCACATAGGCGAGCGTCACCGCCCGGGTGGGCAGCTGCTTGCCCGCCGCCGCCTGCGACAGGGTGGTCACTCCGTACCGCGCCAGCCGGGCCATCTCCCGGTACGTCGGCCTGCCCGCGGACTCCCGCAGCGCGCGCAGCCCGGCGGCGAACCGCGGTACCGGTCCGGCCGCCGGATCCAGCTCGCCCTCGGCGCGGCCCGGTCCTGCTTGTCCCGGCACGTGCCCGCCCCCTCCCCCTCGACGCCCTCCCTCGACCTTCGGCCGAATCGGCGGGCGGGGCACCGGCGTTCACTCTTTTCTCACGCTTCCTCCAGGCCACTCGGCGCGGCGTGCGCCCCCGGGTTGTTCGGCGCCGGGAGAGGGCCTGCTGAACAACCCCGTACGGCGGTCGACTTCTGGTGGGCCACGGCGCGGTCCGAGCCCGGCGAGGGGAGGGCTCGGGCCCGCCGCGCATCCACGAGAAGGAGAGTCATGTACGGACGACATCGGCATCTCGCCGTGGGGCTCGGGGCGGCGGTCCTCGCGCTGACACTCACGGCACCCGCCCCTGCGCGAACCGCGGCGGAGCGGTACGGCTGGGGAGACCCGCTCCCCGCGTGGTCGGACGAGTTCGGCTACGGCTCCGAGGCCGCCCCGGCCCTGCCCGACCGCGCCAAGTGGCGCCTGGCGGGCGGCGGCCCCGGCGCCTGCTGGCC
>KL569137.1:55354-56676 GCA_000715635.1 Streptomyces violaceus | reverse complement strand
CTGCTGGCCCGGCCACGGCGGCAACGGCCGCCGCTGCGACGCCAACACCCGGGTCGTCGGCGGCATCCTGCGTATGACCGGCGAGACCGGCGGCGACACCGGCTGGCTCGCCTCGCGGTACGGGCAGAAGTACGGCCGGTGGGAGGCCCGCGTACGTTCCCGGGCCACGGCACCCGACAACGGCCGGACGTACCACCCGCTGCTGATCCTGTGGCCGGACTCCGACGAGCACCCCGAGGACGGCGAGTACGACTTCCTGGAGAACGGCGCCCCCGGCGAGGACTGCGCGGAGGGGTTCCTGCACTACCCGCACCCCGAGGACGTGCCCGTCCAGCAGGAGCACGCGCGCCAGTGCGGCGTGGACCTGTCGCGGTGGCACAACGTCGCCGTCGAGTGGACCCCGGACCACCTGCGCGGCTTCCTCGACGGCGAGGAGTGGTTCCGCTTCTCCGGCGGCGCGAACGAGGACCGCGACTGCATCCAGTGCGCCCCGTCGATGCACCAGACCATCCAGCTCGACAACTTCCACGGGGACGGCCTGCAGAGCGCCGTCTACGAAGTGGACTGGGCGCGGGTCTACGACCTGCCGGACGACGAAGGCGTGAGGTGATCGCGATGCAGGACTCTCCGAAGGTGCGCATGCCCGGGGCCGTCATCCTGGCTCTGGTGATGGTCTGCGGGCATGCGCTGGGCTACGTGTTCGGCGGCTGGGCGCTCATCGACGAGAACCGGAGCAAGCTGGAGCACGGGCAGGACCTCCTCATGCCGATGGCGATGGCCTGGTTCGTGGCGCTGTTCCTCTGGGGGGTGGCAGCACTCCAGGTCGCCTGCGTCGTACTGGCGCGCAAGCGGCGCTACTGGGTACGGGTGGTGCTCATCGTGTGCCTGTCGTTCGTGGCCCTGTCGATGATCGTCGCCTTCCTCGGTTCGCTGGTGGGCGGGGTGCCGAGTCTCCCCGCGTTCGTGATCGCGGGCCTGGACGTGGCGGCCCTGTGGATGGTGAGCGGCCCGTCGGGTCACGACTACTTCTCCGCACGCGGCCCGGCCTCGGGGGTGATCCCCGCATGACGTACCCGGCGTACGCACCCGGCCCGCCTCTGCCGCCCGAGCCGCCGCGGCCCCCGGCCCCGTCCGACCCGTCGGCGGTGGCCCTCGGCAACGCCACGCTGCTCGGCATCGGCTATCTGCTGCTGCGCAAGTGGCGGTTGGCGGCGATCGCCGTGCTCGGCACGGCCGTGCTCCTCGACCTCATCGCCTCCACCGCCGACACCTGGTACGAGATCCTGCTGCTCCTGTGGTGGACGGCCGGCATCGCCCACGGC
>KL569137.1:53932-55194 GCA_000715635.1 Streptomyces violaceus | reverse complement strand
CCCACGGCTGGTTCCTGGCCCGCCGCCACCCTGAGCGAGTCGTACGGCGCGGACAACGCGCGGGCACCCTCACCCTCACGCTCGCGGTCGTCCTGACCGCCTCCCTGCTCCGTATCGACGCGTACGGCATCGAGAACCGCGTGACCGCGGCCCGCGAGGGCGGCGACTGCGCGACGGCCGTGGCAGCGCAGGGCGAGGTGGGCTGGGGCCACCGCCTGGCGGGCGCGCCGGTGGTGGAGCCCGGCGACGCGGTGGTGGAGGCGTGCCACCGGCTGGAGGGGGCGGCGGCCACCCTGGCTCGCGCCGCGCGCAGGGGCAGCACCGAGGACCTCGGGCGAGGCTTCGGCACGCTCGCCGGCGTCCTGAACGAGCCCGGCAACGAGCGGACCGTCAGGACGGCCCTGGACAACTTCCTCGACGCCCTGCCCACCGACGACTCCTGCGACACCGCCGCCCTCACCGCCTGGCTCCGCGACCGCGGCCCCAGCCGCGACGTCCTGGACCGCTCCGCCGGCACGGCGGCACGCACGGAACCGGCCGCCCTGGTGGGCTGCGGCGACCACCTGATGACCGAGGACGCCTGGCGGCAGGCACGGACGCACTACCAGCAACTCCTGGACACCTACCCTGACGACGCCCGCACGGGCGAGGCCCGCGACGGCGTGCGCGAGGCGACGCTCGCCATCGAACTGGACCACGTGCGCGGCCTGGTGGAGGACTCCTACGACGCGAGCTCCGGCTACTGTTCCAAGCCCGCGAAGTACAGCGGAGCCCCGGCGTACCGCAAGGGCTCCGGCCGCGCGCTGTTCCTCGGCGACACCGAGTACACCGACCGGATCCCCGGCTCCTGGCGCACCGGCGACCCCGCCAAGGCCGCCCTCGTGGTCTGCGCGGACGAGGCGGAGAACGGGGCCGCCGTTCAGACCTGCCCCTACGAGAACAAGAAGTCCGCGTACCTCCCCCACCAAGTGACGTTCTACAAGGTCAAGATCCCCCTGAAGATCTACGAACTCCGCACCGGAAAGCGCCTCGACCCCCGCTCGGTCCAGATCGGCGGCGGCAGCTGCCCGAGCGTCCTGCGCTACACGTCCTACGGCACGTACGACCTCGGTCCGGGCGACCAGTTCGTCTCCACATCCAAGTCGGGCGTGCGCGACGCCTTCCGTCCGGCCGTCGGCCGCTGACCCCACGGCCGGAACCCGGGCCGTCACGCGCGCCGCATCCGCCGCAGGGCGGCCCGGGCCGGGAGGACGGTGGCCGCC
>KL569137.1:50923-53749 GCA_000715635.1 Streptomyces violaceus | reverse complement strand
GGAGGACGGTGGCCGCCGTGGCGACCAGCAGGCAGCCGGTGATCAGCACCTCCCCGGCGCTCGGCCGGTCGATGCCCGCCGCGCAGTGCAGCAAGGTGGACTTGCCGGAACCGGAGGGGCCCATGACGGCCGTCATCGTCCCGGCCGCGAAGTCGAGGGTCACGTCGTCGAGCGCGGTGACGGCGCGCTCGCCGGTGCCGTAGCGCTTGGTCAGCGACCGGAGCCGGACGGGCGGCACGGTCGAAGTGCCGTGCCTCGTGGTCGTGTTGGTCGTGGTCATGCCTTCAAGGCAACGACAGCCGCACCGCCCGGCACATTGCCGCCCGGGCGAGAGCCGATACTCCACCTGGCACTACTGCCCTGGCCGCCCCGCGCCGCTACGGTCGACCGCGTGACCACCCCCCGATCCGTCCTGGAGGCCCTCACCCGCAGCCCGTTGGGGTTTTTGCGCACCGCCTGGCCGTGGCGCGCACTGGGGTACCTGCTGTCCGGCGGGATGTTCGCGACCGGCGTGTACATCGGTGTCGGCGGACTGTTCAGCGCGCCCCTCGGCACGATCGCCAGGGTGCTCTGCGCAAGTGCCCTGCTGGTCTTCGCCGCCGCCCTCGCCGGTCCCCTGGAGCGGCGCCGTCTCTCCCTCGTGGACCGCGGCGAACGGCCGGAGTGCCCGGGCGGCCCACGGGCCGTCGGCTACGGCGTCGTGTCGGTCCTGGCGGTCGGCTGGCTGGACCTCGGCGTCGTCCTGGTCTCGCTCGGCATCCCGGGCTTCCTCCTCCTCGCGCCCTTCCAGCCCACCGCCACGCCCTGGCAGACCGTGGCCGGCCCCGTCGCGGGCGCGCTGCTGCTGCCCGTGGCCGCGTACCCCGTCGCCGCGTGGGCCGGTGTCCGCGCCGCCGTGGCCCGTGCCGTGCTCTTCCCGAAGGACCGCGAACTGCGCGAGGTCGTACGGTCCCGGGCCCGCCTCGTCGACGCCTTCGAGACCGAACGCCGCCGCATCGAACGCGATCTGCACGACGGTGCCCAGCAGCGTCTCGTCGCCCTCACCATGAAACTGGGCCTCGCCGGCCTCGATCTGCCGCCCGGCAGCGCGGCGGCGAAGGAGGTCGGCGAGGCCCACGCCCTCGCCAAGGAGGCGCTCACCGAGCTGCGTGAACTGATCCGGGGCATCCATCCGCAGATCCTGACGGAACGCGGACTGCCCGCCGCCGCACGGGACATCGCCGGACGCTGCCCGGTCCCCACGGACCTCGACCTCGACCTCCCCGGCCGCCTGCCGGCCACCGTCGAGCAGACGGCGTACTACGTGACCGCCGAGGCCCTCACCAACATCGCCCGGCACAGCGGCGCCGACCGCTGCCGTGTCACCGCCCGCTGCCACGGCGGTGTACTCCGCCTCGACATCGAGGACAACGGCTCCGGTGCCGCCGACCCCGCCCGCGGTACGGGCCTCGTCGGCCTCGCCGACCGCATCGCCGCGGCCGACGGCAGAATGCTCCTGTCCAGCCCGCCCGGCGGGCCCACACTCCTCAGGGCGGAGATCCCGTGCGGCAGTCCCTCCGCATAGTCATCGCGGAGGATGCCGTCCTCCTGCGCGAAGGCCTCGTCCATCTGCTCGAGCGCTTCGGCCACCGGGTCCTCGCCTCCGTGGGCGACGGCCCCGCGCTGCTCGCCGCCGCCCGGGAACACCGGCCGGACCTGGTGATCACCGATGTCCGGATGCCGCCCGGCCAGACGGACGAAGGACTGCGCACGGCCCGCCTGATCCAGGCCGAACAGCCCGGCCTCGCGGTCCTCGTCCTCAGCCAGTACGTGGAGCAGACCTTCGCCGACGAGCTCCTGGACGACCGCCGCGCCGGCGTCGGAACGGGCTACCTCCTCAAGGAACGCATCGGCGACGTCGAGGAGTTCGCCGACGCCGTCACCCGCGTGGCCGCCGGGGCGACGGTCGTCGACCCTGAAGTCGTACGCCAGCTCCTCGCCCGCCGCCGCGACCCACTGGACCGGCTCACGCCCCGCGAACGCGAGGTCCTCGCCCTCATGGCCGAGGGTCGCTCCAACGCGGCGATAGCCCGCCGCCTGGTCGTCACGGACGCCGCCGTCGCCAAGCACATCGCAAGCATCCTCCAGAAGCTCGACCTCCCACCGTCGGCCCCCGACGACCACCGCCGGGTCCTGGCGGTGCTGGCTTATCTCCGCGCCTGACCCGGAACCGGCCCGCCGCTGACGGGCCCTGGCCCGGCCCGCCGCTCCCTCACCGCCCGCACCCCCAGAAAAGCCAGAAACCCGAACGGCGACAGCAGCACCGTGAGCACCAGCAACGGCCCCATCAACAGGGCGGAGATCTCCAGCCGCCTGCCCTCCCGGTACATCCACTGCCCGATCAGCAGATCCCAGGCGATGACCTGCGCCCAGACGGCCCCCGCCCCGTCCGGGAGAGCCGTCAGCTCGCGGAAGGTGTCGAGGTCCGGACTGCTGACCGCGCTCCACAGCTCGGGGAACACCGGGACCGCGAGCGCGAGATAGACGATCAGGACCGGCACCACGGTCAGCGGTGACCCGGCGATGCGGGCGGTCGGTCCCCATCGCGGCGCGAAGATCATGAGCAGCCAGACGGGTGCGGCCAGCAGGAAGGACAGTTCGAAGAGGAAGCCGGTCATGGCACGAGGTCCTTCTGGGCGGGAGCGGCTTCGGCGTCAGTGGCCCTGGGCGCAAGGGGCGTCCGTAGGGAGCCGTACGTCCCGAGCACGACGGCCAGCAGGATCAGGCCGGCCGCCCCGAGCGTCGCTCCGTCCGGGCCGGTCAGCGGCTGGCCGCGCAGCGCCTGCC
>KL569137.1:49480-50723 GCA_000715635.1 Streptomyces violaceus | reverse complement strand
GCGCAGCGCCTGCCACAGGAGCAGCGCGAAGGCGGCGGCGTACGCCCCCGAGGCGACCAGGACGAGGCGCAGCCGCACCCGGTCGTCGGCCAGCCGGGCGAAACGCGGGGCCAGGAGGCTCAGCACCATGACCAGCAGCGGCAGGAGTTGGAGCGCGTGCATGCCGAAGAAGTGCGGGATCCGCAGATCGCCGCCGGTGGTGGACCAGCCCGTCAGCGGCATCGAGGGGCCCCCGTCCGGCACGCCCACGCTGTGCGCGCCGACCACCTTGGAGACGCCGCGCTGCTGCCCGGGCGCCGGCTGGGTCATCAGGAAGCCGACGGCGGCCCCGGCCAGCGCCAGGAGGATTCCGCAGCGGACGGCCCAGGCGGATGCCCGGTCGGCGATGCGGGCCCGGAGCAGCAGCACGGCCACGACCAGCGTGCCGGCCCACAGGATGACGACCGTGACGGCCATCGCGTTGAACAGGGCCTCGTCGAACGGTGTCGCGTGGTTGAAGTGGCTGCGCTTTCCGCGGACGACCTGCCCGGTGATGATCACCATCTCGACGAGGCTCGCCAGCGCGACGACGGTCCCCGCCCACCAGCCCACGCGCCGGCCGCCGGGGAGCAGCGACAGCATCCAGGCGAGGGAGAGGCAGTACGCCACGAACGAGACCGCGAACTTGAACGGCTTGGCCCAGATCGGCGCCCCCACGAGGACGCGGTCGTCGACGAGGACCCCCACCGCGGACACCACCGCCAGGACCGCCATCGCGGCCGAGAACACCACCAGCGGCCGATGCCAGGACGTGCGTAAGGACAACACCTTGCCCACCCCTCCCCTATGAATGGATAGCGACACTATCCGCTATCAGATAGCTGAACTATCTATCATTGGCGCCAGGTCGGCAAGGGCCGGCGCGACGGGCGAACCGAAAATCAGGGAGTGAACCGGCATTGCGCATCGGAGAGTTGAGCCGGAAGACCGGGGTGCCGGTGCCGACGATCAAGTACTACGTCCGTGAAGGACTGCTCCCCGCGGGCGAGCTGACCAGCCGTAACCAAGCGAGCTACGACGAGGCACACGAACGCCGGCTCCGGCTGATCCGGGCCCTGCTCGACGTCGGCGGCATGAAGGTGGCGGAGATCGCGGACGTACTGGCGGCCGTCGACGACCCGGAACGCCCGCTGCACAAGGTGCTCGGCGCGGCAGCGGACCGCATGGGCGGCACGGCCGCCGACCACGACGACGACGAATCGAC
>KL569137.1:45764-49297 GCA_000715635.1 Streptomyces violaceus | reverse complement strand
GCCGACCTCGTCGCCCGGCGCGGCTGGCGCACCCACGAGTCGAACCCCGCCGCCGCCGACCTCTCCAGAGCCCTGGCCGCCCTGACCCGGCTGGGCCACGGAACCTTCGCCGAACTCCTCGACACCTACGCCGAAGCCGCCGAGCAGGTCGCCCAGGCCGACCTCGCGTACGTGGACCGGCGGGTCGCGGTCGAGGACATGGTGGAGGGCGTGGTCATCGGCACCGTCCTGGGCGAGGCGGTGTTCAGCGCACTGCGCCGCCTGGCTCATGTGGAGGCGTCGGCCAGTCTGTACGGCACAGAGGGGGCGCCCGAGGGCGGGAAGAGCTAGGTCGTGGCGAGCGGCCGGGCCCGCGCCGCCGGATACTGGAAGGTGAGAAGGCGGGGAGTCGTACACCCCTCCTCGCTCACCCCACCCCGCCAGGGAGTAACCATGAGTGACCATCATGGGAACGGCGATCATCACGATCCCCCCAGCCCCGACACGACCGGCGGTCACGGAATGCTGGTGTTCGGTCACGAGGTGACCTACTTTTCGCATCTGCCGATGTTCGACACCCCGCACAACTACCAGGTGCTGCTCGAAGTGGGTCTGGACGAGGACGTGCGTGAGGCGCTTCGATCGCACAGCCACGCGTTCCCCGAGGAGCCGTACGACACGTTCGACCCCGTCCACTTCCCCATGGCCGAGCTCGATCCGGCCGGGAGCGGCCCGAGGCGGACCTCCATCACGGGAAGCATCTACTGCGGCCACTTCGAGCGCAGGGCGAAGGGAACGCCACCGCTCGCACGGAACATAGAGGTGCGCATCGAACGCTGCGTGCAGTTCACCCAGCTCGATGTGGACGCGCGTGCGACCGACGACGGCAAGCTGGAATACCTGTGCTTCGGACACGGCGGCCGGCTGTACCTCGCGCACGCGATCAGCGGCTGGCCGAGCTACGACCAGATCCTCGAGGTCCATGCCGTTCCCGGTACGGCGACGAACCCCATGGGTCAGCCGCTACCGGACGACACGGCCACGATGGACGAGTTCTTCAGAGAGCACTTCACCACGGCCGACCCGTTCGACATCGGCGGGCGGAGCGACGACCCGGACCACCGGCTGGCTTCCCAGGAGGTGGCCGACGGATCGTTCTTCGCCACCTCTCCGCCCAGCGGTACCCACGGCTTCAACGTCCGGCTCGAAGCCGAGCGGGAGCTGTACCTCGAAGTCCGCGAACTGGCGCACCCGATGCACTGACCC
Organism: Streptomyces violaceus; assembly: GCA_000715635.1. Classification (GTDB taxonomy): domain Bacteria; phylum Actinomycetota; class Actinomycetes; order Streptomycetales; family Streptomycetaceae; genus Streptomyces; species Streptomyces violaceus. The sequence continues at coordinate 48,052 of KL569137.1, read as the reverse complement.
GTGCCGCTCACAGCCGCTCCTTCATGGACGCGTCGGGCCGCTACCGTGTGGAGGCGTGGGGGGCATACGCGGAAACATACGGCAGTGGTGGGAGCGCGGGTGGGCGTTGGCGGGGGCCAATCCGCTCGTCGTCGATGTCGGCATCGCGCTGTTCGTGCAGTGCGCGATGACCATGCCGTTCGTCGTGCCGCGTGCGGCCGGGGCGCCGCCCGCGACCTGGGGCGCGTACGGGCTGAGCACACTCACCGTGCTGCCCCTGGTCTGGCGGCGGCGCGCTCCCGTCGCCGTGCTGTTCGCGGTGCTGGCCACCAACGCGCTGTACGGGCTGGCCGTTGACGGGCCCGGGCAGCCGCTGCCGTACACCGGGCTTGTGGTCGTGTACACGATCGCCGCGCTGTCGCCCGTGCGGAAACGGCTCGTCACCGGGGGCGTGCTGCTGGTCGCCGTGCCGGTGGGGGTGTGGCTCAATACCCGGTCCGCTCGTGAACTGACCTTCTCCGTCTTCGTGTTCGCGGCCGCCTATGTCCTCGGGCGGCTCACCGACGCCCGTCAGCGGGCGAACCGCGTCGAGGCCGAGCAGGCCGCCGCGCGCGAACGGGCCCGGATCGCACGGGAGATGCACGACATCCTCTCCCACGCGGTGAGCCTGATGATCGTGCAGGCGGAGGCCGGGCCGGTGGCGGTGCGTGCCGCGCCCGAGCGGGCGGAGGCCGCCTTCGACGCGATCTCCGCGACCGGGCGGGACGCCATGACGCAGCTGCGCCGGATGCTGGGCGTGCTGCGGGAGGGCGCGGAGGAGCGCGACGGCCGTGACACCGCTCCGCGCGCGCCGCAGCCGGGGCTCGCCGAGCTGCCCGGCCTCCTGGAACGGGTGCGCAGTGGTGGTCTCGGTGTGGTGTACGGGACGGCGGGGGCCGTCCGGCCGGTGCCGGACGTGATCGGCGCGACCGTCTTCCGGGTCGTCCAGGAAGCCCTGACCAACACCCTGCGGCACGCGGACGCCCGTACCGTGACCGTGCGACTCACCTATGGAGACAGCGAGTTGGATGTGCGAGTGACGGATGACGGGCGTGGGCCGCAGCCGGGGTCCGGCGGCGGGCACGGGCTCATCGGTGTCCGCGAGCGGGCCGCGGTGCACGGTGGCACCGCCGTGGTGGGGGCGGGCCCGGACGGCCGGGGGTTCGAGGTGCGCGTACGGATACCCGTACCAGCCGCCGCGGAGGTGGCGCGGTGACGATCCGTGTCGTGGTGGCCGATGACCAGGAGCTGGTGCGCAGCGGCTTCGCGATGATCCTGGACGCGCAGCCGGACATCGAGGTCGTCGCGGAGGCGGGTGACGGGGCCGAGGCGGTCGAGGCGGTGCGGCGGCACGCGCCCGATGTGGTGCTGCTCGACATCAGGATGCCGCGCATGGACGGGATCGAGGCCTGCCGCGCGATCAGTGCCCTGGGCGACTGCCGGACCGTGATGCTCACGACCTTCGACTCCGACGAGTACGTCTACGAGGCGCTGCACGCGGGCGCGAGCGGCTTCCTGCTCAAGGACGTGCGACGGGACGATCTCGTGCACGCCGTACGGGTCGTCGCCCGGGGCGACTCGCTGCTCGCGCCGTCCGTGGCCCGGCGTCTGGTCGAGCAGTACACGCGGCCCGCCGCCGCCCGGCCCCGTCGGCCCGATCCCCGCCTCGACGCGCTGACCGGACGGGAGCGGGAGACGCTGCTGCTGCTCGCGCGGGGCCTGTCGAACGCCGAGATCGCCGCGGAGCTGGTGGTCAGCGACCACACGGTCAAGACGCATGTCGGCAACGTGCTGGCGAAGCTGGGACTGCGGGACCGGATCCAGGCCGTGATCTGCGCGTACGAGACGGGGCTGATCGCGGCCGGTGATCCCCCGCCCGGGGGAGCCGGCCCGGCCGGTCCCTCCCCCGCGTCGGCGAGGAACTGACCCGCCGGAACCGCCCACCGGGGCGATCCGCGAGAAACGACTGGTCCGGAGGATGGAGCCGTTCACAACACCGGCTCACACCAACGGAGTTGACCATGACCCGGATCCGTTTACTGACCGCCGCCGTGCTCGTCGTGGGAGTCGTGGCGGGGCCATCGGCCCTCCCGGCCGCAGCCTCCGCCCCGGCCGCCCCGGCCACCGTGTCCTCCGCGGTGTCCGCGCAGTCCCCGAACCCCGCCCTCGAAGCCGCCATCGCGGGCCTCCCCACCGCCGACGCGACAGCCGCCCTCGTGCGGGTCGGCGGCAAGGAGGGTGTGTGGCGGGGCAGCTCAGGTGTGCACGAT
>KL569137.1:44258-45591 GCA_000715635.1 Streptomyces violaceus | reverse complement strand
ATGTGTATAAGAGACAGGCTCAGGTGTGCACGATCTGCGGAGCAACCGGCCCGCCGACCCGGCCGCCCGTTTCCGCGCCGGTTCCGTGACCAAGGTCTTCACAGCGGCGGTCGCCCTGCAACTGGCCGAAGAGGGCCTGCTGGACCTCGACCGCACCGCCCGCTCCTACCTCCCGGACCTGATCCCGGCGGCGTACAAGAACGTCACCGTCCGGCAGCTCCTGAACCACACGCACGGCATCCCGCTCGCCGACTTCCCCGCCACCACGGTCGAGGAGTCGTACGAGATCCGCTTCCAGGTGCACGACCCGCGCGCCATGGTCCGCTCGGCGACGTCGAAGCCGCCGGAGTTCGCGCCGGGCGAGCGGCAGCACTACCACAACATGGGCTACACGATCGCCGGTCTGCTCATCGAGCGCGTCACCGGTGACTCGTACGAGGATCAGGTCGCCGAGCGGGTGCTCGAGCCGCTGGAGCTGCGCGACACCTACTACCCGGGGGCGAACCCGCGGATCGTCGGGCCGCACAACCACGGCTACCAGACGATGCGGCTCGACGACGGCACGGTCGGGCTCCGTGACGTGTCCGTGTGGGGGGCCACGGACGCCTGGGCGGCCGGGGACATCATCTCGACCACGGCCGACCTGGAGCGGTTCACCCAGGCCCTGTTCAAGGGCCGGATCGTGCGCGGGCCGCTGCTGGAGGAGATGTTCACCCTGCCGAAGGTGGCCGACTTCAAGACCGGCGAGCCCGCCGCGTACTCCGTCGGCCTCTCGATGAAGGTGCTGGGCGGCCGCGAGGTGTGGGGCAAGACGGGCGGGCGCTGGGGGTACAACGCGGCCATCGCCGCCACCCGCAACGGCTCGCGCACCCTCGTCTACAGCGTCAACGCCACCGACGCCAAGGGCCCGGACATGAACGCGGTGGCCCAGAACATCATGGTGGCGGCCTACGGCATGCCGTAGCCGCGGCCCGGCGGGAGCTCACGCCGGTGGCGTCGCCCGTACCAGCCCCGTCTGATAGGCGATGACGACCAGTTGCGCACGGTCGCGGGCGCCCAATTTCGTCATGGCCCGGTGGATGTGGGTGCGTACGGTCAGCGGGCTGAGCGTGAGGCCCTCGGCGATCTCGGTGTTGGACGCGCCGTCGGCGGCCAGGGCCATCACCTCGCGTTCGCGGACCGTGAGGTCGGCGAGGCGCTCCGGCGGAGCCAGGTGGGTGCCGGGCGCGGGGGCCAGGAGGAAGCGGGTGATGAGGGAGCGGGTCGCGGCGGGTGAGAGGAGCGACTCGCCGGAGGCCACCGTGCGCAGGCCGGTCAGCAGGGTGTCGGCGGC
>KL569137.1:40779-44047 GCA_000715635.1 Streptomyces violaceus | reverse complement strand
CGTCCTTGCCGAGGAAGCCGCTGGCGCCCGCGCGCAGGGCCTGGGCGACGTAGTCCTCGGTCTCGAAGGTGGTCAGGATGAGGACGCGGGTCGCGGACAGCTCCGGGTCGGCGCAGAGGGTCGCGGTGGCGGTGAGGCCGTCGGTGCCGGGCATGCGGATGTCCATCAGGACGATGTCGGGGCGGTGGACGCGGGTCAGCTCCACCGCCTCCGCGCCGTCGGAGGCCTCGGCGACCACCTCCATGTCCGCGCAGGAGTCGATGAGGATCCGGAACGTGGCCCGCAGCAGGGCCTGGTCGTCGGCGAGCAGCACCCTGATGCTCATGGCGTGATTCCTTCCGCGAGGTCCGGGGAGGGTTGCAGCGGCAGCGCGGTGGTGACCTCGAAACCGCCCTGGGGACGAGGGCCCGCGCACAGTTCGCCGCCGATGGAGTGGGCGCGTTCGCGCATGCCCATGACGCCGAAGCCGCGGCCCTTGGCGGGCTCCGGCTTGCCGGGGCCGTCGTCGACGACCGTGATGAGCAGGCGGGAGCCGGTGTAGGCGAGGCGGACGTGAGCGGCCTCGGTGGCGGCGTGCTTGGTGACGTTGGTGAGGGCCTCCTGCACGATCCGGTAGGCCGTCAGGTCCACCCCCGGGGAGAGCGGCTGCGGCTCCCCTTCCGTGGTGACGGTGACCTGAAGGCCCGCCGACCCGCACGCCGCGACCAGCTCGGGCAGCCGGCCCAGGCCCGGGGACGGTTCCAGCGCCGCGGAGCCGGGGGTGTCGTCGCTGTCGCGCAGCAGGCCGAGCGCGGCCTTCAGCTCCCGCAGCGCGGAGGACGTGGTGCCGGTCAGGTCGGTGAGGATCCTCTGGGTCTGCTCGGGGTTGGTGAGGGCGAGGTGCGCGGCCGTGCTGGCCTGGGCGTTGGCCAGGGCCATGTGGTGGGCGACGACGTCGTGGAGCTCCCGGGCGATGCGCATCCGTTCCTCGGTGACGCGCAGGCGGGCCTCCTCCTCCCTGGTGCGCTCGGCGTGCTCGGCACGGGCCTGCACCGACTGGAGGTAGGCGCGCCGCAGCTGGGTCGTCTTGCCGGCGGCGAGCGGCAGCATCAGCCAGAAGATCGGGCCGATCGTCCTGAGCAGCAGCGAGATGTGGTTCATGGAGTCGGAGAACACGGCCGCGAGCGTCAGCGCCACCAGGGTGGTGAGGCCGTAGACGCGGGTGGACCTGCGGTCGGAGAGCGCGGCCAGCCAGTAGAGCGCCGCCATGACCGGTGCCAGCAGCAGGGGGGTGACCAGGTAGCCCAGCGCGACCGCGGCCACCGTGCTGAGCCCGGACACGACGACGGCGGTGCGCGGGTGTGTGCGGTGCTTGAGCAGGGCGAGACAGGCCACCCCCATGAGGACGGTGGCGGTCTTGTCCTGGTCCGGCGGGGTGGCGCTGGGCAGGGTGATCGAACTGCCGAGGGCCGCGCAGCCCATCAGTGCCAGGACCATCGCCAGATCGACGAGGAACGCGTGGCGTGCCGAGAATTCCTCGAGACGTTCCGCGTACCGCCGCTCCAGACTGATACTCATCGGGCTCTCCGGTCGGTGGGCTGGGACCATCGTGGTCGACTGCGGGCGGGAACGCCCGGGGGGCCGCCCGTGTCCTTCGCCACGGGCGGCCCTGGTGAGGGGGTGCGTCAGGTGCGCGCCGGTTCCGGCTCGGGTGCGGCGTCCGGGGCCGGTTCCGTCCCGGGCCGGCGGCTGAGCGCCTCTCCCTCCACGTCCACGCGGGGCAGCATCCGGTCCAGCCACTTCGGCAGCCACCACGCCTTGCCGCCGAGCAGGGCGAGCACGGCCGGCACGATCGCCATCCGTACGACGAAGGCGTCGAAGAGGACGGCGGAGGCGAGCCCGAAGCCGATCATTTTGATCATGGAGTCGCTCTCGCCGACGAACCCGGCGAAGACCGCGATCATGATCAGGGCCGCCGCCACGACCACGCGGGCGCTGTGCCGGAAGCCGGACGTGACCGCCTGCGCGAGCGACTCGCCGTGGACGTGGGCCTCCCGCATCCGTGAGACGAGGAACACCTCGTAGTCCATCGCGAGGCCGAAGACGATGCCCACCAGGAAGATCGGCATCAGACTCATGATCGGGCCGGTCTGCTCCACACCGAGCAGCTCCGCGCCGTGGCCCTGCTGGAAGACCACGACGACCGCGCCGAGCGAGGCCAGCACCGACAGCAGGAAGCCGAGGGCCGCCTTGAGCGGAACGAGCAGCGACCGGAAGACCACCAGCAGCAGCACGATCGCCAGGCCGACGACCACGATCAGATACGGGACCAGCGCGGCCTGCACCTTCTCCGCGATGTCGATGTTCATCGCGGTGCTGCCGGTCACCTCGTAGCTCGCGCCGGTGCCGGACTCGATGCCGGGCCGCTCGTCCCGGATGGTCATCACCAGGGTCTTGGTCTTCTCGTCGGTCGGCGCGGTGGACGGCACGACGGAGAAGACGGCGGTGTCGCCGGCGTCGTTGAAGCGTGCCGGGGAGACGGACACGACGCCCTTCGTGGCGCCGATCTCCTTGGCGATCGAGTCCGCGGCCCCCTTGGGGTCGGCGGCGCCCTCGCCGTCCACGACGATGGTCAGCGGCCCGTTGAAGCCCGGCCCGAAGCCCTCGGCGAGCGCGTCGTAGGCCCGGCGCTCGGTGGTGGAGGTGGGCTTGGCCTCGTCCCCGGGCATGCCCAGCTGGAGGTCGGCCGCGGGCAGCGCGAGGGCGCCGAGGCCGACGACGCCGAGCAGCAGGACGGGTATGGGGCGGCGCAGGACGAACCGGGCCCAGCGGGCTCCGCCGTTGGTCTCGGTGCTCTCCTCGATCCGGCCTCTCCTGCGGGCCCGGCGCGGCAGCACCGCGTTCGGCCAGAAGCCGAGGAACGCCGGGACGAGCGTCAGCGCGATCAGCACGGCGACGACGACCGCGCCCGCCGCGGCCAGGCCCATCTTGGTGAGCATCGGGATACCGACCACGGCGAGCCCGGCCAGCGCGATGACGACGGTCAGCCCGGCGAAGACCACCGCGGACCCGGCCGTGCCGACGGCCATGCCGACCGCCTCCTGCGGCATACGGCCCTTGGCGCGCTCCTCCCGGTAGCGGGACACCACGAACAGGGCGTAGTCGATGCCGACGGCGAGGCCCAGCATCATCGCCAGGGTGCCGGTGGTGGTGGACAGGCCGAGGGCACTGGACAGGGCGAGGATGGTGGCCATGCTGACGCCGACACCTGTCTCTTATACACATCTCT
>KL569137.1:39619-40618 GCA_000715635.1 Streptomyces violaceus | reverse complement strand
TCAGAGATGTGTATAAGAGACAGGAAGGTGACGAGGAGCACGACGGCGGCGATCGTGACGCCGATCACCTCGGCCGTACCGCCCGGCCCGCCCTCGGCGGCCAGCGCGGTGCCGCCCGCCTCGACGGTCAGCCCGGCGTCCCGGGCTCCCTCGAGGGTGTGCTCCAGATGGGTCCGGCTACCGTCGGTGAGGTCGGTGGACTTGACCTTGTAGGTGACGGTCGCGAAGGCGGTCGAGCCGTCCTTGCTGATCGTCTTCGCCTGGAACGGGTCGACGGCGCTCGCGACCTGCGTGCCGTCGCCCAGGCCGGTCACGGCCTTCTCGATGGCCTCCTTGTTCTCGGCGGCGGTCACCTTCTCGCCGCCCGGCGCGATGAAGACGACCCGGGCGGTCGCCCCGTCCGCCGTGGCGCCGGGAAAGCGCTGTTCCATGAGGTCGAACGCCTTCTGGGACTCGATGCCGGGCATCGAGAACTCCTCGTCGACCGCCCCCGGCGCCTTGAGGGCGCCGAGCCCCACGGCGGCCAGGACGGCCGCCCAGACCAGGGCGACGTACCAGCGTCGCCGGAAGGCCAGACGGCCCACTCGATACAGGAAAGTTGCCACGGCAGCAGGTCTCCACATCCGGTGTCGATCGTCCGCCCAGCGTGTCCGTGGCAAGGCCCCCGCGTCGTCGTGCGGCTGCCGACAATCCGGCCTACTGAGAACGCAGTACGACCGGGCCGCGGGTCCACCTCGGGTACGACAAACCCGGGCCCCACGACTCGACCTGTGCTACCTTGGCTGGTGTTGCAGTTTTGGTTCCCAGAGACTTCGAGTGCTCTATCGACCTTTGTCGACGAGCACTCTTTTTGTTTCCGAGGATTTTCGGATCTCTCCGGAGGGTGATCATCACAGCGACCCCGAATCCGCAAAGTGCGGATCTCGGGTACTGCCCCCCAAGGGAGATACACATGGCAACTGGCACCGTGAAGTGGTTCAACGCGGAAAAGGGCTTCGG
>KL569137.1:37712-39420 GCA_000715635.1 Streptomyces violaceus | reverse complement strand
CAGGAGGGTGGCGGCCCGGACGTCTTCGCCCACTACTCGAACATCGCCACCTCCGGCTTCCGCGAGCTTCAGGAAGGCCAGAAGGTCACCTTCGACGTCACGCAGGGCCAGAAGGGCCCGCAGGCCGAGAACATCGTTCCCGCCTGACGCTGACGCGTTCGACGTGATCGGGGCCCGCACCCATGTGGTGCGGGCCTCCGCACGTTTCACTCCCTACCCGGCTCATTCTTGCGAATCCTGGTGCGGCCCCCCAGAGGCTGTCTGACCCCGGGAATTCCCCGATACGTGCCGCATCGAGGAAGGATCCCCTTGGATCGCACCGCTCGCAAGAACAACGGCTCGTCCCACTCCCGCAGGACGGGGGGCCGGAACAACTCCTCCCGTACGGCCGGCGCGGGACGCGGCACCCCCCGGCGCCGTACCGCCCCCGGCGGCGAATTCGCGCCGCCCGCCACCCTCACCCCGGCACTGCCCGCCGTCGAGGCGTTCGCCGACCTCGACCTGCCCGAGAAGCTGCTGACCGCGCTGAAGGGCGAGGGCGTCACCGAGCCGTTCCCGATCCAGGCGGCGACGCTGCCGAACTCGCTGGCCGGCCGGGACGTCCTGGGCCGCGGGCGCACGGGGTCGGGCAAGACCCTCGCCTTCGGCCTGGCCGTGCTGGCCCGTATCGACGGGCAGCGGGCCGAGCCCAAGCAGCCGGTGGCCCTCGTCCTCGTGCCCACCAGGGAACTGGCCCAGCAGGTCACCGACGCGCTCACCCCCTACGCCCGCGCGCTGCGCCTGCGGCTCGCCACGGTGGTCGGCGGGATGTCGATCGGCCGCCAGGCGAGCGCGCTGCGCGCCGGTGCCGAGGTCGTCGTCGCGACGCCCGGCCGGCTCAAGGACCTCATAGACCGCGGCGACTGCCGGCTGGACCGGGTCTCGGTCACCGTCCTGGACGAGGCCGACCAGATGACCGACATGGGCTTCATGCCCCAGGTGACGGCCCTGCTCGACCAGGTGCGCCCCGATGGCCAGCGGCTGCTGTTCTCGGCCACGCTGGACCGCAACGTCGACCGCCTGGTCCGCGGCTACCTCCACGACCCCGTCGTCCACTCGGTCGATCCGTCGGCGAACACGGTCACCACGATGGAGCATCACCTGCTGCACGTGGAGGACGACGACAAGCACGCCACCACGACGGAGATCGCCGCCCGCGACGGACGCGTGATCATGTTCCTGGACACCAAGCACGCCGCCGACCGGCTGGCCAAGAAGCTGCTGGCCGTCGGGGTGCGCGCCTCGGCCCTGCACGGCGGGAAGTCCCAGTCCCAGCGCACCCGGACCCTGGCCCGGTTCAAGGACGGCGAGGTCACGGTCCTGGTGGCCACCAACGTCGCCGCCCGCGGCATCCACGTCGACAACCTCGACCTCGTCGTCAACGTGGACCCGCCCGGCGACCACAAGGACTATCTGCACCGGGGCGGCCGTACCGCCCGGGCCGGCGAGTCGGGCACCGTCGTCACGCTGGTCCTGCCGCACCAGCGGCGCGAGACAGCCCGTCTGATGGCCGACGCGGGCATCTCCCCGCGGATCACCCGGGTCCGCTCGGGCGAGGCCGAGCTGAACCGCATCACCGGCGCCCAGGCGCCCTCGGGCGTGCCCGTCGTCCTCACCCCGCCGCCCGCCGAGAACCGCCCCGCGCGCCCGGGTACCGCCCCGCGCGCCC
>KL569137.1:32203-37506 GCA_000715635.1 Streptomyces violaceus | reverse complement strand
CCGCCGCCGCTGAACCGCTCTCCGGGGCGGACATCTCATCTCTAGGGCCTGTCGTTCGGATCAGTCGCGTCTGCGGCGTGATCCGAACGACAGGCCCTACGTGTTGCTCCGCGCCGGAGACAGCCGGACCACCGTGCCCTCTCCGTTCGACGACAGGAGCAGGGAGCCGTCCGGGGCTGCGGTGAGGCCCGCGAACCGGTGGGCCAGGCCGGGGATGTGGTGAGTGAAGAGCGAGGGAGCCGGGCGGCGGGCGGTGCCCGGCGGGATGCCGACCGCCAGCGATTCGGCCTCGACACGGGCGCCGCCCGTCGTCAGGGAGACCGACCACAGCCGGCGGTGTTCGGTGTCCACGGTGAAGAGTTCGTCGCCGTGCGCGGCGAGGCCCTGGGGGGCGCCGAGGCCCTCCGCGACCGGCACCGCCTCGCCGTCGTCGAGGCGCAGGATCGCCCCGCGCCGGTCGTCGCTGACGTAGCAGCGCTGCTCGGCGTCGAAGGCCACGTCCACGGGGTGGTCGAGGCCCTCGGCGAGGACGCTCACCGTGTCGGTCCCGTCGATGGCGACGACGCGGCCGGCGCCCGTCTCGGCGACGACCAGGGCGCCGTCGGCCCGGGTCGCGATGCCCAGGGGCTGGTTCAGGCCGTTCGCCCTGAGCCGGGTCGTCCCGGCGGCGGGGTCGTAGGTCTGGACGGTGCCGAACTGGGAGGTGGTGTGCAGGAGATCGCCGTCGGCCGTGATGCCGTGGAAGAAGGGCTGGAGGATCTCCGTGGTCACGTCGCCCGATCCGCTCTCGTCGGGTTGTTCCGGCCGGGCCACCCGGTAGTGGTCGGCCGCGTACACCGTGCCGCCGAGGTCGATCGTCACACCGTAGGGGCCGTCCAGGCCGCGGGGCACGATCGCGCGGGTGCGGCCGTCGGGACGCAGTTCCGTGATGCCGCCGCTGGCGAAGCTGGAGACGAACATGCGGTTCTCCGCGTCGAACGCGGCGTTGTCCAGGCCCGTGACCCCGCTGGTGATCAGTGAGCGCGAGCCCGTGCCGTGCAGGTCGACGCGGGTGACGATGCCCTCGGGGCCGCGCGACAGGACGTTGAGGACGCCGCCCAGGTCGAAGCGGACCGCGACCGGGTCGTGCACGTCCTCGGCGACCACCTCGGGCACCCCGCCGTCGGGCGGTATGCGCCAGACCTGCCTGCTGATCATGTGCGGGTAGTAGAGACAGCCGTCCGGGCCCAGCTGCATCGCGTTGCCGAAGGCCAGCCCGTCGGTGAGGACGACCGGATCGCCGCCCTCGGGGAAGAGCTCCAGCAGCCGGCCGTTCATCTTCATCTCGTTGACGAAGAGCCGGTCACCGACGCAGGTGATGCCGTTGGGCACCTGCACCTCCTCGGAGACCAGGGTGTACTCGCCGTCGGGCCCGCGGCGCCACACCCGGCCGGGGACCAGGTCGGCGATGTACATCGAGCCGTCCGCCCCGAAGGCCAGGTCGTCGGGCGACTCGACGGGGCTGTCCATCGGGACGACGACCTCGACGTCCCCGGTGGCCGGGTCCACGGCGCTGATCTTCCCGGCGAGGAACTGGGCGACGTACAGCCGCCCGTCGGGACCGAACGCCACGCCGTTCGAACCCCACAGCGGATTGGGCGAGTTGAGGCTTTCGGCCTGCCAGTGGGTGCTGCGCACCTCACCCGTGCCGTACCTGCTCGCACCCCCCGTCATGAGCCCAGCACCTCGGCCATGCCGCCCTCCGCGCGCCAGCGTCTGATCAGCTCGTAGAACGCGACCGGGCCGTCGCCGTAGGACTCGCTGCGGGGCCTGGGCATGCCCTCGCCGTTGTAGTAGCCGGGGGTGCACTCGGACTGGAACGTGTACAGGTCCGCCGACTTCTGACGGATCGTGTCCACCCAGGCGTCCTCCGCCTCGGCCGTCGGCTCCACGCACGGGGCCTGGCGCCGATGCGCCTCGGCGATCACCTCGGCGACATGGGTGGCCTGTTCGTCCAGGACGTGGACGTAGTTCACGGAGCTGGCGCTCTGCACCGAGCCGAGCATGAACAGGTTGGGGAAACCCCGGCTGTAGAAGCCGTGCAGGGTCCTCGGGCCGGTGTTCCGCCAGGACTCCAGCAGGGCGGTGCCGTCCCTGCCGTACGCGGGGAGCTGCCCGGACAGCAGTCCGGAGACGCCGACCTCGAAGCCGGTGCCGAAGACGACGCAGTCGACCTCGTACTCCACCCCGCCCACCACGACGGCGTGCTCGGTGATGCGCTCGACGCCCCCGTGGTCGGCCGTGTCCACGAGGGTGACGTTCGGCCGGTTGAAGGTCTCCAGGTACAGGTCGCTGAAGGTGGGCCGCTTGCACATGTAGCGGTACCAGGGCTTGAGCTTCTCGGCCGTGGCCGGGTCCTCGACGATCTCCTCCACCCGGGCCCGCAGCTCGTTCATCTTCTGGAAGTCGGCGATCTCCTCCAGGCGTTCGCGCTCCTCGGGCGTGAGGGCGTCGTAGTTGTTGGTCGGGATGAGCTTCTGCTGGAGGCGGGCGCTGCTGGTCCAGCCGTCGGCGACCAGGTCCTCCTCGGTGCGGCCGCCCGTGACGACCGCGAGGAAGTTGTCCCTGCGCTCCCGTGCCCAGCCGGGCTTCAGCGAGCCCGCCCACTCGGGGTCCGTGGGGCGCTGTCCGCGCACGTCCACGGAGGACGGCGTGCGCTGGAACACGTACAGGTGCCGGGCGTCCCGGCCGAGATGCGGGACGACCTGGATGGCCGTGGCGCCCGTGCCGATGAGGGCCACGCGCTTGTCGGCGAGCCCCGTCAGGCCGCCGTTCGCGTCGCCGCCGGTGTAGTCGTAGTCCCAGCGGCTGGTGTGGAACATGCGCCCCTTGAAGGTCTCGATGCCTTCGATCCCGGGCAGCTTGGGCTGACTGAGCAGGCCGGTCGCCACCACGACATGCCGGGCGGTCATACGGTCGCCGCGGTCGGTGCCGATGCTCCACACGGACTCGGCCTCGTCCCAGCGCAGTTCGGTCACCTGCGTCCGGAGGCAGGCGTCGCGGTAGAGGTCGAAGTGCCGTGCGATCGCCGCGGCGTGCTCCCTGATCTCCTCGCCCGGGGCGTACTTCCACTTCGGGACGTAGCCGAGCTCCTCCAGCAGGGGCAGGTAGACGTACGACTCGATGTCGCAGTGGATCCCCGGGTACCGGTTCCAGTACCAGGTGCCGCCGACGTCGGCGCCCTTCTCGATGATCCGGATGTCCCGCAGGCCCGCCTGGCGCAGCCGGGCGGCGGCGAGCAGACCGCCGAATCCGCCGCCGACGACCGCCACCTCGACGTGGTCGTGCAGCGGCTCACGGGTGGACCCGGGCTCGGCGTGCGGGTCCTCGTCGAAGTGGCCGAACTCGCCCGCGGTACGGCGGTACTGGCGGTTGCCGTCCGGACGGATCCGCCGGTCGCGCTCGGCCCGGTACCGCTCGCGCAAGGCATCCGGGTCGAAACCCAGGGCTGACACGGGGGTGTGGGGGGTGGACATGGGTGTCCTCTTCCTCTCGCGGGGTGCCGTAGGTGAGGGGGCGGGTGGGGTCAGACCGCGGCCCAGGCGTTGTCCACCGGCAGGATGACGCCGTTGACACCGCTCGCCGCGTCGGAGGCGAGATAGACGATGGCGGCGGCCTGCTCCTCCGGTGCGCAGAGGCGGCCCATGTTGACGAAGTGCCTGCCGACGACGGACGGTCCGTGGGCCTCCCGGTCGATGTGGACATCGGCCGTGATGTCGGTGGCCGTGCCGCCGGGGGCTATGGCGTTGGCGCGGATGCCCTGGTCCCGGTACATCACCGCGAGGGAACGGGTGAGGCCGAGGACACCGTGCTTGGAGACGGTGTACGCCGTCCCCGCCGCGCTGCCGCGCAGCGACGCCTCGGACGCGGTGTTGACGATGGCTCCGCCGCCCGCGGCGATCATGTGCGGCAGTGCGGCCCGGGTCAGCAGGAACGGCGCGGTGAGATTGATCCGCAGCACCCGCTCCCACTCGGCGTCGGTGACGTCCGCCGTGGCGGACATGCTGTCCATGACGCCCGCGTTGTTGACCAGGACGTCGATGCCGCCGAAGGTGCCGGTCGCGGCGGCAACGACCGCGTCGACCACGGCGCCCTCGCTCAGATCGCCCGTGACGGCGACGGCCGTGCCGCCCGCGGACTCGATGCCTTGGACGACGTTCTTGGCGCCCTCCGCGTTCAGGTCGGCGACCACGACCTTCGCTCCCTCCTCGGCGAACCGCAGGGCGGTGGCGCGGCCGATGCCGGAGGCGGCTCCGGTGACGATGACGCTCTTGCCTGACAGACCCGTGGCTCCCATGAGGCTCCTCTGCTCGTGACGTGACGGCACAGTACTGGTTTCTGTCTCAGTGCGACATAAAGACGCGACGTGCCAACAGGTCCTTTCACGCCAGTCAGACGTGAAGCGACGTAAAATAGAGTGAGCACGGCAAGTCGAGGAGGGCGCATGGCCGGACGAGCAGGTGGGGCCACGGGGCGGCCACCGCTGACGGAGCGGCGGCGCGCCGAGACGCGTATGGAGATCGCCGAGGAGGCGGTCCGGCTCTTCGCCGCCAAGGGCGTGGCGGCGGTGACCGCGGACGACATCGCCTCCGCGTCGGGGGTGTCGACGCGCACGCTGTGGCGGTACTTCCGCTCCAAGGAGGAGTGCGTACGTCCCCTGCTCACCACGGGTCTCGAGCTGCTGACGGAGCATCTGCGGGAGGACCGGGGCGAGCACGGCTCACTCGCCGAGGCGATCCTGGGCGTCCGGTACGACGACGACGCCGCTCCCCGTCTGCGGACCCTGGGCGACCTGCTGCTGCTGTGCCGTGACGAGCCGGGGCTGCGCGCGGTGTGGCTGGAGGCGCACTACGACGCGGAGGCGACGTTCGCCGCGATGATCGCCGACCGTACGGGCCGGCCCGTCGGCGATCTCGCGGTCCGGGTGGAAGCGGGCGTGCTGAACACCGCGATGCGCATCGCGGTGGAGGACTGGGCGCTGCGGTCCGACGCGGCGGCGGGGCCGTCCCTGGCGGAGACCGTCAGGCGCGCGTTGCGGATGGTCGACGCCGTCGAGAAGCGCTGACCAGGATGGTTTCGGGGCCGTCTCGGGGGCCCGGGCGCCACGCCCTCAGCCCACCCCCAGCAGGGACATCAGCTGCTCGTGGGCCCCGTCCCACCCCCATTGCTCCCGCACCCGTTCCCGGCCCTTGCGGCCCATGTCCCCGGCCAGTTCCGGATCGCCCAGCAGCAGCGCGAGCCGGTCGGCGAGTGCCGGGACGTCA
>KL569137.1:31703-31988 GCA_000715635.1 Streptomyces violaceus | reverse complement strand
AGTGCCGGGACGTCACGGCCGTCGGCCAGGAAGCCGGTCTCGCCGTCGCGGACCGTGTCCGGAGCCCCGCCCGAGTCGCCGACGACGACCGGCAGTCCGGCCGCCGCCGCCTCCAGGAACACGATCCCGAGACCTTCCACCTCCATGCCCGCCCGGCGGGTCCGGCACGGCATCGCGAACACCTGCGCTGCGGCGTAGAACCCGGGCATGTCCTCGTGCGGGTGACCCCCCGCGAAGACCACCGCCCCGGCCGGTCCCTGCGCGGCGGCGAGCCGGTGCAGAGCG
>KL569137.1:31060-31485 GCA_000715635.1 Streptomyces violaceus | reverse complement strand
GCAGAGCGCGGGCGTGCGGGCCGTCCCCGACCAGCAGCAGGGCCGCGTCGGGCACACTGCGGCGCACCAGGCGTAACGCGCGTATGAGCGTGTCCTGCCCCTTGCGCGGGACGAGCCGCGCCGCGCAGAGCACGACCGGCCGGTCGCCCAGACCGTACCGTTCCCGCACCCGGGCGGCCGCGGCCCCGGAGCCCTGGAAGACCTCGGCGTCGACGCCCGGCGCCAGCCGCCGCATACGCGCCGCGGCCTCCGGACCGACGGCGGCGGCGATCCGCGCCCGGGTGAACGAACCGAGATACGTGACGCTGTCCACCCCGGCACCGACGCGGCGCAGCAGCGCGCGGGCGCCGGGCGTGCGCGCCCACCACACCTCGTGCCCGTGCGTCGTTGCGACCAGCCGCTCGACGTCCGTACGGCGGCGCAGT
>KL569137.1:30379-30781 GCA_000715635.1 Streptomyces violaceus | reverse complement strand
CATGGAGGTGCGGTCGCGCACCACGGGAAACGGCAGCCGGGCGTCGTAGGCCCGGTCGCCCGGCGTGCTGGAGGTGTAGACGGCGACCCGGTCGGGCGGGAAGCGGACCGTCATGGCGTGGACGAAGGTCTCTATGCCGCCCTGTCGGGGCGGGAAGTCATTGGTGACGACGAGCGTGCGCGGCATGGCCGGTCAGTCCTCCAGCGGCTTCACGGTGAACAGGTGGGTGCGGTGCGCCCGGTGACCCGGTGACCCGGTCGATGGGACGCCACCGCCGTCCCGCCACAGGAACGTCGAGCAGCCTGCGGACGGTCGGTCCGCGGCGGTAGGGCGGGCTCATCACCGCCGCGTCCCGGGGCCGGTCGCCGACCCTGTCTCTTATACCCATCTCTGAGCGGGCTG
>KL569137.1:29591-30180 GCA_000715635.1 Streptomyces violaceus | reverse complement strand
CGAGGACGCGGTACGGCCCGGGCAGCGGCTCGAAGCCGTGCACGCAGCCCTTGGGCGGCTGAGCGCGCACAGCGCGGAGTACGTCCAGCGCGAGGGACGCCCGGTCTCCCGGGGCGGGGCGGGTCGCGTGGGCATGGCACCTCCTGGCCGGGCCGGACGGCGGCCGACCGGAACGAGCCGGAACCAGCCGAGCAGCACCAGCGGGTAGACGACGTATCCGAAGCGGGTGGCGGGGATCAGGCACATGGCGATCCCGAGGCCCAGTGCGAGCCGGTCGGCGGCGGCGACGGTGGTGCGCGGCGGGCGCGTCACCAGGGACACCGCCACCGCGACCGCGCTCAGCGCCAGCGCCGCCACCGCGAGGGCGAAGCCCCCCGGCACGTACGTCGCCAGGAGGTGGCCCGGCAGCGGGCTGGTCGCCGGGGACCCGGTGGCCCCCTCGCCGAGCGGGAAGAGCAGCACGTGCTCGGCGAACGCCCCCGGGTCGGCGAGCGCGACCGGCAGCACGGCCAGTACGGCGAGCGCGACGGCCGTGGCACCGGCCCGTACGGCGGCCCGGCGGCCGGCGGTCACGGCGAGCAGGGCGAGC
>KL569137.1:29169-29457 GCA_000715635.1 Streptomyces violaceus | reverse complement strand
CTTGCCAGCCCGCTCAGAGATGTGTATAAGAGACAGGAGCAGGGCGAGCCCGACGGGCAGCAGCGGCCAGGCGGTCCACTTCAGCGCCGCGGCGGCGCCGAGCGCGAGCCCGGCGGCGACGGGGCCGCCCCGGCCCGCGAGGGCGAGCGCGAGACACATCAGGCCGATGACCGGGAGGTCGACCCCGCCGACGGCGAGGGGGAGGGCGACGGCGGGGGTCGCGGCGAGCCAGAGGAGAGACCGCAGGGGGCCACCCCGAGCCGACCGGTCGCCCGCGGCCAGCGAGAC
>KL569137.1:28008-28946 GCA_000715635.1 Streptomyces violaceus | reverse complement strand
CCAGCAAGGCGGAGACACGCCCAGCGGTCGGTCGCCCGCGGCCGGCAGGGCGGGGCCGCGCCGGGTCTGTCGATCGCCCGCGGCCGGCAGGGCGGGGTCGCGCCGGAACGACCGGGAGCCCGCCCACAACGGGAGGGCGCCGCGCCGGGACGGTCGGGCACCCGCGGACAGCAAGGCGGAGACACGCCCAGTCGGTCGGTCGCCCGCGGCCAGCGAGACGGCACCGCGCCGGGTCTGTCGATCGCCCGCAGCCGGCAGGGCGGGGCCGCGCCGGAACGACCGGGAGCCCGCCCACAGCGGGAGGGTGCCGCGCCGGGGCGGCCGGGCACCCCCGCACAACTGGGTGGTCCTGCGCCGGAACGACCGGGAGCCCGCCCACAGCGCAACGGTGCCGCACCAAGACGACCGGTACCCCCCGCACAACCGCACCGCGAGTCCCATCGCCCCGAGCGACACCAGCGCGAACCAGAGCCGGGCGTCCGCGAGCGGGACGTCGCCGAGGACGGCCCGGGGCAGCCCGAAGAGCGCCATGCCGGGCAAGTACGGGTTGTAGTCCCGCAGTTCGGCCGGGCCCGGCACATAGGGACTGCCGGAGTCCAGCAGCAGCGTGCCGGACCGCTCAACGACCGTGACCTCCATCTGCCGGACCCCGTCGGCGACCAGGAACACCAGCGGCACCAGCACCGACCCGACGGCGGCCACCGCCGCGCTCGCCCGGCCCCAGCGCCGCGTGGAGAAGTGGGCGACGAGCGCGGCGAGTCCGTATCCGGCGGCGGCGCAGGCGCCCCACACCTGGTGCGGGGTGAGGGTCGTGCGCAGACAGAGCAGCAGTGCGAACACCGCGCAGCCGGTCCAGCAGAGGGTGTCCCAGGGGCGGGCCGTACGGCGCCGGGGCCGCGGGAGGGAGACGGGGAGGGCCGCCGGACGCACCGGCGGGG
>KL569137.1:19281-27781 GCA_000715635.1 Streptomyces violaceus | reverse complement strand
TCAGAGATGTGTATAAGAGACAGCTCGAAGCACCCCGCATCCCGCTCCCCCTGTCCCCTGCCGGCCGGCGTCGGTCCACTGCCGGCAAGTCTTCGCAAGGGACGGTCGAGAAGCGTCACACCGGATTCCGATCCTGGGCGTCGACCCGTGGTACTCGTCCGCCGCCCGGATCAACCCGTACGGTGACGCCGGCCGGAGGGCCCCGGCCGACAATGTGGGGATGCGTCAGAAGCCGTCCCTGCGCCCCACCGCCTGGCCGCGCTCCCCCCGCTACCCCTACGTCACCGGCGTCCTGCTGATCCTCGTGGCCGCCGCCGAGGTGCTGCACGCGCGCATCACCTCGACGACGGTGCTGGCGACCCTGCCCTTCGCGGTGCTCCCGCTGCTCTGGCGGCAGCGCGAACCCCGGCTCGGACTCCTGGTGGTACCGGCGGCGCTGCTGAACTTCCTCTTCCGGCCCGAGCTGCTGATGGCGGTCGCGGTGGCCGGGATCATGGGCCTCTACACCCTCGCGCGCCACCGCGTCCTGCACCCGGCGCTGCTCGGCGCCGCCGCGATCACGGGTGCGCTCCTCGTCAACGCGGGCCATGTGGCGACGGGCGTGTACGACCTCGGCGGCCGGTCACCCGCCCTCGGCGCCGACGGCTCGCTGTCGTACTTCACGGAGTCGTTCGTCCTGGCCGTGGGCGTCGTGGCCACGGTCGGCATCGCGGACGCCTTCCGCAGCCGGGAGGAGTCCCGGCAGGCGCGCGACGCGGCCCAGCGGGAACTGATCGCCATGGAGCGCAGACATGCCGCCGCCCAGGAACGAGCGGCCATAGCACGGGAGTTGCACGACATCGTGGCGCACTCGGTGTCGGTGATCGCGGTCCAGGCGGAGAGCGCCACGTACACCACGCCCGACCTGTCCCCGCCCGCGCGCGACGGCTTCCAGCGGATCGCCTCGTCCGCCCGCTCGGCCCTCACCGAACTGCGCCGGCTCCTCAGCGTGCTGCACGCGGACGACGCCGGGGCCGAGGACCCCGCACCGGTGCTGCCGCAGCCCACGCTCGACTCCCTGGACGCCCTGCTGGAGGCCCACCGGTCGGTCGGCGGAGCGGTCGCCCTGCGCACCGAGGGCACCCGGCCCCCCGTGCTCCCGCCCTCCCTCGAACTCACGGCCTACCGCATCGTCCAGGAGGCCCTGACCAACGCCCGCCGCCACGCGAGGGGCGCCGCGGTCGACATACTCCTCACCTACGAGGAGGACGAGCTCCGGGTCCGCGTCGCCGACGACGGCCCGGGCCCTCGGAAGAGCCAACTCGATTCGGGAGGGCACGGGTTGAGCGGCATGCGGGAGCGTGCGACGCTACTCGGCGGACATCTGACCTGCGGGCCGGCCGGTCCCCGGGGCGGCTTCCTGGTCGAGGCGGGACTCCCGGTGCGGGCGGCCGCGAAGAGCTTCGCGGAGGGTGTGTACGAGTGACGGCGGGGGAACCGATCCGCGCGATCGTGGCCGACGACCAGGCGGTGGTGAGAACCGGCTTCGTGAACCTGCTGTCCACCCAGGACGACATCGACGTCGTCGGCGAGGCGGAGGACGGCGAACAGGCCGTCGCCCTCGCACTGTCCCACCGGCCCGACGTGGCGCTGCTGGACATCAGGATGCCCAGGATGGACGGCATCCAGGCCGCGCGCACGATCCTCCAGGAGACCGAGGGCGCCACGAAGGCACTGATGCTCACCACCTTCGACCTCGACCAGTACGTCTTCGACGCGCTCGCGGCGGGCGCCAGCGGCTTCCTCCTCAAGGACGCCACCTTCCCCGAACTCCTGCACGCCGTACGGGTGGTGTCCTCCGGCGACGCCATGCTGGCCCCCGGCATCACCCGCCGCCTCATCGCCGAGTTCGCCCCGCGCCGCCCGGTCGCAGCCCCGGGGCCCCTCCTGGACCGCCTCACGGCCCGCGAGGTCGAGGTCCTCCTCCTGATCGCCCAGGGCCACTCCAACGCGGACATCGCCGACCGCCTCACCATCACCGACCACACGGTCAAGACCCACATCAACCGCCTCTTCACCAAGCTGGAGGTCCGCGACCGGGCGCAGGCGGTGATCGTGGCGTACGAGGCGGGACTGGTGACGCCGGGGGAGGGCGGATGACGCCGAGGGAGGCCGGGTGAGGCAGCACGACGCCCCCGACCCGGCCACCAGGACGGTGGCGGCGGGCGGGGGCGTCGTGGGCGGATGTGCGAGGCGGGGCTAGTCGGTCGTCACATCCGTCAGCTTCCACCGCTGGTTGGCCCCGGAGTTCGGCTGCCACACGCCGACGGACGCGCCGTCGGTCGTGGACTGGCCGGAGACATCCGGGAGTTGACCCGTGGCGGCGTTGACGAGGGTCCACGTGCCGTCACCGGTCGACGACATGATCCACTCGGTGGCCTTGTCGCGGCGGCCCTCGTCCGGCTCGGCGACCAGCTTGCCGTCGCGGATGGCCAGACGCTTGTCGGCGGACGTCTCGGTGAAGACGTACCGCTTGCGGTTGTCGCTCCCGCGGATCTGCTCCAGCTTCCACTCCTGACCGCTCGGGTCGGACGCGTTCGCGCTCCGGATGACCAGGCCCGTGCCGTTGTCGGCGATGGTGAGGTCCTTGCCGCTCTGGGCGCCGGTCAGACGGTAGGTGTGGCCCTTCCGCAGTTCGGCCGCGTCCTTGGCCGTGCCGGAGACTCCCTTGACGAGGAAGGACGTCACGGACTGGGCGGGGACCGTGAGGGTGGCCTGCTTGCCGTTGACGCGGACGGCCTTCTGCTTGTCGAGCTTGCCGTCGGCGCTGGTCACCACCGGGGTGACCGTGGCGCGGGAGGAGACCCGGCCGAACTTGGACAGGTCGAGGGTGACCTCACGGGCCTCGGCCGTGCTGTTGACGTGGACGACCGTCGCCGCGTCGCCCTTGCGGGAGACCGCCGCCGTGCTCGACGTGTCGTTCGTCTTGATCAGCCGGTCGCCGGGCTTGATGTAGTGCGTGAAGTTGCGGGCCGTGTCGAACTTGGTGTTCGTGTAGATCGGGCAGGACTTCAGCGTGTCCTTCGAGGTGCAGCTGAACGGGAGCTGGATCTCGCCCCAGTTGCCGCCCTTCGCGGACTCGCCGCCCGGCTTCATGTTGTCGTAGTCCTCGACGGGCTGCCAGAACACCCAGGCCTTGGGCTCCAGTTCACGCAGGTCGTCGACCATGCGCTGGGCGAGGCCCAGGCCGGGCCGCATGTCCGTGAAGCTCTGGCCGTCGCCCCAGTCGCCCTCGACCTCGCTCATCCACAGCGGCTTGTCGGCGGCCTTGGCCAGGTCGCGCACGGTGGTGCGCTGGCCCGTGCCGTAGGTGTGCACGTTCATCTGGTCGACGAGGTCACGCACCTCCTGGGGGTACGAGTTCCAGTTGGTGGCGAAGGTGCCGGGGTTGGTCTCGTCCATCGCCGAGATCTTCGCGTGGCTGCGGGACTTCTCCAGCACGGGTCCCAGCGCCCGCAGCACCTTCTGCTGAAGCTCGGGACCTATGTGAGCGCCCTCCTGGCGGCCGCCCGTCGGCTCGCCGTCCGGGCCGAGCTTGGTGCCCCAGTAGTCGGTGTTCGGCTCGTTGAAGGCGTCGAGCGTGTCGACCTTGATGCCGTGCGCCTTCTCCAGCCGCTCGGTCGCGCCCACCAGGTACTTGGCGAAGTCCTCCACGGACTCCGGCTTGAGCTGGTCCTTGCCCGCGTCGAAGTTGCCGGAGACGTAGCCGCTCTCGGTCATGAACCAGGGCGGGGAGTTGCTGAAGGTCTCCCAGTGGGTGATGTCCTTCTTGATGCGGTCGACCCACCAGCGCTGCGTCTTGTCGGCGTTCTTGTTCCAGTCGCCGGAGTCCTCGGCGTCCCACCAGTCGACGTCCTCGCGGGTCGTGCCCGCCGGCGCCTTCCACCAGCCCTCGACGGCCCCGCCGGCCCGCAGGTAGTCCTTGACGTCCGGGGCGTTGCCGCCGCCGATGTTGTAGCGGGCGATGTTCAGCGCGAGGCCCTCGTCGCCGAAGAGGAGCTTGTAGAGCTTCTCGCGTACCGCGGGCGGGTAGTCGCCGGTGGCGTTGGCGAACCAGACGAGACTGGTGCCCCAGCCCTCGAACTTCTCCCCCGAGTAGGAGGGGTCGGGCCGGACCGTGACCCCGGCCGCCTGAACGGTGGTCTCGGCGTGCGCGGCGGGCAGGGTGGTCGTGGCCAGGACGGTCCCGGTCGCCAGGGCGGTGACGCCGATGGCGCCGAGGAGCCTTCTCTTACGGGTGCGGTGTGCCATCTCGAGTACTCCAGGGCTCTGGTGCGGTGTGGCGCCTTCTCGTACGATTTCCGCTATTTCTGCTGGGCAATGTTTACGTAAACATCCACTGGCGGAATGTCTACACTGTCCGAATCTCAGGGGTCAAGGAGTCGTTCCGGACCTAATTTTTCGCGCCGGTGGGCGGCGAGGGGAGCGAGGGGCAGGTGGGCACAGTGGAAGGCGAGAGCGAACCGATGGGCACGAGCCGTACGAGAAGGCGCACGGCCCGCCCCCGCCAGGGCGCGTCCATGGCCGACGTCGCCCAGCTCGCCGGCGTCTCCTCCCAGACGGTCTCCCGCGTCTCCAACGGTTTCCCGGGCGTCACCGAGGACACCCGCCGGCAGGTCCTGGACGCGATGCGGGAGCTGGGCTACCGGCCCAACAGCGCGGCCCGGGCACTGCGCCGCGGCGAGTTCCGCACCCTCGGCGTGATCACCTTCTCCCTCTCCACCATGGGCAACATCCGCACCCTGGAGGCCATCGCCACCTCCGCGGCCCAGCACGGCTACGCCGTCACGCTGCTGCCCGTCGCCGTCCCCACCCAGGACGAGGTGAACGGTGCCTTCTCCCGCCTGGGCGAACTCGCCGTGGACGCCGTCATCGTCATCATGGAGATCCACCTCCTGGACGCGGCGACGGTCTCGCTCCCGCCCGGCGTGCAGGTCGTGGTGGCCGACTCGGACGCCGGCGACCGCTACACCGTCGTCGACACCGACCAGGCGGGCGGCGCCCGTGACGCCGTACGGCATCTCCTGGACCTCGGCCACGACACGGTGTGGCACCTGGCCGGCCCCGAGGGCTCCTTCGCCGCCCAGCGCCGCGCCAACGCCTGGAGCGACACACTGAGGGCCGCGGGCCGCATGACCCCACCCCTGGTCCGCGGCGACTGGTCGGCCGAGTCCGGCTACCGGGCCGGGCTGCGACTGGCCGACGAGCCGGACTGCACGGCGGTGTTCGCGGCCAACGACCAGATGGCCCTGGGCCTGCTGCGCGCCCTGCACGAACGCGGCCGCCGGGTCCCCGACGACATCAGCGTCATCGGCTTCGACGACATCCCCGAGTCCGCGTCCTTCCTCCCACCCCTCACCACCATCCACCAGGACTTCGCCCAGGTGGGGCGGCTGTGCGTGGAGGGAGTCCTGGACAAGATGCGGCAGGACGGGGCGGAGCACGGGACGACGTTGGTGCCTACGCGGTTGGTGCGGCGGGAGAGTACGGGGCCCCGGCGGCGGTAGGGCCGGCGAGACCGGCCGGGGATCAGCCGGTGGGCGAGGTCGGCCCGGGTCGGCCGAGGCGACGTTCAGCCGATGGGCGAGGTCGGCTCGGGTCGGCCGAGGAGGCGTTCAGCCGATGGGCGAGGTC
The DNA here is from genome assembly GCA_000715635.1 of Streptomyces violaceus. GTDB lineage: Bacteria > Actinomycetota > Actinomycetes > Streptomycetales > Streptomycetaceae > Streptomyces > Streptomyces violaceus. The sequence continues at coordinate 22,108 of KL569137.1, read as the reverse complement.
AACTCGGGTCGATCGAGGACGCGTTCAGCCGGCTGGCGGGGTGAACTCCGGCTGGTCGAGGACGCGTAGCCAGCTGCCGTCCGGCTGGCGCCGGACCACCTGGGCGCGGGCGCCGGCCCCGTCCTTCGGCGGGGTCGACGTCAGGGCGATGTCGCCGCTGACCAGCGTCGGCAGGGGCGTTTCCGGCTCGAAGCGGGGACGGTCGGCCAGCACCTTCTCCCACAACGCGCGGATCGCGTCCCGTCCCACCGTCCGCGCACCGGGCGGATAGGCCAGCACCGCGTCCTCTTCGTAGAGCGCGGCGACCCCGGCCGCGTCACCGGCGTTGGACCGCTCGACGAACAAGCGGGTGAGGTCCTCGGGGCGCAGGGCCTTCTCGTACTCCGGCATGGCGGGTCTCCTTATCGTCGTCGAAGGTCGGTGCCTCTTCCAGCGTGCTCACCGTGAGATCAGAAGTCCAACAGATGGATCTACTGCTCACTAGAATCCCCAGTCATGGAACTGAGGCAGCTCGAATACTTCGTCGCGGTCGCCGAGGAGCGGAACTTCACGCGGGCGGCGGAGCGGGTGCACATCAGCCAGTCCGGCGTCAGCGCTCAGATCCGCCAGTTGGAGCGTGAACTCGGTGCCGAGCTGTTCGACCGTTCGGCGCGCACCGCCACCCTCACCGCGGCCGGCAGGGCGGCGCTCGACCACGCCCGCGCGACGCTCGCGGCGGCCGGGGCGGTGGGCCAGGCGGTCGACGAGGTGACCGACCTGATCCGAGGGCAGCTCGTGGTCGGGATGGTCATCGGCTGCACCCTCACGCCGCTGTTCGACGCGCTCTCCGCGTTTCACCGCGCGCATCCAGGGGTCGAGATCTCCCTGCTGGAGGACAACTCCGACCGGCTCGTCGAGGCGGTGCGCACCGGCACCGTCGACCTGGCCCTCGTCGGAACCGCGACGGCCGCCCCCGAGGGGCTCGAGGCGCTGACGCTCATCAGCGAGCGGCTCGTCGTGGCGGTGGCGGCCGGGCACCCTCTGGCGGAACAGCGGCGGGTCGTTCTGCGCGACCTGGTCGCCCATCCGATCATCTGCATGCCCCCGGGCACCGGCCTGCGCACGCTCTTCGACCGCTCCTGTGCCGCACAGGGCCTCCACCCCACGATCGCCCTGCAGGCCAGCGCCGCGGACGCCATCGCGGACCTCGCGGCCCGCGGCCTCGGCGTCGCCGTCCTCAGCGAGTCGATGGCCGCGAGCCATGGCGACCGGGTCGTCGCCCGCACCATCGAGGACGTGACAGCACCGGCTCTGCTGGCCCTGATCTGGAAGGGGACGCACGGTCCTGCGGTGCGTGAGCTGCTCGGGCATTGCAGGCGGGCGTTCATTGGGCATGCCGGTGGTCGGGCAGGGCGGGGTGGGTGACGCGGGACGGCAGTTCGGCCGGTCGGTCAAGGAGTGGGGCGACTACCTGTACGTGAAGAAGAATGCCGCGATCTGGCCCGCACGGAGCCGGCCAGGATGCCTGAGCACAAGCGCCGCGGCACGATGCTGCTCAGCTCGGTCACCAACCCCTACCAGGGCCACGAGACGAAGTACCGGCTCACCCGCGGCATTCGGGTCAGGCGATGGTGTCGAGCTCAGGGTCGGGCTCGGGGTCGGGGACCGCCTCAGCCCAGGTGCCCATGGCGTTGAGGACGTCACGCAACCCCTCACCCAGAGGCGTGAGCTGGTATTCGACGCGTGGGGGGATCTCCGCGTAGGCAGTGCGGATGACGATGCCGTGGGTCTCGAACTGGCGCAGCCTGCTGGTCAGGGTGTGCGGGCTGATGCCGGGCAGGGCATCGCGCAGCTCGGTGAAGCGGTGCGGGCCGCGCAGGAGCTCACGCACGATCAAGGTGGCCCAGGGCCCGTTGAGCAGGGCGAGGAACCGGGCAACACCGCACTCCGGCAGGCAAGGGTCGGACATTTTTTGAGAGTAGCCCATTAGTGCAGTTGATGTAACCGGTGCATCGCATGCACTAATGACGTCCATGACCTACGTGATTCACGGCGCCACCGGCGCCCAGGGCGCCCCTGTCGTCTCCGCTCTCGCCGCCGCGGGAAAGCCCGTGACCGCTATCACCCGCAACGAGCAGGCCGTCGTGAACGGCGCGCGCGTGGTGGCCGCCGCCTACTCCTCCGCCACTGATCTGACCGACGCCTACCGCGGTGCCGCAGGGGTGTTCGTGCACCTGCCGGTGACCTCGGAAGAGGATCGCCAGATCTTCGCGGACAACATCCTCACCGCCGTCCGGGAGACCCGGCCGGCCCGCGTGGTGTTCTCCACCAGCGGCCTCCCGATCGATCCCGCCATCGGCGGAGCCGCCGCGACTCTGGCTGCCGGCCTGGCCGACAGCGGCGTCTCCCACGCGGTGATCGCACCCGAGCTGTACCTGGAGAACCTGCTCATGCCCTACGTCATCGACTCGGTGCGTGAACGCGGTGTGCTGCCCTACGCGATCCGGGCCGACTTCCCCGTCTCCTGGGCGTCCCACCTGGACATCGCCGATGTCGCCGTTGCCCTGTTCGAACGCACGGACGTCACCGGTGTGGTCGCCGTCGGACAGTACCCGGCTGTCACGGGGCCGGACCTGGCCGAGGCGTTCGGCGCCGCGCTCGGACGGGACGTGATCTTCGAGCCGATCACCCCCGAGGAGATGCGTCTCTCGATCGCACCCCTGATCGGGGAGGGCGCAGCCGCCGATGTCGCGGGGGTCTACCAGGCGATGAGCACGATGCCGGGCCGCTCGATCGCGCCGGAGGCCTCCGCCCAGAAGCTGCTGGGCGTCACCCCCCGGACCACGAG
>KL569137.1:14853-19078 GCA_000715635.1 Streptomyces violaceus | reverse complement strand
ACATCGGGCTGTGATCGCCCCCGCTGTGATCGCCCCCCTTATCGCTACCGGCTCACCGCGTGATCGAGGAGGGCCGGGTCGTCTGTGGCTCGGCCCGGGGGGCATGAACCGCGGCCTCGGCATCGCCGTCTTCAGCGAGCCGATGGCCGCGGTCCTCCGGCCCCCGCTCTACTGCCAGGTCGCACTGTCGGGGTCGATGCCATGGGCGCGTGCGCTGGCGTCGACGATGCGGCGGAACCACGTGGCAAGGCCGGCGCGGATGCCGTCGTAGTGGGCGGCGAATCCCGGATCGGCCTCATACATGCGCCCGAGGCAGACCTGCATCTGCCTGGTGAGGGGAAAGTACGCAGCGAATACCTCACGGTGCCGCTCGACGAGTTGATTCGCTTCTGGGCTGCCAGGGGTGACTCCGGCGTCCATCGCTTCCCCGAGGGCGCGGTCGAAGCCGGCAACGGCGTCGGCGATCTCCTGCCATTCCTCGGGACCGCGAGAGGCTGAGCGTTCGGCGTACTGCCGCCATTGCGTCGTGTCTCCGTAGCGCTGACGGGCCTGGGCGGGCGAGTCCGGATCCCACTGGGGGCCGAAGATCGAGGCCTGCTGCTCGATGGTCAGCAGCAGGCCGCGCTCATGGGCGTCGATCATCCGGTCCAGTCCGGCGCTGAGCTGCTGGAGACGGTCGATCCGTTCACCGACCTGGGTGCGCTGCGCGCGCAAGGCACCGGGCACGTCCGCGGTCGAGTCGTCCAGGACGGCCTGGATCTGGTCCAGGCCGAGACCGACCTCACGGTAGACGACGATGCGGTGCAGGCGTTCCAGATCACCGGCGGTGTAGAGCCGGTATCCGGCAGCCGTGCGCAGCGACGGTCGCGCCAGACCGATCTCGTCCCAGTGGTGCAGCGCGCGGACGGTCACGCCCAGACGCGCCGAGACCTGACCGACGGTCAGGCCATCGGCGTCAGAAGCATCAGGCATGCTCCTCATTGTCGCCACGACCGACGCCCGGTGGAGTGATCCCGACGGCTTCAAGGTTCCGCGCCTCCTGACTGGCCGGATCGAAGGGCTTCGCCGCGGTGAAGACGATCCGTGCGTTCTCGGGGGTGATCACCGCGATATCGCGGGTGGTCCAGGGAGTGTCCCGTGGGCCGTCGACCGAGTCCGGGCGCAACGCACGGCAGGCCTCGACGATGGAATCGACCTGGCCGAGCACGCACGCGAAACTGACGCTCATCGCCGGTGCCTGCTCCGGAACGCTCTCAGCCGGGACGAGGAGTACGTCCTGGAAGGCCCACCGGCGCAGATGCACCACTCTGCCGGGGATGCTGAACAGCTCGAAGAAGCCGAGCCCACGAGTCCAGAAGTCCACCGACTCCGTCAGATCGCTCGTGGGGATCGTCACGAACGCGGGCATCCCATAGATGCCACGGAACGGCTCCGGCGGGGTCGCATCCGGCCCGGGGGCGGGCACGGGACTCATCTCGAACGCGTCGTAGTAGTCGCTCATGCACCCCACCCTCCGGCCTCACGCAACGTGAGGGTCAAGCCGGTTTCTTGTTGGATCTCGGCCTACCCCGACGATGCTCGAAATCCGGTGGAGCACCGCCGCTGTGCGCCATTACGGTGCTGCCGACCCAAGTCGTCGGAGCGAGGACGTGCCGTTGTACACCGTGTGAGACCTCCCGAGCGCTGATCTGTCGCGCGTCGCGCATGTGCGCATGTGCGCCGCGCTGCTTTTTGCTGCGGACTTCTCACTGAAACCGGTGTACTGCTGTGCTCGAAAACTGGGTGGTCATGCCCACCTGCCTGCCGCACGTCCTCCGCCGTTGCCACACGTGCGCGTCCGAACGCTTCCTGGCAAACGGCAAGTTCCGCGTCAACGCCCACCACAAGCTGCTCGACGCCTGGCTCCTCGTGCTCTGCACCGCTTGCGGGGAAACGGCGAAGCTCACGGTCCTGGAGCGGATGAACGTGCGCTCCGTACGACCTGAGCTGCTGGACCGGCTGCACGACAACGACCCGGGCCTGGCAGCCGAGTTGCTCCAGGATCCGGTCGTGCGGCGCCGTAACCGCATCGCCCTCGACTGGGACAACGCCTGGCGCCTCGACACCGGCGGATCGGATCACCTGGACCGCGAGGTGATCGACGTATCGGTCCGCTTCGCGGCGCGGATCCCCGTCCGGCCGGTGCGACTGATCGCCGAAGGCTGCGGTCTTTCCCGGTCCGAGGTCGAGAGACTGATCACGGAGGGGAAGCTCGTCTCGGCGGTCCGGCTGAGCGGCAAGCTCTCCGGCGACTTCACCTTCACGCTCAAGCGCTGAGCCCTCTCCGGAACCAGGGGCCTGTCCGGCGAGATCCGCCAGGCAGGCCCCAGTCCTCGGTCTTCCGTGTCAGTCGATGCGAGCGCACAGGTCGTCCGTAGTCCCCCGGACAAGGTGTACGGCCTTGTATCCGGTGGCGCTGATGTCCATCGTGTAGACGCCGTCGACGATGTACAGGCCGCGCGGCAGGGTGCCCTGGCCCTCCCCGACGCCGACGAACACCGGGCCGTGCACGGCCCAGAGTTGTGAGCCGTCGCGCCGGTACTCGACGACGGCCGAGCCGCTCGCGTCGGCGTCGTGGGCGGCGCCGGTCTCGGTGTTGGTGACGCGGATGACCAGGTCGCCCTTGTAGGCGACCCGGCGCTCGGAACCGTCGGGGTGGGTGCTCAGGACGCGCCGCACCACCTCGTCGACGATGGGCTCGCCGTGGACGGGGAAGTCACAGCGCACGCCGGCGGCGACGTCCCACGGTGTGGAAGGTGCCGGTTCCCAGCCTTCTTCCGCCGCGGCCGTCGCGGGCTGCGTCCCGAGGAGCGCGGCGGCAAGTGTGAGCGTCGTGAGGGCGGTTCGTCGCATGGTTCTCCCTGGTCAGAGGGGTGGAAGGAAGGCTCGCCGCGAGGGCGTGCGCCAGTCTGTCCCCGGCCTCTGACCAAAGCCTCACCATCCTCGGCGTGGACACGGCGTGGACACGGCGTGGACACGGCGACGCCTTCCGCGTCCTGGGCGACACTGGTCGAGTGATTATCGAACGCGCGTACGCCCACCTCTCCTCGTACGACGAGGACACCTGGCCCTGGTCGGTGCCCTGCGTCCGGCAGCTGCTCGACGAGGGGCTGCGCTTCACCGCGCCGGTGACCTTTCTGGTCGGTGAGAACGGCTCGGGAAAGTCGACGCTGGTCGAGGCGCTGGCGGAGGGGTTCGGTCTCGACTCCTACGGCGGCTCCCACGACTGGCGCTACGCCTCCCCGCGCGGAAAGTCGGCGCTGGGCGAACGGATCAGGTTCGACGCGGCCTCGCGCGGGCGCCGTATGGTCACCAGCTGGTCGGCCCGCAAGGGCTTCTTCCTCCGGGCCGAGACCGCGCTGGACGCGCTCGGCAGGGAGGGGTTCTCGCCGGACTCGGTCAGCCACGGCGAGGGCTTCCTCGCGGCGTTCCGCGGAAAGTTCCTGCACGCCGGGCTCTACGTTCTCGACGAGCCGGAGGCAGCGCTCTCCTTCTCCTCCTGCCTCGAACTCATCGGGCACATCGACCGGTTGGCCAAGGAGGGCGGCCAGGTCATCTGTGCCACGCACTCCCCGCTCCTGACCGCCCTGCCGGACGCGGACATCGTCGAGGTCGGCGAGCACGGCCTGCGGAGAGTCGCCTGGCAGGAGCTCGGCGTCGTGGACCACTGGCGCCGTTATCTCGCCGACCCGCACGCCTATCTGCGACACATCGTCGAACCGTAGGCCGCGTCCACGGCGGCCTTGCCTGCGTCCGCGTGCGGATCAGCCCTTAGGCTGCCCGGTAGCCATGGAGTTCCAGCTGCTCGGTCCGTTCGCCGCCCGTCACGAGGGACGGCAGGTGCTGGTGGGCAGCCGCCGCCAGGAGCGGTGCCTGCTGGCGGTCCTGCTGCTGCACGCGGGCCGTGTCGTCACGACCGAGCGCCTCATCGACCTGCTGTGGGACGGCGACCCGCCCGCCTCCGCCCGCGCCACCGTCCACACCTACGTCGGCCGGCTGCGCGCCGCGCTCAGGCCGTACGGGGTGCCCGTCGAGACCCGGCACGACGGTTACGCCGTAGAGCGAGCTCAACACCTGATCGACGCAGAGGAGTTCACGGCTCTCGTCGGGCAGGCGGCCGCTCTCGGGGGCCCGGCCGAGCGGATCCGCCTCTACGACGATGCCCTGGGGCTGTCTCTTATACACA
>KL569137.1:14123-14630 GCA_000715635.1 Streptomyces violaceus | reverse complement strand
GTGTATAAGAGACAGGCTGTCCGCCGTGGAGCAGCGGGCGGAGGCGCAGCTCGCCATGGGGCTGCACGACCGGGTCGCGGCGGATCTGACACCGCTGCTCGACGAGCACCCGACGCGGGAACGGCTGGTCGCCGCCCGGATGACCGCCCTGTACCGGGCCGGCCGCCAGGCCGACGCGCTCCGGCTGTACGACCGCACGCGCGCCCTGCTGGCGACCGAACTCGGCATCGAGCCCCACCGTGAACTGCGCACCCTGCACGAACGCATGCTGCGCGGCGACCCCCGGCTGGACCGGGCCCCCGGGCCCGTCTACGCGGTACGGGTCGGCGACCAGTGGCTGCCGTGGAGTACGAGCGGACACCCCGCGCTGGAGTTCTGCAACACCTACGCCGGGTGGGGCGAGGGCCCGCTGCCCGGGTCGGACTGGCTGCGGGGCTATGCCGCGCTCGCCGTATGGGCCGGGCATCTGGACCTGATCGAGGAGTGGACGGCCGCCCGGCTGCGGGA
>KL569137.1:9609-13901 GCA_000715635.1 Streptomyces violaceus | reverse complement strand
GCGGTTCCGTACGGACCTGTACGCCTGCCTGACCGATCCGCAGGACGGCCGGGCCTTCAAGGCGGTGGCCGGAGTGGTGGAGGACGCCGCGCGGCTCTCGGTCTTCACCCGGGGCGAGGACGGCCTGGGACGCTGGCGGCCGTCCCCCTCCGCCGGTCTGCGCCTGCCCCTGTGCGCGGTGGCCCGCAGCGCGGCCGAACTGCTCGCCGACGCCCGCCGCTTCACCGTTCGCGCCTGCCCCAGTCCGGACTGCGGCTGGCTGTTCCTCGACGAGAGCGGGCGGCGGAGGTGGTGCAGTCTGGCGACGTGCGGTGCGAAAGGGTCTGACTTGGAGCGTTGAGGCCGGCGTCAGCGGGCGCGCGTGTTCCCGACCGGACTGAACCGGTCCGTGGCCGCCAGCACGGCATCCGTCGTCGCATCCCCGGACAGCCCGTGTCCCTCCCCGCCGATCAGCACGAGCTCCGCGTCCGGCCACACCTGGGCCAGCTGCCACGCGATGTCCGCAGGCCCGCTGATGTCCATCCGCCCGTGGACCATCACCCCCGGGATGCCGGCCAGCTTCCCGGCGTCGCGCAGCAGGGCCCCGTCCTCCAGGAAGCCCGCGTGCCGCCAGTAGTGCGTGACGAGGCGGGCGAAGCGCAGCCGGAAGCGCGGGTCCTCGTAGCGGGGGTCGGGCTTGTGCCCGGGGTGGGTGGACACGTGCACGTCCTCCCAACGGCACCACTCCCGCGCGGCCCGCTCCCGTACGGCCGGATCGGGATCGGCGAGCATGCGTGCGTACGCGTCCACGAGGCTGCCGTCGCGCTCACCCTCCGGTACGGCGTCCCGGAACCGGAACCACTCCTCCGGGAAGATCCGCCCCATGTCCCGGGTGACCCACTCCACCTCGCGGCGAGTGGTGTTGGTGACGCTGAAGAGGACCAGCTCGGACACGTGTCCCGGGTGCTGCTCGGCGTAGGCCAGCGCGAGGGTCGCACCCCAGGAGCCGCCGAGCACCAGCCACTCCTCGAGGCCGAGGTGCCGCCGCAACCGCTCGATGTCGGCGATCAGATGCCAGGTGGTGTTGGCGGCGAGCGAGGTCCCCGGATCGGCGGCGTCGGGCGTGCTCCGCCCGCACCCGCGCTGGTCGAGGAGCACGATGCGGTACGCCGCGGGGTCGAACAGCCGGCGCCAGAACGGCCCCGCTCCGGATCCCGGCCCGCCGTGCAGGACGAGAGCGGGCTTGCCCTCGGGATTCCCGCAGGTCTCCCAGTAGACGCGGTCGCCGTCGCCGACGTCGAGCATGCCGTGGTCGTACGGCTCGATGGGTGGATAACGCTCGGTCATGTGGGACGTACCCTCCTCGACCCCGCCGAGGTGTAACAGCGCTGTTAGATTTAGATTAGCAAGATGCGAGATACTCCGGACCCGGCCGCTGTAGGAACCCTGCTCCGTCACGTCCTGGAGCTGCTCGACGGTGACGTGTCCAAGGTCTACGAGGAACAGGGCCTTCCCGAATACCGGCCCCGCTTCTCCCCGGTCGTACGGGCCCTACTGGCCGAAGGCCCGTTGCCCGTACGTGACTTGGCGGCGGCGGTCGGCGTCACGCACTCGGCCGCGAGCCAGACCGCGGCCCAGATGGCCCGCGCGGACCTGGTCACCCACACCCCCGACCCCCTGGACGCCCGCCGCCGCCTGATCGACCTGACACCGAAGGCCCGCACCCTGCTGCCACGGATCGAGGCGGAGTGGGAGGCCACGGCGGCGGCGATGGCGGAGCTGGACACCGAGCTGTCGATGCCGCTGGCGGAGCTGCTGAGGGAGGTGGCGGAGGCGGTGGGGCGCCGGCCGTTCCGGGAGCGGGTGGGGGCGGCGTATCGGGGACCGGGGAGTGACGGCGCGACTACACCGGCGACACGGAGGACTGAGGAGTAGGCATGCCCAAGAAGAGCCCGCAGGACTGGGAGAGCCTGGAGCAGGAGCTTTACTCGGCGGGTGTGGATCCCGGCGAAGTGAAAGCCGGTTCGCGCCGTCTGCTGGCAGAAGCCCGGGGGTATCAACTCGCCGAGGCACGTAAGCAGTACGGGTTGGCTCAGAGGGACGTGGCTGCCCGCATGGGGGTGAGCGTCGCTCGCGTGTCCCAGATCGAGCACAGAGAGGGCGCCACTCTTGATGTCATCGCACGCTACGTAGAGGCGCTGGGCGGCAGGTTGGACCTGGTTGCCGACTTCGGTGACCACACGCTGCGGATGCCGGCAAGTGGCGATCAGGGCAGTACGGCAGCCTAGGGCCTGTCCGGGCGCACTCGCGACCTGCCCTTGACCTCAAGCTCGTTTGAGGTCCCAGAGTAATGCCCGTGAACACCGAAACGGCAGGTGTACCGCTCACCGGAAGGCGACGCGGAAGGTGACGTGGAAGGTGACGTGGAAGGCGCTCCGCTCTACGTCATGACGAAGCAGGATGACGGAAGATGGCTGCTGCACGCATGCCAGAACACCGAAGTGCGGGTCGAGTAGCGCCAAAGGCGCGTGGGTGATGGATCCCTCACAGCCCCTTCGCGCAAGCCACTGGCCCCACCACCCCACGCGCCCCGATCGTGGGCACCATGGACGATCACGGTGACGAGCCCCACGAGTCCGACGAGATCCGCCGCTTCTGGAGCCGCCTCGGACTCCCCGGCCTCATCGACGTGCACACGCACTTCATGCCCGAGCGGGTCCTGCGCAAGGTCTGGGAGTACTTCGACGGGCTCGGGCCGCTCACCGGCGGGCTGGAGTGGCCGATCACCTACCGCGAGGAAGAGGCGGAACGAGCCGGGATACTGCGGGAGTTCGGCGTACGGGCCTTCACCTCGATGCTCTATCCGCACAAGCCCGGCATGGCTCGCTGGCTGAACGGCTGGGCCGTGGACTTCGCGCGTCGTACGCCCGACTGCCTGCACACCGCGACCCTCTTCCCCGAGCCGGGGGTCGAGGCGTATGTCCGGGAGGCCGTGGCGGCGGGGGCGCGGGTGTTCAAGGCGCATGTGCAGGTGGGGGCGTACGACCCGGCCGACGAACTGCTGGAGCCGGCGTGGGGAGTGCTGGCCGAGGCCGGGATTCCCGTGGTGATCCACTGCGGGTCCGGGCCCGCGCCCGGCAAGCACACCGGGCCCGAGCCGATCGCCCGGGTGCTGGCGCGCCACCCCCGGCTGCGGCTGATAGTCGCGCACATGGGGATGCCCGAGTACGAGGAGTTCCTCGACCTCGCCGAGCGGTACGGGGAGGTGCGGCTGGACACGACGATGGCGTTCACCGACTTCAGCGAGGGGTTCATGCCGTTCCCCCGCCGGGCCCTGCCCCGGCTGGCCGGGCTCGGCGACCGCATTCTGCTCGGCTCCGACTTCCCCAACATTCCCTATCCGTACGCGCACCAGCTCCACGCGCTGGAGCGGCTGGGGCTCGGGGAGCAGTGGCTGCGGGCCGTTTGCCACGACAACGGGGCGAAGCTCTTCGGCCTGTGAGGCCCGCGAAGTCCGTCGACCCCAGATCTCGGGTGAACAACGCCGCAACTACCGCCGGGTATTGGAGAGATCGCGTGACAAGGCCCCCACAAAGGGGCCCATCACGTCACTCTCGCCTCCCTTCCCCTCCCGTATGAGCTAGAAACTTCAACGAACCCGATCGCACCAAGGGGTGCGCCACGGCACTCGCGCCCGAGGGGAACACACAGTGACCACACGAGATCACGGATCCGGCCGGTCCGGCACCGGCACCGGCACCCGCGCGCGCAGACGCCTCCCGCGTCTGAAGATCGCCCTCGCCGCAGCCGTCTCCTTCGCCGTCGCCGGAACCGCCGCCCAGGTGATGGCGGCCCAGCCGGACGAGACGGGCAAGCAGCCCGCCGTGCCGTCCCTGGCCTGGTCCGACTGCCAGGACGGCTTCGAGTGCGCGAACGCCGACGTGCCGCTGGACTACCGCGATCCGCAGGGCAGGACCATCACCCTGGCGGTCATCCGGAAGAAGGCCCCGGACCAGGCCAAGAAGAAGGGCACCCTCTTCCTCCAGCCCGGCGGACCCGGCAACTCCGGCGTGGACTTCGTACGCGGGAACTACGCCGAGCTGCCGGCCTCCCTGCGCGACTCCTTCGACGTCTTCGGGTACGACGTACGCGGCGTCGGGCGCAGTTCACAGGTCCAGTGCTGGGACGACCCGACGTACACCCAGGCCATCACCGCGGCCAAGGGCGTCCCCGGCCCGGACGCCTACGAGCCCGCCGTGCGCCAGGCCGCCGAGTTCGCCCAGGCCTGCCAGGACAACGCCGGCGACCGGCTG
>KL569137.1:4397-9400 GCA_000715635.1 Streptomyces violaceus | reverse complement strand
CCGTACGTCGGCACCGAGTACGTCGCCCGCGACATCGACCTGCTGCGCCAGGCCCTCGGTGAGAACCAACTCACCTACTACGGGCGGTCGTTCGGCAGTTACATCGGCACGGTCTACGCCGCCCTGTTCCCCGAGCGGGTGCGTGCCCTGGTGCTCGACGGCGCCTACGACCCGGAGCACTACGCCAACCAGCCGTACGCATACGACCGGCCCCAATACCAGGCTCTGGACGGCGCGATGAGCCGCTTCCTCGACTGGTGCGAGGCGGACCCGGCCACGTGCGGGTTCGGCGACGGCGACCCCCGGGCCGCGTTCGAGAAGCTCAAGGCCGACCTCGACGCCAACCCCGTACCGACCGCGAGCGGCGGGCAGGCGAACGGCTACACCCTCGTCTACCGCCTCCTGTTCAATATCAATGAGGGCAAGGTCATCTGGCCCTCCCTCGGCGAGGCCCTGCGCAAGGCCCAACTGCGCGACAACACCTCGTTCCTGCTGAGGCCGCCGTCCGCGGCCAGCTACGACTTCCTCAACCCGAACGTCGTCGTCGAGTGCACCGACAAGGCCTACCCGCGTGACCCGGCCCTGCTGAAGCGGCAGGTCACCACCAACGCCAGGCTGGCGCCGCTGCTCGGCCCGGCCCTGGCCTACGGCCCGCCGCTCTACGACCACCAGCACGCCACCACCTGCGTCCAGTGGAAGGGCGAACAGGTCAGCCGCTACGACGGTTCCTTCCGTGCGAAGGGCTCCGCGCCGATCCTCGTCATCGGCAACACCGGCGACCCGGACACCCCGTACCAGGACGCGGTGGCCCTGTCCCGGGAGCTCGACAACGGGCGTCTGCTCACCTTCAAGGCCGAGGGCCACACCGCCTTCGGGCGCAGCGCCTGCGCGACGGACGCCGCCACGAGCTACCTGGTGGACCTGAAGGTCCCGGCGCGCGGCACGACCTGCGCGGACGAGACCCAGCCGCCGTCCGCCACGCCGAAGGCGGCCCCGCCCGGCACGACCCTCGGCGAACTCCGCAACGGCGTCAACGAGCGGCTCGACCGCCTCGGCGTCCTGCGCTGACCGACCCTCGCACTACGGCACCCCGGGTGCCGGGCCGCACCAGGCCCGGCACCCGGGGTGTTCGCGTATCACGGTGGCGCCGGCCTCTTGGGCCGTGGGGTTTTCCCCAGGGACCGGGTCCACCGACCGGTGGACGGCAGGTTCAACCGAGTGCCTCTGTCCATCAACTGCACTGCTCAGCAACCCTTTTGGGCATGAACTCATTCTCTGTGCGCGTGGCACGCTGGAGCGCGCGGCACCCCTGGCGGGCGATCGTCGGCTGGCTGGTGTTCGTGGCGCTGTGTCTGGGGGTCGGCAGTGCCGTCGGCACGAACAGTGCGAAGACGGCGGACTACCGGGTCGGTGAGGCCGGGCGGGCCGAATCCCTCGCCGCCGAGGCCCATCTGGAGCGCAGGGCCGCCGAGCAGGTGCTGATCTCCTCCCGTTCGGGCGGTGCTCTCGACCAGGGGACCGCCCGGGCCGCCGCGAAGGATCTCACCGAGCGGATGCGAAAACTGCCGGAAGTGGCGGGCGTGGCCGACCCGTTGTGGTCGCAGGACCGCCGGGTCCTGATGGTCGAGGTGGCGCTGAAGGGCGAGGAGCGGGACGCCAAGGACAAGGTCGACGCGCTCGTGGCGCAGACCTCGGCGGTGCAGAAGGGCCACCCCGGTCTGCTGCTGGAGGAGACCGGAAGTCCCTCCGTCAGCAAGGGAGTCGAGCAGCAGCGCAGTGACGATCTGGCGCTGTCCGAGGCGATCACCCTGCCCGTCACCCTCCTCACACTGCTGGTCGTGTTCGGGTCGGTGACCATGGCCGGGGTGCCGTTGCTGCTGGCGCTGTCGTCGATCGCGGCGGCGGTCGGGCTTTCGATGGTCGTCTCGCATGTGTCGCCCGACGCCGGGGTCGGCACGAACGTCATCCTGATGATCGGCTTGGCGGTCGGCGTCGACTACACGCTCTTCTATCTCAAGCGCGAGCGGGAGGAACGGGCCCGCTCCGGCGGGCGGCTGTCCTCCGAGGCACTGGTGGAGCTGGCCGCCGCGACCTCGGGCCGGGCCGTCGTGGTCTCCGGGCTCGCGGTGGTCGCCTCCACGGCGACCCTGTACCTCGCCTCCGACGTGATCTTCTCCTCCCTCGCGACCGGCACGATCGTGGTCGTCCTGGTGGCGGTGGCGAGTTCGCTGACGGCCCTGCCCGCACTGCTCGTCAAGCTCGGGCAGCGGGCGGAACGCCGGGCGCGCCGGCGGGCCGAGCGCGGCAAGCCCGTACGCCGGGTGCGGGGTGAGAGCGGCGGCGGCCGGATGTGGGCCGCGCTGCTGCGGCCCGCCGCCCGGCATCCCCTGGCCACCCTGTGCGTCTCGGTCCTCGCCCTGCTCGCCCTCGTCGTCCCGCTGGCCGGGCTGAAGATCACCGAGATGAGCCGGGACACGCACTCCCGCGACATCCCGGCGATGCGGGTGTACGACCGGCTCAACGAGGCGTTCCCGGAGCAGCGGGTGACCCACCAGGTCGTCGTGCGCGCCGATGCCGCGCGGTCGGCGGAGGTCGTCGCCGCCCTGCGGGAGGTGGCGGGGCGGGCGGAGGCCGACCGGCTGTTCACCGGGGCGTCACGGATCCGGACCTCGGCCGACGACCGCACCAGCACCCTCGAACTGAAGGTGCCGTACCTCGGCAACTCCGACGAGGCCTACGACTCCCTCGACCGGCTCCGGGACGACTTCCTGCCCGCGACCGTGGGCCGGATCGGCGGCGCCGAGTACGGCGTGAGCGGGGACGTCGCCCGCTACGCCGACTATCCCGCCCACCAGAACGGCAAACTGCCCCTGGTGCTGGGGGCGTTGCTGCTGGTCACCTTCGCGATGACCGTGTACGCCTTCCGCTCGGTCGTGCTCGGACTGCTCGGCGTCGTCCTGAACCTGCTGTCCGCGGCGGCGGCGCTCGGGCTGCTGGTGCTGGTCTTCCAGGGGACATGGGCCGAGGGCCTGCTGGACTTCGACTCCACCGGGTCGATCGGGTCGCGGGTGCCGCTGTTCCTCTTCGTGATCCTCTTCGGACTGTCGATGGACTACCAGGTGTTCGTGGTCAGCCGGATCAGGGAGGCGGCGCTCGCGGGCGTGCCCACGCGGCAGGCGGTGCTGGACGGGATCCGTTCCTCGGCGAGCGTGGTGACCAGTGCCGCGGTCGTGATGACGACGGTGTTCGCCAGTTTCGTCTTCCTGCACATCATCGAGATGAAGCAGATCGGCTTCGTCCTGGCGGCGGCCGTGCTGATCGACGCGGTCGTGGCCCGGGCCCTGGTCCTGCCGGCGGCGATGCTGCTGCTGGGCGAGGCGAGCTGGTGGCCCTCGCGCGCGGTGCGACGGGCGATCGCCGTCCCGGAGAAAAGGTCCTCCTCCCGTCCGGCGGTCGACGTACGTTGATCGGCATGACCGCATCCGCCGGCTCCACCGCCGACGCCTTCTGGACCACGTCGCTGCGCCGCTGGAACGCGGTGTGCTGGCTGCTCTTCGCCGTGATGGCCGTCGGTCTGGTCGCCATCGACCGGCCCGGCGGGAGCAAGTACGTGGCGCTGGTCCTGCTGGGCGGGGTGATGGTGTCCTACGCGGTCCTGTACCGCTTCCCGGCCAACCCCGTCGTACGGCCGCACGTGTATCTGTCGGTGCTGGTGGTCGCGCTGGGCGGGCTGGCGTATCTGCGGAGCAACTACGCGGCGCTGTTCATGGTGACGCTGCCGCACTACTGGCTGTTCGGGCGGACGCCGAGGGCCTCCGTGGTGTTCCTGGGGCTCGCCACGGCCGCGACCCTGGCCGGCAGCGTGCTGCGGGAGGACGGCTGGACGGTGGAGTTCTTCACCGAGACGCTCGTCTCCACGGTGCTCGTCGTCGGCGTGGGGGTGCTGATCGGGCTGTGGGCGCACTCGGTGGTCGGGCAGAGCGCCGAGCGGGCCCGGCTCATCACCGAACTGGAGGAGACCCAGGCCCGGTTGTCCGAGGCGCATCAGCGGCAGGGCGCGGCGGACGAGCGGGAGCGGCTGGCGCGGGAGATCCACGACACCCTCGCCCAGGGCTTCGCCTCGATCATCGTGCTCGCCGAGGCGGCCCGGGCCGGGCTCGACTCCGAACCGGCCCGCAGCGCCCAGCAGTTGCGGTCGATCGAGTCCACCGCTCGGGAGAACCTCGCCGAGGCGCGGGAACTGGTCGGCTCGCCCCAGCGCCCCGGCCAGGCGGCAGCTGGTTCGGTGGCCCAGACCCTGCGCCGCACCCTGGACCGTTTCGCCGAGGACACCGGCCTCACCGTCGACGCCGAGCTGGCGGACCTGGAGTGCGACCAGCAGACCCGGATCGCGCTGCTGCGCTGCACCCAGGAGTCGTTGGCCAACGTACGCAAGCACGCCGGCGCCTCCACGGTCGGCGTGGTCCTGGCCCGGCAGCCGGACGGCGTGGAGCTCGAGATCACCGATGACGGGACCGGGTTCGTGGTGGCGGAGTCGTCGGGCTTCGGCCTGGACGGCATGCGCAAACGGCTGGCGGAACTGGGCGGGAGGCTGACGGTGACGAGTTCGGTGGGGGACGGGACACGGGTGCTGGCGCTGATCCCCCTGACGGCCGAAGCGAGAGAGGCCTCCGCATGACCGACGGACCGCTGCGCATCATCGTGGTCGACGACCACACCGTCATGCGGGCCGGAGTGGTGGCCCTGCTCGCCTCCGAGTCGGGCATCGAGATCGTCGGCGAGGCGGGCGACGGCCGCGCGGCCCTCGGCCTCGTCGAGCGCCACGCACCGGATGTCGCCCTGGTCGACCTGCGGATGCCCGTACTGGACGGGGTGGAGACCACGGCCGAGATCGTGAGGCGCTTCCCCCGCACGCGGGTGCTGATCCTGACGACGTACGACACGGACGCGGAGATCGAGCGCGCGGTGGAGGCCGGGGCGATCGGCTACCTGCTGAAGGACAC
>KL569137.1:3102-4207 GCA_000715635.1 Streptomyces violaceus | reverse complement strand
ACTGAAGGACACCAGCCGTGAGCAACTGGCCGACGCGATCCACGCGGCGGCGCGCGGCGAGACGGTGCTCGCGCCCCGGGTCGCCGAACGCCTCGTCGCCCGTATGCGCCAGCCCGCCCAGATCCCGCTCACGGCCCGCGAGGCGGACGTCCTGAACGCGGTCGCGGACGGGCTGACCAACGCCGAGATCGGCCGCCGCCTCGTCATCGCCGAGGCCACGGTGAAGACCCATCTGCTGCGGCTCTTCGCCAAGCTCGACGTCAACGACCGGACGAGGGCGGTGGTGGTGGCGATGGAACGAGGGCTGCTGCACCGGCCCTGAGCCGTCCACGAACACCGGCGAGACGGAGCACCGCCGGCGCGGGCCGACTCCCGTCCAGAGGCTCAGACGACGTGCGACTCGGGCCGGAACTCCGCCCCCGCCCGGAAGCGGTCGGCACTGAGCGGGCCGACGTCGACGCAGGGTGCCCGGTCCAGGTACAGGTCACGGACGATCTCCCCGACCGCCGGGGCCTGGAGGAAACCATGGCCCGAGAACCCGGTGGCGTAGAGGAAGTTGACGACCTCGCCCGAGCGGCCGATGAGGGCGTTGTGGTCGGGGGTGACCTCGTAGAGCCCTGCCCAGCCGCCCGCCGTCTCCATGCCGGCGAGGCCGGGGGCGCGGTGGCGTACGACCTCGCGGAAGAGCTCCAGCCACTCGGGGGTCCAGGTGGTGTCGAAGCCGTCCGGCTCGGCGGGGTCGGCCAGGCCGAACAGGAGGCCGTCGTCGCTGTTGTGGAAGTACGCCGAGGACGAGAAGTCGATGGTGAAGGGGATGCGCGGGGCGGGGGGTGCGAGCGGGACGGTGAAGGCCAGTTGGCGGCGGACCGGCCGCACCGGGAGGGGGACGCCGGCCAGATCCCCGATCCGTGCCGACCAGGCGCCGGCGGCGCAGACGACCGCGGCGCAGTCGATCCGTCCGCGGTCGGTGTGGACGGCCGTGACCCGGTCGCCGCCGGTGTCGAGGCCGGTGACAGCGGTGTGGGTCGCGAGGACGACCCCCGCCCGGGCGGCCGCACGCGCGTAGCCCTGGACGACCAGTGCGGGCCGGGCGTGGCCGTCGGCG
>KL569137.1:1731-2876 GCA_000715635.1 Streptomyces violaceus | reverse complement strand
GGCGGCGGCCACCAGCCCGTCGGTGCTGACGTAGGGACACAGGCGGCGGGCCTCCTCGGGGCCGGTCATGCGGCTGGGGACGCCGAGGGAGTTCTGCAGCCGGACAGCGGCCTCGAAGTCGGCGGCCTGCCGCTCGGTGGTGAGCAGGAAGAGGTAGCCGACGGTGTCGAGGCGGATGTCGGCGCCAGGGCGGTCCGGGAAGTCCCGGAAGGCGCGCAGACTCCGGTCGCCCAGTTCGATGTTGAGCGGGTCGGAGAAGTGCGCCCGTACGCCGCCGATCGGTTTGCCCGAGCTGCCGCAGCCGAGCTCGCCGCGTTCCACGACGACGATGTTCCGCACCCCGGCCTCGGCCAGGTGGAAGGCGATGCTCGTGCCCATCACACCGCCGCCGATGATCACGACGTCGGCGGTGCGGGGGACGGTGGGGAGGACGGGTGAGGAGGTCAACGGGCCATCCCTTCCGGGGTCCTGCGCGTTCCGCGCGGGCGAACCTGCCGTCACGCCATCGTGCGCCGGACCGGCCCCCGGCGTCGACGGACGGGGCAGCACCCCACCCGCCTTCCGAGGACTTTGCCATCTCTTTACAACCTGCCCCGCGGCCGCCTCGTCTCTCCGCACGACCCGTCACCCACCCCGCCGACCATCGGGCGGGACCGACGAAGGAGAGCGATTCCATGCGCCGAACCGTCCTGAGCGCCCTGGCCCTCGCGGGCACCGCCGTACTGCTGGGCACCGGGCCCGCGTTCGCCGACGGGGGCAAGACCCCGAGCCCGGTCCCGTCGGCCACCCCGCCGAGCACCACCCAGCCGGAGGCCAGTGCCGAACCGACCCGGGCGCCGGACACCACCCGCCCGGCCCCGAAGCCCGAACCGACCCGGGCACCGGCCGAGGACCAGGTCTCCGTCCGGCCCAGCGGCGCGCCCGACACCGGTGTGACGCCGGCGTCCTCGTCCTCCGGGAGCGACGGCACGGCGATCGGCGCGGGCGCCGCCGCGGCGTTCGCGCTGGGCGGCGGGACGGTCTTCGTCGTACGCCGCCGCCGGGCGACCGGGGCATGACCGCGTTCTCCAGGCGCGCGTTCACGACCGCGGCCCTGGCGTCCCTGCTGACCGCGTGCGGGAGCCCCGGCACCACCGAACGGCAGG
>KL569137.1:1325-1506 GCA_000715635.1 Streptomyces violaceus | reverse complement strand
GCCCCACCGAACGGCAGCCGAAGCCCCGGGCGGTTCCGGCCGAGGGGGCGGCTCCGGCCAAGGGGATGCCTCCCCTGGCCCGTTCCGCTCCGGTCCGGCTGCTCGTCCCGGCCATCGGCGTCGACACGCCGGTCATCCGGCTGGGCCTGGCACCGGACGGCACGGTGGAGGTGCCGCCGGT
>KL569137.1:0-1115 GCA_000715635.1 Streptomyces violaceus | reverse complement strand
CGCCGGTCACGGCGGACGACCGGGCGGGCTGGTACCGGCACTCGCCGACTCCCGGCCGGACCGGTCCGTCGGTGATCCTCGGTCATGTCACGGTCGGGTCGTACGGCGACGGCGTCTTCCGTCATCTCGACCGGCTGCGCCGGGGCGACCGGATCGTGGCGCGCCTGGAGAACGGCACGGCGGCGGAGTTCGCCGTCACGGCCGTACGGACCACCCCGAAAACCGACTTCCCGGCGGACGACGTCTACGGGGACGTGGACCGCCCGGAGCTGCGGCTGATCACGTGCGGCGGAGCGCGTACCGGCGACGGATACGCGGACAACGTGATCGTCTTCGCCGCGCTGGGCGGCGCCGAGTCCCCGACCCCTGGAGAGCGTTGAAACGGTCCCGCGAGAAGGCCGCGTCCGAACTGTTCGCCGCCCTCTATCCGCGCCTCGCCGGCTGGTGCCGCCGGCTCGTCGACGACGACGGGACGGCCCACGAGATCGCCTCGGAGGCGTTCACCCGGCTCTGGGCCCGCTGGACGTCGGTGGAGGAGCCCCGCGGCTTCCTCTACGTCACGGCGGCCAACCTCGTCCGGGACCACTGGCGCAAACTGGAGCGCGAGCGCCGGGCCATGCACCGCGTCACCTCGGAAGCCGCCGTACGGCCCCACCCCGAGCAGGCCGACCCCTCGGTGCGCCTGCTCGTCCAGTCGCTCCCGGAGCGACTGCGCGTGCCGATCCTCCTCCACTACTACGCTGACATGCCGATCCGGGAGGTGTCCGTACTGACCGGGCGCAAGGAAGGAACCGTCAAGGCCGACCTGCACGCGGCCCGGGAACTGCTCCGCGTCCACCTGAGGAGAAGCCTTGACCACACGCCTTGACGACGTCCCGGGCGACCCGGAGTCCGGCCCCGACGACCCCCTCGCCGTGATCCTGCGTCCCTCCTCCCCCGACTACCTGGGCGCACCGCCCGGCCAGTACGAGGCGATCCGCCGCAGGGCGACCCGCCGGCGCCTCCTGCGCACCGCGGCCGGAGCCGGCGTGTGCTGTGCCGTGGCGGCCCTCATCGCACTCCCCCTGCGTGTCACGGCCCCGGACCGCCCAGCCTCCCCGACGGTCCCGATGGCC
>KL569136.1:44011-44480 GCA_000715635.1 Streptomyces violaceus | reverse complement strand
CCGCGTCGTGCCCCTCCCGGAACACGGTCGCCGAGATGTCGAAGGTCTCGCCGGTCACGGCCTTGGCCGGCCGGCGTCCGTGCTGGACGACCGGGCGGACATCGAGCACGGGTATGCGCCCGACGGCGGTCGCCTCGCCCACGGGGGGTGGTTGCGGGACCGGTGGACCGGCGTCGGCCGGGAGCACGGGACGTGCCTCGCCGCCGGGCGCGCGCGCCCCGGTGCGGCGGGTCGGGGGTGGTGACGAAGGGTGCTTGGCGGGCATGACCGCTCCTGTCCGCGTCAACGTGGGTGGGCGGATGTCTATGGGGAGGTGGGTCCTGCGTGGTGCTCCTGAGAGGGGTACCCGCAGGAGCCTTCCCACCCTATTCGGGTGGGCAATCCGGCACTTTGTTAACTACTCACGCGTATGTCGACACACAAGACCGGCCTCGTCCGCGACGGACGAGGCCCTGTCTCTTATACACAT
>KL569136.1:42880-43805 GCA_000715635.1 Streptomyces violaceus | reverse complement strand
GATGTGTATAAGAGACAGCCTTCGCCCTACGGCTGCGGCACCCGCAGTAACTTGTCCGGCGAACCGATACCCCGGCCGGAGATCTTCCCGGTCGCCGCTCCCGTGGTCAGAGCCCTCCCGACCTGGGACGGAGCCGCTCGCGGATGGTCGGACAGATACAGCGCGGCCGCGCCCGCCGCGTGCGGAGACGCCATCGAGGTGCCCGAGAACGTGGCCCGCGCGGTGTCGCTCGCGGCGGCCGCGGAGGTGATGCCGACGCCCGGGGCGAAGAGATCGAGGGCCGGGCCGTGGTTGGAGAAGGCCGGTTTTGTATCCCTCCGGTCGGTCGCGCCGACCGTGATCGCCTGCTTGACGCTCCCCGGCGAGTACAGCCCGGCCGGCCTGCCGTCGTTGCCCGCGGCGACCGTGTAGGTGACGCCGGAGGCGATGGAGGCGCGGACGGCGGCGTCCAGCCGGTCGTTGCGCGGGCCGCCCAGGCTGAGGTTGGCCACCGCGGGCTTCCTCGCGTGCCGGGTCACCCAGTCGATCCCGGCGATCACCCGGGCCGTGGTGCCGGCGCCCGCGGCGTCGAGGACACGTACGGAGACGATCCGGGCCTTCTTGGCGACGCCGTGCGCCGTCCCGGCGACCGTGCCGGCCACGTGCGTGCCGTGGCCGTTGGCGTCCGCCGCGACCTTGTCGTTCCCGACGAAGTCCCAGCCGTGGCTCGCCCGGCCCCCGAAGTCCCGGTGGGTGGTCCGGACGCCGGTGTCGATCACGTACACCGTCACCCCGGCACCCGCCGACTCGGGCCAGGTGTAGCTCCGGTCCAGGGGCAGACTCGGCTGGTCGACGCGGTCCAGCCCCCAGGACGCCGGATTCCGCGGCGTCCGCTCCAGCCGCACGCGGGTGTCCTGGACGACCGAGGCGACCCGCGGATCGGCGG
>KL569136.1:42285-42597 GCA_000715635.1 Streptomyces violaceus | reverse complement strand
CCGTTCAGGACCGTGCCGTAGGTGTGGCTGATGTCCACCCCGTACGTCTCGGCGAGGCCCTTTCCGGCCCCCGACGGTGCCCGCGTGCCCTCCTTCAGTGTCACCAGATAGCTTCCGTGCACGGAGCCGGGTCCTCCGGCGCCGAGTATCCGCCCCTCCGGTACGGCGTGCGCGGGCAGGGTGATGGCCGAAAACGCCGCGGCGCAGATCACCGCGGCCAGGCCCCCCGTCCAGCGCGGGCGCCGTGTGCGCGTCCGTGCCATGGTCCGAGTTCCCCTCCTCGTCTCGGCTGTCTCTTATACACATCTCTGA
>KL569136.1:41117-42057 GCA_000715635.1 Streptomyces violaceus | reverse complement strand
CCAGGGGCAGCCTCTCGTGGCACGTGAAACACCACAAGGACGCCTATGGGGGTGGAATCGGCCATATCCGTGAATGGTGCTGTTCAGGCCGATCGAGGGTCCGGCGGCGGAGCCTCAGCGGCGGCGGCACATCGGCCGGTACTGTCGAAGGAGACGTCGATGAAGCCCTGTGTCAAAGCCCTGCGTCAACCAGCGAACGCGCCGAGGTGGAACCCGTGAAGGCGATCCGTCGATTCACCGTCCGACCCGTTCTCCCCGACCCCCTCCGGCCGCTCAGCGATCTGGCCCGCAATCTGCGGTGGTCGTGGCATGCGGAGACCCGTGACCTGTTCCAGTCCGTCGACCCCGAGCGCTGGGCCGCCTCCGGGTGCGACCCGGTCCGGCTGCTGGGCAGCGTGCCGCCCGCGCGGCTCGCGGGCCTGGCCGAGGACCGCCGGTTCCTGCGCCGCCTCGCCTCGGTCGCGGGCGATCTGCACGACTACATGACCGGCGACCGCTGGTACCAGGCCCAGCCCGAGGAACTTCCCGCCGCGGTCGCCTACTTCTCACCCGAATTCGGCATCACGGCCGCCCTGCCGCAGTACTCCGGCGGCCTCGGCATCCTGGCCGGCGACCATCTGAAGGCGGCCAGCGACCTGGGTGTCCCGCTGATCGGCGTCGGGCTGCTCTACCGGCACGGCTACTTCCGCCAGACCCTCTCCCGGGACGGCTGGCAGCAGGAGCACTACCCCGTCCTCGACCCGAACGAGCTGCCCCTGGTCCTCTTGGAGGAGCCGGACGGCACCCCCGCCCAGGTCGCCCTCGCCCTGCCCGGCGGCAAGCAGTTGCGCGCCCGGATCTGGCTGGCGCAGGTCGGCCGGGTCCCGCTGCTGATGCTGGACTCGGACGTCGAGGAGAACGACCTCGGTGAGCGCGGTGTGACCGACCGGCTCTACGGCGG
>KL569136.1:38678-40923 GCA_000715635.1 Streptomyces violaceus | reverse complement strand
AGAACGACCTCGGTGAGCGCGGTGTGACCGACCGGCTCTACGGCGGCGGCAGCGAGCACCGGCTGTTGCAGGAGATGCTGCTGGGGATAGGAGGTGTGCGGGCGGTCCGGACGTACTGCCGGCTGACCGGGCACCCCGCGCCGGAGGTGTTCCACACCAACGAGGGCCACGCAGGGTTCCTCGGTCTGGAGCGGATCGCCGAACTCTGCGCGGTGGGCTCGGACTTCGACGCGGCGCTGGAGGCGGTCCGCTCCGGGACCGTCTTCACCACCCACACCCCCGTCCCGGCCGGTATCGACCGCTTCGACCGCGAGCTGCTCGCCCGCCACTTCGGCCCCGACGCGGAGCTGCCCCGCATCGACGTCGGGCGCGTCCTCAAACTCGGCATGGAGACGTACCCCGGCGGGGAGCCCAACCTGTTCAACATGGCCGTGATGGGCCTGCGCCTGGCCCAGCGCGCCAACGGGGTGTCCCTGCTGCACGGCAACGTCAGCCGCGAGATGTTCTCCGGCCTGTGGCCCGGCTTCGACGCCGACGAGGTGCCGATCACGTCCGTGACCAACGGGGTGCACGCGCCCACCTGGGTCGCCCCGGAGGTGTTCCGGCTCGGCGCCCGGCAGATCGGTGTCCAGCGCGCCGAGGACGCGCTGACCGTCGGCGGCTCGGACCGCTGGGACGCGGTGGCGGACATCCCCGACCAGGAGATCTGGGAGCTGCGGCGGGGGCTGCGCGAGCAGCTCGTGACCGAGGTGCGGGAGCGGCTGCGGGCCTCCTGGCGGCAGCGCGGGGCCGGTACGGCCGAGCTGGGCTGGATCGACGGCGTGCTCGACCCGGACGTCCTCACCATCGGCTTCGCCCGGCGTGTCCCGTCGTACAAGCGTCTGACGCTGATGCTGCGCGACCGCGACCGGCTGATGGACCTGCTGCTGCACCCCGAGCGGCCGGTCCAGATCGTCGTGGCGGGCAAGGCGCATCCCGCGGACGACGGCGGGAAGCGGCTGGTGCAGGAGCTGGTGCGGTTCGCGGACGACCCGCGGGTGCGGCACCGCCTCGTGTTCCTGCCCGACTACGGCATGGCGATGGCGCAGAAGCTGTACCCAGGCTGCGACATCTGGCTGAACAATCCGCTCCGGCCGCTGGAGGCCTGCGGCACGTCCGGCATGAAGGCGGCGCTCAACGGCTGTCTCAATCTGTCCGTCCTCGACGGGTGGTGGGACGAGTGGTTCCAGCCGGACTTCGGCTGGGCCATTCCCACGGCCGACGGTGTCGGGACCGATCCGGACCGCCGCGACGACATAGAGGCCGCGGCGCTGTACGACCTGCTCGAGCAGCGGGTGACGCCCCGCTTCTACGAGCGTGGCCGCAGCGGGCTGCCCGACCGCTGGATCGAGATGGTCCGCCAGACCCTGAGCCTGCTCGGGCCGAAGGTGCTGGCGGGGCGCATGGTCCGCCAGTACGTCGAGCGTCTCTACGCGCCCGCGGCTCTGGCCCACCGCTCGATGGCACCGGACGCGGCGCGGGAGCTCGCCGAGTGGAAGGCGCGGGTGCGGGCGGCGTGGCCGGGCGTCACCGTCGACCATGTGGAGACGTCGGTGTCGGCGGTGTCCGCGGCGCTGGCGGAACTGGGGACGACGCTGGGGTTGCGGGTGCGGGTCGGACTCGGGGATCTCGGGCCCGATGATGTCGAGGTTCAGGTGGTGTCGGGGCGGGTGGACGAGGAGGACCGGATCGGTGACGCGACGGTTGTTCCGTTGAAGCCGGTCGGGTCCCCCGGGGAGGACGGGCGGTGGGTGTACGAAGGGGCCTTGTCCTTGGATCGCACCGGGCCTTTCGGGTATACGGTGCGGATCCTTCCCGCGCATCGGTTGTTGGCTTCCAGCGCGGAGTTGGGGCTGGTGGCCGGGCCGTCGGAGGAGTTGGTGGAGGCGGCGGGGTTGCTTATGCGGTGAGTCGTAGCCTGCGGGCGCGTGGGGGCTTGTCGCGCAGTTCCCCGCGCCCCTAGGTGAACTCACCACCCTGCGTTGCCAAGTTCCGCAGGACATTGCCGCACCTGCGCGCGTACGCGTGCTGGAAGCCCCTGGTCGCCGGGCCACCCGCCCTCGCGTACCACTTGGCCGGCTTGCTGAAGGCGTTGACCGTGAGCCAGACCGTGCCGTCTCCTGTGCGGTCCACGACGAAGGACTCCTCGCCGCATTCGGGGTGGCCGGTCAGGGTGCCGTAGGCCCAGCCGACGCGGCGGGGTCCT
>KL569136.1:37263-38460 GCA_000715635.1 Streptomyces violaceus | reverse complement strand
CCCAGCCGACGCGGCGGGGTTCCTCCAGGGTCCACACCACACGGCAGGGGGCCTTGATCATGCCGGCGAGGGTGACGGTGACGTCGACGCCGGGGGCGGCTCGTTCCGCGCTCGCGTCGACGCCGACGCCCATGGCCCGGTGCATCTCCCAGGTGAGCACCGCCTCCGAGGCCCGTCGGAAGACCTCCTCGCCCTCCCCGAGGCGGGTGCGCACGTTCATGGGGTGGAAGCCCGGCGGGCAGAAGTGCTCCTCGCGGGTGGCGCCGACATCGGCGTAAGTGAAGTCCTCCGAAGACATGGTCCCCAAGAGTAGGGCGGTACCCGGAGCAGCCGTCGCTCCGGGTACCGCCCGTGGGTCGTGCTTCGGTCAGCCGACGTTGACCGCGGACCAGGCGGAGGCGACCGCCTTGTACTCGGTGCTGCTCGCGCCGTACAGCGCCGAGGCCGCGTTCAGGGTCGCCGTACGGGCGGCCGCGTACTTGGTCGTCGACGTCATGTAGGTCGTCAGCGCCTTGTACCAGATCTGCAGCGCCTTGGTGCGGCCGATGCCGGTGACCGTGGAGCCGTTGGAGGTGGGTGAGTTGTAGGTCACGCCGTTGATGGTCTTCGAGCCGCTGCCCTCGGACAGCAGGTAGAAGAAGTGGTTGGCGGGACCGGAGGAGTAGTGGACGTCCACGCCGCCGAGGCTGGAGGACCAGGCGTCCTTGGAGGAGCCGTCCTTGCTGGGCTTGTCCATGTAGCGCAGCGGGCTGCCGTCGCCGTTGATGTCGATCTCCTCGCCGATGAGGTAGTCACCGACGTCGGAGGAGTTGTTCGCGAAGAACTCGGCGCCCGCGCCGAAGATGTCGCTGGTCGCCTCGTTCAGGCCGCCGGACTCGCCGCTGTAGTTGAGGCCCGCCGTGGCCGACGTCAGACCGTGGCTCATCTCGTGGGCGGCCACGTCGAGCGAGGTCAGCGGGTGGGTGTTGCCCTCGCCGTCGCCGTACGTCATGCAGAAGCAGCTGTCCGACCAGAAGGCGTTGACATAGGCGTTGCCGTAGTGGACGCGCGAGTAGGCCGCCTTGCCGTCGTTGCGGATGCCGCTGCGGCCGAAGGTGTTCTTGTAGAAGTCCCAGGTCACCTGGGCGCCGTAGTGAGCGTCGGCGGCGGCGGTCTCCAGGTTGGACGGGTTGCCGGTGCCCCAGACGTCGTCCGAGC
>KL569136.1:36584-37062 GCA_000715635.1 Streptomyces violaceus | reverse complement strand
GGGGCCGGAGAAGAGGGTGCCGGTGCCGGAGGTGCCGCGGTTGAGGTTGTACGTCTTGTGGCCGCCGCGCGTGCCGTCGGTGAGGTTGTACGACGACCCGGACTTGGTGGTGCTCAGGTCGACCTTGCCGCTGTACGTGGTGGTGCCGGTGCCGGTCTCGATGGCCTGGTACTCGTAGAGCTTCTTGCCGGTGGCGGCGTCGGTGACGACGTGCAGCTCGTTCGGCGTGCCGTCCTCCTGGAGGCCGCCGACGACGGTCTCGTAGGCGAGGGTCGGCTTGCCGTCGGCCGCCCAGATCACCTTGCGGGGAGCGGAGTTCGCCTCGGTCTTCTCCGAGCCGGCCGCCTTGGCGAGCGTCACGGCCTGCTTCTCGGCCTTGGCGGCGGCGACCGCCGGCTTGAGGGAGGCGACCTTGAGTGCGGCCTTCGTCGCTCTGGTCACGCCCAAGGCCCCGCCGGACTTCGACTCGTGCACGACG
>KL569136.1:35699-36360 GCA_000715635.1 Streptomyces violaceus | reverse complement strand
CCGGCAGGCCCGCGTAGGTGCGCTCGTAGCGGGTGTGGACCGTGCCGTCGGCGTCCTTCACGACGTCCTTGACGACCAGCTTCTCCTGTTCGCCGAGACCTATCTCGTCGGCGGTCTTCGGGGCGTCCGCCTGCTGCTCCTTGACGAGAGCCGTACGGGCGGGCGCGGAGAGCAGGACGGGGGCGGCGGCGAGGGCCGGCTCGGAGGAGGAGTCGGCGGCGACGCTGCTGCCGGAGGTCAGACCGGTGGTGAGCAGGGCGCCGGCGGCGACGGCGGTGGCGATGGCCAGCGTGGTGCGCTTGTGACGCGCGTAGAGGGGGGTCACACGAGCTCCTTGATGTGGGGGAAGTGCTGGGGTGCTGTGCGGCGGGTGGGGGAAGAGTGGCACCAGGGGCGCGTACATGTCAGGAGTAACGCGTGATGTTGGCCGGAAATCGACCACAGGCTGACGGTTCCGGGCATGTGAAGCGGGCGCCGTCCCGGGGGAGTCGAACCCACCGGGGCGGCGCCCTGACTTGGGGAACCGTTGCGGCCTACGGCCTACGGCCTACGGCCTACGGCCTACGAACAACGGCCAACGGCTTACGGCCAACGGCCAACGGCTTACGGGAAGGTGAGCTTCCAGCTGTTGATGTAGCCGGTGTCGACGGCCGCGTTGTCC
>KL569136.1:34306-35458 GCA_000715635.1 Streptomyces violaceus | reverse complement strand
CGTTGGCGACCTCGGAGGAGGCGTTCACCGTGTAGGTCTCGTTGATGTCGTTCGCGCTGCCGCCGGTGCCGTAGCCCTTCAGCGTGTACGCCGTGCCGTCGGGGGCGACCAGATCCACCTTGAGGTCACCGATGTAGGTGTGGACGATGTCCACGGCGACCTGGAGGTTGGAGGGTGCGTTGCCCGTCCGGCCGGTGACGGTGACCGGCGAGGTGACCGCCGCGCCCCGGTCCGGAATGGCCACGTCGGCGGCGTTCTCGAAGGACGTGCCGCCGCCGCCTCCGTCGCCGGGGCGGGTGCCGACGTTGATGCCCGCCCACGCGTGCTGGACCGCCTTGTACTCGGCGCTGTCGGTGCCGTAGAGCTCACCGGTCGCGGCGAGGGTGCCGGTGCGGGCGCCCGCGTAGTTGGTGGTCGAGGTGAACTTCGTCGTCAGCGCGCGGAACCAGATCTTCTCCGCCTTGTCCCGGCCGATGCCGGTGACCGGAAGGCCGTCCGAGGTGGACGAGTTGTAGGTGACACCGTTGATGGTCTTGGTGCCGCTGCCCTCGCTGAGCAGGTAGAAGAAGTGGTTCGCCGGGCCCGAGGAGTAGTGCACGTCGATCGAGCCGATGCCGGAGTACCAGCTGTCCTTGGACGAGCCGTCCTTGCTCGGCTTGTCCATGTAGCGCAGCGGGGTCCCGTCGCCGTTGATGTCGATCTCCTCGCCGATGAGGTAGTCACCGACGTCGGACGAGTTGTTCGCGTAGAACTCGACGGTCGAGCCGAAGATGTCGCTCGTCGCCTCGTTCAG
This sequence comes from Streptomyces violaceus, assembly GCA_000715635.1. Classification (GTDB taxonomy): domain Bacteria; phylum Actinomycetota; class Actinomycetes; order Streptomycetales; family Streptomycetaceae; genus Streptomyces; species Streptomyces violaceus. The sequence continues at coordinate 34,665 of KL569136.1, read as the reverse complement.
ACCGCCGGACTCACCGCTGTAGTTGAGGCCCGCGGTGTTCGACGTCAGCCCGTGGGTCATCTCGTGGGCGGCCACGTCGATCGACGTCAGCGGGTTCGCGTTGCCCGACCCGTCGCCGTAGGTCATGCAGAAGCAGCTGTCCGACCAGAACGCGTTGACGTAGTTGTTGCCGTAGTGGACCCGGGAGTACGCGCCCACACCGTCGCCGCGGATGCCGCTGCGGCCGTGCACGTTCTTGTAGTAGTCCCAGGTCAGCGCGGCCCCGTAGTGGGCGTCGGCGCCGGCCGACTCCAGGTTGGAGGGGGTGCCGTTGCCCCAGACGTCGTCGGGGCCGGAGAAGAGGGTGCCGGTGCCGGAGG
>KL569136.1:33628-34073 GCA_000715635.1 Streptomyces violaceus | reverse complement strand
GCCGCGGTTGAGGTTGTACGTCTTGTGGTTGCCGCGGGCGCCGTCGGTGAGGTTGTACGTCGACCCGGACTGGGTCGTGGTGAGGTCGACCGTGCCGCTGTAGACCGTGTTGCCGGTCCCGGTCTCGATGGCCTCCCACTCGTACAGCTTCGCGCCGGTGGTGGCGTCGGTGACCACGTGCAGTTCCTGCGGGGTGCCGTCGTGCTGGAAGCCGCCGACGACCGTCTCGTACGCCACGACCGGCTTGCCGCTCGCGGCCCAGATCACCTTGCGGGGCTCGCGGTTGATGCCGGGGCTCTTGGCCTCGTCGGCCTTGCCCGCGGTCAGGGCCTGCTGCCGGGCCTTCGCGGCGGACACCGCCGCCTTCGTCGTGGCCGGCGCGATCGGGGCGCGGGTGGCCTTCGTGACGGACGCGGTGGCGTCCGCCTCGGTGCTCTCGACGACC
>KL569136.1:27177-33416 GCA_000715635.1 Streptomyces violaceus | reverse complement strand
AGGTCGCCGCCGAGGACCGGCAGGCCCGCGTAGGTGCGCTCGTAGCGCGTGTGCACGGTGCCGTCGCGGTCCTTGAGGACATCGCGGACGACCAGCTTCTCCTGGGCGCCGAGGCCCAGGTCCTTCGCGGTCCCGGCCTTGCCGGCGTTCGCCTCCCGGATCAGCGCGGCGCGCTGGGCGGGGGTGAGCCGGACCGATTCCGAGCCCGGCTTCGCCTTGCTCGCGGCCGCCGGTGCCCTGTTCTCCGGGGCCGCGGTGGCGGTGCCGGTCTGCACGGCGGCGGCGATCAGCGCGGCGACGCCGGCGAGGGCCACGGCCGCGGTACGGCGAGGGGTGTGGGGAGTGCGTCTGTGGGAGGTGCCTCTGCGCGAGGAACTGCTTCTCAACACTGACTCCTTCTGCATGGCCGGGGGTCGCCCGGCCTGGGGAGGTGGAGGTGTCGCAGTGGGGTTTCCGTGGAGCAGTCGTCGGAAGCGTGGCAGGGGAGTGCGCTTTCTGTCAGGATCGCGTCAAGAGTATGGCCAAAAAACGGTTCGTTGACCGGAAGTTCATGTTCGTTATGCGGACCCTTGACGGCTCTCGGGCAGGTCCCCGTGCCAGGAGTGCCACAGGGCCGCATACGCCCCGCCGGCCGCCACCAGCTCCTCGTGCGTGCCGAGTTCGGTCAGCCGGCCGTCCTCCATCACCGCGACCCGGTCGGCGTCGTGCGCGGTGTGCAGCCGGTGGGCGACGGCGATGACGGTCCGCCCCTCGAGGACGGCGGCCAGGGCGCGCTCGGTGTGCCGGGCGGTCGTCGGGTCGAGCAGGGCGGTCGCCTCGTCCAGGATCAGTGTGTGCGGATCCGCCAGCACCACCCGGGCGAGGGCGAGTTGCTGGGCCTGTGAGCCGTCCGTACGCCAACCGCCTTGGCCCAGGCGGGTGTCCAGGCCCTCCGGCAGCTCCCGCATCCAGGTGTCGGCGCCGACCACGCCCAGCGCTTTCCACAACTCCTCGTCACCGGCGCCCGGTTCGGCGATCCGCAGGTTGTCACGGACCGAGCCCAGGAACACGTGGTGCTCCTGGGTGACCAGGACGACCTGGCGACGCAGCCGCTCCGGTCCGAGCCCGACCACGGGCACGCCGCCGACCGTCACCGAGCCGGCGGTCGGCGCGTCGATGCCCGCCATCAGCCGGCTCAGCGTGGTCTTGCCGGCCCCGGAGGGCCCGACCATGGCCAGCCGCTCCCCGGGTCTCACCATCAGGTCGACGCCGCGCAGCACCTCGACGCCCCCGTCGTAGGCGTAGCGCACGCCTGTGACGTCGATGCGGTCGCCGTCCGGATCCGGACAGGCGCCCTCCTCGGCGGCCCGCGGGGCCCTGGCCAGGCCCTCCACGCGGGCGAACGAGGCGCCGCCCGCCTGGAGTTGCTCGATCCGCACCAGGACCTCGTCCAGCGGCGCGCTCAGCTGCTGCAGATACAGCGCCGCCGCCACGACCGCTCCGAGGCTCATCGAGCCGGACGCGTGCAGCGCGCCTCCGATCACCAGGACTCCGGCGACCGGGAGGACGTACGACGTCTCCATCACCGGGAAGAACACCGTGCGCAGGAAGAGGGTGTAGAAGCGGGTGCGGCGGGAGGTCTCCAGGGCGTCCCGGCTCGCGGCCGTGCGCCGCTCCTGGAGCCCGAACGCCTCCACCGTGCGCGCCCCGGCCGCCGTCGACGCCACGATCTCCGCCACGTCCGATGTGGCAGCGCCCTCGGCGAGATACCCGTCCCGGGCCCGGCGCAGGTACCAGCGCAGTGCGATCCAGATCGGCGTCAGCGCCAGCACCGCGAGGGCGCCGAGCACCGGGGACATCAGGAACACCGCCACGACGAGGAACAGCGCCTGGACCAGGTTGACGAGCAGGATGGGACCCGCGTCCCGCAGGGTGTTGCCGACGGTCGTCACGTCCGCCGTCCCCCGGGCCGTCAGATCACCGGTGCCGGCCCGCTCCACCACCGAGGCGGGCAGCGTCAACGCCCGGTCCACGAACCGCTCCCGCACCCGGCTCAGGGTCCGCTCCCCGAAGCGGTGCCCCACGTACCGGGCCCAGCGTGCCAGCAGTACCTGCGCCAGGGCGCACAGCAGAAGGAGCAGGGCCAGCCGGTCCACGGCGGCCGCCCCCCGCCCGGCCCGCACGTCGTCGATCATCCGGCCCAGCAGCCACGGCCCGGCCAGCCCGGCCACGGCGGCGAGCGCGTTCAGGCCCAGGACGACACCGAAGGCCCGGGTATCGGCCCGTACGAGGCCGAGCAGGGCCCGTCGGACGTCCGCCCGTTCGGCGACCGGCAGGTGTTCGTGGCTCATCCCGGGACCTCTTCGGTTTCCCTGGAGACGAGGGCGCGGTAGCCGGGGCTGGTGCCGAGCAGTTCCTGGTGGGTGCCGGAGGCTTCGACCTTGCCGTCCCTGAGGTAGTGGACGGTGTCCGTGCGGTCCAGGACGAGGGGGGAGGTGGTGGTCACGACCGTGGTGCGGCCTTCCCTCGCCGACCTCAGCCGCGTGGCGACGGTGGCCTCGGTGTGGGCGTCGAGGGCCGAGGTGGGCTCGACGGCCAGGAGGATCTCGGGGTCGGTGAGGAGGGCTCTCGCCAGGCGGACGCGTTGGCGTTGGCCGCCGCTGAGGTTGCGGGCCTGGGCGTCCATGGGGGTGTTCAGGCCGTGGGGGAGGGCTTGGACGATGTCTTCTGCCGCGGCTGTGTGGAGCGCCGTTCGGGGTGCCGGGTGGGGTTGTTCGGCGGGTGCGGGTGCGTTGTGGTTGTTCGCGCGGTTCCCCGCGCCCCTGGAAGCAGGTCGGATCATGTCCTGGAGAGTTCCTGCGAACAGGTCGGAGTCGTGGTCGGCCACCAGGATGCGTGCCCGGATCTGGGTCAGGGCGATGTCGTCCAGGCGCCTGTCGCCCCACGTGGCGTTCGACGGGGTGTAGCGGCCCAGGCGGTCCACCACCGTCGTCGCGTCCGCCGGTTGTTCTGCCACCAGGGCCGTCAGGCGCCCCGGCAGGGCGCGTACGCCCGACTCCGGGTCGTACAGGGCGGACGGCTCGGACGGGGCGTCCAGGGTCCCCGTGTCGGCCATCGGCTCCAGGCGCAGGAACCGTACGACCCGGCGTGCGCACACCAGGCCGCGGCTGATCTGGTAGCCGCACTCGACCAGGAAGGCCACCGGCCACACCAGCACGGCCACATAGCCGTAGACGGACACCAGCTGGCCCACGGTGATGTCGCCCTGCGCGGCGAGCCGGGCCGCCAGCCAGGTCACCACCGCCAGGAACAGGGTCGGCAGCCCGACCCCCAGTGCCTGCACCCAGCTCGTCACCGCCCCCACCCGGTAGCCCTGCTCGCACAGCCGCCGCGAGTCCTGCCGGAAGGCGTCCGCCACCAGCTGCTTGCCGCCCAGGCCTGCGAGGACCCGCAGTCCGCCCGCGAGGTCACCGATCCGCGCGGTCAGCACGCCCTGCCGCTCGCGGTACTCCGTCTCCGACCCCTGCAACCGGCCGAGCAGCGGCCCCATCAGCAGGGCGAGCACCGGAATGCCGAGCAGCACGATCAGGGCGACGAGTCCCGAGACCGACACCAGCAGCACGGCGATCACCAGATAGCCCAGGACGGCGCCGACGCCGGGCCCCACCACGGTCAGCGACTGACTGACCGTCTGCACGTCGCCCACACCGATCGTGACGACCTCCCCGGCGCTCGCCTGCCGCCGCAGCGAGGCACCCAGCCGCACCGCCTGCCCGACCACCACCTTCACCGTGCGGAAGTTGGCGTCCATCCGCACCCGGGTCATCGTGCGGTGCCGCATGATGCTCAGCCAGGAGTTGAACGCCCCCACCGTGAACAGCGCCCCGCTCCAGACGGCCAGCGCGCCCATGTCGCCGGGCTCGAGGCCGTCGTCGATCGCCCGGGACATCATGTACGGCGTGGCCGCCAGCAGCACCATCCACACGCTGCCGAACATCGCCCCGGCCGCACACCGCCAGGGCTGCCGGGCGACCAGCCACCACAGGTAACGGGCGCCGCCACGGTGGTCGGGTGTGCCGGGGTCCTCGTACGCGTCGATCATCCGCCCGCCCTCCGTCGCCGTCCTACGCCAGACTGTCCCGCCAGGCCCGGTGCAGATCGGCGAACCTGCCCGTGCCCGCGACGAGTTCGGCCGGTGCGCCGTCCTCGACGATCTTCCCCTGCTCCATCACCAGGACACGGTCCGCGATCTCCACGGTCGACAGCCGGTGCGCGATGACCACCGCCGTACGCCCCTTCAGCACCGTCGCCATCGCCCGCTGCACCGCGCGCTCGCCCGGGATGTCCAGCGAGCTGGTCGCCTCGTCGAGGATCAGCACCGCCGGGTCGGCAAGCAACGCCCGGGCGAACGCCACCAGTTGGCGCTGACCGGCCGAGATGCGGCCGCCCCGCTTGCGTACGTCGGTGTCGTAGCCGTCGGGCAGGGCGCTGATGAAGTCGTGCGCGCCGATCTCCTTCGCGGCCTGCTCCATCTCCTCGCGGGTGGCGTCCGGGCGGCCGATCGCGATGTTCTCGGCGACCGTGCCGGAGAACAGGAACGCCTCCTGCGTCACCATGACCACCCCGCGCCGCAGGTCGGGCACGGCGAGGTCGCGCAGGTCGACGCCGTCCAGCAGCACCCGGCCCTCGGAGGGGTCGTAGAACCGGGCCAGCAGCTTGGCCAGCGTCGACTTTCCGGCGCCCGTGGAGCCGACGACCGCGACCGTCTGCCCGGCCGGGATCGTGAGGTCGAAGCCGGGCAGCACCTCGCCGCCGGTGCGGTAGCCGAAGCTGACGCCGTCGAAGACGACCTCGCGGCCCGGGTGCTCGCTCGCCAGGGGCGGGAGCGGCCGGGGGTCCGCCGGCTCGGGGACGGACGGGGTCTGGGCGAGCAGCCCGGCGATCTTCTCCAGCGAGGCCGCCGCCGACTGGTACGAGTTGAGGAACATCCCGAGCCGGTCGATCGGGTCGTACAGCCGCCGCAGGTACAGCACGGCCGCCGCCAGCACACCGAGGGCCAGCGTGCCGCCCGCGACCCGGTAGGCGCCCCACAGCACGATCGCCGCCACCGCCGTGTTGGCGACCAGCCGCGAGCCGGTGACGTACCGGGCCATCTCCAGCAGCGCGTTGCCGTTGGTCCGCTCGTGCCGCTCGTTGAGCGCGCCGAAGTCCGCGTCGTTGACGGCCTCGCGGCGGAAGGCGCGCACCGGCCGGATGCCGTTCATCGTCTCGACGAACTTCACGATGACGGCCGCGATGGCGGTGGACCGCGCCCGGTACACCCGCCCGGCCCGCCGCTGGTACAGCCGCACGAGGGCGTAGAGCGGCACCAGGGACGCCACCGCCACGCTCCCGAGGCCCAGGTCGAGCCAGAGCAGCATCGCCGAGATGTAGACGAAGGACAGGATGACCGTCACGAGCTCCTGCAGGCCCTCGTCCAGCAGCTCGCGCAGCGACTCCACGTCCGCCGTGGAGCGGGAGATGAGACGGCCCGAGGTGTAGCGCTCGTGGAAGTCGACGCTCAGCGCCTGCGCGTGGCGGAAGATCCGGCCGCGCAGGTCGAGCAGCACGTCCTGGCTGACCCGGGCCGCGGCGGAGACGAACGCGTACTGGAGTCCGCCAGCGGCCAGCGCGCACCCCAGATAGCCGGCGCCCACCGCTGTCAGCGGCCCGTGGTCCCCGGCCCGGAACGCCGGTACGGCACGGTCGATGGCGTACGCCACGAGCAGCGGTCCCGCCTGCACGACCGCCTGCTGGAGCAGCAGCAGGATCGTCGTGACCGTGACCCGGGCTTTCAGGGGCGTGAGCAGGGAGCGCAGCAGGGCGGCGGTGGCGCCCGGCGGAGTGGGCAGGACGTCCTGGTCGAAGGGGTCGCCGGTGGCGGGCGCCTGGTCGTCTTTCCTGTCGGCCGGTGTGCTGGTGGCGGCCGTCATCGTGCGCCCTCCTCTTCCCCTGACATCAGGTGCGCGTACTCGGCGTTCGTCCGCAGCAGTTCGTGGTGGGTGCCGACCGCGGCGATCCGGCCGCCGGACAGCAGCGCGACCCGGTCGGCGAGCAGCACGGTGGACGGGCGGTGCGCCACGATCAGGGCGGTCGTGTCCGCGAGGACGTCCCGCAGGGCGGCCTCCACGGCGGCCTCGGTGTGCACGTCCAGGGCCGACAGCGGGTCGTCCAGCACGAGGAACTCCGGCTGCCCGACGACAGCCCTGGCGAGCGCGAGG
>KL569136.1:25792-26970 GCA_000715635.1 Streptomyces violaceus | reverse complement strand
CCGCTGCCCGCCGGAGAGGCTGAGGCCCTGCTCGCCGACCTGGGTGTCCGTCCCCTGCGGCAGCGCGTGCACGAAGTCGGCCTGGGCGACGGCGAGGGCGCGCTCCAGCTCCGCCGTCCCGGCCGTGCCGTCGGCCCCCATGAGAACGTTGTCGCCGACCGCGGCCGAGAAGAGCGTGGGCTCCTCGAAGGCGACGGCGACCTTGGCGCGCAGCGCCTGCCTCGACAGGCCGGTGATGTCGACGCCGTCGAGGGTGATGCGGCCCGAGGTCACCTCGTAGAGACGGGGGACGAGCGCGGTGAGGGTGGTCTTGCCGCTGCCGGTGGAGCCGACCAGGGCCATGGACTCGCCGGGGCGGATGTGGAGGTCGATGTGCTGGAGGACGGGCGGGGATTCGGGCGGGGCGTCGGGGTAGCGGAACTGGACGTCGTGAAAGCGAAGTCCCTTGTCCGCAAGTGCTGTTGACCCGCTGCTCACAGCGGCAGCCCGACGCTCCTCGGCCTCCTCGACCTCCTCGACGTCCTCGTCCATCACCTCGAAGTACCGCTCCGTCGCCGTCGCCGCCTCCTGGCTCATGGCCAGCAGGAACCCGATCGACTCCACCGGCCACCGCAACGCGAGCGCCGTCGACAAAAACGCCACCAACGTTCCCGCGGACAACCCGCCGTCAGCCACCTGCACGACGCCCACCACCAGCGCCGCCCCGATCGCCACCTCGGGCAGCGTCACGATGACGCCCCAGATCGTCGCCAGCAGCCGCGCCTTGCGCAGTTCCGTGCCACGCAGCTTCCTCGACAGGTCCCGGAACGCCCGCGCCTGGCTCCGGTGGCGTCCGAACCCCTTGATGATGCGGATGCCGAGCACGCTCTCCTCGACGACCGTCGTCAGGTCGCCGACCTGGTCCTGCGCGCGCCGCGCCACCTCGGCGTACCGCTTCTCGAAGACCACGCAGGTCACCATCACGGGCACGGCGGGTCCGAGGATCACCAGCCCCAGGGTCCAGTCCTGGAGCAGCATGATGATCACGCCGATCACTATCGTCACCCCGTTGACCAGCAGGAACGTCAACGGGAAGGCGAGGAACATGCGCAGCAGCATCAGGTCCGTCATCCCCCGGGACAGCAACTGCCCGGAGGCCCACCGGTCGTGGAAGGACACCGGCAGCCGCCGGAGGTGCC
>KL569136.1:25103-25580 GCA_000715635.1 Streptomyces violaceus | reverse complement strand
GGCAGCCGCTGGAGGTGCCGGTACAGATCCGCCCGCATCGACGCCTCGACGTGCGCCAGCGGCCGCGCCACCAGCCAGCGCCGCAGCCCGAACAGCAGGGCCTCCGCGAAGCCGAGCAGCAGCAGGCACAGCGCTCCGAGCCACACCCCGGCCGGGTCCCGGTCGGCGACCGGCCCGTCCACCATCCACTTCAGGACGAGCGGGATCTCCAGGCCCACGCTGGAGGCGAGTATCGCCACGAAGGCGGCGCTGAAGAGCCGTGCCCGCGCGGGCCGTACGTACGGCCACAGGCGCAGCAGCGTGCGCACGGCAGAACGGTTGCGGGCGGGGGCAGATGTCGTGGCCATCAGCAGTGAGCCTACGGATCGCCACTGACACTGCCCACCGAGTTTTCTCCGAGTCCGGGTCCGTCCTTGGTCCTACGACCTGCATGTTCGGGGGGGTCGTACGGCTCACATCAGCCGATCGGCTGATGCC
>KL569136.1:22037-24864 GCA_000715635.1 Streptomyces violaceus | reverse complement strand
CCGCCGCACCGGGACCCTCGGTCCATGTCCGTCATCGAAGTCACCGACCTGCGCAAGGCCTATGCCGGCCGCCCGGCCGTGGACGGGGTCTCGTTCGCCGTCGAGGAGGGCGAGATCTTCGGCGTCCTCGGCCCGAACGGCGCCGGCAAGACCACCACCGTCGAGTGCGTCGAGGGCCTGCGCGTCCCCGACTCCGGCCGCGTCCGCGTCACCGGCCTCGACCCGGTCGCCGACCATGAGCGGGTCGCCCAGGTCCTGGGCGCCCAGCTCCAGGAGAGCCGGCTCCAGCCCAAACTCACCGTCCGTGAGGCGCTGGAGCTGTACGCCGCGTTCTATCCGCGCCCGGTCGACTGGCGCCCGCTGGCCGAACGCCTCGGCCTTCAGGAGAAGCTGACCACCCGGTTCGCCAAGCTGTCCGGGGGCCAGAAGCAGCGCCTGTTCATCGCGCTCGCCCTGATCGGCGACCCCCGGGTCGTCGTCCTGGACGAGCTCACCACCGGCCTCGACCCGCGTGCCCGCCGCGACACCTGGGAGCTGATCGAGGACATCCGCGCGAACGGCGTCACCGTCCTGCTCGTCACGCACTTCATGGAGGAGGCGCAGCGGCTCTGCGACCGGATCGCGGTGATCGACAAGGGCCGGGTGGCCGCCCTGGACACCCCGTCCGGGCTGATCCGCCGCTCGGCGGGCGCCACCGTCATCAGCTTCACCCCGTCCACGCCCCTGGACGACCATGAGCTGAACACGCTCCCCGCCTTGGTCGCCCTCGAGAACAAGGACGGCCGGATCACGCTGTCCGGCACGGACGACACGGTCAACGCGGTGCTGTCGCTGCTCGCCCGCCATCACATCACCGCCCATCAACTCCGCGTCACGGACGCCACGCTGGACGACGCGTTCCTGGACCTCACGGAGGCCTCGGCATGAGCACGGCACTGATCAACCCCGCTGTTCTGCGGAGCGAGTTCCGTCTTTTCCGGCGTGAGCCGGGCAGTCTCTTCTGGGTCCTGTTGTTCCCGGCCCTGCTGCTGGGCATCCTCGGTTCCGTGCCGTCCTTCCGCGAGGCACAGGACGGGCTCGGCGGGCTGCGGATCGTCGACGTCTACGTGCCGGTGTGCGTGCTGGTCGCCCTCATCATGGCCGGGGTGCAGGCGATGCCGCCGACCCTCACCGGTTACCGCGAGAACGGCATCCTGCGCCGGCTGTCCACCACTCCCGTCCGGCCCTCGGCCCTGCTGGCCGCCCAGATGCTGGTGAACGGCGTGGCGGCCCTGGCCTCGGCGCTGCTCACACTCGTCGTCGGACGGCTCGCCTACGACGTGCGGCTGCCCGAACAGCCTGTCGGGTACCTGCTCGCGCTGTTCCTCGCCGTGCTCGCCGCCATCTCGCTGGGCGCGGTGATCTCGGCGCGGGCCCGCACGACGAAGATCGCGACCGCGATCGGGACCGCCGTCTTCTTCCCGATGATGTTCTGCGCCGGGGTGTGGGTGCCTGTGCAGGCCATGCCGGACCTGCTGGGCCGCATCGTCCAGTGCACCCCGTTCGGCGCCGCCGCACGGGCCCTGGACCAGGCCGCCGCGGGCGACTGGCCGAGTTGGGGTCACGTGGCCGTCCTCGCCGCGTGGACCGCGGTGCTCTCGGCGTCGGCCGCGCGCTGGTTCCGCTGGGAATGACCGGAGCCCGGGGAGGGGACACGGCCGTGGCCGACACTGTGGGCATGACGGACGTGGCGGGTGTGGAGCAGCGGTGGGCGGCGTACTTCCGCTGGGGGCCGTACGGGATGCTCGCGGCAGGCACCGCGCTCGCGGCGGCCACGGTCGACGCGGTCGGCATGACCACGGTGGAGCGGTACACCGCCGTCGTCCTGGTCGGCGCCGCGGTGCTCCTCCAGCTGTGGTGGGGGCGCTGGTCCCGCGGCCGGCCCCTGGCCCCGTCGGTGCCGGGCGCCTGCTACTACTTCGTGCGCTGGGCGCTGGCCTTCGTGCTCACCTGGTGCAACCCGTTCTTCGCGTTCTACGGCTCCGCCGGGTTCGTCGGCCCCGAGCGGCTGCTGCGGGGCCGCCCGCTCATGGTCGGGCTGGTGGCCACCGCGGTGATCCTGGCGAGTTCCCAGGCCGGTGGCCTTCCCCTGCACGGGCCGCTGGACTGGGCGTTGTTCGGCGGGCTGATGTGCTTCTACATCGTGCTGCTGATCGTCTTCGGCCAGCTGGCCGGGCGGGAGGAGGAACGCACCCGGATCCAGACCGCGACCATCACCGAACTGGAGCGCACCAACGCGGCCCTGCAGCAGGCCCTCGACGAGAACGCCGCCCTGCACGTCCAGCTCCTGGTGCAGGCCCGGGAGGCCGGAGTCGCCGACGAGCGCCGGCGGCTGGCTGCCGAGATCCACGACACCATCGCCCAGGGGCTGACCGGCATCATCGCTCAGCTCCAGGTCGTGGTGAACACCCCGGACGCGGACCTGGCCCGTGCACACGTGGCCCGGGCGACGGACCTGGCCCGGCACAGCCTCGGAGAGGCCCGCCGCTCCGTGCACAACCTCGCCCCCGTGGCGCTGGCCGACGCCGGACTGCCGGAGGCCCTGAAGAAGACGGTCGCCGAATGGGGCGAACGGACGGGTGTGCGAGCCGAGTTCACGGTCACCGGCACCGACGAGCAACTGCACGAGGAGATCGCGGCCACGCTCCTGCGGATCGTCCAGGAGGCCCTTTCCAACACCGCCCGGCACGCCGCCGCCGCCCGGGTCGGTGTCACCCTGTCCTTCCTCGGCGACGAGGTCATCCTCGACATCCGCGACGACGGCCGGGGCTTCGACCCGCTCGCCGTC
>KL569136.1:21380-21813 GCA_000715635.1 Streptomyces violaceus | reverse complement strand
GTACGGCGGTCTCCGCTCGCGTACCGTTGGTCCGCCATGACTGACGCCGCCGCGATCACCCTGCTCATCGTCGACGACCACCCTGTCGTACGAGACGGCCTGCGCGGCATGTTCGAGTCCGCGCCGGGCTTCCGCGTCCTGGGGGAGGCGTCGAACGGCGTCGAGGCGGTCTCGCTCGCCGCCGCCCTGAACCCGGACGTGATCCTGATGGACCTGCGCATGCCGGGCGGCGGGGGCGTGGACGCCATCCGCGAGCTGACGCGCACCGGCGCCCGCGCCAAGGTCCTCGTCCTGACCACCTACGACACCGACTCCGACACCCTCCCCGCGATCGAGGCGGGCGCGACGGGCTACCTCCTGAAGGACGCCCCGCGGGACGAACTGTTCGCGGCCGTTCGCGCGGCGGCGGAGGGCCGGACCTGTCTCTTATACA
>KL569136.1:20905-21155 GCA_000715635.1 Streptomyces violaceus | reverse complement strand
CGCCTGGTCTCGGCGGTCCGCGCTCCCCGGGCCCCCGGCAACGACACCCTCTCCGCCCGCGAGCGTGAGGTCCTGGCCCTGGTCGCCAAGGGCACCTCCAACCGCGAGATCGCCCGTGAACTCTTCATCAGCGAGGCCACGGTCAAGACGCACCTCACGCATCTCTACGCGAAGCTGGGCGTGAAGGACCGGGCGGCGGCGGTGGCCACGGCGTACGAGCGAGGCATCCTGGGCTAGCCCGGGTACGGCA
>KL569136.1:19376-20697 GCA_000715635.1 Streptomyces violaceus | reverse complement strand
CCTGGGCTAGCCCGGGTACGGCAGCAGACCCGCCGCGGTCTTCTCCCAGGATGCCTTCAGCGCGGTGAGCAACTCCGGCTTGTCGGGGGCGAGGTCGGCCTGTTCACGGGTGTCGGCGGCGAGGTCGTACAGGTGGTCCTCACCGTCGGAGTCCTGGTAGTACTTCCAGCCCCCGCGTCTCAGCGCCCGGTTGCCGCGCACCCGCCAGAACAGGTCCCGCTCGGGCAGCCGTTCGCCCCGCAGCAGGTATCCGGCGAGGCTCGTGCCGTCCAGCGGATACGCCGGGTCGGGCCGGGCTCCGGCCAGCTCCAGCAGGGTCGCGGTCCAGTCGGGGGAGAAGTTCGGCTCGTGGCTGACCTGATGGCCGTCGATCCGGGCGGGCCAGCGCAGGATCGCGGGCACCCGTATGCCGCCCTCCTGGAGGGAGAACTTCTGGCCGCTGAGAGGCCACAGATACGACCAGCGCTCGCCGCCGTTGTCGCTGGCGAACAGCACGACGGTGTTCTCCTCCTGCCCGGAGCGGCGCAGGGCGCCGAGCACCTCGCCGACAGCCGCGTCCAGGCTCTCCACCATCTGCGTGTACTTCGCGACCGAGCCGCCGTCGTAGTGGTTCAGGGCCTTGCTGACCTCGGCCTGTGACGTCGCCGCCCTGATCTTCGCCGCGATCCCGGCGCCGGTCTCCTCGTCGCCCTCGGCCAGCCAGGGCCAGTGCGGGGTGGTGAAGTTGAGGTTCAGCAGCCAGGGCCGGTCGTGGTCCCGGCCGACGTACTCGACGGCCCGCTCGGTGAGCACGGTCGTGTAGTACCGCAGGTCCTTGTACTCGGCGTCCCCCTCGTAGAGGTCGTGGTCACCGAGCTGGCCGAGCTTGGAGAAGTACTCCAGCACGCCCCCGTGATTGCCGAAGAACTCGTCCCAGCCGGACTTGGTGGGGCTGTAGTCGGGCAGCCAGCCGCAGTGCCACTTGCCGATGAGCGCGGTGGCGTAGCCCGCCTTCTTCAGCAGGGAGGCGAGGGTGGGGTGGTGGGGGTCCAGGCCCTGCGACCGGTCGGCGATCGGCTCGGCGAGTCCGCCCTTCGTACGGCCGGGATAGCGCCCGGTGTAGAGGCTGAACCGCGTCGGGGAGCAGGTCGAGGAGCCGGAGTAGGCGTCGGTGAACCGCACGCCCTGGCGGGCCAGCCGGTCCAGGTTCGGCGTCCTGATGTGGGGGGCGCCGTAGGAGGACAGGTCGGCCCAGCCGAGGTCGTCGCCCAGGACGACGAGGACGTTGGGGCGACGGCCGGACCCGGCACCCGGGCGGGCCCTGAACGGCCGTTCGGCGGGG
>KL569136.1:17702-19176 GCA_000715635.1 Streptomyces violaceus | reverse complement strand
GGGGACGGCTTCGGCGCCGGTGGCCGTGCCGGCGACGGCGCCCACGGCACCACCGCCGACGAGAGCACCGAGGGCACGACGGGATATTTCGGGCATGCGGAGGTCCTGGAGATTTGGAGAGGAGGAGGGGAGAGGCCACGGCTCGGCATGGACGCTGCCAGCGGTCCGACGACGGGGTCAAGAAGATCCCCACCGAGTTCACGGACCCGCAACGCGCCGCAACAATGTTGCAGCCCCGGCCGGAGAAACGATGCCTCAGCCCGTCACCCGCAGCAGCAGTACCGCCCGTGCCGGCATCGTGATCTCCGTCCCGGCCCGGTGCTCCACGCCCGGTGCCTCCCCCTGCTCCTCCAGGCTCGTGTCGACGACGACCTCGTACCGCTCCGCCCAGGGCGGCCCCGGCAGTTCGAAACGCACCGGCCCCTCGCCCGCGTGCAGCACGGCGAGGAAGCTGTCGTCGAGGATCTGCTCCCCGCGCTCGTCGCGGCCCGGGATGTCCCGGCCGGACAGGTACATCCCCAGCGTGGCGGCGGGCGCGTACCAGTCCTGCTCCGTCATCTCGGTGCCCCGGGACGTGAACCAGGCCAGGTCGCGCAGGCCGTCCGCGGTCTGGGCCCGGCCCGAGAAGAACGCCCGGCGCCGGAGCACCGGGTGCCGGTGGCGCAGCTCGATCAGCCGGGAGGTCAGGTCGAACAGGGCGTGCCACCCGGGGTCCTCCAGCAGCCCCCAGTCCACCCAGCTGATCTCGTTGTCCTGGCAGTACGCGTTGTTGTTGCCGCGCTGGGTGCGCCCCAGTTCGTCGCCCGCGACCAGCATGGGTACGCCCGTCGACAGCAGCAGCGTGGTCAGCAGGTTCCGCAGCTGCCGGCGCCGCAGGGCCCTGATCCCCTCGTCGTCCGTCTCGCCCTCGGCCCCGCAGTTCCAGGCCCGGTTGTCGTTCGTGCCGTCGCGATTGCCCTCGCCGTTGGCCTCGTTGTGCTTGCGCTCGTACGACACCAGGTCGCGCAGGGTGAAGCCGTCGTGCGCGGTGATGAAGTTGACGGACGCGTACGGCCTGCGCCCGCCCCAGGCATACAGGTCGCTGGAGCCCGACAGGCGGTAGCCCATCTCCCGTACGTCCGGCAGCGCGTGCCGCCAGAAGTCCCGTACGGCGTTGCGGTACCGGTCGTTCCACTCCGTCCACAGCGGCGGGAACGCCCCCACCTGGTAGCCGCCCGACCCCACGTCCCACGGCTCGGCTATCAGCTTCACCCGGCGCAGCACCGGGTCCTGGGCGATGACCGCCAGGAACGGGGAGAGCATGTCGACGTCGTGCATGGAGCGGGCCAGCGCCGCCGCCAGGTCGAAGCGGAAGCCGTCCACGCCCATCTCCGTCACCCAGTACCGCAGGGAGTCGGTGATGAGCCGCAGCACGTGCGGCTGGACCACGTGCAGGGTGTTGCCGCAGCCGGTGTAGTCGGCGTAGCGGCGGGGG
>KL569136.1:16556-17478 GCA_000715635.1 Streptomyces violaceus | reverse complement strand
ATCGATGCCCTTCAGGGACAGCGTCGGGCCGAGTTCGCCCGCCTCCGCCGTGTGGTTGTAGACCACGTCGAGGATGACCTCGATCCCGGCCGCGTGCAGGGCGCGCACCATGCGCTTGAACTCGCCGACCTGCTGGCCGGTCGTCCCGGAGGCCGCGTAGGCCGCGTGCGGTGCGAAGTAGCCGATGGAGTTGTAGCCCCAGTAGTTCCCGAGGCCTCTGCGCAGCAGGTGGTCCTCGTGCGCGAACTGGTGCACCGGCAGCAGCTCCACCGCCGTCACGCCCAGCTTCACCAGGTGCTCGATCGCGGCCGGGTGCGCGAGGCCGGCGTAGGTGCCGCGCAGCTCCTGAGGGATGCCCGGGTGCAGCTGGGTGAAGCCCTTGACGTGCACCTCGTAGATCACCGAGTCCGCCCACGGGGTCTTCGGGCGGCGGTCATCGGCCCAGTCGTCGTCATCGTGGACGACGACGCCCTTGGGGACGTACGGCGCCGAGTCCCGCTCGTCGCGCACCGTGTCGGCGATGTGCTGCTGCGGCCAGTCGCGCACGTGCCCGTACACCTCCGGCGGCAGCCGCCTGTAATCATTTCCTTTGCCGGCGTCCACCGCCCGCGCGTACGGGTCGAGGAGCAGCTTCGCCGGGTTCCAGCGGGCGCCGGTCCACGGGTCCCAGCGGCCGTGCACCCGGTAGCCGTAGCGCTGTCCGGGCAGCACGCCCGGGACGAAGCCGTGCCAGATCTCGTGGGTCAGCTCGCTGAGCCGGACCCGAGACTCCTTGCCCGCCTCGTCGAAGAGGCACAGCTCGACCCCCTCCGCGCCGCCCGCCCACAACGCGAAGTTGGTCCCCGCCACCCCGTCCGGCCCGACCCGGAACCGGGCGCCCAGCGGCGTCGCCGCGCCCGGCCAGGCGGGCACCATGGGCGGC
>KL569136.1:15648-16242 GCA_000715635.1 Streptomyces violaceus | reverse complement strand
GGCTGATGGCCGGCCACCGCCTCCTGCTCGGCTGCGCTGGACACCTGTCAGCCTCCCGCGGCTCGTGGAACGACGGGGGACTCAGGGGTGCGGTCCTGTACTGCGGCCCGGGCCGCGGCTCCCCTGCGCGTCGTCCTCCCCACTGTTCTGCCCAGAGCGTGGGTCGCACTCACGTTTCCCCGGGGGCGGGCATGGTCGTTTCCCGGGGACGCGGCCGGTCGTTGGGTACCCCGTGAGGCACGTACAAGGGCGCGCGCGGCGCGCGAGGGCCGCGCTGGCCGCCGTAGTGACATGGGCAGGGCTCCTCGCCGGGGCCACGGGCTGTACCTCGGACGACGCGGGCGGGATCGCCGGGGCGTTCGGCGCGCCCCCGGCGCCCGAGGACGTCATCAAGGTCTCGCCCGACGACGGCAGCAGGGGCGTGCGCCCCGGCAGGACGCTGCGGGTGCGCGTGCCCGACGGCAGGCTGGAGTCGGTGAAGGTCACCAAGTCCCAGGACGCGCAGGAGTCCCCGGTGCCCGGGCGGATCTCGGCCGACGGCCTGACCTGGGAGCCCGAGGGGAAGCGGCTGGCGCTCGCCGCCGAGTACACGGT
>KL569136.1:14300-15415 GCA_000715635.1 Streptomyces violaceus | reverse complement strand
CCACCGCTCGGCCCGGCACACCACCTTCACGACATACGTCCCCGAGGAACGCTTCATCGGCTACGTCGCCCCGGAGAACCGGGCCACGGTCGGCACCGGAATGATCGTCTCCCTGGAGTTCAACCGGGAGATCGCCGACCGCGCCGTCGTCGAACGCGCGGTGCGGGTCACCTCCCGCCCGGCCGTCGAGATCCGCCCGCACTGGTTCGGCCGGAGCCGCCTCGACTTCCGCCCCGAGGACTACTGGAAACCCGGCACCCAGGTCACCGTCGACCTGCGTCTGCGCGACGTCGAGGGCGCGCCCGGGGTCTACGGCCTGCAGCACAAGACGTTCTCCTTCACCGTCGGCCGCGGCCAGGTCTCGGTGGTCGACGCCGCCCGGCACACCATGGAGGTCCGGCGCGACGGCGAGACCCTCGCCACCGTGCCGGTCACGGCCGGCGCCCCCGAGACGACCACGTACAACGGGAAGATGGTGGTGACCGAGATGCTCGACGTCACCCGGATGAACGGTGCCACCGTCGGCTTCAAGAAGCGCGACGGCAAAGGCGAGTACGACATCCCGGACGTCCCGCACGCCATGCGCCTGACCGACTCCGGCACCTTCCTGCACGGCAACTACTGGGCGGACCACACCGTCTTCGGACGGGCCAACGTCAGTCACGGCTGTATCGGACTGCGCGATGTGAAGGGCGGCGGCTCGGACACCCCGGCCGGCTGGTTCTTCGACCGCAGCCTGGTCGGGGACGTCGTCGAGGTCGTCAACAGCAATGACAAAGAGGTCGCTCCCGACAATGGCCTCGGAGGCTGGAACATGGGCTGGAACGCATGGAAAGCGGGCAGCGCGGTGAAGTAGTCCGACAGGGGGCGGATCGACCCGGCGTTCCGTTGGGACGGAACAGTGACAATCGCGGGCCGCCGGTGCCCGGCGCCTTGTGGTTACTATGCGCCGGGGCGCGGGGGACGCGCAGGGGTTGTGGGCCTGACCAGGCCCGGGGAGGGGAGAACGACTTGAACGGGCGACCGATATCGGGGGCGTCGGTTGGGGGCAGGCACGGACTGCTCGCGCTGATACTCGGCGTGCTGCTCCTCCTGTCTCTTATACACATCTCTGA
>KL569136.1:12619-14089 GCA_000715635.1 Streptomyces violaceus | reverse complement strand
GGGGGGGGGGAGCCGGTGCCGGCGGGGGCGACGGCACGGGCAAGGGCGCGGACTCCGCGCAGAGCAAGCAGTCCGAGGCCGTCGTGAGCATCACCCCCAAGGACGGCGCCAAGTCCGTCGACACCAGCGGGAAGCTGAAGGTCACCGCCGCCAAGGGCAAGCTGACCGAGGTCGAGGTCAAGGACGCCAAGGGCAAGAAGGTCGACGGCGAGATATCCGGCGACGGCGCCACCTGGACGCCGGCCGGCCATCTGGCCGCCGCCACCAAGTACACGGTCCACGCGGTCGCCAAGGACTCCGAGGGCCGCACGGCCGCCGAGGACGCCGGCTTCACCACGCTGACGCCCGAGAACACCTTCACCGGCACCTTCACTCCCGAGGACGGCTCGAAGGTCGGCGTCGGGATGCCGTTCTCCATCCGCTTCGACCGGGGCATCACCAACCCGGAGGACGTCGAGAAGGCCATCCGCATCAAGACGGAACCGGCCGTGGACGTCGAGGGCCACTGGTTCGGCAACGACCGTCTCGACTTCCGCCCCGAGAAGTACTGGAAGCCCGGCACCAAGGTGACCGTCGACCTGAACCTCGACGGCGTCGAGGGGCGTTCCGGCGTCTACGGCGAGCAGGACAAGACGGTCGACTTCACCATCGGCCGCAACCAGGTCTCCGTCGTGGACGCCAAGAAGCTCACGATGAAGGTCATGCGCGACGGCAAGCTGTTCAAGACCATCCCGGTCACCACCGGCAAGCCCGGCATGGAGACCTGGAACGGCCAGATGGTCGTCAGCGAGATGCTCCCGGTGACCCGGATGAACGGCGAGACCGTCGGCTACGGCGGCGAGTACGACATCAAGGACGTCCCGCACGCCATCCGTCTCACCACCTCCGGCACCTTCCTGCACGGCAACTACTGGGCGGGTGGCGCCTTCGGCGAGTACAACGCCAGCCACGGCGCATCGGCCTGCGCGACGTGCGCGGCGGCTGGGACAAGAAGGTGCCGGCCGCCTGGTTCTTCAACCACTCGATGGTCGGCGACGTGGTGGTCGTCAAGAACTCCGAGGACCGTGTCGTCGACCCGGACAACGGGCTCAACGGCTGGAACATGTCGTGGGAGAAGTGGAAGAAGTAGCTCCGACCTGACGACGAGGGCCCCGGTGTGACGGACAGCACCGGGGCTCTTGCCGTTAGTGGCCGTTAACCTGCTCCCTATGACCGTCTCTCTCGAAGTCGCCGAAGGCGTCGGCACGCTGCGTCTCGACCGCCCGCCCATGAACGCGCTGGACATCGCCACGCAGGACCGGCTGAAGGAACTCGCCGAGGAGGCCACGCGCCGCGACGATGTGCGGGCCGTGGTGGTCTACGGCGGTGAGAAGGTGTTCGCCGCCGGCGCGGACATCAAGGAGATGCAGGCGATGGACCATACCGCGATGGTCCTGCGCGCCCGCGCCCTGCAGGACTCGTTCACGGCGG
>KL569136.1:3596-12434 GCA_000715635.1 Streptomyces violaceus | reverse complement strand
CCATCAGAGATGTGTATAAGAGACGGGCTACGCGCTGGGCGGCGGCTGCGAACTCGCGCTGTGCGCGGACTACCGCATCGCCGGCGAGAACGCCAAGCTCGGCCAGCCGGAGATCCTGCTCGGCCTGATCCCCGGCGCGGGCGGCACCCAGCGCCTGGCCCGTCTGGTCGGCCCCTCCAAGGCCAAGGACCTGATCTTCACCGGCCGGATGGTGAAGGCCGACGAGGCGCGGGAGATCGGCCTGGTGGACCGGGTCGTGCCCGCCGACGAGGTGTACGCGCAGGCACACGCCTGGGCCGCGAAGCTGGCGCAGGGCCCGGCGCTCGCGCTGCGCGCCGCGAAGGAGGCGATCGACGCCGGCCTGGAGACGGACATCGAGACGGGCCTGACCATCGAACGCAACTGGTTCGCGGGCCTGTTCGCCACCGAGGACCGTGAGCGCGGCATGCGCAGCTTCGTGGAGGAGGGGCCGGGCAAGGCCAAGTTCCTCTGAACACCCCCCCCAGGGGCTTGCAATTGACGCGGTGTCTGATCCGGGTCCCTCGATGGGGCGGTTTATGGCAGCCTTAAGGGAGCCTTAAGCCTGTCCGGGCGGGGAACTTCGTCGCTTGCCCCGGAACTGGTCGTATGCGCAGCTCAGGCGGCCCGCGGAAGGCTCCGAAGTGCCTTTGGCATATGACGTCCGACTGCCGGTTCAGGGTCCGTTCCGAGGGGTCTATTCCCCGGGAACGGCCCCGTCGGGCGTCCCGGGCGGCCATGATGGGGGGCATGGCGGGGCTGGAGGGTATGGAACAGCCGCGGGGGCACGCACAGGCGGCCGCGGCGCGCTGGTCGCCGACCGTCGAGGACGAACACGCGCTGAAGGCGCTGGAGTTGTACGGCAACCCGACGGAGGCAGAGGTCCCACTGCCGTCCCGCCCCGAGTCCGCGGCCACCGCCAGACGGCTCACCCAGGTCGTGGTCCTGCGCCAGTGGGGACTCACCCCCAAGATCACCGAGGAGGCGGTCTTACTCGTCTCCGAACTGGTCGGCAACGCCGTACGCCACACCGGCGCCCGCGTCTTCGGGCTGCGTCTGCACCGGCGCCGCGGCTGGATCCGCGTCGAGGTCCGCGACCCCTCCCGGGGGCTGCCCTGTCTGATGCCGGTCCAGGAGATGGACGTCAGCGGCCGGGGCCTCTTCCTCGTCGACAAGCTGGCCGACCGCTGGGGGGTCGATCTGCTGCCCCGGGGGAAGACGACGTGGTTCGAGATGCGGGTCGTCGACCGCTGACGGCCGCCGGCGGCGGCCGGGGCTCGACCAGGGGTGTGACCTGCGACGACTCACCTGGACGTCGATCGGGCGAATCACCGGTTTCCCCGCGAAGCGCACCTTAAATGGTCCAATGCACCGCCACTTCGTCAAAAGCGCCCTTGTCGCGGGCGCCGCCCTCGCCGTTCTCGCCGCCTGTGGCACCCAGGGCGAGGAGCGGACCTCCGATACACGCCCCACCAAGGCCGCCGTGCCCGCCCCGCCCGAGAAGAAGGCCGTCCAGGGCCTGCCGGGCATGCCGCCCGTCCTCGACCCGAAGGACGTCTATGCGGCCGACCGCCCGAACAAGCTGTCACCCGTGGTCAAGGGCTTCCCGTCCCGGGTCTACGTCCCCAACACCGAGTCCGACACCGTCTCCGTCATCGACCCGAAGACGTACGAGATCATCGAGACGATCCCCGTGGGCCGGCAGCCCCAGCACGTCGTGCCCTCCTGGGACCTGAAGACGCTCTGGGTCAACAACAACCGCGGCCACACCCTCACCCCGATCAATCCGAAGACGGGCAAGGCGGGCAAGGAGGTCGAGGTCCATGACCCGTACAACCTCTACTTCACGCCCAACGGCAAGTACGCCGTAGTGATGGCCTCCCTCGACCGCGAGCTGGTCTTCCGCGACCCGCACACCATGGACATCAAGAAGACGGTCCCGGTCTCCTGCTACGGCGTCAACCACGCCGATTTCTCCCTCGACGGCCGCTACTTCATCGTCTCCTGCGAGTTCAGCGGCGAACTGCTCAAGGTCGACACCGAGAAGATGAAGGTCGTCGGGCAGCAGAGACTGCCGTTCGAGGGCGCCATGCCGCAGGACGTGAAGGTCTCGCCGGACGGCAAGAGGTTCTACATCGCCGACATGATGGCCCACGGGATGTGGGTCCTGGACGGCGACAAGTTCACCGAGCCCACCCTGCTGCCCACCGGCAAGGGCTGCCACGGCCTCTACGTCAGCCGCGACTCCCGCGAGATGTACGTCTCCAACCGCGGCGAAGGCACCGTCTCCGTCTTCGACTTCACCCGGAACAAGCTCACCAAGAAGTGGGACCTGCCCGACGGCGGCAGCCCCGACATGGGCGGTGTCTCCGCCGACGGCAAGGTCCTGTGGCTCTCCGGCCGCTACGACGCCGAGGTCTACGCCATCGACACCCGCACCGGCGCCCAGCTCGCCCGCATCCCCGTCGGCAGCGGCCCGCACGGCCTCGCGGTCTACCCGCAGCCCGGCCGCTACTCCCTCGGCCACACGGGCATCTTCCGGTGAGGCCCATCTGCCGTCCACTCAAGGGAAGTTGACACGCCCTGATCGGGTGAGGGTCCCAGGCCCGGTGCCGCGGACCCGCCATCGTGCCCTCGTGATCACTATGAGCCTGCGGCGGCGGATCGCTGCCGCCGCCCTCTCCCTCGCGGCCGTCTTCACGACCACGGCCGCCACGCCGGCCCAGGCGCCCGCCCCGACGGCCGCCACGGCCGCCGCCCCCGCGCCGGCCACCTGTCCCGTCCGGTTCGACGACAAGATCAAGGCCGCCGCCGACCGCCGTGCCGACGTCGACCGCATCACCCCCGAGCCGTCCTGGCGCACCAGCTGCGGCACCCTCTACCGCGCCGACGGCCGCGGCCCGTCCGTCATCTTCGAGCAGGGCTTCCACCCCAAGGACGTCATCACCGGCCAGTACGACCTGGAGAAGTACGTCCTGGTCAACCAGCCGTCCCCGTACGTGTCGACGTCGTACGACCACGACCTCTACAAGAAGTGGCGGCCCGGCTTCAACTACTACGTCGACGCCCCCGGCGGCATCGACGTCAACAAGACCATCGGCGACACCCACAAATGGGCCGACCAGCAGGAGGTCGCCTTCCCCGGCGGCATCGCACGGCAGTACATCATCGGCGTCTGCCCGGTCGACAAGCAGACCAAGACCGAGATCATGAGCGAGTGCGAGGGCAACCCGCACTACCAGCCCTGGCACTGAGCAGCACCTCCGAGCCCACGGGACGGTAGCCGGCCGCCTGGAACGCCCGCAGACTACGGGCGTTCCCTGCCGACACCTGGGCCCACACCGGCGCGCCCCCGGCCAGGTGCCGCGCCGCCGCCACCAGCCGCCGCCCCAGCCCTCGCTGCCGCGCCCCTTCGTCCACCTCGACCGCGACCTCCCACCGCCCGGCCACCCCGCGGCCCAGGACGAGCACCCCGCCCTCCGCGGCCCACACCCGCACGTCGTCACGGCGCCGGCGTGCCGAGACCACCCGCGGATGGCCGGGATCGTCGATCTCCGTCAACGCGAGGGGAGGCTCCCCGGGCAGCGCGGCACCGGTCAGCAGCACGTCGATCGTGTCGGACGTACGCCCGGTCCGGTCCATGAGGGCCGCCAGGAAGCGGGCGTTCATCGTGGCCGCCAGCCTGTCGCAGTCGGCGGCGGCCAGCGTCCGGCGTATCCACCCGGGATCCTCGTCCGTGAAGACGACAGAGTGGGCCGTGAAGGCGAGGACCCCCGCGTCCCTGGGCGAGGGCTGGTTCACGATCGTCGTCCCGCCGTCCGCCGGCGGGAAGACGCCCCGCGCCGCCGCGTCCAGAATGTCCCGCAGAGTGTCCGTCATCGACGCGCTCCTTGAGTCTCCACCCACTGGAGGGCCCAGACTCGCAGACATGATCGACGAGGGCACCGGACTGCTCACCATCGGCGAACTGGCCCGGGTCACCGGGCTGACCGTGCGCACCATCCGCTACTGGTCGGACGAGGGCGCGCTGCCCCCGGTGGCCCGGTCCGCGGGCGGTTACCGGCTGTACGACGCCGCGTCCGTGGCCCGCCTGGAGCTGATCCGTACCCTGCGCGAACTCGGCCTCGGCCTGGCGGACGTCCACCGGGTCCTGGCCGGTGAGACGACGGTCGCGCAGGTCGCCGCCGCGCACGTGGTCGCGCTTGACGCGCAGATCCGGTCGCTCAAGGTGACCCGTGCGGTGCTGTCGACGGTGGCGAAACGTGGTTCCAGCGCGGAGGAGATGACACTCATGAACAGACTGGCACGGCTCTCGGCGGCCGAACGGCGGCGGATCGTCGAGGACTTCATGGCGGAGATCTTCGAGGGGATCGACACGGCCGACCCGGACATCCGGCGCAGGCTGCGCTTCACGGCGGCCAAGCTGCCTGACGACCCCACGCCCGAGCAGGTGGACGCCTGGGTGGAGCTCGCCGAGCTGATCCAGGACCCCGGCTTCCGCGCGCAGATGCGGCAGATGATCGAGTTCAACGCGGCGGACCGGGGGCCGGACGTCCCGGCCGGTTCGTCCCTGTGGTTCATGAGCCGGCTCGTTCAGCTCGCGGCGCAGGCACGGCAGCGCGGCATCGCCCCCGAGGCGCCGGAGGCCGACGATGTCCTGAGGGATCTGCTCGGCGACACCGACCGGGCCGCCGTACTCGAACGCCTCACGGCCGCCTCCAATGTACGGGTCGCCCGCTACCGCGAACTGCAGGCCATCGTCAACGGCCTCGGCCCCCAGCCGACCTACGACGAGGAGTTCGCCTGGGTGGTCGCCGCGCTGGAGGCGCGCACGGCCAGTTAATCTGACCTGCGTCAGCACGACGCAGAACACGAGAGCACGAGAGTAGGGGCGGACCGGTGGCGGACATCGAGGAAGCACGCAAGCAGTTCGAGCGGATCGATACGGACGGCGACGGATTCATCACCGCTGCCGAGTTCAAGGCCGCCCTGGCCCGGTCGGGTGACTGGAACGTCACCGAGTCGGTCGCCGAGGTCGTCATCAAGACCCGCGACCTCGACGGCGACAAGCAGCTGAGCTTCGACGAGTTCTGGGCCTACCTGAGCAAGTAGCCGCCGCTGCTGCCGCTCTGAAGTTTCCTCAACGAAGGGGCCCGGTCCGTCCTCGGTCGGACCGGGCCCCTCGTCATGTCCGGCGTGCGGGGCTCACGGTCGCGCCGAACGTGCCGTGCGTACGCTCCAGCGGCCGTCGTGCTGTGCCGGCGCCGACGGCAGGTCGAAGCACTTGCCGAGCAGGTCGACGGTCAGTACCTCGGCCACCGGGCCGCCGGCGAGCGGACGGCCCTCGCGCAGCAGCGGGGCGTGCGTGGTGTGGGGCGGAAGCTCCTCCAGATGGTGGGTGACCAGGACCGTCGCCAGGTGCGGATGATCCCGGCGCAGGTCCTCCAGCGCCACCATGGGCCCGGGCGATCAGGGTCCGGCCGCGCTGCCCCTGGGAGACCACGAGGCGCTCGTCCGGGCGGTGGCGGACGGGGACGCGGAGGGGGCGGCGGAGGTGCTGCGCGAGGAGCTCGAGGACCCGTTCGCGCCGGCTCAGGGACCGTCCGCGCCCACGCGGGATCCGGAAGAACCACCAGGGGTCCGGTTCTGTCCGGCGCCCGGAACAGCCACCCGGGGTCGTCCGTGGCTGCCCGGGACCTGGAACAGCCACCCGAGGCCCGAAACAGCCCGCCCCGGGCCCCGACCAGCCCACCCAGGACCCGGAATAGCCCACTCGCCCCGGAGGTTGACCCTGGTCACGAAGGCTCCGCGAGGAGGCCCAGGCGGTACCGATCCCCGAAAGGGCGAGGCGAGGACATGAAGATCGGCATCATCGGAGCGGGCAACATCGGAGGCAATTTGACCCGGCGGCTCACCGCCCTCGGCCACGACGTGTCCGTCGCCAACTCCCGAGGCCCGCACACACTCACGGCCCTGGCGGAAGAGACCGGCGCGACGCCCGTGACGGTCGAAGAGGCATCGCGGGGCGCCGAGATCGTCGTGATCACCATCCCGTTGAAGGCGGTCCCCGACCTGCCGTCCGGCGTGCTCGACGATGCAGCGGACGGCGTCGCCGTCATCGACACCGGCAATTACTACCCCCGGCAACGCGACGGCAGGATCGCCGCGATCGAGGACGACGGCCTCACCGAGAGCCGCTGGACGGAACGCCAGATCGGCCACCCGGTCGTCAAGGCCTTCAACGGCACGTACGCCCAGGACATCCTGGACCGCCCGCTCCCGGCCGGCGACCCCGACCGCATGGCCCTCCCGGTGGCCGGCGACGACGAGGCGGCCAAGCGCAAGGTACGGGACCTGATCGACGCCCTCGGCTTCGACACCGTCGACGCGGGCGGCATCGACGACTCCTGGCGCCAGCAGCCCGACACCCCGGTCTATGGCCTGCGCGGCGGCGTCGAGGCGGTCACGAAGGCCTTGGCAGAGGCGTCCCCGGAGCGCACGCCGGGGTTCAGCGGCTAGGCAACGGTGAAGGGCTGGCCTGCGCTATGGGCTGTGCCCTGCGGCACCGCCCCGGCCCTCATGGGTGACCTCTGTGGACGGCTGTTTCGCCGGCCAGGTTTCCGACTGGCTTGCGAAAGCGTGACACATGTTCGTCCGCCTCGTTGATCCGGTTGTACGCCAACAGGTGGCGACGGCTGGGGGTTTGACGTGGACGTGTGTGCGGCGGGAGGTGATGGGTGGTCTTGCGACCGCTCTTCGGACAGGTATCGGCTCACGCGAAGGCTCTGCGCGGCTCACTATGCGCAGCACCGCAGGGGTAGGTCCATGGCTCCGGTCGGTGCCGCTCGGACGGTGGTAAAGCGGCGTGGATGTGCGTTCGGCGGATGTGCGAGAACAGCGCGGGCGAGTGGGCTCTGTACGGGGCACTATCAGCAACAGCGGAAGGGAAAAGCGCTGTCGCCACTGGGCAAGAAAAGAGCCAACGGTGCCGTTCAGGAAATGATCAGACGCGGAATTGTTGAGTGCCGAGAGTGCGGAGAGTACAAACCTGTATCCGAGTACTCGCCGATCAGTGCCTCGGGAGGCCCGCGCCCGTACTGCAAGCCGTGCAATGCCGAGCGCGTCCGTCTCGGGCATTACAACGTGACCAAGGACTTCGTCGATCTGTTGCTGCGCTTTCAGGAAGGAAGGTGTGCCGTGTGCGGCGCGGGCAACACCGCTCAAAGGGCCATGGACATCGACCATGACCACGCGTGCTGTCCGGGCAGGCGAAGCTGCGGCAGGTGCGTGCGAGGCCTCGTTTGCAGCAGCTGCAATTTCCATGGCTTGGGGTGGTACGAAGCCCTGCCGGCCGAGCTTCGTACCTTCAGCCTGTTGAACGCGTACCTGTCCGATCCTCCGGCGCAGCGGCTCCGAACGAAGACGGAACGCGGCAGGTGAAGTGGGCGGATCAGGCGTCTGTCGCCCACTTCCGCAGCGCCGCCTTGCTCTCGAAGTCGGCCACGTTCTTGTCCAGCGGGTCGTCCGTGTACTGGTGGAAGCGCCACTTCGCCTTGATGCGGGGCTTGCCCGCGGAGACGTAGTCGGCGATCCATAGGGCGTCGCCCGCGTAGGACGTCGTGTCGATGTTGAGCCAGAAGTTGCGGTTGGCGTAGAGAATGACCTGGTTGTTCGGCCGAAGGTCCTTCAGCTTGCGGATGAACAGGTCCTTCTCCGCGTTGCTCGCGTGCGTGCCGTTGCTGGTCGTCTCCCAGTCGACGGCGAGGATGTCGCCCGCCCGGTCCGGGGCCTTGCCGACGAAGTACTCGGCCTGGGCGGTGAGGTTGCCGGGCCACAGGAAGTGGTAGAAGCCGACGACCAGCCCGGCGTCACGCGCCCGCTTCGTCTGGGCGGCGAGCTTGGGGTTGACGTAGGAACGCCCCTCGGTCGCCTTGACGAAGACGAAGGAGAGGCCGTCGGTGCCGTAGGAGGAGGACTGGTAGGCGCTCACGTCGATGCCGCGCAGCATGGGGGCTCCCTCTGGTGCGGGTGGGGCGGAAGTTCCCTTGGTTCGGGGGTTGTTGTTATGCCCCGCGACGACGGCGGTACGCCGGGCGCGAGGAGGCTCGCGGCCCGGCGGTGGTGAACGCCGGTCGGCTTCAGGAGGTGGGGGAGGCGGCCTCGGTGCGGGGCGCGTCGTCGGCGGAGGCGGCTTCGCGGTCGTCGAAGGAGACGTGCTTGGTCTCCTTGCCGAGCAGGAGCGCGATCAGCGTCAGCACCGCCATCGCCGAGAGGTAGACGCCGACCAGCCACGGCGAGCCGTCCCCGGTCTCCCACAGCGCCACGGCGATGAACGGGGCGACCGCCGCCCCGAGGATCGAGCTGACGTTGTACGCGATGCCGGAGCCGGTGTAGCGCACGCTGGTCGGGAAGAGCTCGGGCAGGAGCGCGCCCATCGGGCCGAACGTCATGCCCATCAGGGTGAAGCCGAGGACGAGCCACAGCACCACGCCGAGGGTGCCCAGATCGATCAGCGGCACCCAGACCAGTCCGAAGACGATGATCGCGGCGGTGATCCAGATCAGGGTGGCGCGCCGCCCGTACCGGTCCGCGAGCGGACCGGAGATCAGGGTGAACGCGGCGAAGAACAGCACACCGAAGATCATCATGAGCACGAACGTGGTGTAGTCGTACCCCAGTCCGGGCACGGCGGCATCCTTCGCCGCGCGTCCGTAGCTGAGCGAGAAGGTGGTCATCAGGTAGAAGAGCACGTAGGTCGCCAGCATGATGAAGGTGCCCAGGACCAACTGCTTCCCGTGGCTGCGCACCACTGTGGCGAGC
>KL569136.1:0-3339 GCA_000715635.1 Streptomyces violaceus | reverse complement strand
GACGAGCCGGGAGCGCACCCACAGGCCGATCGCGACCATCACGGCGGAGAACAGGAACGGGATGCGCCAGCCCCAGCTGACGAAGGCCTCTGAGGGCTGCGAGGGGTCGGCGCCGGCCGCGGACGGCAGCAGCGCGCCGATGACCAGGAACAGGCCGTTGCCGATGATGAAGCCGAGCGGGGCGCCCAGCTGCGGGAAGGTGCCGTACAGGGCGCGCTTGCCGCTGGGGGCGTTCTCGGTCGCGACCAGGGCGGCGCCGCTCCACTCGCCGCCGAGCGCGAAGCCCTGCGCGAGCCGCATCAGCACGAGCAGCGCGGTGGCCACCCAGCCGGCTTGGGCGTAGGTGGGCAGAACGCCGATGAGGAACGTGGCGATGCCCATGGTCAGGAGCGAGACGACGAGTGTCTTCTTGCGGCCGAGCCGGTCACCGAGGTGCCCGAAGACGACGGCGCCGATCGGACGGGCGACCATCGCGGCGCCGAAGACCGCGAAGGACGACAGCAGCGCGGTGGTCGGGTCGCTGCTCGGGAAGAAGAGCTGGGGGAAGACGAGCACCGCGGCGGTCGCGTAGATGTAGAAGTCATAGAACTCGATCGTCGTGCCCATGAGGCTGGCGACGAGGACGCGGGACCGCGGGTTGACGGGCGGAGGGGCTGAACCGGTGGCTGTTGCGGACATCGCTCGGTCTTTCACGCTGAAACATGGGCATTGCAACGATGTCAGCCATCTTGTTTTTCGGTATCAACTTCTCGCATCGTGAGACACCTGGGCCGGGCACGACCTAGCACTCGATGATGTTCACCGCCAGCCCGCCCCGGGCCGTCTCCTTGTACTTCACCGACATGTCCGCACCGGTGTCCTTCATCGTCTTGATGACCTTGTCCAGGGACACCTTGTGGGAGCCGTCGCCGCGCATGGCCATGCGGGCGGCGGTGACGGCCTTGACCGCGGCCATGCCGTTGCGTTCGATGCACGGGATCTGGACCAGCCCGCCGACCGGGTCGCAGGTGAGGCCCAGGTTGTGTTCCATACCGATCTCGGCGGCGTTCTCGACCTGCTCCGGGGAGCCGCCGAGGACCTCGGCCAGGGCGCCCGCGGCCATCGAGCAGGCGGAGCCGACCTCGCCCTGGCAGCCGACCTCGGCACCGGAGATGGAGGCGTTCTCCTTGAACAGCATGCCGATCGCGCCCGCGGCGAGCAGGAACCGGACCACGCCCTCCTCGTCGGCGCCGGGCACGAAGTTGACGTAGTAGTGCAGGACCGCGGGGATGATCCCGGCCGCGCCGTTGGTGGGGGCGGTGACGACCCGGCCGCCGGCCGCGTTCTCCTCGTTGACCGCCATCGCGTAGAGGGTGATCCACTCCATGGCGAGGGCCTTCGGGTCACCCTCGGAGCGGAGCTTGCGCGCGGTGTTCGCGGCGCGCCGGCGGACCTTGAGGCCGCCGGGCAGGATGCCCTCCTGGGACAGGCCGCGTGCCACGCAGTCCCGCATCACCTGCCAGATCTCCAGCAGGCCCTCGCGAATCTCCTCCTCGGTGCGCCAGGCGCGCTCGTTCTCCAGCATCAGCGCCGAGATGGACAGGCCCGTCTCCTCGGCCAGGCGCAGCAGCTCGTCGCCCGTGCGGAAGGGGTACTTCAGGGCGGTGTCGTCGAGTTTGATGCGGTCCGCGCCGACGGCCTCCTCGTCGACGACGAAGCCGCCTCCGACCGAGTAGTAGGTCTTCGTCAGCAGCTCCGCGCCCGAGGCGTCGTACGCCCACAGGGTCATGCCGTTCGCGTGGTACGGCAGGGCCTTGCGGCGGTGCAGGACCATGTCGTCGTCGAAGGAGAACGCGACCTCGTGCTCGCCCAGCAGATTCAGCCGGCCGTCGGTCTTGATCGCGTCCACCCGGTCATCGGCCTTCTCCACGTCGACCGTGCGAGGCGACTCGCCCTCCAGGCCGAGCAGGACCGCCTTGGGCGTGCCGTGGCCGTGGCCGGTGGCGCCGAGCGAGCCGTACAGCTCGGCACGGACCGATCCGACCGACTCCAGCAGCTCCTCGTTGCGCAGCCGCCGGGCGAACAGGCCGGCCGCGCGCATCGGGCCGACCGTGTGGGAGCTGGACGGGCCGATGCCGATCGAGAACAGGTCGAAGACCGAGATGGCCACGGGAACTCCTGACTACGGGGTGGTGCGTAAGCGGGCGGGCGCCGTGCTCGCTGGTGCCGCCACCGGCGGGCACGGCGCCCTGAAAGGTTTCTTCGTTACTTGTTCAGGCCCGGGTACAGCGGGTGCCTGTCGGCCAGGGCCTTCACCCGGGCCTTGAGCGCGTCGGCGTCGGCGGCCCCGAAGGGAGCGGGCGCCTTCAGCGTCTCGGCGATGACGTCCGCGACCTCCGCGAAGTCCTCGGCCTCGAAGCCCCGGGTCGCCAGGGCCGGCGTGCCGATCCGCAGACCGGACGTCACCATCGGCGGGCGCGGGTCGTTCGGGATCGCGTTGCGGTTGACCGTGATGCCCACCTCGTGGAGACGGTCCTCGGCCTGCTGTCCGTCCAGCTCCGAGTGGCGCAGGTCGACCAGGACCAGGTGCACGTCCGTGCCGCCGGACAGGACGTCCACGCCCACGGCCCGGACGTCGTCCTTCACCAGACGCTCGGCCAGGATGCGGGCACCCTCCAGCGTACGGCGCTGGCGCTCCTTGAAGTCCTCGGAGGCCGCGACCTTGAACGAGACCGCCTTGGCCGCGATCACGTGCTCCAGCGGACCGCCCTGCTGACCGGGGAAGACAGCGGAGTTGATCTTCTTGGCCAGTTCGGCCGTGGAGAGGATCACACCGCCGCGCGGGCCGCCCAGCGTCTTGTGGGTGGTCGTGGTGACCACGTGCGCGTACGGGACCGGGTTCGGGTGCAGCCCGGCCGCGACGAGCCCCGCGAAGTGCGCCATGTCGACCATCAGGTACGCGCCGACCTCGTCCGCGATCCGGCGGAACTCGGCGAAGTCCAGCTGCCGGGGGTAGGCCGACCAGCCCGCGACGATCAGCTTCGGCCGGGACTCCTTCGCCAGCCGCTCCACCTCGGCCATGTCGACCCGGCCGTCGTCGCCGACGTGGTAGGCGACGACGTCGTAGAGCTTGCCGGAGAAGTTGATCTTCATGCCGTGGGTCAGGTGCCCGCCGTGCGCGAGGTTCAGACCCATGATGGTGTCGCCCGGCTTGAGCAGCGCGAACATCGCGGCGGCGTTGGCCTGGGCGCCCGAGTGCGGCTGCACGTTCGCGGCCTCGGCGCCGAACAGCTCCTTCACCCGGTCGATGGCCAACCGCTCGACGACATCGACGTGTTCGCAGCCGCCGTAGTAGCGGCG
>KL569135.1:87729-89936 GCA_000715635.1 Streptomyces violaceus | reverse complement strand
ACATAGTGGTGCGCCGGGTCGCGGACGATGTCGTCGACCGTGCCGCCCCCTTCGATGGCGCAGGGCTCGTGTCTGCCGTCCACGTACAGGGGCGAGCCGGTGACCAGGATCTTCGGGCGGGGGCCCTGGGAGACCTCGCGCAGCCAGGCGCCCTGCTCGGCGTCGAGGGTGCCCAGCAGGCCCGTGTCGATGCCGATGATCCGAACCGGTCCGGCGTCGATCGCCCAGTACGGGCCCGGCTGGACGGCCTGCTGGGCGGGGGCGGAGCGCAACTTGCGAGCCTCGGCCAGGTGTTGCCCGTCCTCCGGACGCGGCTTGTGCCACAGCAGGGACCGCAGCCAGGCCCGGCTGAGGGGACGCGGCCGGGGTTCGGGCGGCAGCGGCGGGGCGTCGTCGCAGAAGACGCGCATGAAGCCGCCGAGGTCCTCGTACCAGTCGTGGTTGCCGGGTATCGCGTAGATGGGCGCCTGGTAGTCCTGGTACGGGCGGAAGAACTTGGTGTCGTAGTCGTCCGCGCTGCCCACCGGGTAGATCACGTCACTGGCCAGTACGGCGAAGCTGGTGTCCTGACCGGTCTTCAGCAAGCCGGGCACGACGGCGTACTGGGGGTCGTCGCCCTCGCCGGTGTCGCCGATGACGAGGAAGGAGAACCGGTTCGGCTCCTCGCGCCGGATCACCTTGTCGGCCGGTGCGCCGGTGGCCGCACGCTGTGCCACCCACCGGCCGCGTATCCGGCCGGTGGGGTCACCGAACCAGGAGGCCAGCACGCCGTTGCGGGCGGCCCACAGCGTCTTCGGGTTCAGCCAGGAGATCTTCTCGACCCGCTGCGGCATCAACTGCTGGTACGCGCCGCGCTCGGTGCTGTTCCAGCCTGCGCCTTCGGCGGTATCGCGTGAGGAGTCAGACACCGATGCACCGTAACAATCGAACCAGGAGCCGCCTGCGGCGGGTTCGTCACCGCCTGCGGGTGGGCCACGCCGTTTCGTGCCGCGAACTGCCCGGCGACGCGGCGGAGTTCGCGACCGGGCCCCGGGCGGCGGCGTCCGGACGCGATGCGGAGGGCCGTTCGCCCAGCACCAGCAGCGGATCGAACATCACCACGACCCCGGCCAGCAGCAGGAAGACGACCGGTCCCAGCAGCATCGGCAGCAGCAGTGACATGGGCGAGTCGCCGGCCCACGTCCCGTTGGCCGTGTCGTGCACATGGACGCTGACGGCGGCCATGCCCGTGTAGTGCATCCCGGACACCGCCACACCCATCACCAGGCTCGCCCCGAGGCTCATCAGCAGGTTGCGGATCGTGACGGCCGACCACAGCGCGGCGGTCGCGGCGGCGATGGCGATCAGCACGGACAGTGCGACACCGAGCGGGTCGTATCCGACGTCGCCGTTCAGCCGCATCGCCGCCATGCCCAGGTAGTGCATGGTCGCGACGCCCAGTCCTGTGACGGTACCCGCGACCGCCAGGACCGTGCGGCCCGTGCCGCGGTAGCCGACGATGAACACGCCGATGCCGACGACGACAACGGCCACGACGAGACTGAGCACCGTCGTGGCCGCGTCGTAGCGGATCCGGGTCTCCTCCACGTGGAAGCCGATCATGGCGATGAAGTGCATCGTCCAGATGCCGCACCCGATGGAGGCGGCGCCTAACGCAAGCCAGCCGGGCTTCCAGGATCGCGTATTGAGCAGCGTGCGCACGATGCACCGCAGCCCCAGTGCACCTCCCAGGCAAGCCATCAGATAGGCCGCAACAGGGGTCACCGCACCGTAGCGGAACCCGTCGACCGTGCCGTCCATAAGCCAACTCCCCCCAGAGTCTTGGCTGGTGTGGAGGCAAGGTCTACGGGCTATGGACACGTGAAAGCAAGCCCTTACCGTCGGTAGATCGACAACTTCCGTTCATCGAGAGTCGACTTCGGTCAGAATGTGCGCTTCAGGAGGTCGAGCAGAGCCGCCCAGTGCCGCTCGTCGCCCTCCTGCTGGTACGACGCCGTGTCGGCCTGCGTGAAACCGTGGGGAGCGCCCGGGTACACCTCGCAGCGGTGGCGGACACCCGCCGCCGTCAAGGCCTCCTCCAGGCGCTCGATCTGCTCCGGCGGCAGCGAGGGGTCCTGGTCGGCGTGGCCGAAGTACAGCTCGGCGGTGATCTCGCCGGCCACCAGGTGCGGGCTGTCCGGCGTCTCCGTCGCCAGCCGCCCGCCGTG
>KL569135.1:85939-87516 GCA_000715635.1 Streptomyces violaceus | reverse complement strand
CCGGCCGCGGCCGCGACCCGCTCCGGGTAGGTGCCGGCGGTGAGCAGTGAGAGCCGGGCACCCATGCAGTAGCCGGTCAGCGCGACCGGGCCGTCGGCCACCGCGGGAGACTCGGCCAGCCAGCCCAGGTAGGCAGCGGCGTCCCGCATCGCGACGTCCGGCGTCAGGGTCCGCATCACCGGCATGATGCGCTCGAATATCTCCGGACGCGCCCCCGGGTCGATGAACTCGGGCAGATCGAAAAGCGGGGCGCGACCGTGCCGGTAGAACACGTTCGGCACCAGCACCGCGTAGCCCTCACCGGCCAGCCGGTCGGCCATGGACCGCAGTTGCGGACGCAGACCGAAGGCGTCCATGTAGAGCAGGACCGCCGGATGGGCGGCCCCGTCGTCGGGACGAGTCAGATAGGCGTCGGCGGTGCCGTCCTCGGTGGGGATGTCGACAGCGGTTCCCTGTACGGCGGTCATGGCTGGGCTGCCTCTCTGCGGGGTGTCGGACCTGGGGTCTCGGCCAGGAACCCGTCCGGCTGACCGGACGGATCACGGGCATCGTGACACGCCGCTTCCCGGGGGCATTTCGCCCTCCCCCCGCACACGGTTCAACCGTGAACGGCCCTTGGCGTGCCCTTTACTCGAACCGCGAGGTGTCGCCCGCGCCGTGCCGCACGATCTCCGCCTCCCCGCCGGAGAAGTCGATGACGGTCGTCGGCTCGGTGCCGCAGTCGCCGGAGTCGACCACCCCGTCCAGGACGTGGTCGAGCTCGTCCTTGATCTCCCAGCCCTGCGTCATCGGCTCCTCCTCGCCGGGCAGCAGCAGCGTGCTGGACAGCAGCGGCTCACCGAGCTCGGCGAGCAGGGCCTGGGTGACGACATGGTCCGGGATCCGGACGCCGACCGTCTTCTTCTTGGGGTGCTGCAGCATGCGCGGCACCTCCTTCGTCGCGGGCAGGATGAAGGTGTAGCTGCCGGGCGTCGACGCCTTGATCGCGCGGAACACGTCCTTGTCGACTCGCACGAACTGGCCGAGCTGCGCGAAGTCCTGGCACACGAGGGTGAAGTGGTGCCGGTCGTCCAGCTTGCGGATCGCCCGGATCCGGTCGATGCCGTCACGGCTGCCCAGGCGGCAGCCCAGTGCGTAACAGGAGTCCGTGGGGTAGGCGACAAGAGCGTCCGCGCGGATGCTGTCGGCGATCTGGCCGATGGTGCGCGGCTGGGGGTTGTCGGGGTGCACGTCGTAGTACTTCGCCATCTGCCGAGCTTATGCCGCCCGCGTCGGTCGGTGGCGCAGGGTGGGGTTTCGGCCAGGGATGAGTGCGTGGCACACGTGAGGTAACGTCCCCGACCGGTGCGCCGGAGGCGGTGCGAGGAGCGAGGGGAAGGCCGAGGTGGCTGGCCGAGAGGACGGGAACCGGCAGCAGGAGACGCCGGCCGGCGCGGGTCCGGAGTGGGCGGAGGAACTGCTCGAGCACCTGCGCCCGGCGGGACGCGACGTCCGCAGAGTCGTCGCCTGGCTCTCCGGCGCCGTGCGCGGATCGGTGGCCCTGCAGGACGCCGCCGGGAATCTCATCGCCGGAAACT
>KL569135.1:83866-85726 GCA_000715635.1 Streptomyces violaceus | reverse complement strand
CTGCCGCTGGACGAGGACCTCGTCACGGACATCACCGCCGGCCGGATCGCCTCCGCCGCCTGGGAGAGCAGGGAGCGCCACCTGCGCCTGGTCCGGGTGGAACACCCCTCCCACGCGTGCGTGCTGGCCGTCTCCCGCGAGACCCCCTTCGACCGGCGGGCCTCCGACGTGGTCACCCACACCGCCCAGGTGATCGAGCTCCTGCTGGCGGCGCGCGAGTCGACCGCGGCAGGGCACCGGCTCCGGCGGGCCACCTCCGACCTGCGCCTGGCCATCCTGCAGCTGCTCATGGTCGAGGACACCGTCGCCGCCCGCCGCGTCGCCGCCGGGCTCTGGCCCGGACTGCTCGACGCCGACACGGCGTGCGTGTACGTGGTCGAGTCCGGCCCCGCCGTGCGCGACCGCATCGCCGAGGAGTGCCTGGACAGCACCGGGGAGGAAGCCCTGGTCGTGCGCTGCCCGGCCATGGACGGGCACGTGATCGTCGTCAGCCCCCGTGACGCCGCGCGCGAGGCCTTGCGGTCACTGGTGGGACGGCACCCCGACCTCTTCCTCGGCGGCAGCGTCCGGCAGAGCCTGGCCCGGACCGCCACCGCGTACGGACAGGCCGTCAGCGCCCTCGCCGTCGCCCACTTCCGGCCCGACAAGACGGCCGTGTACGCCGAGCGCACCCACCCGGAACGCCTGATGGACCCGGTGGCACTGCGTGGCTGGACGTCCCGCGTGCTGCGCCCGCTCGACACCCTGCCGCACCACACCCGCGCCGAACTGCTCGCCACCAACCGTCTCGGCCTGGAGTTCACCGCCGTCAACGCCGCCAAGGTCCTCGGCGTCAGCCGCAACACCGTCCGCGCCCGCATGGAACGCGTCGAGGGTCTGCTCGGCACGGACTTCGCCGACCTCACGGTCCGGGCCGTCGTCCACCTGGCGCTCAACACCCAGATCGGCCTGCCCGACGCGCACCTGGCGAGCGACACCGGCAGCCCCGGACTCCGGCTCTCCGACCTGCTGTCCGGGCCCGCCGTGCGCACCTGGGCACAGGACCTGCTGGGCCGGCTGGACGCGGACGCCAGGAACCCGCGCCGGACCCTGCGCACCTGGATCGCCGCCGGCGGCAACGCCGAACGGGCCGCACAGACCCTGGGCGTGCACGCGCAGACCGTGCGCGAGCACGTCCGCAGCGCCGAACCCGTCCTGGAACGCCAGCTGCTGGCAGCGGGTACCGACCTGTACGAGGTCGTGCTCGCGCACCTGGCCGTCGGTGACCTCGACGTGCCGGATTTCCACGGCCACGACTGACTGGTTTGCCTCAGGGGCAACCGGTTGGCCAGACCCAGGCGGGACGAATCAGGGTCAACCGGACTCGGCTGTGCACGGGTGAGCCTTGTTGAGCGTGCAACGGGCATCGGCGCGGTTCACAAGGCCTCTGCCATGGACGTAAGTTCAACGCACCGCGGGGGCACGACCGGAACGGGGGACCGGTCGCGCTCCCGCGAGCTGCCCGTCGGCGGGCTCAGCCCCGCAGCCGCACCGGGATCTCCTGCCAGCCGAAGGCGATGAAGGACGGCACCTGCCGCAGGTCCTCGTCACCGGTGGCCAGGCGCAGGTCGGGGAAGCGGTCGAACAGGGCCGGCAGCGCGGTGAGCGCCTCCAGGCGGGCCAGCGGTGCGCCGATGCACCGGTGGACCCCGATCCCGAACGCCAGATGGTCGTCGGCGGCGCGCGTGGCGTCGAAGACGCCCGCGTCCGCACCGTAGTGCTCGGGGTCGAGCCCTGCGGCGGCGTACGTCGTGAGGATGGCGTCTCCGGCCGGGACCGTGACGTCACCGACGGTGAGGTCGGTGACGGCGAACCGTAGCG
>KL569135.1:80756-83676 GCA_000715635.1 Streptomyces violaceus | reverse complement strand
GTCTACGACGGCGTCCCAGCCGATCTCCCCCGACCGCACGGCCGCCAGCTGCTCGGGGCTGCGGAGCAGGGCGACGGCCGCGTTGCCTATCAGATTGACGGTGGTCTCGAAGCCGGCCCCGATGACCAGCAGCAGCGTGTACAGCAGCTCCTCGTCGCTGAGCCGGTCGCCGTCCTCGTCCCGGACCTTGATCAGCTCGGTGGTCATGTCGTCACCGGGGTGCGCGGCCTTGTGCGCGATCAGCGCGGGCAGCACGGTGCCGATCTGCCGCTGGACGGACGCCGCGTGCTCCGGGCTCGGGTCGGTGGTGTCCATGAGGGCCGCGATCATCCGGGCGGTGTCCCCGTGCAACTCGTCGGGCACACCGAACAGTTCGCAGATGATCCGCATCGGCAGCGGATGGGCGAACCCCTCCTTGATGTCCACGACCTCGCCGCCGGCCGCGTCGAGCGCGTCCAGCAGCTCCGCGGTGATCGCCTCCACCCGGGGCCGCAGCGCCTCGGTGCGCCGGTGCGTGAAGCTGGGTGCCACCAGTTTGCGCAGCCGTGTGTGGTCCGCGCCGTAGGCGGTGAGCATGTTGACCACGCCCACCCAGCTCACGATCCAGCCCCAGGACGGATGCTCGCCGATCTCGGGCCACAGCCGCCAGTGCAGCCGCGGGTCCTTGCTGACCCGCGAGTCGAGGATGAGCTCCTTCAGCGTGTCGTAGCGCGTGGGCGCCCAGGCGGGGATCCCGCCCGGCAGCTCCACGGGCACGATCGGGCCGAGGGCGCGCAGCCGGGCGATCTCGCCCGCGATGTCCGCGCCGGATGGGTCGAGTGCGATGCGGTCGGTCACGGTCACGGTCGTCCTCCTGGCTGATCGGGGGAGCGGGGACTGAAACGGACGGGCAGCGCCGTCAGCGAGCGGTGGAACGGGCCGGGCCGCCAGGTGAGACGCTCGCGGGGCAGCACGGGTTCCAGGTCGGGCAGCCACTGGGTGAGCCGTTCGATCGCCTCGGTGGCGATGAGAAGCGTGTGCTGCTTCACCGGGCAGGCGTGCGGGCCCGCCGACCAGGACAGGTGGGAGGCGTCCCCCGGGTGGCGGTCCGCGCCGCGCTCCTGCTCGGCGGCCTGCGCCAGCGCCCCGTACGAGATCACCACCGGTACCGCGGCCCTGATCCACGCGCCGTGGAAGGTGACGGGCGTGCGGGCGTAGTGGATGCCGTAGTTGGCGAGCGGCGTCTCGTGGTGCAGGACCTCCAGCACCGCGTCCGTCACGGGACGGGCGCCGCTGGTGAGCGTCGAGTAGTAGGCCGGGTTGCCGAGGATCCTGGACAGCGCGTTCGACACCAGGTTGGCCGTCGGCTCGTGCCCCGCGCCGAGCGTGAGGAACACCTGCCAGGTGACCTCCTCGGGGGTCAGCCCCGCCGGATGGTCCAGCAGCCAGCTCGGCAGGTCGTCGCCGCGCCGCTGGGTCTTGGCGGCGATCAGCTCCAGCACGTACCCGCCGAACTCGGCCTCGCCCTCCGCCGCCTGCGCGCCGCCCTCGATCAGCTTGCCGAGCGCGGAGTCGAGCCGGCCGCTCGCGCTGTCCGGCAGCCCGAACAGGCTGTTGAACACCAGCGCCATCAGCGGCCTGGTGAACTCGCCGACCAGGTCGGCCTCGCCCCGTGGCCCGAACCGGCTCACCAGCAGGTGCACCGCCCGGTGGATCCGGGCCCGCAGGTCGTGCGGCTCCACCAGGTCGAAGGCGTCGATCAGCGTGGTGCGGTAGCGGATGTGGGCGGCGCCGTCGGCGAACAGGGTGTTGGGCCGCCAGCGCATCATCCCGAGCACCGGGGAGTCGTCGGGGACGGTCGCCTCCCACGGCCGGGGATCGTGCGAGAACGTCTTCGTGTCGTGCAGCAGGTCCAGCGCCGCCCGCCGGTCAGTGACGACGTACGCCGCCACACCGGGCGCGAGTTCCGCCCAGCCGACCGGGCCGTGGGCGCGCAGGGCCGCGTAGTAGGGAGACGGGTCGCGGGCGAAGCCGTCCTCCCACAGACGTACGGGCGACGCGAGGGAGAAGGCCTGCTCGGCGGGGGACGGACGATTCACCGGTGCTCCGCGGGTCGGTGGTCGATCAGGTGCTGGACCAGGGCGAGCAGGGAGTCGATCGAGGAGTCCGCCTCCCGCGCGTCGCAGGTCACCATCGGGGTCGTCGGCTCCAGGTCCAGGGCGGCACGCAACTGATCGGGCGTGTGGTGGCGGGGCGCGTCCGGGAAGGTGTTGAAGGCGACCGCGTACGGCAGTCCGGTCTCCTCCACCAGCCCGAGCACGTCGAACGAGGCGTCGATCCGGCGCGCGTCGACCAGGACGAGCGCGCCGAGCGCCCCGTAGGCGATGTCGTCCCACAGCGGCCGGAACCGCTCCTGGCCGGGAGTGCCGAACAGGTACAGCACGATCCCGCCCGGCAGGCTGATCCGGCCGAAGTCGATGGCGACCGTGGTGGTCGCCTTGTCCCGCACTCCGGCGAGATCGTCCACCTGCGCGGACGCCTCGGTGAGCTGCTCCTCCGTGTGCAGCGGGCGGATCTCGGAGACGGAGCGGATCAGGGTGGTCTTGCCCACCCCGAAGGGCCCTGTGACCAGGATCTTCACCAGGTCGCGCGCGGTGTCGGGGAGGTGGATGTCCGTGCCGCCGGGCCGGGCGTCAACGGTGCTTGAGGTCGCGGAGGCCATCGGCCACTCTCTTCAGCAGGTCGGGGTCGAAGCGACGGGCGGGCGGGATCGGCGCGCGGGCCAGTGCCAGGTCGCGGTCCACGAGGCCGGCGGCCAGCACCAGTACGGCGGAGACAGGAAGCCGCAGCAGGGCGGCGGCCTCCACGACCGTCAGCGACCCGTACTCCAGCTCTTCCAGCAGGGCCGCCTGGGCGGCGGGCAGATCGGGGGGAGCCGGCT
>KL569135.1:79751-80497 GCA_000715635.1 Streptomyces violaceus | reverse complement strand
GCCATCGCCTTCTCGCCCAGCCGGGCGACCTGCGAGTGCACCCGGTGGGCGAGCAGGTCCAGGCGTACCTCGGGATCCCCGTACGCGGCCACGCAGGTGCCGTGGTCCGTCGGCACGATGAGCACATAGCCGTGGTCCGACTCGATGACGACCTGCCGAATCTCGGCCTGGTCGGTGTCGGCGAACGCCGCCGCCGCGGTACGGCAGGCGCCCTGCACGGTGCTGGTGATGGCGGCGACCCGCTCGGCGGACGGCTGCGACAGCGCGTCGGTGTAGCCCGTCACGAGTCCGTCCCGGGTGAGCAGGGCGGCGGCCACGACGTGCGGCACCTCCAGGACCGGTTCGAGCACCCATGCCGTGTCCCCCGCTGCGCGGCTGGTCATCGAGCCGTTCCCCCTTCGTGGTCGTTCAGGTCGTGGTCGGTGTCTTCGGATGCCGCGTCGGCCGTGGTCGTGGCCGGGGCACCCTCAGGTACGGCTGGGAAGGCGCCGGCGTTCGGCCTGGCGGCCGCGGAACGTCCGGCCGCCGTGCCGGACTGGAGCGCGCCGAGGGCGGCGGCGGACTCCTCGGGGCGCCGGGGCCTGCGCTGTGGAGCGGGAGCCGGCCCGGATCCGGAGCCCTGGGTGTCCGACGGCGGCGTGGCCCGGCTGCGGCGACGGCGCTGGGGGAGGCCGCCGGTGTCACCGGGGCTGTGGTGGCCCGGGGCCGGGGTGCCGGCCCGGTCCTCCTGGTCCGTGCCGTAGCCG
>KL569135.1:78073-79655 GCA_000715635.1 Streptomyces violaceus | reverse complement strand
GGGACCCGGCGGTCGGCTCGGGCTCGTCGGGCTCGTGGGACCCGTCGGACACGGCGGCCGGGGCGGGTTGGGCTCCGCGGGACGGGGCGGCTCGGGCGGGTTCGGTTCCAAGGGACGGGGCGGGCGCGCCCGGCTCCGCGCCCCGGGGCGAGGCGGAGCCGCCCGCCGTGTCCCGCACGGCCTCCCTGCGGGTGGAGCGCGGGGCGCTGGCCGCCGGGGGCAGTTCCTCGGGGTCGATCCGCGTCAGCAGATGACGGTCGATCCGCAGCACCGCCCGCACACCGCCGTACGGGGACGGGGAGGACAGGTCGACGCTCAGATCGAACTGCCGGGTCAGCTGGCCGATCGCGGCGAGTCCCATGCGCGGCGGGTCGCCGAGCTCGGTCAGCAGGATCGGCTCGCAACTGCCCACCATGCGCTGGGCCCGGGCCCGTTCGTCCTGCGTCATGCCCAGCCCGGCGTCGTCCACGGTGACACAGACACCGTGGTGGACGGCCTCGAGATTGACCACGATGCCGGTGTCGGGCGCGGAGTGCCGCAGCGCGTTGTCGAGCAGTTCGGCGGCGATGATGGCGACCGGCTCGACAGCGTGGGACACCAGGGCGGTGCCGGCCGCCAGGTGGTTGTGGATCCGCACGCGCTGGTAGCCCGCGAGCCGGGCCTGACCGCCCGTCACCGCGTCCACCAGGTGCGACTCCTCCCGGGCGAGCCCGACCCAGGCCCCGCACACCACTGCGGCGATCTGCGCGCGGCGCAGCGACTGCTCGTTCTCGTGGTCCAGCTCGAACAGGGTCTGCGCCAGCTCGGGGTCGTCGTAGCGCTGTTGCAGACCGCGCAGGGCGTCCTGCAACCGGTACAGCGCCGCCTGGATCTCCCGGGTCGCCCCGCGCATCCCGGCCTGCGCGGCGGCGTCGATCCGGGTGCGCTGCGCGGCGAGTTCGGCGTGCAGCCCCTTCAATACCTGCTCCAGCGCGAATCCCAGGGGCGAACCGGCGAGCTGCGGGCTCAGCGGGCCGGGCACGGTGACGTGGGGATGCGCTGCCTGCCGGGCGGCGGAGGGCAGGCGCCGTGCCGCCAGATGCTCGACCTCGGCCGTGAACGCCCGTGAGGTGCCGTCGAGTTGTGCCCGCAGTGCGGCCGTCTTCGCGCGCTGGGCCGCCAGTTGCCGCCGGGAGCGCAGCAGCCCGCCGCCGAGGGCGAACGCGGACAGTGCGCCGAGGGCGAGACCACCGACGGCCAGGTCCGGTAGTTCGATCATCGAAGCGATTCCAGGGAGAGTCGGGCAGGGCGGAGTCCGAGGTGCTCTGGCGAGCTACCCGCAGCACAGTACACACCGTCATCGACTGATCTCGCACGGTGGAACGCCACTTCGTTCCGAAAGTGATCGCCGTCTGTTCGTATCTGGGGTAACTGTCGGGATTGCCGTGCAGGGGAGGGGAGTTGGCGGTGCGTGCGGGTCTGACCGGCGAGGGGGAGAGTCCGCCTGTTGGTCGCAACCGAGAAGTCATACGTCGAGGCGTGTCGCGGACCTGTTCCGCAAGGCCCAGGCGGACAGCCGCAAGGGTGCCGAACTGGGCAAGCG
>KL569135.1:76398-77823 GCA_000715635.1 Streptomyces violaceus | reverse complement strand
GCTGAGGCCCGACGGGCCGCAGGGCGCGGACACTGCCGACGGGCGGTGTCCGCGCCCTCTCCTCGAGCCGTCCACGTCGCCGAGGGTCGCGCGGTCAGAGCCCGAAGACCTCGCCCACCCGCTCGGCGAGTTCGTCCTCCGACATCGTGAGGTCGACGGTGATGGCGGGCAGCCGGAGGCGTGCGGTCTCCTCGCGGAGGTGTCTCGTGAACAGGTCGTCCCGCACGGCGATGTTGCGGTCGGCCCGCTCCGGGTCGCTGGTCCTGGCCGTGAATCCGCCGCCTGGAGTGGCCCGGCTCCGGAACGCGGCATCGCGGAAATCCGGTGTGGGCAGGAGCCAGACGGCGCGTCCGGGTGCGGTGAGCAGGGGCTGCACGAGGTGCGGCAGCAGGCGGAACCCCTCGACCACGACAGCCGTCTCCCGCGGCATGCGCAGCAGGTCCTCGACGATCAGGCCGAAGGCCTCGCCGCGAAACCAGTGGAACGTCTCGAGCATGGTGTCGGGAGACCGGTTCACCCACCGTTCGTCCATGTCCATGGCCATGAACTCGTGCAGGAGCGGCGCTTCCTCGGCGGTGGTCCGTCGCGCGTGGTCCCACATCACATCGTCCGTCGGGTAGAGACGCCAGCCGTGTCGATCGGCGAGCCGGCGGGCGATCGTGGACTTGCCCGCACCGCTGCCGCCCCCGATCCAGTAGACGTGCCGCATCATTCCGCTCTCCCATGATCGCGCTCTGATTGTCAGTGGCGGATGCCACGATGCCGACAGCTCACCATTCCACCCCTTGCGAGGAGGAGCTGATCGTGCGCAGGCCGGTCGACGGAGAGGTGCATGTGCACTATGGCCAGATCTATGTCGAGAGCGACCCGGACGGCTACGGGCCGGGCCTCGCTGAGGCGTTCGCCGGGCAGAGCGCGGGGCTGTGCGGGGCGGCGTCACCGGGCTCCCTCCACCTGAGCACAGGCCTGCACACCGGTGATGTCGGCTTCACGGTCGAGGTGTGTGAGGAGGCTCCGCCGCTGGACCCGGTCTGGGAAGACGTGGTGGAGGTGTCCTTCCGCCCGGCGTCGCGGGACAGCGCGCTCGTGCAGTGGGCGGGCGAGGCCTCCTGGCCGCTCGACCTGGAGGAGACCGACTACCGGGTGCGGTACTGCGCCCAGGGCATGGACCGGGCGGGCGAGGAGGACACCCGGCTGGACGACGAGCCCCAACTGGACTGCTACCTCCTGCAGTTCTGGCCCGCCCCGCCCGAGCCGGACCGCGTCCTGAAGCAGACCTCGCTGAGCGCCGCCAACTGGCACCGCTACGCCCGCGAACTGCCGCCACCCCCCACCCCGGCCGAACGCGCCGAAGCCGAACGCCGGGCCCGTCTCGCCGAGGAGACGGCGCGACGGGAGCGTCTGCTCGCCCGCGAACGCTGGGAG
>KL569135.1:74959-76199 GCA_000715635.1 Streptomyces violaceus | reverse complement strand
AGTGGGGCGGGCAGTCGCCGAGCCAGGCCCTGCGCGACGTCGGCGGCAACGTCCGCGGCCTCCTCCTGTTCGACCCCGCCCTGCTCCACGCCCTCGACGCCTCCGGTCCCGCCACCCAGCGCGCGGTGGCCCTGCTCGCCGCCCGCCGGGCCTGTGAGGCGGCCGGTCTCACCACCCTCGACTGGGTCGCCGACGCGCTCACGGCCCTGGCCGAAGGCCGCCCGCTGCCACCGCCCTTCGACGACGACGCCCGTATGTGGCAGACCTTGGCCACCGACCCACGCGTCCCGGACCGCACCGTCGGCCGCGCCGTCCCGCCCGAGCGGCCCCCCTTCCGGCCGCCCCTGTCCCAGGGTGACCGCGGACTGCACCCCGAGGAGGCGGCACAGGCCGTGGCCGGCCCGGCAGCGGCCGTGGCGAGAATGGTGACCGCGCAGGCCCAACCGCTGTCGGCCGTGGCCGAATCGCCGGCCGCCGAGGCGGAAGGGGCGATCACCGAGGCGGAATCGCCGACCACCATGGCGAATCCGCCGGT
This sequence comes from Streptomyces violaceus, assembly GCA_000715635.1. GTDB lineage: Bacteria > Actinomycetota > Actinomycetes > Streptomycetales > Streptomycetaceae > Streptomyces > Streptomyces violaceus. The sequence continues at coordinate 75,664 of KL569135.1, read as the reverse complement.
CTCCGACTCCACCCCGCCCACCGTGATGATCAGCATCGGCCGGCCGGACCCGTCCCTGCGTATCTCGCAGCCCCACGCGGCCCTCCCCGCGGTGACCGGCGCCGCCGAATCCGACCCGCTCCAGGCGGCGTTCGACGCGACGTACGCGGCCGTGGTCACGTACGGCGAGGACCATCCGGCCCTCCTCAGGGAGGTCTGGTCCGTGGTCGAGGGACGGCGTTCGTAGCCCGGTCTCCGACCGCGCCCCGGTTCACGCACTGACCATCCGTCCCCCAAGCCCGGGCAACGTCCTGGGAATGCGGAGATATGCCCGGTCAGGTCTTGGCCAACCGCACCCCGCGCATGACGAGTTCGTCCAGGGGCCGCCGCCAGTCACCCCGACAGGGCGCCACGGGCCACCGAGAGGGCCTGTTCCGCGTACCCCCGGCCGAACAGCACGGTGTGCACCAGCAGCGGGAACAGCTGGTGCACGCCGATGCGGTCCGCCCATCCGGGGGCGAGCGGCGCCTGCTCCTGGTAGCCCTCCAGCACGGCCTCCAGGTGGGGGCATCCGAAGAGACGCAGCATCGCCAGGTCGGTCTCGCGGTGCCCGCCGTGCGCGGCCGGATCGATCAGCCACACCTGCCCGTCGGACCCCCACAGCACGTTGCCGTTCCACAGATCGCCGTGCAGCCGGGCAGGCGGCTCGGCCGGCCCGGCCAGCCC
>KL569135.1:72814-74813 GCA_000715635.1 Streptomyces violaceus | reverse complement strand
GCTCGCACAGCCGCTCCACGACGGTCGCCTCACCAGGTCGGACGGTGCCCTGATCGACGGCGCGCCGCAGATACGGCAGGACACGATGCCCGGCGTACCAGCGCGGCCAGTCGGCGCCCGGCTCATTGCGCATCGGGGCGAGCCCGATGTACGCGTCGGCGGGCCCGTCCGGTGGCGGCGCGCCGAACGCGGGCGCCCCGGCGGCGTGCAGGTCCGCCAGGTCACGACCGAAACGGACCGCCGCCTCCCGGCTCGCCCGCCCCTGCGGAACCCGGTCGATGACCAGCCAGCTGCCGTCGTGGCCGTGCACGCCCGGTACCCGCACCGCCCCGGCATCGGCCAGCCAGCGCAGCCCGGCCGCCTCGGCCCGCGTCGCCCCCGGATCGTCGGCACGCTTGACGACCACCACCCGCCCGTCGTCGAGGGTGACCTGCGCGAGGGCCCCGGACAGGGGCCGTTCGCCGGTGACCACCCGTCCGGTGAGCCGGGCGACGGCGTCCGTACGGGCGGTCATACGTGGTCCTCCTCGACTCCGCGGCTGAGCTGCGACCAGCGTACGGACGTGGCGGAGTCGCTGAGCTCCCGGAACCGCAGTCGACGTCGAGCAGCTGGATCGGCCGCGTCGCGTCCAGGCCGGCGTACGCCGTGAAGTCGGCCTTGTTGGACCCGCCGTTCCAGTACGTGCTCACGGTCGCCCAGCCGACCCGAGCGGACCGGGCCGATGTCGAGGGACGCCGGGATGTTCTGGGCGCACAGCGGGACGTCGAACTCCGGGTTGTCGGCGACTTTCTCCCCCGGGACATTCGCCACGCGCCGGTCACGCGGGACGGTGAAATCCCGCCGCCCACCGACAGAACCGGCCGCCGCCGGGGGAGCAGTCGGGCATGACGACTTCACCGTTCCAGCGCACCATCGCCCTGCCCGCCCCCGTGTGCGAACAGGCCGCACAGCACCTGGAGCAGGCCGCGCAACGGGCCATCGACGGAGCCGCGATCCCCCTGAAGGCGTTTCGCGCGGCCGCCGACAGCGACTTCACCCTCCCCGTCCCGGTCGTCGAGCAGGCGGCGGCCTGCCTGCTGGTCCTGGCCACCGAGACCGCCCAGACGGTACGCCCCTCGGCGCTGCGCGCCGTCATCAGCGTCGCGCTGCGGTTGCGGGACGCCGTGGATCTGACGCATCAGCCCGCCCTCAGCAGCAGGTTCTGGTGACGTCGGGCCGATTTTCCGGAGCGCTGCGCGTCAGCTGGTTGCGCGGAAGGCGACGTCGACCTGTCTGCGGCGCAGTTCCTCCAGCGAGGTGTGTTGCCGCCGGGCCCGTTCGACGAGGTCGTCGAGCTGCCGCGCGTCGAGGCGTTGGTCCGTGCCGGCCAGGGCGCGGAGTGCCTGCCAGACCGCGGTCTTGCCGTCCACTCCCAGGCGCAGCGCCTCCAGCTCCCACAGCGTGCTCAGCGGGGAACGCCGTACCAGGCTGCCGTTGCTCTTCAGGCGCCCCATCTGCTCGGCCGCCCGGCCCGCGTAGACCTTGTAGCGCCGTACCGGGACGTCCAGCCGCCGCATGATGTGGAGCAGGCTCGCCCGGTCCTCGGCGATCTCGTCGGCGATCGGAGCCAGGGCGTCGGCGAGCGCCGGATCACCGCACGAGCGCAGCAGATAGCGGACCCGAGCGTTCCCGGCGGTGGCACCGGCTAGATGGTCGTTGAGGTAGATACCCAGCAGGGACATGTCCGTGGCCGGAGCACCCGGTGCGCCCGGCGGGTCCGTTCGCTGTTCCGTCATGGCACTGCTCCTGTTCTGCTCCGGCCCTGTGCCACGGCCACCCGCGTGGTGACGCGTACGACGCAGGGACTTCGGGGCGTCGAGCCGGGCCCGAACCGCACGGGAGGCTCGACCGGGGCGAGAGCGCCGAGGCTCTCGCCCTCGTAGGTGACGGTGGCCGAGGAGACGGGGTGCAGGTCCCGGACGCCGTACCACTGGTGCCGGCCGGCCCGGGCGCTGCCGTG
>KL569135.1:69613-72476 GCA_000715635.1 Streptomyces violaceus | reverse complement strand
AGGCCCCTGCGGCCGGTGCTGAAGCGCAGGTCGAGCGACGGCGCCGAGACGGCCCAGTGCCGGCGGTCGGTGACCCGCACCGCGACCGGCACGACCCGTACCTCGTCGAAGACATACGTACCGGCCACAAAGGCCGCCGTCTCCCGCGAGGGCGCCAGCAGCAGCCGCAGCCCGCCCGGCTCCTCGAACATCACGTCGCTGAACGGCCCGAACGGCGACCTCGCCCAGTGCCCGAGCACCACACGAGCGCCGGACGCCGTTCCGATCCCCGCGATCCAGCCGTCGAAGCGCAGTGTGCGCAGCGGTGACCGGGTTCGGGTACGCCGGGCCGGACCACTGGGTTCGCCGGACTCGCCGGGCCCATGGAAGAGCACGGGGGCCGGGTGCCCGGCCCCTCCGCGGCGAAACGGCACCGGGGCTGCTCCGTCCGGGCTCCTGCGATGTGGCCGAGGCCACGTCACGGACGAGGTCCCTGTCACGCCCGGGCGAGCACGACGGCGGCTACCGTCTACGAGCAGATCCCCACTACCCCCACCTTTCGGACGGCCCGGCAGTGCAAACAGATCTCTCCCCTGTCATCGCGGCGACCGCCCAGTGGCTGACCCGCGCCTTCCCCGCCTCCGGCGGCGCGCTGGCCTCCGTCCTGTGCGAGGTGCAGGCCCGCCAGGCCGTGACGGTCGCGGCGTGGCTCAGGTACCCGACGGAGATGGACGCCGGCCTGCTGGGCATGGCGGGCCCCGGCGGCTCCGGGCGGCTCGACTGGGTCACCGGCGCCGACGCGGCCCCGGGCGACGACGTGGACGGCACGCACGCCTGGCGCACCTGGGTGGACGAGGTCGTCGCGAGCTGGGCGGCCTGCCTTCTCACCGACCCGGAGCTGGCCGACCGGGCGGTGGCCGCGCTCGCCGAGGGCAGCCACAGCACCGGCACGCCGGCCGAGTTCCGCCGGCTCGTCGCCCCCGACGAGGGCGACCGGCGCGCCGCCGCCCTGCTGCGCCACCCCGACCTGCTCGCCCCGGTGGCCGGTCTGCACCACTCACAGCTCCTGGACCGCCTCCACCCGGGCCGCACACTGATCGCCTGACGCGGTACCCCTGCCGGGGCCCCTCCCTCACCCTCCGTCACTCACCTCTTTGCCGTACGCGACCGTGCCCCGCTCACACGGGCGGCGGACGCTGAGCGTGGGAACGCCGCTGACGGAGGAGAGACCGACATGACCACCGCCCTCACACGGAGCTGGGAACACGCCGTCGTCACGGGCGGTGCCGGATTCGTCGGATCCCATCTGTGCGCGGCCCTGCTGGACGCGGGCGCCGCCGTCACCTGCGTGGACGACTTCAGCACCGGCAGGGCCGAGAACCTGTCCCCGCTGCTCGAACGGCCCGGCTTCACGCTGGTGCAGGCCGACGTCACGGAGGGACTGCCGGTCAAGCAGCGGCCCGACCTCGTCCTGCACCTCGCCTCGCCGGCGTCCCCGGCGGACTACCTGCGGCTGCCGCTGCACACCCTGGAGACGGGCAGCCTCGGCACCCGCAACGCCCTGGAACTCGCACACTCCTCCCGGGCCCGCTTCGTCCTGGCCTCGTCCTCCGAGGTCTACGGCGACCCACGGCAGCACCCCCAGGACGAGCGCTACTGGGGCAACGTCAACCCCGTCGGCCCGCGCAGCGTCTACGGCGAGGCCAAACGCTTCGGCGAGGCGCTGACCACCGCCCACGCCGAGACCCGCGGCACCGACACCTGCATCGTGCGGCTGTTCAACACCTACGGCCCCCGGATGCGCGGCCAGGACGGACGCGTGGTGCCGGCCTTCGTACGGCAGGCCCTGGCGGGCGAGCCCCTCACCGTGACCGGCGACGGCCGGCAGACCCGGTCGCTGTGCTACGTCGACGACACCGTGCGCGGCGTCCTTGCGGCGGCCTCCCACGGCATGCGCGGCCCGGTCAACATCGGCAGCCCGACCGAGATCAGCATGCTCGACCTGGCGCGACTGATCGTCGAACTCGCGGGGTCCGCCTCGGAGATCCGTCCCGTCGCACGGCCGGTGGACGACCCGGCCGTGCGCTGCCCGGACATCACGCTGGCCCGCGACAAGCTCGGCTGGGAACCGCAGGTACGCGCCGAGGAAGGGCTGCGGCGCGCGATCGCCTGGTTCCGCGAGGACGCGACGGCCGCTTGACCCACACGGTGCTTAGTCGAACTTGCCGCGGCCGGTCAGCGCGTCGCGCAGCCGGTCGACCATCCCCGTGCCCGGAGCCAGGAGCTTGTTCGCCGGGGGCTTGTCGGGGGCGGCCGGGTGCGGCCGGGTCGGGGCGGTCTTCTTCGCCTTGCGGACCTTGTCGCCCAGCTCGTTGAGCGTGTCCATCGGACAGGCCTGCCGCAGCGCCGGGAAGAGGTTCCCCTCCTCGTCCGCGATGTGCGAGCGGATCTCGCTCATCAGCATGCCCATCAGCCGGTCGAAGTCGGCGTCGCCCGCGTCGCAGCCCTCCAGGTCCTTCATGAGGCGCTCGGCCGTGGCGTGGTCCTCGAGCTCCCGGTCGGCAAGCGTGTCCCCGTTGGCCACGTGCTCGCGTACGGCTGGGTACAGATAGGCCTCCTCGGCGACCGAGTGCCGTACCAGCTCGATCGTGACCTGGTCCGCGTACACCTTGCGGTCCTGGTGACCGGACGGCAGCGCCTCGATCCTGCCGAACATCTCCTCGACTTCGCGGTGATCGGTCACCAGCTCGTCGATGACGTTTCCTCCGTGTCCCATGTCCTTCACCTCCAGCCCCCGGGTCCCCCCGGCCCCAATGGGCTAACGCGCGGTCCCGAACAGGCCCCGCCGACGGCTCAGACGGGAAGCTTGGCCCGGACCCGGCCG
>KL569135.1:67175-69382 GCA_000715635.1 Streptomyces violaceus | reverse complement strand
CCGGCCGTGCGGTGGCACGGACGGAGCGGCGCACCAGTCCCGCGTCGTGCCGCAGGCCGTGCGCGGCGTGGGTGCCACGCCACATCAGCGAAGGGCGGGCGCCGGTGTCGTCGGCGGCGATCAGCAGCCCCCCGAGCATGGACATGTTCTTGAAGAAGTGGATGCGCTGCTGGGCCCGTTCCGAGGGGTCCTCCGCCTCCCAGAAGCGGTGCGCCGCCAGCGTGGTGGGCACCAGCGTGGCCGCGATGGCCAGCGCGGCCGGACGTGGCATGCGCCCCGTGGCCAGCATCAGGCCCGCCACGACCTGTACGGCGCCGTTGAGCCGTACGACCTGCTCGGTGCGGTCGGGCAGCGCCGAGACACGTTCGGTGACCGGTTGTACGACCGGCTCGGCGACCGGGGCGACGTCCTCCGGGGCACGGACGGAACTCAGGCCGCCCGTCAGGAACATCGAGGCCAGCATGGGGCGGCCGAGCACGCGCAACAGACTCATGGCCCTCTCCAAGGGTGTCGGTGGGTACAGCGCTCGCCGGGTTCCCCGCCAGGGGCGAAAGCACGCACCCGGTTCGCGCCGCAGGGCCGATGTGCGTGCCCCGGATGTTGAACATGTGATGTAAATAAACTCCTGCCTGCCCCGCCCCACCCTGGACGAACGGGCCTGGGAGGGCTTCGCCGCCGCACAGCAGCCCGACGGGGCCATGCCCGCCCTGCGGTCGATGCCCCAGGGCGCTCCCGACGAGGTGTTCGACATCGTCTATCACCCGACCCTGGTCGCCGCCTACGCCTCCGTACTGGCCACGTCCCGCTCCCTGTCCCGCCTGGTACACGCCTCGTGACACCCCGCCGGCAGGCCTCGCGACAGGGCGAACCGTTCGACGCCCCTCGTGCCACGCCCGCGGCCGCTCGCCCTGCCCCGCGCGTCCAGTCACCGGACCTCGCCCTGGGCGACGGACCACTCGACGCTCGGCTCGCGGACGCCGTCATCGCGGCCGACGCGCCGGACGTCGTCTTCGCCCTCTCGCGGCAGGGGCGCCGCACCGTCCTGAGCGGCGGTACCGCCCCGTCTCCGCCGCTTTCACGGGAGGACCTGCGGTACGAAATCGGTTCAGCCGCCAAGACGTTCACCGGCCTGTTGCTGGCCCGGCTGATCCACAGCAAACTGCTGTCCGGCGGTGAACCGGCCGCCGCGTTCCTGGACAGGGGGCGGCCGACCGGAGCGAACCCGGTGACGCTCGCCCATCTGATCACCCATACCTCCGGACTGCCCGCCCTGCCGTCCGGCTTCTTCCTCCGGGCCCTGCCCGCCTGGCACACCAACCCCTACGGTCGCTTCCCGGCCGCCCGGGTCGTCGACGCCTTCCTGCGTCACCGGCCGCGCCACCGCCACGGCACCCGGTGGCGCTACTCCAACTACGGCGTCGCCGTGCTCGGACACGCACTCGCCGCCGCGACCGGCACACCGTGGGAGGACCTGCTCACCGACCAGGTCCTGCACCCGCTCGGCCTGAACGGCACGACCCTGCGCGCGGACGATTCCGGGTTCGACGCACTCGGGCACGGCAAGGACGGCCGGTCACCCGTGCCCGCCTTCGACGCCGGAGGCTTCCAGGCGGCGGGTGCCGTACGGGCAACGCCGCACGACCTGCTCACCTTCCTCGAGGCCCATCTGGACCCGACCAACCCACCACCACAACTCGCCGCGGCCCTGCGTGAGGTGCGCCGCCCCGTGCTCCGCCGGGGCATCGGGCACCGGCACGTCCACACCACCGCCTGGTTCTGTCCCCCGACCGACGGCGGACCGATGTACTTCCACAGCGGAGCGACCCTGGGCCAGCAGGCGTTCCTGGGCTTCCGCCCCGACACCGGGACGGCCCTGGCCGCGGTGCGCACCCGTCGCTTCCGCGCCCACGACCCGTTCCTGGCCGGCGCGTACGCGCTGGTGACGGAGGAGTAGCGGGCCCGGCCCGGCGCCCACGGCACGTGCCGCGCCGGCGCCGGACGGCCCTGACCCGTCGTCACACCCGCTGCCACAGGGCCGGAGTGCGGGTGGGCGCCCACACGCCCTGCGCCTGGTGGGTCTGCAGGCATCGGTAGCGCACCCCTGCGTGGCTCACCGTGACACCGGCCTCGTAGACACGGCCGGCGGCCCACGTCTGCGCGACGCTGCCCTGCGGTGCCGCGGCTTCGGCGGCGGCGGTCTTCAGGGC
>KL569135.1:66692-66939 GCA_000715635.1 Streptomyces violaceus | reverse complement strand
ATCTTCAGGGTGAGGCCGAAGCCGCTGAGCAGCGGATTGACGGGCTGATAGAGCGTGGTGCCCCCGCTCTTGCAGTCGCCCGTACCGCCGGAGGCCACGCCCTGCGCCTGGACTCCCGCGACGTAGGGCCCGCCGGAGTCGCCCGGCTCGGCGCACACCGTCGTCCGGGTCAGTCCGTCCACCCTGCCCTCCGCGTAGCTGACACTGGCGTCGTGCTGCTCGATCTTGCCGCAGTGCCACCCGCTGG
>KL569135.1:65616-66467 GCA_000715635.1 Streptomyces violaceus | reverse complement strand
GGTGGAGCCGGAGCGGCAGACAGCGGCCCCGACGAGCGCCTGCACCGAGCCGGTGACCGGTACCGTCTGCTCGCCCTCGACCTTCACGTTCGGCGTGGTCGTCCACTGGTCGTTGACGGCCACCCACGACATGTCCTTGCCGGGGAACGTGGAGGCCTGGAACGTGCCCTGCTCCGCCTGGTTGAACCCGGTCGTCGTGGCGCCCTTCTTGCCGCAGTGGCCCGCCGAGGCGAAGCCCTGCTGCGCGCCCTTGGTTACGGAGAAGCCGATCGAGCAGCGGGCGCTGCCGTCGATGTAGTAGGCGTCGCCGCCGGTGACGTCCGCCATGAGGCGCGGCCGGTCCGCCGACACCGTGACGCCCACGCTCTTGGCGTCGAGGCCCGCGGCCTTGACGAACGCGGCGGCCGCGGCCTTGCTCCGGGCCTCCACCGCGACGCGGTTCGCCGGGACGTCGACGTACCACAGGGGCGTGTCACGGGTGTCGGCACGGGCCGCTGCCCCGTCCAGCTTCTTCTTCGCCGCCTGGAGGTCCCGGAGTGTCTTCTTCACGACGGCGGCCTTCGCGCCCTGGGCCTTGATGGCGGGCACGTCCGTGGCTTTCGTGGTCGCCACCACGAGCTCCTGCGCTGTCGTGCCGCGCAGCCAGGCCCCCGCGAAGCGGTTGCCCAGGGCGTTGCGCAGCCGCCCCGCCCGGGTGCCCGCCTCCGCCTCGTTGACCAGGCGCAGGGACGCCTGCGCCGGTGTCAGCCCGAGGTCGCGCTCCAGGGCACGCAGCACCGGAGCCGACGGCCGGTCGGCGCCGAGGGTCTGGGCGGCCGAGGGCAGCGGGCCCGCCGGGGGCGCCGGCTCGG
>KL569135.1:64047-65409 GCA_000715635.1 Streptomyces violaceus | reverse complement strand
GCCGGGGGCGCCGGCTCGGCCGCCACGGCGGAGGGGAGTCCCGTGGCGACGAGTGCGCCGAGCGCGGTCAGGGCCGCCCGGCGACCGGTCACGGCGTGTCTGTGGACCATTCGATGTGTCTCCTTCGATCACGGTGGAACTGCCGCAAGCCCTAGGCCTTGCCGGAACGGACCGGAGTGATGTCCCCGGCCTCCCCGTTTCGCGCTTGGGCGCGGGGAAGGGCGCCAAGTGCAGTACTGCGGACGCCGGGCGTGTCACGCGGACTTCAGGCCGGGCGAACCCACCTCCGTGACGAAGGACGCGGTCGTCGAGACGGCGCCCCCGGGCTGCGTGATGGACGGGACGGTCCGGAAATCGACCTGGGCGTTCGCGCGGCCCAGCTCGACCCGGACGTAGCCGCGCCGGCCGTCGTAGTACTTCATGTGGGGGTTGGCCCGCAGATAGGCGTCCCAGTTGTCGGGCTTCTCGGGTCCGTTGCCGCCGCTGGAGATGGAGGTGCAGGTGAACTCCGTGCCCAGCGTCCTGGACTGCGGGTCGTCGAAGTCGTCCTTGATGTCGAAGGCGTATCCGACGTGGACGTCGCCGGTGAGGACCATCCAGTTGTCGATGCCCGCGGCCTTCGCGCCCGCCGTGACCCGGTCGCGGGAGGCGCGGTAGCCGTCCCAGGCGTCCATGGAGACCCGGGCCGGCCCGCTCACGTCGAACTTGCGCTGTGAGAAGCACACCTGCTGGGGCATCACGTGCCACAGCGCGCCTGAGTCCCGCCAGCCGTCCAGCAGCCAGCGTTCCTGCGCGGCGCCGGTCAGGGTGCGGGCCGGGTCGTCCGACTCGGTGCCCGGCGCGTGCGGCCGGTCGTCGTAGGCCTGGTCGGTGCGGTACTGGCGGGTGTCGAGGAGGTCGAACTGGACGAGTGACCCCCAGGCCAGCCGGCGGTACAGCCGGGCGTCGGGGCCCTGCGGCAGCTGCTCGGCGCGCAGCGGCTGGTTCTCCCAGTAGGCCCGGTAGGCGGCGGCGCGTCGCGCCAGGAACTGCTCCGGGGAGGTGCCGTTCTCGTCGAAGGCGCCCGCGTAGTTGTTCTCCGTCTCGTGGTCGTCCCAGGTGACGAGGAACGGGTGCCGGGCATGAGCGGCGCGCAGGTCCGGGTCGTTCTTGTAGAGCGCGTAGCGCAGCCGGTAGTCCGCGAGGGTGGTCGTCTCGCGGTTGAACACGTCGGGCAGCTTGCGGTCGCTGTAGCGGCGGGCCCCGCCGGCGGAGTCCACCGGGTACTCGTACAGGTAGTCGCCGAGGTGGAACACCACGTCGACGTCCTCCTCCGCCAGATGCCGGTGGGCGGTGTAGTAGCCGTCCTGGTAGGCCTGGCAG
>KL569135.1:63612-63799 GCA_000715635.1 Streptomyces violaceus | reverse complement strand
CGGCCGGTGCCGTACGGGTCCGGCCCGTGGGGCTGATCCAGCTGCCCACCCGGAAGCGGTAGTAGTAGTGGCTGTTCGGCCTCAGGCCCTTGATGTCGACGTGCACGCTGTGGGCGTACTCGGGATGCGCCGTGGCGACACCCCGCTGCTCGACGAGCGCGAACCACTCGCTGTCTCTTATACACAT
>KL569135.1:63187-63344 GCA_000715635.1 Streptomyces violaceus | reverse complement strand
AGATGTGTATAAGAGACAGATCAGCACCGAGTCGGGCAGCGGATCGCCGGAGGCCACGCCGAGGGTGAAGGGGTCGTCGGAGACCCGGGCGGCGTCCAGTTCCGGAGCGGCGGTGGCGCCGCGGGCCGGCCGGTTGGTGGTGAAGGCGAGCATCGCC
>KL569135.1:62462-62939 GCA_000715635.1 Streptomyces violaceus | reverse complement strand
CCGCCGCCGCGGTGACGGTCAGGAAGCGGCGGCGGGCGACGTGTGGCGCCGCGGTCCGCAGTACCGCGTCGTGTGGGCTGAAGGCATGCTCGGACGGTGCTTTTCGACGGCCCGTCAGCGTCATCTGGTGTCCTCTCGTACAGGGCAGTCGCGCCCCCGGGCGGACGCGTGGGGCAGCGCCGACGTACGGAGCGCGGAGCATGCATGCTAAGCAGACAAAATGCCCAAAGCGGGCGCGACCTGCGGGGCGTTCACACCAGAGGCCGTACGGGAACAGCGCCTCGCCGCACCTGTCGCGGAACACGGAAAACGCCGCCGGCGTCGGCCGGCGGCGGAGAGGGAGCGGGGGTCGGGGGCTAGGCCGTGTCCGCAAAGTCCCGCCTGCCCCGCGACGCCTGGCACGCACTCTCGCCGCACCGGGCGAACTCCCAAGTACATCCAGTACGAGGGACTCCACCCGGCACGCCGAGAGCACGC
>KL569135.1:62169-62327 GCA_000715635.1 Streptomyces violaceus | reverse complement strand
TCCCGCCTGCCCCGCGACGCCTGGCACGCTCCCCCACTGCCTCAAGGGCGTGGGAGGTGCCCCCACTCGCCGCACCGGGCGAACTCCCAAGTACATCCAGTACGAGGGACTCCGCCCGGCACTCCCCCAGCCTCCGGCGGGGGACCCCCAGAGCACGC
>KL569135.1:61440-61950 GCA_000715635.1 Streptomyces violaceus | reverse complement strand
CCTAGGGGCGTTCCTGGCACGCACGTCCGGCGCACCGCGGCGCGTCGAGCGTGAGGCCGTTGCTGGGGCCGGGCGGTACCCCGCGTGTCCTGCGCCTTGCCGCTTGGTGTGCCTTCAATCGGTGGTAGCCGCCGCCTGATGCAGCTTCAGGGTGGCCCCGTCCTGTGCGAGCGCGGCTTGCGCCGGCGTCGCGGTGAGGGCCGCGGTGACGGTGGCCGCGCGGCGCCGTATGGCATACGTGATGCATCGCTGCTCCTGTCCGGTGGTGGACTGCGGCGCCGTGGCCCGGTCGTGGGGCAGGGCGTACCAGGCCACGGGAGCCCAGGATCAGTAGCCGTAGATCATCTTGTAGGCGACCTCGGGCAGGAACTGCCCGGCCGAGGAGCCGCCTCCGACGCCGCAGTTGCCGTCGGATTCGCCCGGAACCTTGATCCACAAGAGCATCTCGGCGCCTCCGCCCAGCTGGGTGGGGGTGCCGACGCGGCGGCCTGAGGGGTTGCACCACTGGCT
>KL569135.1:60837-61197 GCA_000715635.1 Streptomyces violaceus | reverse complement strand
GATGTGTATAAGAGACAGGCCGTAGCGGGAGCTCAGTTCACGGTTGACGGCGTTGCCGTAGGCGGTGTTCTCGGCGGTGGCGACGTAGTTGGAGATGTTGAGCGAGAAGCCGTGGGCCTGTCGGACGCCGGCTTCGTGGAGGCGCCGGGCCATGGTCGCCGCGTCGGCCCAGCGCGGATTACCGGCGTCCATGTAGACCCAGGTGTTGGGGGCCTGACGGCTGAACTGGGCGAGGGCGCCGGTGAGCATTCCCTCGCGTTCGTCGATCTGTGCCTGGGTCATGCAGCCGTAGTCCCCGAGGGAGTCCGGCTCGAGGATGACGACGGCAGGGCGGTTGGCGATCCCGCCGGCGAACTGGGC
>KL569135.1:53950-60599 GCA_000715635.1 Streptomyces violaceus | reverse complement strand
GGGCGATCCAGTCGGCGTAGGCGGACGGCGAGGCGGCTCCGCCCGCGGAGTGGCCACCGCAGTAGTCGCGGTTGTAGATGTTGTAGGCGACGAGGAGGGGCAGCTTGTCGACGCGGTCCGCCGCTCCCACGTACCCGCCCGTGGCGGTGCCGATGGTGCCGCTCCAGGAGCCGAACCAGCGGGCCATCGGGGTGTTGGCGATGGAGGCGTTGATGGCGGCGGCTCGGCCGTCGCCGGGGTTGGCGGCGGCCCACCTCTTCGCGCTGGATTCGGGGTCCACGTAGAACCCACTGGTCATGGTGGTCGGGTCGGCGGCGTGGGCCGACGGTGCCACGGCGAGCGCCAGCGGCAGAGCCAAGAGCGCTGCGGCCAAGGCGCGGAGTCTGCGGCGCATGACTGAACCTCGATTTCCTGGCAGGGGGGCGTCGCACGCTCTGGTCCCGAGCGTGCGACCTGAGCAAGAGCGGTGTTACGACCTGATCTTGGGAGCGCTCCCACTGGAAGCGGTCCCAACAGCACTGGAAAATCGTTCGGGAGCTGTTCGGTATGGTGTTGCGGGGTAGTTGAGCTGTCAAGGGCCGATGTGCAACGCGATTCGGATGGCGAGAACAAGCCTCGACGGCCACAAAAGTGGAAGCGGTTCCAGCCTTGCGGAGGTCCGGTCGTGGGGGAAGGCTCGTGGTTCATGGCAGAAGGTGCGCCGCGTCGGCAGCCGACGCTCGACGAGGTGGCCGAACGCGCCGGTGTCTCCCGCTCCGTGGCCTCCCGTGCCCTCAACAACGCGCCACATGTCAGCCGTGCCAAACGGGAGGCGGTGGAACGGGCTGTCCGGCAACTCGGTTATGTGCCCAATCCGACCGCCCGTGCTCTGGCCACCCGTCAGACGGGAGCGGCCGCCCTGGTCGTCTCGGGAGAGGATCCGTCGATCTTCGCGGATCCGTTCTTCGCCCAGGTGATCGTGGGGGCGTCGACCGCTTTGGAGGAGGCCGACCTGCATCTGATGCTGTGCCTGGCCGCTTCCGACCGGGGCCGCAAGCGAGTTGAGGAGCTCTTCCGGTCCAAGGGCGCCGACGGCGTCATGCTGATGGCGCTGCGCGAGGACGATCCGCTGGCCGGCATGGCCGAGGAGGCGGAGATGCCTGTCGTGTTCGGAGGGCGCCCGGTCGGTTCGGCTCCCCGGTGGTACGTGGACGTCGACAACGTCGGCGGAGCGCGCGAGGCGACCGAGTACCTGGTTGCGCGCGGCCGGACTCGCGTGGCTGCGATCTGCGGGCGTCTGGACACCGGGGCCGGGCGCGCCCGGTACCGCGGCTACCGGGACGCCTTGCTGGCGGCCGGCCTGGATCCGTTGCCGCCGCAGGAGGGGGACTTCACGGAGCCCAGCGGAGCCGCCGCCATGGCCGCTCTGCTGGCGAACCACCCCGACTTGGACGGGGTGTTCGCTGCCAACGACAACATGGGGGCGGGGGCGCTGCGCACGTTGCGCGCGGCCGGCCGGGCGGTCCCCGCCGACGTCGCTGTGGTGGGCTTCGACGACCTGACCGTTGCCCAGGTCGCCGATCCGCCCCTCACCACCGTTCATCAGCCCATAACGGCTCTCGGACGGGAGATGGCGCGCATGCTCGTCACGCTCATCAACGGACACGACCCCACCCCGTTGATCCTGCCCACGCGCCTGGTCACCCGCTCAAGCGCCTGACGGGCTGGTGGTGATGTGGTGGTTCATCACACTGCGCAGCGTGTTCGCGTCCCTGATGGAGCTGCCTCACCCGGGCAGTTGGGAGTGCCGCGGGACCGTTCCGTCGCGTCCCACTTCATCTCGTTCTCGGGTGTGACCGAGTTGAATTCGCGGTTTCAGCGGGTGCATGGTTCTCCTCGGGTTGGGGGGGTGGGTGGTGCGATCCATGCCGTTGTTCAGGGCGTGGACAGTTCGAACCGCGTGACGCGGACCGCGCCGCCGAGCGCCTGCGTGGCGTGGTTGAAGAGGGCGAATCGGTAGCCCATGAAGAACCGCCAGTCGTTACCCATGGAGAAGGCGGGCCCGAGGCGGATGAAGTTGATGCCGTCGAGGCTGTAAGAGAAGGTTCCGGGGCGTGCCGCGCCGGGGCGGATGTCCGCGGCCGCGCGCAGCCGGACGCGGCTGCCGGACACGGCCGCGCTCGCGACCTCGGTGCCCGTGCCGGTGGTGTTCCAGTTGCCGTCCATGGTCAGCCCGTTGACCATCACCACCCGCGTCGCGCCGCCTTCGCGTTTGACCCCGATCCAGGCGGAGGAGTCACGCAGCAGCGCGAGCCCGGCCCGGTCGCCGTCGCGCATCGCCGAGAAGTCGAGGTCGACCGTGGCCGTGGAGGTGGGCCCCTGGATGCGGTGGGTGAGTGTGTTGCGGGCCCAGTACAGGTCGTTGGTGACGGTCGCGGTCCGCAGGGTCAGTCCGCTGCCGACCGACCACTTGGTGTTGTCCGGGTTGTGGTTCCACTCCCACCTCGGCTTGAGGTCCGTGCCGTCGAAGGTGTCGACACCGACCATGGGGGTGACCTGGCGAGGCGGAGTGGGCACGGCCGGAAGGGGATACGAGGTGCCCCATGCGCCGTTCACGAGCTGCACGACCGGCCAGCCGTCCGAGGTCCAGGTGACGGGTGCCAGTGCGGGCATCCGGCCGCCGGGGTACGCGTCCACGAAGGCCAGGTAGTACCAGGCGCCGCTCTGCGTCCGCACGAGCCCGCCCTGGTGCGGGACGCCGCCGCCGGGGATCGGTCCGCGCAGGTCGAGGAGCACCTGCCGCATGGTGTACGGACCGAAGGGGCCGCTCGACGACTTCAGGATGTACTGGCCGTTGGCCGGGCGGGTCAGGAAGATGTAGTACTGCCCGTTGATCTTGTAGAAGCGGGCCCCCTCCAGGGTGCCGACACTCGATGGGGTGCTGAACACCTGCTGCGTGCGGACCTGGGCGCGGCCGTCACGCGAGAGCTGGGCCACGCTGATCGTCGTGTTCCCGTACGCCACGTACAGGGTGTCGTCGCTGTCGACGAGCAGCCCGGCGTCGTAGTACGGCGTGCTGATCGTGGTGAGTCTGTTCCAGGGGCCTTCGGCGGCGGTGGCGGTGTAGATGTACGTCCTGGCGAAGTCGATCTGGCCGAGCCAGTAGAAGGTCCTGTTGCTCGGGCGGTAGGCCAGCGACGACGCCCAGATGCCGCGGACGTAGCCACGGCCACCGTTCAGGTCGTACTTGGCGCCGAAGTCGAGGACGGGCACCGAATGACCGGCGATCTCCCAGTTCACCAGGTCGAAGGAGCGCAGGACGGGGGCGCCCGGCGAGTAGTGCATCGTCGAGGCCGAGGCGTAGTAGGTGCCGCCGACGCGGATGACATCGATATCCGCGAAGTCCTGCCAGATCACCGGGTTCATGTACTCCGCGGCGGTCGCGAGGTCCGGCCCCTGGGCGGGAGCGGAGGCGGCGGCGCGGGATGCTCCGGTCAGAGGAAGGAAGGCGCCGGCGGCCAGGCCGGTGGTGGCCGCCAGTACGCGGCGGCGGGGCATACTTTGATGAGCGCATGACAGATCCATGATGGCGTTCTCCTTGTGCGGCCCGGCCGTTGTGGTGGCGCACGGCGACGCTGCCGGCCTCGCGGCTGCGGAGTTCCTGTCGTCGGCGTGCGTTGCGCGGGAGTGCCCTGCTTCGTTCATGGGTGCTGAGTGACCCGATCGATCCATGGTTCGGAATGTCGAACGCAGATCGGGTCGTCGGGCATCCAGGATGATAGGAGGTCGGTGAACCGAGTCAATACCATTCGCATGATTCGTTATACTCAACGAAACATTCGGCAGCAGGCGACTTGGTGCTGCCGCAGGTCCGATGTCTGGATGTCGCAGATCGGTGCGGACTTTTTCAGTCATCGAGGGTGAGACTGGAGTCCGGTGGTCGGATGGTGTTGACATGTCCGGACGCCTCTCTAGTATCCGTGACGCTCCGACTTTCCGAATGATGCTCGAAATTGCGCACCATCGGATCTCATACAGTGTCATGAACATGACATATACGCGGCCCCCATCCACGGAGCCCTTCCGGTAAAGGAGCCCCGGTGTCCAGACGATCAGGCAGACGACTGCTCCACCTCCTCGCCGCCGCCGCGCTGACGATCACCGCGTCCGTGACGGCCTCCGCTCACTCCACGGCCTCGGCCGCGCCCGGCAGTCCGGCGCTCACCCCACCGTTGGGGTGGAACAGCTGGAACAGCTTCGGATGCGGGATCACCGAGTCCCAGGTGCGTCAGGCCGCCGACGCGATGGTGTCCTCGGGCATGCGGGACGCCGGCTACCGGTACGTGGTGGTCGACGACTGCTGGTTCGACCCGCAGCGCGACGCGGCAGGCAACCTGCGGGCCAGTCCGGCCAAGTTCCCCAGCGGGATGAAGGCGCTCGGGGACTACATCCACGGCAAGGGCCTGAAGTTCGGCATCTACCAGGTGCCGGGCGAGCGCACCTGCGCGCAGACCGTGGGGACCTACCCGGGGTCCACGGGCAGCAAGGGGCACGAGGCCCAGGACGCTGCCACGTTCGCCTCGTGGGGCGTCGACTACCTCAAGTACGACTGGTGTTCCTCGAGCGGCACCCGTGACGAGCAGGTCGCGCGGTTCACGTTGATGCGCGACGCCCTGCGCGCCACCGGGCGGCCGATCGTCTACAGCATCAACCCCAACAGCTTCCACGCCCCCACCGGCGCCACATACAACTGGGGCGAGGTCGCCGACCTGTGGCGGACGACCGAGGACCTGCTCGACATCTGGCAGAACGGCAACACCAACAGCTATCCGATGGGCGTCGGCAACGTCCTGGACGTCACCGCGCCGCTGGCGGCGCAGTCGGGCCCGGGGCACTGGAACGACCCCGACATGCTGGTCGTCGGCCGTCCCGGTCTGTCACTGACCGAGTCCCGTTCCCACTTCGCCCTGTGGGCGCTGCTGGGTGCCCCGCTCATGGCCGGCAACGACATCCGCACCATGTCCGCCGACGTGAGCGCGATCCTGCGCAACCCGCGTCTGCTGGCGGTGAACCAGGACCCGCTGGGAGCGGGCGGGCGCAGGGTGCGCGACGACGGCGGCACCGAGGTGTTCGCCAAGGCCCTGTCCGACGGCTCGGTCGCGGTGGGCCTGTTCAACCGGGGAGGCGGTACGGCGACGGTCACCACCACGGCCGCGCAAGTCGGCTTGTCCGGCGGGCCGTTCACTCTCACGGACCTGTGGACCGGCGGCACGTCGAGCACGTCCGGGCAGATCTCGGCGAGCGTCCCCGCGCACGGCGTGGCCGTGTTCCGGGTGGAAGGTGGCAGCCCGCTGACCGCCACCACCTCGCGATGGCGCGGCAACGCGTCCGGCCGCTGCCTGGACGTGGACAACGCCTCCACCGCCGCCGGGGCAACGGTATTGATCTGGGACTGCCATACGGCGGCCAACCAGCTGTGGACCGCGTGGGCCGGCGGCGAGATCCGCGTATTCGGCGACAAGTGCCTGGACGCCTCCAACCAGGGCACCACCAACGGCACCCGTGTCATCACCTGGCCCTGCAACGGCCAGAACAACCAGAAGTGGACCGTCGGCGCCGACGGGTCGGTCCGCAACGTCCGAGCCGGGCTGTGCCTCGACGCCGACCGGGCCGGCACCGCCAACGGAACGCCGCTGGTCCTGTGGACCTGTAACGGCCAGGCCAACCAGAAGTGGACCCGCGCGTGACACCCCGCTCCGGCCGGTGTTCCAACGACCCCCGGATGCGGCAAGGCCGTCAGAACTGGCAGGTGTCCTTCCAGCGGGTGACCAGGGAGGTGTCGTTCTTGTCGGCGTCACGAGCGGGACCGCACAGGAACGGGCTGAAGCGGGTGTCGGCACGCAGCCAGAGGCTGAAGAACGACACCATCCACTTGCCCTGCTTGGCCTTGTTGCCGTAGCCCGTCATCGGGCACAGATGGTCGCCTGGAACTTCGATGTAGAGCTTCTCGGCCTGGGACATGGAGTTGTACCAGGGCATCGCGTAGGTGTTGCCGTGGGCGACGGAGTCGCTTTGACAGGTCAGGAAGAAGGTGGGCTCGGTGACTCCGGAGAAGTTCCCGTTCGGGTGGTAGGGGGCAGTCGGCACGCCCGCCCGGAAGCGTGAGTCGTCCCGGAGGGCGGCCATGACGCCACCGCCGCCCATTGAGTGACCGGTCGCGCCCAAGGTGCCGTTGAGCTTCCCCGACAGCGGGTTGCCGGGGGCGTCGCCGAGCGCGAGCAACTGGGTGCCGGCGGCGGTGATCTGGCGGCCGCGCGACTCGGGATCGTCGGTGAGTGTGTTCGTTCCGACGTTGATGACGACGAAGCCCCAGGAAGCGAGGCGGGGCGCGAGCCACTGCAGGTTCTGCTGTGTGCCCTGATAGCCCGGCATCAGCACGATGCCCGGGTACGGGCCACTGGCCGTCGGATACGTGACCGTGCCTGAGCCGTACCCGCTCGGGCTGGGGACGGTGTAGGTGGCGGTGGTCAGCGGCCCGTCGGTGGCCTCCAGGGAAGCGGTCGTCGGGTCCGGGATGCCGTTGCCCGGAGGGGTGCCCTCACCGGAGCCGTACACCTGGAACTCCCACAGCGAGTAGCCGTAGGCGGTGCCGCGCTGGGTGCCGTAGAGA
>KL569135.1:51351-53746 GCA_000715635.1 Streptomyces violaceus | reverse complement strand
AGAGATGTGTATAAGAGACAGTGCTTGTGGTGGTCGAGTGGATGGTGGTCCAGGCGGTGCCGTTGTCGGAGGTCTGGATCCGGAAAGAGCGTGCGTACGCGGCCTCCCAGCGCAGCACCACCTGACTGATGGTGGCGGTTGCGCCCAGATCCACCGTCAGCCACTGCGGATCACTGAACGTGCTCGACCAGCGCGTCCCGGTGTTGCCGTCCACCGCCGCCGACGCGGGGGTGGCGGTGTTCTCGGTGGACGAGGAGGTCACGGGCTTGCCTTGCGACAGCAAGTCGGCGGCGGCTGCCGGCGCGGCGGTGGCTGTCAGCAGAGTCAGCGCCAGGCCGATGGTGGTCGCCAGTGCGATCAGTGCCGTCATGGGCCGGGATCGGGTCCGTAACGGCGCGGTGGTGTCGGTCGAACGACTGCATGGACGCATTGCTTTACCTCCGGAAGGCGATGAGAGCGCGGTAATTGGACAGCGATGTGCGCGGGGTGACCGCCGGGAACGGCCGGCTACCGGGACTGTGCGAAGAGCCAGTCGATGACCACGTCGTTCTCGTACGTCTGGGCCCATGACAGGTGTGGGCTCACCGGTGTCGTTCCGGCCGTGTAGCTCGTGAACAGCACGTGGCTGCGCGTGGCCCGGGCCTGCCGTAGGAGGGCCCGTGACCGGGCCTCGAACTGTGCCTTCGGCAGGTCGTTGGCCCACTCCCCACGGCTGACCCGGGCACCGGCGGTCTCCAGCGCGTTCATCAGGGTCCAGGTGCCGGGGTTGCCGAACCGGCCCTCCCGGTAGGGGACGACCGGGTCGTCGACCGAGTGGTCGGCCCAGATCGGGATGTGCGTGATCCTGTCCATGGTGGCCGCGTCGCCCCAGCCGGCCGTGGGCAGGGCAGCCGCGAACACCTCGGGTCGCTTGGCCAGCAAACTGTAGATGCCGCGACCGCCTGAGGACAGACCGACCAGATAGAGCCGGTCGGTGTCCACGTTGCGCGAGTGCTCGCGCACGAAGGTGTCGATGAGTTCGATCAGCGCGGCCTGGACCTTCGGGTCGGTCCAGTCCGTGCCGTCGGGTCCGTCCATGGGACGGGGCAGGGGGATCTGCGGGGAGAGGACGAACGCGGGGTTGCGGCGCTGTCGTTCCGGCTTGGCGAACGTGACCGCGATCCGGTTGGAAGTGAGCTGGGTCATGTTGTTGTCGGCGACTTCGCCACCGCCGTGCAGGGTGACGACGAGCGGGTATCGCGTGCGGGTCTGCGGGCTTTGTAGGAACCCTGCAGGCTGGTACAGCCGGAAGCCCAGTTCAGAACCTGCGGCGTCGGTGAAGGAACCGGCGGCGAAGTCGTCGACCACGGGAGTGACGACGTCGTCGTTCCGGTTCGCGAACGGACCGGCCCTGAGTATCAGTTCGCCTTCCGGGGTGCGCACGTCCGCCACCTGTCTGATGGAGTAGGCACGGTCGAGCGGAAGGGGATCGGTGCCGGCCGCCCGGGCGTTGGAGTCGTTCGGATCGAGTTCGACGATCAGGCGGTCCCCCGGTCGTCCGGGGTGAGAGCGGTCGTCCACTTCGGCGGAGGCGTTGGAGTAGACCCGGGTCACCGTGCGAGCCGCTGTCCGTCCGCCCACGGTGGCCTGCACCTGGAAGGCGGTGGGCGGGACCGCCCCGCCGCGTAGATCGATGCGATGCGCGTACTGGACGGCGACGGCTGTCACCAGCCAGTTGTTCCTCGGCGTCACCTGTGTGAGGAGGTCCGTCCGCAGGAGCGGATTGAGTCCGGAGGCCGCCGGCCGTCCTTCGGACGGGGCTGTCGTGGCGTCGGCGGCCGAGGCGGTCGCCGTGCTCACCGTCGGCGCCGCGACCACACCTGCGGTGACGGCGAGCACCGTACGTCTGGGGATCGATCTCATGCGTCCTCGTCTCGCTCGGTGGGGCACCCGGACCGGGTGCCGTGGTGTGTGGATCCGGTCGTCCGGCTCCGAACTCACGGGAGCGGGCGGCACATTGGGGGCCATGACGCGGCATGTGCGGTGGCTGCCGGGAGTCCGCGGCCGACGGGGACTCCGCTCGGGCCCGGCGCACCGGTCATAGCGGGAAGGCACCGGTCGGCAGGCCGTCGGCGGTCATGACTGTTCCCAGGTGGGGTGGTTGATCAGCAAGATGCTCGATCAGGTCCGCGGCAGCGTCGGTACCCGGACGGTTCCGGGCCTGTCGCCGGGGGATCGGAGGGCCGGACACTCCTGCCAGTCGGCCGTCGGGGGAGGGGCCCGCAAGCTCGGCTCGGCGGTCGCGGCGGTGGTCGAAGCGCCAGTATCCGCGGTCCGTCCCGTTCGCCCTCGCCCTCGCCCGTGCGCCCGTCCGTGGCCGGGTCTCGCGGGGACAGCGCACGGAGACGGTTGCGCT
>KL569135.1:50586-51153 GCA_000715635.1 Streptomyces violaceus | reverse complement strand
CCGCGGGCCGTGGCGGCGGTGATCCGCAACGGTTCGTCCCGCGCCGCGCGCGACAGACCGCGGATCAGGGGGTCGAGTAGGCCGGCGTCCACCGTCAGGCTGCGGCACAGGACCGCGAACGCGATCACGATGCCGGTGGGGGTCACCTTGGACAGCCCACCGAGAATCAACTCGCCCAGACCGTCCGCGAACCCGCCGATGAGCGCCGCCAGCGCCGGAAGCAGGATCAGAGCGACCAGGACCGAGGCGCGTTCGGTCATGGCGAGCAGCAGTAAGACGGCGATCGTGCCGAAGCCCAGGGCTGCCAGCATGCGGCGCTCGCTTTCTCGGGGACGGCCCTCGGCGGCAGTGGGCGGGAGCGGGCGGGGACGGGCCGAGGTATACGCGAGAGTTTCGGAGCACTACCGGATCCCTGTCCAGCATCAAACCGAGATCTGTCCATGCGTTCAGCGCATCAATTCAAGCGACCGTCGCCCGAGCCGAGAGCTTCACCGCGGCCGCCGCGGAGAGAGGTCGTCGGCGACGATGTTGTTGCCCTTCCCTTCGAGGTCCAGCCGCTGTGGCGGG
>KL569135.1:48054-50401 GCA_000715635.1 Streptomyces violaceus | reverse complement strand
AGGCCCAGCCGCTGTGGCGGGTGGGGCGGCCAGGGCCCGAGAGCAGGCAGTCCCTCCACCGCCACCGGTGAGACCGTGGGCGTACGTCCGGCCAGCCAGGCCGCCAGGTCGCGCACGCGTCCGGTGACCACCGTGCCCGGCGGCCCGTCGCCTGCGGACCACTGGCGACGCCCGTCCTCGGCACGGATGCGTGTTCCTGCCGGAAGGCGGCCGAGGAGGAAGCCGATGGCATGCGCGGCCAGCTCCTCGGGCCAGTCGTCCGGCCGCACGCCGAGGTCCAGGTCGACCATGTGGATCCATGCCTCGCGCCAGCGTGCGAAGACGGTGGCGGCAAGGTCCGCGTTGCGGAACGTGACCGGGCGGCTCCAGTCGATGTCGGTGGCGCGTGCCCAGGCCGCCTCGAGCCCGGTCGTGTGCCCGGCGAGTTCCGCGCGGTGCTCGGCGGCGCTGCGGCCCGCCGTGGCCGAGATGATGGCGTTGCGTTCGTCCACCCCGCCGTCGTAGCCCGCTACGAGTTCACCGCGCAGGGCATGCTCCGCGATACGGGCGAACATGCGCGCGTTGTCGGTGAGGTGAGCGAGGACATGGCCGCGTGACCAGCCCGGAAGCGCGGATGCCGCGGCGACCTGCTGGTCGTTCAGTTCGGCGACGAGCCTTTCCAGCGTCCGGTGGGCTTCGAGCACTGCTGCGACAGGAGGGTGCATGACCGTCTGCCCTACAGGGCCGGGGTCTGGTCGGGGACTGGCGGGGCCTGCGCAGCGAGTTCTCTGAGAGGCTCACCGCTGAGCCGGCAAACCCTCCACTCGTCGAGGAAGTCCACGCCGAGCGACTTGTAGAAGTCGATCGTCGGCTCGTTCCAGGCCAGGACCCACCACTCGAAGCGCTCGTACCCGTTCCGCCGGCAGACCGTGGCAAGGGACGCGAGCAGAGCCTTGCCGTGCCCTCCACCTCGGGCGTGCGGCCGTACGTAGAGGTCCTCCAGGTGCATGCCGCGCGTGCCGGTCCAGGTCGAGAAACGGGGGAACCACAGGGCAAAGCCCACGGCCTCGCCCGTCTCGTCGTCCTCGGCGATCAGGGCGAACGCGGCGGGATGCTCTCCGAAGAGCGCCTCGCGGAGCTGCTCGTCGGTCGCTCGAGCCTGCTCAACGGCCCTCTCGTATGCGGCGAGTTCGCGGATCATCGCGCGGATCGTGGCGACGTCGTCCATCGTGGCGGCCCGGATCATGCCGGAGATCATCGGCCACCGCGCCGAGCCGTGTCCAGCGAATTCCGCGCCTTCTCAGCGACGTGAGCCCGACCGTGGGATTGGCCTTGACGGATGATGCGCGGAAGGCGTCCGCAGCTGTGCCGAGAAGAGCCTTGTGGGGCATCGACACGCTTCACGATGCTGCCTGGATGATGACTTCCGTCTTCGCGTTCGTCGGTGCGGCCTTCCTGATCGCCATGGTCCCGGGGCCGAGCACGGTCGTGATCCTGCGCCGAGCCGTGGTGAACGGCCGGAGGACCGGCATGGCCACGGTCCTGGGCAATGAGTGCGGGGTGCTGATGTGGGGCCTCGCCGCCGCCTTCGGTCTCTCGGCCTTGCTGCTGGCCTCGCAGGTCGCCTACGACATCATCCGGATGGCAGGCGCCGCGGTGCTGGTGTGGATGGGAACGCGTGCCTTGTGGCAGGCGAGGCGAGCGGGCCCGAAGGATGAGGGACCAGGGGAGACAGCCCCCGTATCGCTTCGGCGGGCGTACTGGCAGGGCCTGGTCACCAACGTCGCCAATCCGAAGGCCGGCGTCTTCGCCGTCTCCTTCCTGCCGCAGTTCGTTCCGCAGGGAGCGCCTGTCCTTCCGACGCTGCTGGCCTTCTCGTTGATCTGGGCCGTGATCGACCTGATCTGGTACCTGCCGTTGGTCTGGCTGGCCGGACGGGTGGGCGGAGTGCTGCGACGGCAGTCCGTTCGACGCCGCATGGAACAGGTATGCGGGGCGCTCTTGGTGGGACTGGGGGTGCGTCTGGCTACCGGGTCTTGAGGATCGACTCAAGAGCGAGGCACAGGTTCACCGGCGTGCACACGTGGTGGGGGACAACGGCCACCGAACGTCACCTTCCCTCACCGTTCGCGCTCACGGTGCGATCCGCTGGCGTAGGCGAAGCGGCCCCGGGTGTTATTGAATGAGGTGTGCGGTCAGGAATCTCGGGGCCCTGTCGCCCGGGTTCTGGTACGGCCCCGGCGCTGTGCCGGGGTTGGCGAGCGAGCTGAGAGAGCCGCATGGACTCCACCCCGTCCCCATCGTCCGCGTCGCCGTTCGACATGGTCAGCGGCGCTTTGGGGCAGTACATCCCACGCGGCGGAGCGGC
>KL569135.1:46866-47834 GCA_000715635.1 Streptomyces violaceus | reverse complement strand
GGTTCTGCCGCCCCGCAGGGCGACAGTGCCGCCCGCCAGCGCGTACACGCCGATCCGGCCTCCGGCCGTCAGGAGCAAATTCTCGGCGCGGTCAACCTGGACCGGGATCTGAGAATCACCCGCTCCAATCTGGACGCCCCCGTTTTCGCGGGGGTGGAGGCCGTGACCGGGAGCTCTTTCGTCGATCTTCTGCCTCCCTGGGACGTACCGACGGTCACCCGGCGGTTGCGGCAGGTCCTCGAGAGCGGTGAGCCGCACGTCGCCCGGGTCCAGCGGCTGCGGCGCGGTGACGGGTCGGAGCTGGTGGTCTCGATGAGCATCCTGGCAGCCGCGGCGCCTCAGGAGGGCCTGACCGTCTCCCTGATCGCCATGGCCAGGAGGCTGCACCTGTACGCCGCCGAGACCGCGATCGGCACCTCGTTGGACATCGGCGAGACCGCACAGTCGCTGGCGGAGTCTCTGCTGGCCTGGGGAGACGTGGCCGCCATCGACCTCGATCTGGCTGTGTGGACAGGCGAGGTGGTCACGGAGCAGCCGCAGCGGCGCATCCGGCTGCGGCGAGCGGCCCTGGTGCCGGACCGGGCGTGGCCCGATGGCTACGTGACTCCGGGCGACGATCTTCCCAGTGATGCGAGCCGCTTGTTGTCGCAGGCGGTGCGGCGTGACGATGCCGCGCGAGCCATCGTCATACCCGACCGGGCGGCGATCGAGCAGGTACTCGGCAGTGCGCGGCTGGTGCGTGCCCTGGTGCCCGGTGACCGAGCGGCGGGTGTGGCGTACATACCGCTGGTTCTGGACGGCTCGCCGCCCGTCGTTCTGGGTGTGGCGGAGGTCTGGCGGCGGGCGGACCGCCCCTTCGACGACGGCGAGCTGCTCGACCTGCAGGAGCTGGTTGCCAGGACCTCTCACCACGTCGACCTGGCCCGTCAGCACCAGCGCGAGCACACGCAGGTCTGTCTCTTATACAC
>KL569135.1:45897-46603 GCA_000715635.1 Streptomyces violaceus | reverse complement strand
CCGCCAGTGTCTACCAGCCCGCCACCCCGGACAGCGCGGGTGTCGGCGGTGACTGGGTGAACAGCTTTCCGCTGCCGGACGGCCGTACCGCACTGGTGGTCGGTGATGTCGTCGGGCACGGTCTGGGAGCCGCGGCGACCATGGGACAGCTGAGCATGGAGGCCCGCGCGCTGCTGTCCGCGGGGCTGGCGCCCAACGAGGTGCTGGAGCATTTGGACGAGACCGTGACGCTGCTGGACGACACGGAGTCCGGGCTGGCGGCCGGTTACAGCGCACTCGGGTCGACCTGCTGCATCGCCGTCTACGACCCGGTCAGCCACCACGTGGCGCTGTCCAGCGCCGGCCACCTCCCCCCGGTCCTGGTGCCCCCGGACGGGCCCGCCGGCCCTGTCGCAGTCCGCCCCCACCCCGGGCTGGGCGCCGAGTTCGCACTGCGGGAGCCGTTCGTCGTGCACGTGTTCGCCGTCCCCCCGGGCTCGCTGCTCGCCCTCTACACCGACGGCCTGGTGGAGGATCCCGCCCTGTCGATCGACGAGGGCATCGGCAGGCTGGCGGACGCCGTGTCCACGGTGCATCCCTGGGATGCCCTGCCGCAGGCCGCGCGGCGCTTGGTCTCCGACCTGGCGCCCGTGCGCCGGCGCGACGACGTGACCCTGCTGCTCGCGCGCATGATCGGCTACCGGAAGGGGGACACCGCGACCTGGCG
>KL569135.1:42809-45692 GCA_000715635.1 Streptomyces violaceus | reverse complement strand
CCGGAAGGGGGACACCGCGACCTGGCGTCTGCCCGCCCGGGGGGACGCGGCCGCCCGGGCCCGCACGCTGGTCTCCGCGCTGCTGGGGCGATGGCACACCAGAGACGACACCCGGGACAACGTGCTGCTGGTGGTCAGCGAACTGGTCGCCAACGCGGTCCGCTTCGCCGACGGACCCATCACGGTACGGCTGATCAGGGCCGGTCACGGGCTGCTGTGCGAGGTGGGCGACACCGGCAACGGCAGGCCCCGGCTGGGCCGGGGCGGGCTCCTCGACGACGGCGGTCGTGGACTGCACGTCGTGCATGGACTCACCACCCGGTGGGGGGTGCGGTGGACAGACACCGGCAAGGTGGTCTGGGCGTCAGTGGCGTCCGTCGCGAGGTGACGCGGCTGAGGGCGGGCCGGGTGGCGTGCTCTGGTCGGGCGGCGTCACCGGTGGTACGGGCGGCTGTCTCCGGCACGGCCGTGGCGCGAGCTCGCGCTACAGCCACTCCCCTTCCAGAGCGGTGGCCGTGAGGCCCGGGGCCGCCGCGTACAGGACGGCGCGACTGCCCCGTTCCTGCCCGGAGTCGTGCGCTCTGCGCAGGATGTCGAAGACGGCGGCGCCTCCGCGGTTGCCGCTGGTGTAGCTGTCCCGGCTGTAGTCCAGCAGCCCCGAAGGCCACCCGTCGGGCATCGTCTGCTCCATGTACTCCAGCACCCGCGTCCCGCCGGGGTGCGCGAGCAGAACGTCGGGGTGCCAGGAGCCGGGGTCGTCCTGGTAGCGGAGGCGCAACCACTCCCACATCGCGCTGACCGTCTCCTGCACGGCACGCGGCCCGCGCCGGTCCATCACGAAGTGGGTGCCGTCCTCCCGTGTCTCCAGGCGGTGCAGGTCCTGGGTGCCGGGCAGGGTGTGGTGCCAGGCGGCGTCCAGCCGCAGCACCGACTCGGGCCTCGGGCGGCCCGTGACCACAGCGGCGACCGCGGTGTCCGCGAACAGCAATCGGACGATCAAGGACTCCAGAGTGTCGTCCGCGGGCTGGTAGGTCGTGCTCAGTGCCTCCGCGATCACGACCAGGACCACCCGGTCGGGGTCCGCGGCCACGAGATCCGCCGCCAGCGCCAGGGAGCGGGTCCCGGCGACGCAGGCCCACTGCGTGGCCGGCAGCAGCATCACGTCGTTGCGCAGCGGGAGCTCGTTGGCCAGGGCGACGTCCAGCCCCGGCAACGCTGGGGTGGTGGAGTGACTGGTGATCAAGCAGTCGACGTCGGCGGCGTCCAGCCCGGCGATCTGCAGGGCCCCGCGCGCCGCACGCTCCCCGCAGGACCGCACGGCCGCCCAGGCCGGCGCGGTGCGCTCCTGGACGGTCTGCGGCGCGGGTATCGCCTCAAGGGCGGCGATCACGCGATCCACGTCCTGTTCGGTGAACCCGTCGCCGGCCAGAGCCTCTCGGGCCGGCCCGATGCCGGCAGCCGGCAGGGTGCTCCCGTTGCCAGGCGCGACGGCGGTCTCCAGCGGCAGCATCCACCCGCGGGTTTCGATGCCCGTACTGGCCGCGATGCCGTCGATCCGCGGCGTCCACGCCGCGTGCGGGTGCCGGTCGCGGACCTCCGCCACGATCTGGCTGGTCTTCACGGTGTGCTCACCGTGTATCACGGCAGGCGGGCACAGGTATGCGGCCATGGTCAGCACCTTTCTACGGGGAACGAGGCAGAACATCACGAAGGCTGTGTCATGGATCACTTAGGCACGGCGCATCCAAGTCGATGGCGATGCGCTCTACTTCGTGCTTCTGCGTCCGTTTCGAGAATGGACGCTAAATGGACATTTGCGCTGTGATCTGGGCAACTTAGGTGGTTTTTGCCATGCGTGACACGGCGCACACTACTGGGGCCCGCCGGGGAGGGTGGGGAGCGGCGGCAGCCGGGCATCCGGCTCCTCGCTCCGAAGGTCCCTCAGTCGAGACAGAACTCGTTGCCCTCGATGTCCTGCATCGGGATGCACGACTCGTTGACGCCGTCGGCGCGCAGCGTCTGCACGTGTACCGCGCCGAGCGCGACCAGTCGTGCGCACTCGGCCTCGAGTGCGGTCAGGCGCTCTTCGCCCACGAGCCCGGTGCCGACCCGCACGTCGAGATGCACCCGATTCTTGACGGCCTTGCCTTCGGGGACGCGCTGGAAATAGAGTCGCGGGCCCACACCCGAGGGATCACTGCACGCGAATGATGCACCCTGAAGCTCAGGTGGCAGCGAACGATCGTAATCGTCCCAAGTGGCGAACCCCTCCGGTGGCGGCGGTACGACGTACCCCAGCACCTCGCACCAAAAACGAGCGACGCGCTCAGGTTCCGCGCAGTCGAAGGTGACTTGGAACTGCTTGATCGATGACATCGGCGCACCATAGCAGTGGGCTCCGCACCCCCCTCTGCCTTAAACCGGAACCGGCCACTGCGAAAACAGTTGGACACGTCCTGGGCGCTCCATGACTATTCGCGCTGTGACAGACAAAGCCGAACGCCGGACCTCAGTCCCCACGAGCACGAAGTCCGTGCGATTCGTTGAGTTGTCGAGCACGGCCATGATGGCGTTGCTGAAGGACGATCTGGCTCAAGCCAGTGCCGAAGCGGGTGTCGCACTCACCGAGTACTTCGTCACCGACAGGGCGAAGTGGGTGTGGCGGTATCGGGTGAATCAGCTGAGCTCTGACCCGGGTTGCGCGGGGTGGCTCACGCAGGTGGTGGTAGCCGAGCCGGAGGGTGCCGTCGTGGGGTATGCCGGGTTCCATGGGCCGCCGGACGACGCGGGCATGGTGGAGCTCGGTTACTCGGTGGTCCCCGTCCACCGTCGTCAGGGCTACGCCAGGGCGATACTGACCCTGTCTCTTATACACATCTCTGA
>KL569135.1:41242-42592 GCA_000715635.1 Streptomyces violaceus | reverse complement strand
GCCCGAGTCAGGACCGTGCGGGCGACGATCAGTCCGGACAACACCGCATCCCTGGCAACGATTTCCGGGTTCGGCTTCGTGGAGGCCGGAGAGCAATGGGACGAGGAAGACGGCCTCGAACTCATCTTTGAGGCTCCTGCCTGATCAAGCAGCGCAGCGGGCAGCCACCTCGCTTGACCTTGCCCTCCGGGGCAGGGTTTAGCGTGCGAGCAGTGAGGTGAGCGAGATGAGGATCAGTGAGCTCGCGCGTCGGGCCGGCGTGACGACGAAAGCAGTGCGGTACTACGAGTCCCTGGGGCTGATCACGCCCGGGCGTCTTGGCAACGGCTATCGGGACTACGCCGAAGACGACGTACGTCTCGTGCGGGAGATCAGGGCCCTGCACCGACTGGGCATCCCGGTCGAGCGCACCCGGCCCTTCCTGGAGTGCCTGGCCGCCGGGAGCCCGCACGCCGACGACTGCCCGGCCTCACTCGCCGCCTACCGGGAGGCCATCGACGAACTCACCGAGCGGATCGAGGCACTGAGCGCCCGGCGTGCGACGCTGATCACCAACCTGCAGGTCGCGGCCCACCGGGGCAGCGGGGCCGCACCGCAGGAGAAGGCCGGAACAGCGGGTGGGGGCCACCTGACCCTGCCCGCGGAGCTGCCCGTCCCCGAGGACGACGGTGCCGCCGCCCACCTGCCCGGCACGAGGATGCCACCCCTGGCGCTGCCGAACACCGCCGGCCGAGCGATCCGGCTGGACACGCTCGGGCCTCGGCGCACGGTGATCTACATCTACCCCCTCACCGGACGCCCCGGCACCGACCTGCCGGAAGGCTGGAACTCCATCCCGGGCGCCCGTGGCTGCACCCCGGAGACGTGCGGCTTCCGGGACCACTTCCAGGACCTCCTCGAAGCCGGCGCCGGCCGCGTCTACGGACTGTCCAGCCAGGACACCGACTACCAGAACGAGGTCGTGGAGCGGCTCGGTCTGCCCTTCGACATGCTCTCCGACCCCGCCCTCGGTCTCGCCGACCACCTCGGACTGCCCACTTTCGAGGCCGACGGGACGAGACTGTTCAAGCGACTGACACTCGTCGTCCGCGACAGCGTGATCGAGCACGCCTTCTACCCGGTCTTCCCGCCGAACGAGCACGCCCGGCAGGTCCTGGCCTGGCTGCGCGAGAACCCTCCGCTCACGACGTGATGAAGCAACCCATACCGAGGAGTCCTTCCATGTTCCGCGGCCTCAGCGCCTTCCCTCTCACGCCCACGACGGAAGAGGGCATCGACGAGCGGGCGTTCGGCGCCCTCGTCTCCCGCCTCGCCACCGCGGGCGTCGACTCCATCGGCGCCCTCGGCTCC
>KL569135.1:40418-41024 GCA_000715635.1 Streptomyces violaceus | reverse complement strand
ACGCCTACCTCACACGCGAGCAGCGCGCCCGCGTGACGAGGCTCGCGGTCGAAGCCGCCGACGGTGTCCCGGTCATGGCCGGCATCGGGGCACTGCGCACCTCGCAGGTACTCGCCGTCGCCGAGGACGCGCAGAAGGCGGGCGTGTCCGCGGTCCTGCTCGCCCCGATGACCTATCAGACCCTCACCGACGACGAGGTGTTCGGCCTGTACGAGAGCGTCACCCGTGAGCTGTCGGTGCCGCTGTGCGTGTACGACAACCCCCGCACCACCCATGTCCATTTCACCGACGAACTCCACGGCCGTATCGCCGAGTTGCCGAACGTGGCCGCAGTCAAGATTCCGCCGGTGCCCGACGACCGGGGGGCCGCGCGACAGCGCGTCGCGGCGTTGCGGGCGCTGCTCCCGGACACGGTCAGCGTCGGTGTGAGCGGCGACTGGGCGGCGGCCACCGGACTGAACGCCGGATGCGACGCGTGGTACTCGGTCGCCGGCGGCCTGTTCCCCGCCACCGCCCTCGCCCTCACCCGGGCCGCCCAGGCGGGCGACGCGGCCGGCGCCACGGCTCACTCCGAGCGGCTGGAGCCCCTTTGGGAGCTCATCCGCC
>KL569135.1:38252-40238 GCA_000715635.1 Streptomyces violaceus | reverse complement strand
GCGTGTGATGTCGGCGGCCGCCTCGCATCTGGGCCTCGCGACCGAGCCGAATCTCCCGCTGCCACTGCGGGGCCTGCCCTCCGACGCCCGACGCCGACTGGTCACCGTCCTGGAGCACCTCGCCCTGGGAACGAGCGCGTGATCTGCCCACTTGAGCTTGGCGGGGCAAGTCACGCACAATGCCTGGCATGACCGCTGCCGCCGACATCCTCGTGGGACGACTGCACGTCGATCTGTGCCGCCAGTCCAGCGCGACCTGTCGCGGCTGACGACCAAGAGCCCATGAGTTCCCCGGCGGCGTAGGGCCACCGGGTCGTCAGCCTTCGCGCCTCCGCGTCCCCCACAGCACCGTGTGCGCACCGGTCAAGGCTGCGGCCATCCCCTTTCACGCGCCCTTGCGTGCCCCGACGCGTCCCTGACGTACGTCACCGCGTCGGCATGCCCGCACGCCGTCTCCGCACCCCACTCGGAGCCACATGTCCGCGCATGCCCTTTCCCGGTTCCCGCTCACAACGGGCGACCGCCGCCCGGTCTCCGCCGGCCTCCTCGGCCGGACGGCCGGCCAGGGCGGTGGTGCCCGATGAGCGCCGCCCCCGTACCGTCGCAGACGCCGGAAACCCAGAAGCCGGAACAGGATGCCCCTGCTCCCTCCCGGCTGAGGACCGTGGTGCTCGCCAGTCTGCTGGGCACCACCGTGGAGTGGTACGACTTCTTCCTCTACAGCACGGCTGCCGGGCTCGTCTTCGACAAGCTGTTCTTCCCCACGTCCAACGGCACGGTCGGCACGATGCTGTCCTTCGCGACGTTCGCCGTGGGCTTCGTCGCCCGCCCCGTGGGCGGTCTGCTCTTCGGGCACATCGGAGACCGGATCGGCCGTAAGCACACCCTGGCCTTCACCATGGGCCTGATGGGCGTCTCCACCGCCCTGATCGGTGTGCTCCCCACCTATCAGCAGGTCGGCATCCTCGCGCCCGCGCTGCTTCTGGTCCTGCGGGTCGCGCAGGGCGTGGCGCTGGGCGGGGAGTGGGCCGGGGCGGTGCTGCTGGCCGTGGAGTACGGGCCCGACGGCCGCAAGGGCCGGTTCGGCAGCTGCCCGCAGATCGGGCTGGCTCTCGGACTGGCCCTGGGGACCGGCGTGTTCGCGCTGCTGAGCGACGCCCTCAGCGACGAGGCGTTCCTCGCCTACGGGTGGCGGATCGCCTTCCTCGTCAGCCTGGTGCTGGTCGTGGTCGGGCTGGCCGTGCGGCTGAAGATCGACGAGACGCCGGCGTTCCGTGCCGTACGCCGCCTTCGGGAACTGCCGCGTTCCGCGCCGCTGGTGGAGCTGATGCGTGCGCCGCAGGCACGTCGGCACGTCCTGCTCGGAATGCTCGCCCGGTGGGGCGAGGGGGCCGCTTTCAACACCTGGGCCGTCTTCGCCATCACCTACGCGACCGGAACGCTCAAGCTGGACCGTACGCCGGTGCTGCTCGCGGTCACCGCCGCGGCACTCGTGATGGCCGTGCTGATACCGGTGTCCGGGGCGGCGGTCGACCGCCGCGGAGCCCGCCGGGTCTACGTCACCGGCATGGCCGCGTTCTCCGTCTCGGTCTTCCCGGCTTTCTGGCTCTTCGGCACCGGCGGGACCTGGGCCTTCGCGGCGGCGCTGGTCGTGACACTCGGGGTCGTGCACGCCTGGTTCTACGGTGCCCAGGGCACCCTGTTCGCCGCCCTCTTCACCACCCCGGTCCGGTACACGGGCATGTCCTTCGTCTACCAGGTGTCCGGCATCTTCGCGTCCGGCGTCACCCCGCTGATCATGACCGCTCTGCTGGCACTCGGTTCGGGCAGCCCGTGGTGGGCCTGCGGCTATCTAACACTGACCGGACTGGCCAGTGTGTGGGCGACCGGCCGGCTGCGGGACGGCGATCTGCATGTCCCGACCGGACCGGCGACCCTCGGGCCCACCACCGGCCCCACACCGGCATCGGCGGCCACACCCCAGCC
>KL569135.1:37507-38061 GCA_000715635.1 Streptomyces violaceus | reverse complement strand
GGCCACACCCCAGCCAGCCGCGTCACCCACCTGCCCGGACGACACAGCCGGCCCCTCGACGGGATCGCCGAACGCGTCGACCGGCTCAAGGCGTTGAGCGAGCAGGTGGCGCCGAAGGCGCGGGGGATGTCCCGTGGTGACAGGCCCTAGTCCTCCCGTGCCCACGGCCGGAGTTTCTCCGGGTTGCGGACCGCCCAGATGCGGGTGACACGTCCGTCGGAGACATCGAACGCGGCTACGGTCATGACGACGCCGGCGCGCTGGGCCACCAGGCCGGGCGCACCGTTGACCGACCGCTCCAGGAGTTCGAGCCCGGGAGCCTTGTCGGCGATGGCGACCATGTACTGGGCGATGCGTGCGCCGCCCTCGACCGGGCGCAGGACGGTGCCGACCATGCCGCCGCCGTCGGCGGTCATCACGGCGGCCGGGTCGAGGAGCCCGACGAGGGCCGCGATGTCCTTGGTCTCCCATGCCTCTTTGACGTGCCTCACCACGTCGGCCCGGCCGGTCGCCGGCACCGGAGCGCGCGCGACGCTCACCCGCCGGCGGGCGGG
>KL569135.1:36043-37310 GCA_000715635.1 Streptomyces violaceus | reverse complement strand
GGCCGAGAACACCGGCGATCTCGGCGAACGGGTAGCGGAAGACGTCGTGCAGGACGAACGCCACCCGCTCGGCGGGCGTCATCGACTCCAGGACGACAAGGAAGGCCATGGTCACCGACTCGTCCAGGACGATCTGGTCGGCGGGGTCCGCCGGGCCGGTGGCGTCGGCGCCGCCCGCGTGGTCCCACTCGGTGCGGTCGGGCAGTGGCTCGGGCAGCCACGCGCCGACATAGCGTTCACGGCGCGCCCGTGCCGAGCCGAGCAGGTCCAGGCAGATGCGGCTGGTCACCGTCGTCAGCCAGGCGCCGGGGGACAGGATCTCCTCCTGCCGGCTTCGCGACAGCCCGTACCAGCGCGCGTAGGCATCCTGTACGGCGTCCTCCGCCTCGGTCACCGAACCGAGCAACCGGTAAGCGACATTGATCAGTCGGCGCCGCTCGCCGGCTATCTCATCCGTCCTGGCCCCGACAGTCCCCATGCTTCCGGCCGCCCCCTCGCCTTACCTTTCGCGGGCCCGCGTCGTCGGTCTGGTGAGACCTTATCGATCTACCGCCCGACGGCGGGCAAAGGGGACTGTGACATGGCCACTCAGGTGACGGTGACGGATACGGCGAACGCACAGCGCACTTCCTCGTTCCTGCGGATCGCGATCGCCCTGCAGACCCTGACCATCTTCCTTCAGGCGGTCTCGGCCGGACTGCTGCTGACCTCGTCCTACGGCGCGATGCTGCATGATGTCGGAGCCCGGGTGATGTACGGGGCGTCGATGCTGTACCTGCTCGCGGCGGTGCTGGCGTGGAAGCCGGGCGGCGGCTCGCCCCGGCCTGTCTGGCACGCCACGGGTTTCCTCGTACTCGCCTCGGCCCAGGTCGTGCTCGGCATCGCGCACGTGCCGTCGGTCCATCTCCCCCTGGGCGTCTTGATGTTCGGTCTGAGTGTGCTGGCGCTGGCCCGGTGTTGAGGTCCGACGCGGTGCGGCACCCGGACACCGGCTACTCGTCGGACAGCGTGAGGTCGGGGACCCGCCAGGCCGCGATCACGAAGGCGGCCAGGGACACCACGGCGCCCGTGAGGAAGACGATGCGCATCGAGGCGACGTAGCCCTCCAGGAACGGCAGGGCCGCGCTCGGGTCGAGGGCGCGCAGGAACGCGGAGTCCTCCAGGCCGACGCCGCCGTCGGGGCGGAGCACTCCCGTCAGGGCGTGCGCGTTGTCGGGCTGGGCCAGCAGCCGGCGGTAGCCCGGGCCTGTCTCTTATACACATCTCT
>KL569135.1:27013-35852 GCA_000715635.1 Streptomyces violaceus | reverse complement strand
GCCGGTCGGCGATGCTGCCGGCCGCCGTGGTGAACAGGATCGACAGGAAAGCCGCGGTGCCCACCGTGCCGCCGTTGGAGCGGAAGAAGTTGACCGACGCCGTCGCCGCGCCCATGTCCGTACGGGGCACCTCGCACTGCGCGAGCGTGGTGAGCGTCTGCATCGACGCGCCGAGTCCCGCGCCCATCAGGGCCATGCCGAGCGCCGGGTGCCACAGCGGGCTGTCCGCCCGTAGCGTGGCGAAGACGAGCATCGCCGCGGTGAACGAGCCGACACCGGCGACGAGATGGACCTTGAACCGCCCGGTCCGGGCGATCATCCGGCCCGTCAGCAGGGTGACCGCGAGGTTCGCGGCGACCGTGGGCAGGGTGGCCAGGCCCGCCGCGATGGGGCTCATGCCGCGTACGAGTTGCAGGTAGAGCGGCAGTGTCGTCATCGCGCCGAACATGCCGATGCCGACGACGAAGTGCAGCCCGACGCCCAGCCGGAAGGTCCGGATGCGGAACAGACGGGGCGGCAGCAGCGCGGCGTCGCTCGACCGCCGCTCGACCACCAGGAACACGGCCAGACCTGCCACACCGATCGCGTACATCGACAGGGCCAGGGGCGAGCCCCACCCCCAGGCACGGCCCTGCTCCGCGACGGTCAGCAGCGGCACGAGGCCCACGGCCAGGGCGAGCGCCCCGGCGTAGTCGAGCCGGTGCCGCACCCGCCGGTGCGGGAAGCGCAGCACACGCATGATCGTCACCGCGGCCGCGGCGGCGAGCGGCACGTTGATCAGGAAGATCCAGCGCCAGCCGGCGATGCCGAGCAGATCGGCCCGGTCCGCGAACGCACCGCCCACCAGCGGGCCGACGATGCTGGCGCCGCCGAACACGGCCATGAAGTAGCCCTGGTAGCGGCCCCTCTCCCGCGGGGAGGTGATGTCGGCGATGATCGTCATCGCCAGCGACATCAGCCCGCCGCCACCGAGCCCCTGAACGGCGCGGAACGCCGCGAGTTCATAGATCGACGTGGCACATCCGCACAGCAGTGAGCCGACGGTGAACAGGGCGATCGCGGCGAGGTAGACGGGCCTGCGGCCGTGGATGTCGGAGAGCTTGCCGTAGAGCGGCGTCGCGAGGGTGGCGGTGATGAGATACGCGGTCGTCACCCACGCCTGGGCCGTCAGCCCGTGCAGGTCGTCGGCGATGGTCCGCAGCGCGGACGAGACCACCGTCTGGTCCAGCGCACCCAGGAACATGCCGAGGACCAGCCCGGACATGACGGTGGTGATCTGCCGGTGACTGAGCCGCGGGGGTATGTCCCCGGACGCGCCCTGTTCTTGGGTGTCGGAGAAGGTCACGTTGTCGTCCTTGGGATGGGGGCGGGTGCAAGGCGCGGGCACGGGCCACCCCGGGGTTCCGGAGCGGCCCGCACCCGGGGGACCGGGCGGCTAGCCGGCGATCTTCGCCAGGTCACCGACCGCCTGATCCACCTCCGGCAGCGTCAGCATCGCCAGTTGGGCCGACCGGGCCCGTGCCCGGGGCCCTGGATCGGCGAGGAGTCTCCGGCACACGTCGGCGATGCCTGCCGTGCTGCTGTCCGTGATGTGACGGCCGAGCCCCAGCTCCTGCACCCGGTCGGCGTTGGCGGGCTGGTCGCCGAAGTGCGGCAGCACCGCCAGCGGCGTGCCGGTGCGCATGGCCTCGCGGATGCTGTTGAAGCCGCCGTGGGTGACGAACAGGTCGACCGACTCCAGCAGCAGCGGCTGCGGCACCCGTTCGGCGACATGGATGTGCCCGGGCAGCCCCTCCGTGTCCACCGGGATCCCGGATGTCGACACGACCACCGTGCAGTCGTCCAGCCCGGCCGCGGCCCCCAGGATCGCGTTCAGGCTCTCGGTGGGGTCCGGCAGTTTCACGGGCAGAGGCGTGTCCCGGTCCGCCATGCGCTCCCGCATCACCGGCAGGGCGGTGCCGATCGCGGCGTACACCAGCGGCCGGTCCGTGGGCAGCCGGGCCGCCCACTCCGGCAGTACGCCGCCGCGTTCGACGTCCACCGTCTGCCGGTAGGCCCACGCCTGGTGCAGATGCCGGGCGAAGGAGAAGGCGGGCGGCACGTAGTCGACGCGGCCGTGCGGAACGAGGGACAGGGGGTCGTCCCGCACGGGCAGTCCCAGCTCCTCGCGCCGCTCATTGAGCTGCGGCAGCACCTCGACGGGGTCCAGGATGTTGCTGAACCCCGAAGGTGTCGGCAACTGCGGTACGCCCAGCAGCTCGGCGGTCAGCACGGCACTCATGTCCATGCCGTCCCGCAGGATCACATCCGGCCGGAAGTCCCGGGCGAGGGGGAGCAGGACGTCCAGGTGCGGCTTGACTCCCGGCCCGGCCACGTGGCGCATCAGCAGCCGGGTCAGTGCGGCCGTCGGCTCCGTGAGGTCGGCGGTCTCCTGGAGCTCGGCGAGGTACGGGCCCATCGCGGCGAGCGGATCGAACTCCGGTAAAACGGCGTTCACTTGTACGTCGTCGTCACGGAAGACGGGGGCGAGGGCATCGGTGGTGACCACCAGCACCTGATGCCCGGCCTTGGACAGGGAGCGCAGCAGCGGCAGTTGAGCACGGCCGTGGGAGGGACTGCCGAGCGTGGTGCACAGAACCCGCATGGGGTGAGCCTTTCTCTCGGGATTCTTCTTCGGCGGCGGGGAGGAGAGGGCAGGGCGCGCCGGTCGCCCCGCCCAGGTGTCACGCCACCCGCGTCGGCACCTCCGCGCGCCCGATGCCCTGCCAGCTCAGTCCGGCGCGCGCGAGGCGGTCCGCGTCCAGCAGGTTGCGGAAGTCGTGGACCTCGTGGCCTGCCATGCGCGCGGCGATCGCCGCCCAGTCGAGGTCACGCAGCTCCGGCCATTCGGTGAGGACGAGACAGGCCGCCGCCCCCTCCGCCGCCCGCACCGGGTCGTCGGCGAGCTCGACCAGATCGCTCAGGTCGGGCCTCTCCTCGCGCAACGCCGGGTCGTACGCCGTGAGTTCGGCGCCCCGCTCACGCAGCAGGCGGGCGACGGAAAGCGCGGGGGAGTCGCGCAGGTCGGAGGTGCCGGCCTTGAAGGTCAGGCCGTACAGGGCGAGCCGTACGCCGTGCAGCGAGCCGTCCCCGGCGTGCCCGCACGCGGCGGCGACCCGATCGACGAGCTGCCGCTGGTGGGCGACGTTGGTCTCGATGGTGGCGCGCAGCAGGGGGAAGTCGACCCCGGCCAGATCGCACACGGTCAGCAGGGCATGGGTGTCCTTGGGCAGACAGGAGCCGCCCCAGCCGGGCCCGGGCCGCAGGAACGCGGAGCCGATGCGCGGGTCCCGCCCTATGCCCTCGGTGACATCGGCGATGTCGGCGCCGAAGCGTTCGCAGACGGTGGCGAGGTTGTTGGCGAAGGACAGCTTCATCGCGAGGAAGAAGTTGGCCGCGTACTTGGTCAGTTCTGCGCTGGCGGCGTCGGTGAGCACCAGCGGCGCGTCCAGTTCGGCGTACAGCTCGGCCACGCGCCGGGCGGCGTCCCGGTCGCCGGCGCCGATGACGATCCGGTCGGGGTGCAGGAAGTCGTGGACGGCGCGGCCCTCACGCAGGAACTCCGGGTTGCTCACCACGGCCACGTCGTCCCGGCCGAGCAAGGCGGCCACGCGCTCGCACGTGCCGACGGGCACCGTCGACTTGTTGACGACGACAGAGCCGGGTGGCAGCACGTCGCGGATCTGCGCGGCTACGGCCTCCACGGCCGCGAGATCGGCGGCGCCGCCCGCCCCCATGGGCGTGGGCAGGCACAGGAACACCACCTCGGCCTCGGCGACGGCGGCCGCGGTGTCGCCGGTGAAGTCGAGCCGGGCCGCGTCCAGGGCGCCCCGGACGACCTCGGGCAGCTCGGGCTCCAGGATGTCCACCCGGGCCTCGCGCAGCCGCTCGACCTTGTGCGGGTCGGCGTCCGCGCACACCACGAAGTGCCCGAGAGAGGCCAGACAGGCGCCGGTTGTCAGTCCGACGTAGCCGGTTCCGATGACGGCGACGCGTCGAGCAGGCACAGAGAATCACCTTTTCCGGTCGGTGGGGGTGCCCGCGTGCGACGGCATCGGGACGTGCGCCGTCGCGTCCTGCGGGCAGACCTGGAAGGGCCGACTCCGTCGTACGGCCCGGGCACAGCGAGGACTCAAGTCACCAATCGTTGACCTGAGTCAGGTATGACATGCGGTGAGAACGTAAGTCAACGATTGATGACATCGGTCGGTGACTTTGAGACAGCCGCCGAAGACTGGAACATGGGCGGATGGCCGAAGGGCCGTGGACCACGGAGGTGCGGTACGTGACCGGAGCACACAAGGGCGAGGCGTCGAAAGCGGCGGCCTGCCGGCCCGCCCACAAACGCTCGGCGTCGGGGACGCGTACCGCGCTGCGAGCCGCCGCGGCCTTCCGCTTCGGCAAGTACGGCTACGAGGGAACCAGCGTGCGCGACATCGCGGGCGACGTCGGTGTGGACGCGGCCCTCGTCTACCGCTACTTCGGCTCGAAAGAAGCGCTGTTCAACGACGTGTCGGGTACGGGCAAGATATTCGAGCCGCTGCTGGACGAGCCGGTGGAGGCGATACCCGACTGGTTCTGCGCGCTGCTCATGGGCCCGCCGAGGGAGGGTGACTTCCCGCATCCGGTGCTGTCCGTGCTGCGCTCTTCCGGACGGGACGAGGCGGTGGCGCGGCTGCGGGCGGACTTCACAGAGGTGTTCTCCCAGCGCCTGGCCGCCCGGCTCGGCGGCCCCGACGCGGACCTGCGGGCGGAACTCCTGGCGGCCTGGATGCTCGGCACCAGCCTGATGCGATCGGAGATCCGCCCACCCGCCCTGACCTCGGCGCCGGACGCCACGCTGGAGCGCTACCTTCGAGCGGGCATCGAGGTCCTGCTGGACCCGGCGCCGGAGGACGCCGACGGGACGGCCGGGGCCGGGGGCGAAGGACACGCCATCGGCGACAACTGACCCGAGACGGCGGGGCCATGCCCGGGCGATGACGCCCGCACACGTGTGTTCTTCACGCTCGCCCCGGCCAAGGCGTGCGACCTCAGACGGTGGCCGCAGGCCGGGCCGGAGTGAGGTAGTGCCCGGCCGTCCGCGTGGCATGCGGGGCGAGCAGGTCCAGCAGTCGGTCGGCCGCGAGCTTGAGGAGATCGCCGTCGCGCTCTG
This sequence comes from Streptomyces violaceus, assembly GCA_000715635.1. GTDB lineage: Bacteria > Actinomycetota > Actinomycetes > Streptomycetales > Streptomycetaceae > Streptomyces > Streptomyces violaceus. The sequence continues at coordinate 30,658 of KL569135.1, read as the reverse complement.
CGTGGAGGGTTTCCAGGACGAAGGCCACGCGGGTGGAGTCCTCGGTGACGCGGGTGCGGTGGGCGTCGCGGTGGTTCCAGTGCCGCGTCAGGACCCCGGCGTCGTCCGCGTAGATGATCTCGCCGGGCTTGGGGTGCTCGACGGTGTCGGGTTCGCCGAGCGGAGTGAAGGACTCGGTGCCGTCCGCGTGGTGGATGCCGACGTCGCCGGTGACGTGGTCCAGGTCGAAGGCGCCGGCGGGCAGGCCGTGGCGGACGGAGACGGCGTTGTAGGAGTCGACGGCCGGATTGATGCGTGGCAGTGTTCCCTTCTTCGCGAAGCGACGGCCGAGTGCGTCGACGCTGGGGCGGATACGACGGGGGTTGGTGCCGAAGGAGCGGTAGGCGGTGTGCCAGGCCTCGATGCGGGGGTCGGTCTCGTCGGCCGGGTTCCAGGTGCCGGCGGCGACCTGCTGCTCCAACTCCTCCAGCGCTGCGCTGGTCCGGGGCCAGGGCTCACGGCCGCGTAGGCCGGTGGCGGTGACCAGGGCGATGAAGGTGCCGGGGAAGGCGTCCGCGACGGCGGGGGAGAGGTGGAAGGAGGTCATGGGCGGGTTTCCGTTTCCAGCAGAGCGATCACAGCACGTCCCTTACCATTCAATGGAACGACCAGACCGTACAACGCAACGACCGGACAATGTCAACCAAACGACCGTGCGGTGTAGTGGAATGGTCGATGGCGAGGAGGGAGATCGGATGGTCGAGACAGCCGCGGCCCTGCGGACGGTCGCACACAACGTCCGGGCGGCGCGCACCCGGGCCGGCCTGTCCCTGGAGGAGCTCGGCCGCCGGGCCCAGGTGAGCAAGGGGGCCCTGGTGGCCCTGGAGAAAGCCCAGGGCAATCCCAATCTGGCCACCCTGGTCCGACTTGCCGACACGCTCGGCATCTCGGTGTCCGCCCTGATGCAGGGGCCGCCCGAAGGGCGTGTCCGGGTCGTGGCCGCCGATGCCGTGGCGCCCCTGTGGACCGGCGAGCGGGGCAGCGAGGCCCGGCTCATGCTGACGACCTCGGGCCCGGCCCCGGTAGAGGTCTGGCGCTGGAGCCTGGAGCCGGACGAGGAATACCCCAGCCACCCCCACCAGGCAGGCGTCGTGGAAACCGTCAGCGTCACCTCAGGCCGCATGACGCTGATCGTCGACGGCACGGAACACACCCTGGAAGCCGGGCAGACCGCCACGTTCGACGGCGACGCCTCGCACACCTACCGCGGCTCCGGCGCGGGACCCTGCGACCTGATCATGACGGTCCACCTGCCGCCCGCGCCCTGAACCGTCACCTCAGCTCGGGAGAGCCGCGCCCGAGCCCAGGTGTTCCCGCAGCCACTGCTCCGTGTTGCTCACATGAAGCAGAGCCGCCGCCTGGCTGAGGGCGGAGTCACGGGCGGCCAGGGCCCTGAAGATCGCCTCGTGCTCGGCGAGGGTCCGGCCCGCGGCCCGGTCGTCGACCAGGCCGCGCCAGATGCGGGCGCGCAGGGTGCGACCGGAGATGCCCTCCAGCAGGGCGAGGAGGCTCTCGTTGCCCGTGGCCGAGATGACGGCGCGATGGAAGGCGGCGTCATGGGCGTTGAGCTGTTCGACATCGTCGCGGGCCTCGCGCATGGCATCCAAGTGCCGCTTCACCTCGGCCAGTTGGGCTTCGGAGATCCGGGTGGCGGCCAGCGCCGTGGCGACCGGTTCGAGGAGTCGCCGTACCTCCATGAGGTCCTGGAGCGCGGCCGAGTCGCCCTGCAGCAGTTCCACCGCACCGCCGAGCCCTCCCAGGAGCAGGCTCGGCTGCAGGCTGGTCACGTACGTGCCGTCGCCCCGCCGGACCTCCAGCACTCGCGCGACGGCCAGTGCCTTGACGGCTTCACGCGCCAGATTGCGTGACAGGCCCAACTGGGCGGCCAGGTCCGCCTCCGGAGGGAGCTTCGAACCGGGAGGCAGGGCGCCGGTCCTGATCAGCTCGCGAATCTGCTCGATGGCCTTGTCCGTGAGCGACATCGCGAACTCCTCACCAGCTGGATAGTGCCGGGAAACATACCATGTCTGACTGTTTGGAAAGTCATGGTAAGAGACGAAATACCAGTTTCGGTGCGGAGTTTGCTCGCGTTTTTCGCCCCGTCCCACCCGTTGACATCCCATGACTCAGGCGCGATCTTCGTGCGTAACGTCTCCTGCCCTCTCATACCAGGGATGTCTTCATGCCGAGGTCTTCGATCAACAGACGCCAGTTCCTGGCCAGTGCCACCTGCGTGGCCGCGGCGGCGGGCGCCGCAGGTGTGTTCGGTGCCGGCAGCGCGCAGGCGGCGCCCCGGAGGTACACGCCCGACTGGGATTCGGTGGACCGGCACCCGCCGGCCCCGGAGTGGTTCCAGGACGCCAAGTTCGGCGTCTACTTCCACTGGGGCGCCTTCAGCGTTCCGGCCTACGACAACGAGTGGTACCCGCGCAACATGTACGAGGGCGGCAGCAACGCGAACAAGCATCACATCGCGACCTACGGCAACCCGTCGGCGTGGCCGTTCCACAACTTCATCGTCGGCGCGCGGGATCTGGCGGGCAACACCGTGCAGTTCGAGCCGAAGCTGAAGTCGGCGGGCGGGAACTTCGACCCCGACGAGTGGGCGCAGCTGTTCGTCGACGCGGGCGCGCGGTTCGCCGGACCCGTCGCGGAGCACCATGACGGCTTCTCCATGTGGGACAGCCAGGTCAACGAGTGGAACTCCGTGGACAAGGGCCCGGGGCTGGACCTGTTGCGGATCTTCACCACGGCCATCCGCGCCAAGGGCCTCAAGCTGCTCGTGGCCATGCACCACGCCTACAACTTCACCGGCTACTACGAGCACGCGCCCGCCCAGACCGACCCCAGCCTGAAGAAGCTGTACGGGCAGTTGGGCGCGACGGAGGAGAACCAGCTCTGGTACGACAAGCTCAAGGAGGTCATCGACCGGGCCGAGCCCGACATCCTCTGGCAGGACTTCAACCTGGACGCCGTCGACGAGACGCAGCGGCTGAACTTCCTGGCGTACTACTACAACCAGGCCATCGGCTGGGGCCGCGAGGTCGTCGCCACGTACAAGGACGGCATGAACGGCAAGGGCGAGGTCTTCGACTACGAACGCGGCGGCCCGGCCGACCTCACCGCACCGTACTGGCTCACCGACGACAGCATCTCCAGCAACAGCTGGTGCTACACCCAGAACATCGGCTACTACAGCACCCAGCAGATGCTGCACTCCTTCATCGACCGGGTCAGCAAGAACGGCAACATGCTGCTGAACATCGCGCCGCTGGAAGACGGGACCATCCCCGAGGTCCAGAAGGACATCCTGCTGGGCATCGGAGACCACCTGAAGCGCTTCGGCGAGTCGGTGTACTCGACCCGTGCGTGGACCACGTACGGCGAGGGACCCACGAAGATGGGCGGCGGCTCCTTCACCCGGCCCACGGCCGGCACCGCGCAGGACATCCGCTTCACGCGCAACAAGGCGAACACCGTCCTGTACGCCACCGTGCTCGGCTGGCCCGGCAGCTCACTGACCATCAAAACGCTGAGCGCCGACCGGATCGACCTCTCGTCACTGACCTCGGTGAAGCTGCTCGGCTCCACCGCCGGCACCTACAC
>KL569135.1:24069-26810 GCA_000715635.1 Streptomyces violaceus | reverse complement strand
CACCTACACCGGCCTGCCGAAGCCGACACAGGACGCGTCGGGGCTGACGGTCACCCTGCCGTCCTCGGCGCCGTACAGCGCGGACGCCTACGTGTTGAAGCTCGCCTTCTCCGGCCGGATCCCCGGCTTGCGTCCGCTGACCGGTGCCGTCGGCTACAGGGACGTGAACTACTCCGGCGTCGCCGCCGTGCTCCCCCTCGGCGACTACACCGCGGACGAACTGACCGCGGCCGGACTGGGCACCCGCACCCTCTCCTCCCTGCGGCTGGCCCCCGGCTACCAGGTCATCGGCTGGTCCGGCGACAACTTCACCGGCACCTCCTGGACGTTCACCGGCGACAACGCCGACCTCCGGGGCACCGGCGGCAACGACCGGGTCGCCTCGCTCAAGGTCCGGTTCAGGCCCTCGGCATACTTCCGCATCACCAACGTCACCGACGGCCTGGCCCTCGACAGCGGCGGCGACGTCGCCTCCGGGGCCGACCTCAAGCAGTGGACCTGGGACGGCAGCACCAATCTGCAGTGGCAGGCGGTCGAGGTCGGAGGCGGCTACTACAAGCTGGTCAACCGCACCAACGGCATGGTGGCCGACGGCTGGGGCGCCACGACCGACGGTTCCGCCGCCCGGCAGGCTGCCTGGAACGGCGGAAACAACCAGCAGTGGACGATCACCCACCGGGGCGACGGCCGCTACTCCCTCGCCAACCGGACCACCGGCCTGGTCCTCGACGGCGGTGGCACCGTGCCCTCGGGCTCCGTCACCAAGCAGTGGACGTACAACAGCAGCAGCAACCTGCTGTGGACGTTCACGGCCCTCTGACCGCTGACGCTGCTTCCGCGAGGCTCCGTTGATGATCGTCGGCGAGGGCACCAACGAGGTCCAGCGCAACGTCATCGTCGCCCGGTTCGTCAAACGGGGAGGTCTGCACGCTTGAGGGTTCCGCTCACGGCCGGGCTGCCCGGCAGGGGAGTTCGGGCGGGGCGTTCGGCCAGGACGTCGAGGATGTTGTCGACCGCCAGGTCGACCATGGCGGCCCGGGTGGCCTCGGTGGCCGAGCCGATGTGGGGCAGCGTGACCACGTTCGGCTCGGCGACCAGTGGTGACAACTCCGTTCCCATCGGCTCGCGTTCGAAGACGTCGAGTCCGGCGGAGTGCAGTCGTCCCTCCCGGACGGCGTGCAGCAGGGCCTCCTCGTCGACGACACCGCCGCGGGAGGTGCTGACCAGTGTGGCCGTGGGTTTCATCGCGGCCAGTTCGCGGATGGAGATCAGATGCCGTGTCTCCTCGGTGAGCGGCACGTGCAGCGACACGACGTCGGACTCCGCCAGCAGTGTGGACAGTCCCACCGAGGCCGACAGGTCGTCGTCGGGCGCGTAGGGGTCGTGGTGGAGCACGCGCATGCCGAATCCATGGGCCCGGCGGGCCACCGCGCGGCCGATCTGGCCGTAGCCGACCAGGCCGAGGGTGGCTCCGTGGATGTCCAGACCGAGGTAGTCGTGCATCCGGAACAGGCTCCAGGAGCCCGACGCCAGGCTCGCTCCGGCGGCGCCGATCCGCCGGCGGGCGGCGAGGATCAGGGCGAAGGTGAGGTCGGCCGTGGTCTCCGCGAGCACGCGCGGGGTGTGGGTGACGACGATGCCGCGCTCGGCGGCGGCGGCCCGGTCGACGTTGTCGAAGCCCATGCTCGCCAGCGCGATGACCCGCAGGGAGGGGCCGGCGGAGTCCATCAGCACGCCGTCCACCGGGTCGTTGCCCAGGGCGAGGATTCCGCTGACTCCGGGTGCGAGCGCCGCGAGGTCCGAGGGCCCGGGCTTGCCGTCGCCGGGCCAGGCCACCCTTTCCGCCGCATCGGACAAGCGGTCCAGGCCGTTGCCGGGCAGGTTTTCACGGGTGGTGAGCACACGCTTTTTCATCTGTGTCTCCGGTTTCGGGCTTCGCAAGGTCGACCGTGCGGCGTTGTGAAAACGTAGCGGCGGCACTCACCGGGAACAAATAGATGTTTCGTGTGACGCTATTGCGATTCCTTATTCTTCGTGAGGGGCGTCGTCGTGGGGAGAGCCGTCAAATTCCGTGATGAGTTCCAGGAACAGGTCGTGCACCGCGAGTGCGGGCTCCGAGAGGGGCTGGTTGTCCGAGGTCACCAGGGACAGCTTCACCTGGATCACGGGATGCACGATGCGGCGCACCGACAGGGAGCGGACGTCGAGGATGGCGCGCGCGGCCGACCAGGGCAGGACGGTGGCGCCGAGGCCCGCGTCGACGGCGTTGACGAGCGTCAGCGCGGACTCGACCTCGCCCACCACGTTCGGCAGGAGCGAGGCCTGCTGGAAGGCGGCGTCCACCACCTGCCGGATCGTGTGGATGCGGCTGGGCAGCAGCAGAGGCACGTCCTTGAGCTCGTCCAGATCCACCTCGCCCGCTCCGTGCGGGGCCGTACCGCCGGGCGCGCCGATCAGGAACAGGTCCTCCGTCCGCAACGGCTCGAACTGTACGCCCCGCAGCGGGCCGGCCCCGTAGATGAACGCCATGTCCATCCGCCCGGTCATGATGGCCTCGCTGATCACACCGCCGAAGTTCTCGTTGATGTGCAGCAGGACGTCCGGGTAGCGCTCGCGCACGCTCTTCAGCAGCGGCAGCGCGAGCGCCGCGCCCAGGCTGTACGGCGCGAGGCCCACGGACACGCTGCCGGCGGGAGCCCGGCCGGAGACCTCCACAGCGGCGTGCGCGAGCTCCACCTGCC
>KL569135.1:22310-23784 GCA_000715635.1 Streptomyces violaceus | reverse complement strand
GGATCAGCAGCTGCTGCCCGAACTGCGCCTCCAGCGCGGACAGCTGTTGGCTGAGCGCGGGCTGAGCGATGTGCAGGATGTCGGCCGCGCGCGTGATGCTCCCCGCGTCAATGATCTTGATGAACGAGTACAGACGCCTGGTGTCCATGCGGGGCCTTCCACGGGGAGCGGAGCCTCATCGTAGGGAGGGGGCACCCCGGAGCACAGCCCCAAGAGGGTCCGGGGTGTGAGGCAGGTCATAACCATTCGCGATAACGCCAGATCGAACGCATATTGGCGGTCGAGCGAGCATGGGATTAAGTTGAGCGGAACATCCGGCCCGGATGATTCTCGGGAAATCACCAAGACGTGATGGCTTTCCCTTCCTCGCATTGTCCTTCCCCATATTCTCCCGGAGGACGTCATGACCCCCACGGTTGATCTCGTCGCCGATCTCGGCGAGGGATTCGGCGCCTACAGAATGGGCGACGACGAAGCCCTTCTGGAAATGCTGACGTCCGCCAATGTCGCCTGCGGATTCCACGCCGGTGATCCGCGCATCATGGACGCCACCGTCCGGACCTGCGTGGAGAACCGGGTGGCCGTGGGGGCCCACCCGAGCTTTCCCGACCTGGCCGGCTTCGGCCGCCGCGCGATGGACCTCACGCCCGAGGAGGTCCGTACGGACGTCCTGTACCAGATCGGCGCCCTCCAGGCGTTCGCCGTCGCGCACGGTACCCGGGTGCGGCACGTCGCCCCGCACGGACGCCTGGGAAACCTGGTCGCCGTACGAGCCGACTACGCCCGTGCCGTCGTGGAAGCCGTCGCCTCCCTCGACGAGTCGCTGATCGTCCTCGCCCAGGACGGTGAGCTCGCCGACGCCGCCCGGGCCCGCGGACTGCGCGTGGGCATCGTCGGCATCGCAGACCGCGCCTACCGCGACGACGGGACGCTCGTCCCCCGCTCCGAGCCCGGAGCGGTGATCCACGACCCGGACGAGGTCGCCCGGCGGACTCTGCGCATGGTCACCGAGGGAGTCGTCCGCAGCGTCGACGGCAAGGACATCCCGGTCGCATGCGACACCGTCCTGCTGCACGGAGACAGCCCCGGAGCGATCGCGCTGGCCGGCCGCATCCGCGAGGAACTCCTCGCCGCCGGTGTCGAGATCACCTCTCTCGACAAGGTGCTGAGCGGGACGGGCGCCTGACATGAGCGGCAACATCACGATCACGGACTGCGGTGACTCCGCCCTGACCGCCAGGGCCGTGGGCCTGGACGCCGAAGACGCCTGGCGGCTCGTCCACGCCCTGGCCGACGCCCTGGACGCGGTCCGGCTGACCGGAGTCCACGACGTGGTGCCCACCTATGACGCCCTGCTCGTGGAGTTCGACTGCACCGGCACCGACCACGACACCGTCCGGCGGATCGTGGCACACGAGGCCGCCCGCCTCGGGCCGGACCCCGCGCCGACGGCACCGCCACGACGCTTCGTCGT
>KL569135.1:18163-22118 GCA_000715635.1 Streptomyces violaceus | reverse complement strand
CCCGAGGTCGCCCGCCAACTCGACCTGACCGAGAGCGAGGTCGTCGCCCTCCACTCCGGGAGCGACCTCACCGTGCGCTGCCTCGGCGCGCCCGCCGGGGCACCGATGACGGACGGCCCGCCCTTCCCGAAACCGGTTCCGCGCCTGGCATCGCCCCGCACCCACGTCGATCCCGGCTCGGTCGCCGTCGCCGGACTGCAGGCGGTCATCTGCCCGATGCCCTCGCCCGGCGGCTGGCCGCTCCTCGGGCGCACCCCCGTGCGCGTCCTCGACCTGCACAGCGACCCGATCACCGCCTACCGGCCCGGGGACACCTTCCGCTTCGTGCCCATCACACCCGAAGAGTGGGACGACCACGCAGGCACCTCCCTGGCGGCCTGCCATGGCTGACACCCTCGCGATCCGCACCGCAGGCATCGTCACCGTGCAGGACCTCGGCCGGGTCGGCCGCTCCCGCTACGGTCTGCCCGCCGGCGGAGCCGCCGACCAGCACTCGGCGCGCGTCGCCAACGTCCTGTGCGGCAACGACGACCGTGCCCCGCTGCTGGAGATCACGGCACTCGACTTCGCGTGCGTGCCCTCCGCCGACATCCTCGTCGCCGTGACCGGCGCCCCCGCCGACGTGACCGTCGAGGGCGGCGTCCGCCCGCAGTGGGAACCGGTCTCCGTGAGCGCGGGCGAAACCCTTCGCGTCACCGGCATCCGCCGAGGACTGCGCGTCTACGTGGCCGTGCTCGGCTCGTTCGAAGCCGACTACCTTCAGGGCAGCTGCGCTCCCGACACCATTCTGGGCTTCGGCCCCGCCCTGAGCAGCGGCGACGAACTCGTGCTGCGCACGGCCTGCCCGCCCCTCGACCACCCCTTCTCCCGGATCCCGCTGTTCCGTCTGAACGCCCCCGTCCCCTCGTTCCCCACCACCTGGACGATCGACGTCACCGACGGCCCCGACCGGGCCGAGTTCAAAGACACCGGAAGCCGGCTGTTCGAGGCTCCCTTCACCGTCAGCCCGCGCAGCAACCACATCGGGCTGCGACTGCAGGGCGACGTGCCCCGCCGCGTCACCCAGGGCGAGATCCTCTCCCGCGGTGTCCCCATCGGCGCCGTCGAAGTACCGGCGGGGGACGAACTCCTCGTGCTGCACCGCGGCCGCGGCGTCACGGCCGGCTACCCCGTCCTCGCCGTCGTCACCGCCACCGGCCTGTCCGCCCTCGGGCAGGTGCGCCCCGGGCAGACCATCCGCTTCCGCCACCGCACCCTCGACCAGGCGGTCACCGCCCACCGCGCCCAGCGGGGCGCCGTAGACGCCCTGCGCACCCGCGTCCGTACCGCCTTCGACACCCTGCGCATCCGCGCTCCCGACACGGCCTGACGCCCGCCCACCTCCCCAGCCGTCCCCCATCGCCCGCCCGCACGGAGCCCCACGCCCCCAGTGCCTGTCTGGCACATCCCCAGCCCGCCGCAAGACAGGAGACGCCATGACCACCATGGCCGCTCAGCCAGTCCCCAACACCGTCGACCCCAGAACAGCCCGGAAGGTCACCCTCGCGGGATGCGTCGGCATCTTCGCCGAGCTCTACGACAACGGCATCTTCGGCTTCATGGCCGGAACGCTCGCCGCGGTCTTCTTCCCCGGCTCCGACGACGCCATCATGCTCGTCTTCCTCGGGTACGCCGTCTCCTTCTTCTTCCGCCCCCTCGGCGGCATCATCTGCGGCCACCTCGGCGACCGCATGGGGCGCCAGCGGATGCTGGTCTTCGTCATCATGCTCATCAGCGTCGCCACCGCGGCCATCGGCATCCTGCCCACCTACGCGAGCATCGGCATCGCGGCGCCGGTCCTGCTGATCCTGCTGCGCGTCGCCCAGGGCTTCTCCGTCGGCGGCGAGGCGTCGGGCGCGATGAGCTTCCTCGCCGAGCACGCCCCGGAGGGCAAGCGCGGCCTCTACACCAGCTACGCGCAGATCGCCTCCTTCCTCTCCCTGCTCACCGGCACGCTGGTAGCCGCCGCCATGACCAGCGGACTCGGCACCGAACGCATGGAGTCCTGGGGCTGGCGCATACCGTTCCTGCTCGCCGTCCCGCTCGGCATCACCGGCATCTACATCCGCAAGCGCATCAGTGACACGCCCAACTTCACGCGCCTGAAGGAGAAGGGCGGCCTGTCCAAGAACCCCCTGAAGGAAGCGTTCACCTCCGCCGAGCACCGCCGCGCCATGCTCCTGGCCCTGTTCATCCCCCTGATGAACGGCTCCGGGTACTACGTCCTGTTCAGCTACATGCCCACCTTCATGAGCACCGAGCTCGACTTCGGCAAGGTCCAAGGGCTGCTCGTCACCGCCTCCAGCCTGGTCGCGATCTGTATCGCCATCCCCTACATGGGCCGTCTCTCCGACCGGATCGGACGCAAGAAGGTCATCGCCGGCTCGGCGATCGCCATGGCCGTCGTCGGTATCCCCTGTTACCTCCTGATCGGCACCGGCAACCTCGCCCTCGCCGTCGTCGGCGCCTGTGTCATGGCCGTCGTGTTCGCCGGGCACACCGGCGTCATCCACATCCTGCTCGTCGAACTGTTCCCCACCCGCGTGCGCTACTCCGCCTACGGCCTGGGCTACAACGTCTCCTCCGCGCTCTTCGGCGGCACGGCCCCGCTGCTGATGACCTACCTCATCGCCCGGACGGGCAACGTCAACATGCCGGCCTTCTACGCCGTCGTGACCGCCCTCGGCACCCTCATCGCCGTGTCCCGGGTGAAGGACCGCGCCCACCTGCCCCTGCGCGACGCCTGAAAGACCCACGCACCCGCAATCCCCCCACTCCCAAGGAGCACAGCAGCATGCCCATCTCCGACTACAGGACGGCCCTCGTCACCGGAGCGTCGACCGGCATCGGAGCCGTGGTCGTCGAGCGACTCACCAAGCGCGGCCTCGAGGTCCACGCGGTGGCGCGCAACGCCGAACGGCTCGACGTCCTCGCCCGCGACACCGGTTGCGTCCCGCACGCCGTCGACATCACCGACACCGAGGCGCTCACCGCCGCACTGGACGGCCTGGAGATCGACGTCCTCGTCAACAACGCGGGTGTCTCGCGCACCGGCAACATCCTGACCGCCGACGAGTTCGCCGTCGACGAGCAGGTCGCCGTCAACATCCAGGCCGTTCTGCATCTGGTGCGCCTGCTCATGCCCGGCATGGTCGAACGCGACCTCGGCCACATCGTCAACATCAGCTCCATCGCCGGCGTCTACAACTTCGGCGGCAACACGATCTACCACGCCACCAAGGCCGCCGTGCACACCCTCTCCCGCCAGCTGCGGGTCGACGGCTACGGCCGCCGGGGCCGGGTCACCGAGATCTGCCCGGGGCGAGTGGAGACGGAGATCTTCGGCCGTCTGCTCGGCGACATGGAGGAGGCCCAGCGGCGGTTCTACGACGGCTACGAGTCCCTCAAGCCCGAGGACATCGCCGACTCCATCGAGTTCGCCGTCGACTCGCCCCGGCACGTCAACATCGGACACGTCGAGATCCTGCCCACCTTCCAGGTCCCCGGCGGCCTCAACTTCGAGCGCAGGGAAGGCTGATCACATGAACACGGCAGAGCGGGTACGCCGTATCAAGCCCTCGCCCAGCACGGCGGCCGCCCAGCGCGTGCGTGAGCTGAAGAGCCAGGGCCACACCATCCTCGACCTGACCGTGGGCGAGCCCGACTTCGACACCCCCGGTCACGTCAAGGCCGCCGCGATCGAGGCCATCGAGGCGGGCGAGACCAAGTACACCCCCGTGAACGGCACCCCGCGGCTGCGCTCGGCCATCGCGGGGAGACTCCGCGAGCGCCACGGGCTGGAGTGCACCGACGCGCGGATCACGGTCGGCGGCGGAGCCAAGCAGGTCATCTTCCTCGCCCTGATGGCCACCCTGGACGAAGGGGACGAGGTCATCGTCCCCGCCCCGTACTGGGT
>KL569135.1:16322-17947 GCA_000715635.1 Streptomyces violaceus | reverse complement strand
CCACCCTGGACGAAGGGGACGAGGTCATCGTCCCCGCCCCGTACTGGGTGTCCTACCCGGACATGGTCCGCGCCAACGACGGCACCCCGGTCGTAGTCGACTGCCCCGAGGCGGACGGCTTCAAGCTCACTCCGGAGCGGCTCGCAGCGGCGATCACCGCGCGCACGCGCTGGGTCGTCCTCAACACCCCCGGCAACCCGACCGGCTCCGCCTACACCCCCGCCGAACTGCACGCGCTCGCCCGCGTGTTGCTGGAGCATCCGCAGGTGCGCGTCCTCACCGACGAGATCTACGACGAGATCTGGTACCGCGACGAGGACGCCCCGTCCCTGGCCGCCGTCGAACCCCGCCTGTCCGAGCGCGTGTTCCTCACCAACGGCGTCTCCAAGACGTACGCGATGACCGGCTGGCGCATCGGCTACGGCGTGGGCCCGGCGGACCTGGTGACCGCGATCAACACGCTGCAGTCCCAGACCTCCTCCTGTCCCTCCTCCGTGAGCCAGGCCGCCGCCGCTGCCGCGCTCACCGGGCCGCAGGACTTCGTCCGGGAGACCGTGCGCGTCTACCGCGCACGCCGCGACGCCACGGTGAAACTCGTCAACGACATTCCCGGTCTCAGCTGCACCGTCCCCGACGGCGGCTTCTACCTCCTGGTCAACTGCCAGGAAACCATCGGGCAGTTCACCCCGTCGGGAAACCGGATCCAGAACGACGAGGACTTCGCCCGCCACCTCCTCGACAGCCGGCAGGTAGCGGTCATCCACGGAGCCGCGTACGGAGCGCCCGGCTACTTCCGCATCTCGTTCGCCACGTCGACGGACGTGCTCACCGAGGCATGTGCGCGCATCGCGACGGCGTGCGCCGACCTGTCCTCCGCCCCCTCCACCGTTCCCTCCGTCTGAAAGGTCGTCATGATCCGCGTCAGCACGAAGTTCGAGCGGCCGGACGCAGGTCTGGTCGAGCGGCTGCGGGCCTTCTCCTCGGCCACCATCCACGAGGCACAGGGCCGGCTGGGCGCGCTGGACTCGGTCATCAAGCCGGTAGACCACCGCATGTCCCTGTGCGGCCCCGCCTTCACGGTCCAGTGCGCACCCCGCGACAACCTGATGCTGCAGACCGCCATCGCCTACGCCCGCCCGGGGGACGTCATCGTCGTCTCCGCCGGCGCCTACGAGGAGGCGGGCTCCTTCGGGGACGTCCTGGCCAACGCTTGCCGGTCCAAGGGGCTCGGCGGCCTGATCACCGACACGGGCGTCCGGGACACCGAGGACCTGCGTGCCCTGGGATTCCCCGTCTTCTCCCGCAGCATCTCCATCAAGGGCACGGTCAAGGAGACCGTCGGACCGATGTGCGAGCCCGTCACCGTCGGCGGCGTGCTGGTCCGCCCCGGTGACGTGATGCGGGCCGACGCCGACGGCGTGGTCGTCGTCCGCCGCGAGGACGCCGCAGAGGTGGCCGCCGCCTCACAGGAGCGGGTCGACACCGAGGCGGACTACATCGCCGCGTACCGAGCGGGCAGGACCGTCATCGACATCTGCGATCTCGAGCCGCTGCTCGCGGCGAAGGGGCTGGTGATCGAGGAGTAGCGACGAGGGGCGTGCCGGTCAGGGCCTCGTGTCGGTCAG
>KL569135.1:14376-16095 GCA_000715635.1 Streptomyces violaceus | reverse complement strand
CCGCTCGATGTCGAGGCCCTGGGTGACGGCCTTGACGATCTCCAGGCCGTGCTGGCCGACGCGGTCGGGGTCGGCGGCCCGGGCCGTGGGCACGGCGGGGTCGCTGTCCCACACGACGACCTCCACCGCGCCGCCCGTGACGCGCAGTTCCATGAGGACGGGACCGGGGGCGTACTTGCGGGAGTTGGTGACCAGCTCGCTGACGACCAGCTGGGTCAGGTCCATGGCACGCGGGGAGACGTCCAGGTCGTGCTCGTCCCGGAGCCGGGTGAGGAAGTCGGCGGCGTGGTGACGGGCCCGGGCGATGCAGCCGTCGTCCCCGCCCAGGGCGTAGCCGACCTGCGTCGGGCGGGCGCCGGGCTCAGTACGGTCCCCGTCGGGTTGCGGCTCCAACAGCATCGTCCTTCTACTCCCCGTTCACGCGCGTGCGTGTACCCCTCACTTTGTCATGCATGCCACGGGCGTGTTGTTCGGCACAGTGGATTGGATGCGTCCGGCCGGGAGAGTGCGGCACAATCGTCGGCACAGACGTTGCACGGGGCAGCCCAGGCGCAGTTGAGGAGACGGTGACCGACAACCAGGGGACGAGCCGGCCGGGCCGGCTGTCCATCGAAGACTCCACCGTCGACGGCATCCGCGTCGTGACCCTGCGCGGCGAGATCGACCACGGAGTCAAGGACGCACTGCAGCAAGCCCTGTCGCCCCGGGACGGCGATGTCGGGCCGCCCCGGATCGTGGCGGACCTCAGCGGCGTGACCTTCATCGACTCCAGCGGCATCAACGTCTTCATCCGCACCCATCAACGGGCCGAAGCCGCACAGGGATGGCTGCGCCTGGCCGGGATCCGGGGATCGGTGATGCGAGTTGTCCAGCTCGTCGGCCTGGACGCCGTCGTCGCCTGCCACTCCACGGTCGAGGAGCCCTGACATGAGCGGACAGCGACAGCCGACCTTCGTGCTGGTGCACGGAGCCTTCGCGAACTCCTTCTCCTTCGCACCGCTCCAGGCCGAACTCGGCCTCCTCGGACACCGTTCGGTCGCCGTCGACCTGCCCGGCCACGGATTCGGGGCGACCTACACCCGTGCCTATCAGGCGCCGCAGGATCTCGAAGGGCTCGCCGGCACGCCCGGCTCGATCAAGGGTGTGACGCTCGCCGACAACGCCGCACACCTGATCGGGATCCTGGAACGGGCCAAGCGCCACGGCCCCGTGATCCTCGTCGCCCACAGCCGCGGCGGCATCACGGCCACGGCCGCGGCCAACGCGCGGCCGGACCTGATCGACCGCCTCGTCTACGTCGCGGCCTGGTGCCCGGTCGATCTCGACGTCGGCGCCTACTACGCCGAGCCGGAGATGGCCACGGTCGACGTCGCCGCGCTGGGTGCGGCGATGGCCGGTGACCCCGCCGAACTCGGCCTGCTCCGCGTCAACTTCCGCACCGCCGACCCGGAGGCCCTGACGGCGCTCAAGGCGGCCTTCCTCGCCGACGGCACCGACGAGGAGTTCCTGACCTTCCTGAACACCTTCCAGCCCGACGAGAACCTGGACGCCGGCACCACCACCGACCGGGCACAGGCAGCGACCTGGGGCCGCGTCCCGAAGACCTTCGTCCGCCTGGCCGACGACGCGAGCATGCCGCTCGCCCTGCAGGACCGGCTGATCCGCGAGGGCGACCGGCTGACGCCGGACAACCCGTACGACGTCCGCACCCTCGAGGGT
>KL569135.1:11729-14217 GCA_000715635.1 Streptomyces violaceus | reverse complement strand
GCTGGTCGACCCGGCGCCGGCGGCCCGGGTCCTGGGCGAGCTCGCCGTGCCTCTCGAAGCCACGCCGTCATGAGTACGCGTACTCAGTGAGGCCCGCGAAAACACCGATCCGGTCGGCCGGTCGCGATGAGAGGGTCGCTGCATGTCCTCCTCAACCGCCGCCCGCCGGGGCCCTGTTGCCGCTGTGGGGCTCGTCCTCGTCGCGACCCTGACCCTCACCGCCTGCGGTGATCTGCACGCCTCGGGCGCGACGGCCGGGGCCGCACCCGGCAGGTCCGCAGGGCCCTCGCCCAGTGCTGCCGGAGCCTCGCCCAGTGCCGTCGGAGCCTCGCCGTATGTGGAGCCCGGGGCCGGTGACGGGGCCCCGCACTACAACGAGAACAACGGCCACCGTCGTCCGGGAGAGATGTCCCCGGCCCACGCGAAGGACGCCGAGCGCGAGGCCGATCGCATCAGGCCGGTGCTCGAACGGCTGTGGAAGCGGCAAACATGGGACCCCGCGACGGTGCGCGAGGCCCTGCTCCGGCTCGGCTACGAGGAGGAGCGCGTCACACGGGACGGCAAGCGGCTCGGCGGGACACTCACCGTCACCAAGATGTCCTCACGCTGGAAGGACGACGGTTACGTGACGCCCGAGGGGGCGGAAGTCGCCCTGCGCGTGCACGACGACGCGTGCGTCATGGCGTTCGTACAGAAGACGAACTTCTCGGCGGTGGCCAACGGCCCGTACCCCGAGAGCGGCTGCTTCTCGCCGCCCTTCGCCCACTGAACGCGGAACTCACCCGTCCGCACGCGCTGGGCAAGGCGTGGCGGGGACGCGCCCTTGAGGATGGAGGAGCCCGGGAGAGCCGTGTGCGTGCGAGGGAGAGGTATGACCGAGACCGACAGGGCCAGGATCTTCCCTGCCGAGGACGGAAACAGCCGGCCCTCCCCGCACCCCGACCCGGCTGCCGGCACGGCCGACCTCCGGCGCGTCGGCGCGCACCCCGATTTCTGGTACCCGGTCGCACTGTCCCGGAGCGTCCGGAGCGGGCGGGTGGTCGCGACCGCCTTCGCGGGTGAGCGCATCGCGCTGTACCGCGGGGAGAGCGGCACCGTGCACGCGCTGGAGGACCGGTGCGCGCACCGGCAGGTGCCGCTGAGCATGGGCGTCGTAGAGGGTGACACCCTCCGCTGCTGCTATCACGCGTGGGCCTATCGCGGCGACGGCCGCATCTCGCAGATCCCGTACCTGTCCCGCGACGACGGCCGGCCGCCGCGCGGCGTGCGCGGCTACCCCGTCCGCGAGGCCTACGGCTTGGTGTTCGTGTTCCCGGGCGCCCCGGACAAGGCGGCCGGCACCGCCCTGCCCGAGCTTCCGGCCTTCGGCTCACCGCGCTACAGGACCATGACCTACTCCCGGACCGTGCGCTGCCACTACTCGTTCATGCACGAGAACCTGCTCGACATGAACCACCAGTTCCTCCACCGCGGCGTGGTCGGCAGGCTCCACCCCGAACTGCTGGAACACCGGACCGACGCGCGGTCGGTGGAAGCCCGCTACCTGTTCACCCACGCCGGTGGGAAGCGGAACCGCGGCGCCAGTCTCTTGGCCGCCGAGGGCATCAGGGGCAGCGACTCCAGCGACGTCATGACCATCCGCACCTCATACCCGTACCAGACACTCGACCTGGTCCCGGAGAACGCCGAGCGTCCGGCCTTCCGCCTCTGGGCCGCCTATGTGCCCGAGGACGCCGAGCAGCGCGTCTGCCACACCTACGGTCTGCTGATGATCGAGAAGCCCCGGGTTCCCGGCGCGCTACAGCTGGCCTGGCCGTTCATCAGGCGCTTCACCGAGCGCGTCTTCGCCGAGGACCGCATGGCCGTCGAAGCCGAGCAGCGGGCCTGGGACGAGCAGGGCGAGGACCGCAATCACGAGGTGTTCTCCCTGATCCTGGACGTCCGCGAGGTGCTGCGCTCCAACGGCGTCCCCCTCCGGGCCCGGACGGCGGCGTGTGGCACGGCCCCGGCGTGCCACGGCCCGGCATCCGCGTTCGGCGAGCCCGCGCCGCGTTGACGCCGGTCGTCCGGCCGGGCACGGCTTCGGCAGCCCCCGGCATCGGCGGGACACCACTCACGGCCGAGGGTTGGTGCGGTGCCACCGTGGGCGGGCGTCGTCGCCACGGCGTCCGGCGGCCGAGGCGCAGCGCGGGCACTGGTGCCGTACCCGGTCCGCCGCGCCGCCGGACTCCGGGAAGGTGTCCATCCAGCCGACGTGCGGGAAGCGGATCAGCCGGGAACGGCTGAGGGACAGCCCGCAGACGGTCTCGTTGCGGCCCGGCTCCCACGCGTGCACCTCGCCGGAGGGCAGACGGTGCCGGCCCTCCTCCTCGTCGGTCCACTGTCCGGACGCGGCGACGGCGTACTGCCTGACGCGAGCCACAGCGCGTGCCGCCGGTCAGCCGGCCGCGTGGTCGACGCGCAGCCGCACCTGCTCCTCCAGCCGTTC
>KL569135.1:10987-11552 GCA_000715635.1 Streptomyces violaceus | reverse complement strand
CCTCCAGCCGTTCGAGGCTGGTGTCCAGCGCGTCGCCGACGGCCCGCTCGCCGGGATCGTGGCCGCCGTCGAAGAAGGACAGGTGCACCGTCACCTCACTGGCTCCGCTGCCGAGGCCGGCGACCTGGAGCCACCCCGCGTAGCTGCCCTGGTCCCGGGTGCCCCACTCGATCCGCATCTGATCGCGCCGGGCGCGCAGCAGGGCGGAGGTGTCCTCGTCAGTGCGGTCCTCGTGCACGGTGACGGCGGGCAGCTCCTCGGCCCGCACATGCAGGGCTTCCGGCAGCCAGGTGTCCAGCCGGCCGACGTTCGCGGCCTCGTCGAAGACATGCTCGGGCTGTGCGGGCATCGTGCGTGAACGTTCGTACTCGGTCATCGCGGTACCTGCCTCGCTTCGGGGGGCGTTCAGCGCACCGCGTTCCCGGCCTGCCCGGCCCCAACCGCGAAAGCCCCGCCCGCACCATGCGGACGGGGCCTTTCGCGTCGGTCAGAACTTGGGCTGGGGGGACTGCGCCTGGACGAGTTCCGTGGCTGTCTCTTATACACATCTCTGAGCGGGCTGGCA
>KL569135.1:8927-10819 GCA_000715635.1 Streptomyces violaceus | reverse complement strand
CCCCCAGCGGCTTGTTGGCGGTCTCCCGCATGCACAGGACGGCGATGACGCCGATGACGGCGGCGCCCGTGGCGTAGTAAGCCGGCATGAGGGTCGAGTCGAAGGCGCTGATCAGAGCGGTGATCACCAGAGGCGTCGTGCCGCCGAAGAGCGACGTGGCCAGGTTGTAGGCGACCGAGAGGGAGCCGTAGCGGACGTGGGTGGGGAAGATCGCCGGGAGCGCCGCCGACATCGTGCCGAGCATCATCACCAGGGACAGCCCCATCAGCAGCAGTCCCAGGGCGATGAGGACGACACTGCCCTGCCGGATGAGCAGGAAGGACGGCACGGAGAGGAAGAGGAAGCCCAGCATCCCCGTCATCAGCAGCGGCTTGCGCCCGAAGCGGTCGGAGAGCCGCCCCACGTAATTGATGACGCACATCTGCAGGACCATCACGAGGAGCAGGATCAGCAGCCCGTGATTGGTGCCGTAACCCAGCTGGTCGGACAGGTACGTCGGCATGTACGACAACAGCATGTAGTCGTTGATGTTGTACGCCGCGACGAGCGCGAGACACAGCAGCAGCGGCCGCCAGTACCGGGTGAAGATCTTGCCGAGGTCACCGGTGGCCGAGGTCTCCACGGCCTCGGCGGCCTCACTCGCCTTGACCTGGCCGCCCTCCAGCTTCTGGAAGGCGGGCGTCTCGTCCAGCTTGAGCCGCAGATAGAGACCGATGAACCCGAGCGGCGCCGCGACCAGGAAGGGGATGCGCCAGCCCCACGCCAGCATCTCGTCCGCACTGAGCACACTGTTGAGGACGACGACGAGGCCGGAGGCCCCGACGTAGCCGCCGAGCGTGCCCAGCTCCAGGAAGCTGCCGAAGAAGCCGCGCCTCTTGTCGGGCGCGTACTCCGCGATGAACGTCGAGGCACCCCCGTACTCCCCGCCGGTCGAGAAGCCCTGCACCAGCCGGAAGAAGATCAGCAGGGCCGGGGCCCACAGGCCGATGACGTCGTGCGAGGGGACGAGGCCGATGGCGAAGGTACCCACCGCCATCATGATCATGGTGAGGGAGAGGATGCGCTTGCGGCCGACCTTGTCGCCCAGCGGCCCGAAGACCATGCCGCCGAGCGGACGCACCAGGAAGGCCACCGCGAACGTCGCGAAGGAGCTGAGCAGCTGGGCCGTGTCGTTCCCGGACGGGAAGAAGACCTTCCCGATGGTCACGGCCAGATAGCTGTAGATGCCGAAGTCGTACCACTCCATCGCGTTGCCGAGGGCCGCGGCCTTCGTGGCGCGCTTGACCGCCGCATCGTCGGTCACGGTGATGTCGCTGCGGCGCAGCTTCGGGTGGCGGCGCTTCTCGATCGCCCGGAACAGCATCCGGTGTCGTCTCACAGCCGCGGGATCCACCGACTCGTCATTGTCGGGCGCCGCCATTACGTCGTTCCTTTCGCCGGTCGTTTTTCCCAAGCACCACGCCTGCACAGTTCTCGCGTGCTCAAACGTTCTTCCGCGCCACAGACGATCTTCCTGTCCGCTTGCGGGCTGTGGCGTGTGCCCGTCCCCTGGTGGGGGAACGTGATTCCTCCGGGTGGCAGGTGGGGGCCCGGTGAGAGGAGCCCAGGTGACAGCGTCGGCACAGGAGGCTGCCGGGTACGAGCCGGATCCGCGCCGGTGGCGTGCCCTGTGGGTCACGCTGGTGGCCGGCTTCATGAGCCTGCTGGACGTCTCGATCGTGGTGGTCGCCCTGCCCTCCGTCCAGCGTGGCCTGCACGCCTCTCCCGCACAGGTGCAGTGGGTGGTGTCCGGATACGCTCTCGCCTTCGCTCTCGCGCTCGTCACCGCGGGCCGTCTCGGTGACGCGCTGGACCGCCGCCGCATCTTCCTGCTGGCCCTGTCTCTTATACAC
>KL569135.1:7750-8760 GCA_000715635.1 Streptomyces violaceus | reverse complement strand
GCCCGCTCAGAGATGTGTATAAGAGACAGAGTCTTCAGCGCGGCCTGCGGGGCGGCCCCCAGCATCACGCTGCTGGTGGCGGCCCGGCTCGCCCAGGGACTGGCAGCCGGTTTCATGGCGCCCCAGAACTCCGCGCTCATCCAGCAGATGTTCCGCGGCGCCGAACGCGGCCGCGCCTTCGGGTTCTTCGGCGCCACCGTCGGTATCTCCTCCGCCGTCGGCCCTCTCGTCGGCGGCTTGATCCTCGCCCTGGCCGACGGCGCCCAGGGCTGGCGGTGGGTCTTCTACGTCAACGTCCCCATCGGCATCCTGGCCGTCCTGCTCGGCCGCCGCCTGCTGCCGCGCACCCGCCGGTCCGGCCGGGGACACCTGGATGTGCCCGGGGTCCTGCTCCTCGGCCTCGGCGTCCTCGCGCTCATGTTTCCGCTGGTCCAGGCGGGCTCCGGCGGCTTCGGCCGGCTGTGGTGGCTGTTCCTCGCCGGTGCCGCGCTCATCGTCGCCTTCGCCCGACGGCAGCGCCGCCTCGTGGCCCGCGGTACCCAGCCGCTGCTCGATCCGCGCCTGTTCACCACCGTGCGCGGCTACGCCGTCGGTGCCGGCGTCGGCACGCTCTACTTCGTCGGCTTCAGCGGCGTCTGGCTGGTCTTCGCGCTCTTCTACCAGGACGGCCTGGGCTTCTCCCCGCTCCGGTCCGGCCTCGCCGTGACCCCCTTCGCCCTCGGCTCGGCCTGCGGGGCCGCGGGCGCCGGGCGGCTGGTGGACCGGGTCGGGCGCATGCTCACCGTGGGTGGCCTCACGGCTGTGATCGTCGGCCTGGGCGGCACCGCGCTGCTGCTCCGCTTCGCACCCCTCGACATCGCGCCCTGGGTCGCCGCACCGGTGCTCTTCCTCGGCGGCGTCGGCAGTGGCTGCGTGATCTCCCCGAACATCACCATGACCCTGCGCGATGTGCCGGTGCACATGGCGGGTGCGGCGGGCGGCGCTCTGCAGACCGGGCAGCGGCTGGGCGC
>KL569135.1:4937-7541 GCA_000715635.1 Streptomyces violaceus | reverse complement strand
ACCGTGGGCACCGCCGCCCTGCCCGGCCTCTTCTATCTGGTGCTCGGCGGGAGCGACGACTACCGGGGCGCCCTCGCCATCGCACTGGGCGCCGCACTCGTCGGCATGGCGGCCGCCCTGGCCCTCGCGACGTTCGACTGGCGGCGCGACCGGCGGAGTCGGCAGTCGCACGGGACCTGCCCGGAGGATGTCGCCAACAGTCCTGTGCACGCCCGGCAGACCTGAGGCGCACGCGCCCGGGCCTCACATGGTCTGCGGCTGAGCTTCCCGCGGCGCGTCGTCGCCCAGGTCGCCGCGGACGGCGGCGAGGGCGAAGGCCGTCATGGAGGCCAGGATGAGCAGCGCGAGCGGCCCCCAGATCGCCGGTATCGCCCACATCGGCCAGTCATTGGCCGACTGGGCCCAGAGGGTCAGGACCGCGGTGGCGCCCAGGCCGACGCCGTGCCACCGCACCACCATCCCCGCTCTCGCATGACGCCGGTCCCTCCGCGCGAGGAGCGGCCACAGCCCTCCCACGAGGGCCGTCAGGCCGAACGACACACAGGCCAGCGCGCCGCCCAGACGGTCCTCGGGCCACCCCACCGGCCCGGAGGACGTCTGCTGCCGCCGCCCGTCAAAGTCCCGTACCTCGACGACCTGCCCGCGCCAGATCAGACCGACGACCTTGTCGTCCGGCTCCAGTTCGGAGACCACGGGATCGGCCCGTAGGAACGTCACTTTCCACGGCTTGCCGGACGGCAGGACCAGCTCGGCTTCCGGGGACGCGTTCCGCTCACCACGGTTCGTGTCGGCCTCCCGGACCGTGAACTCCTGCTCCCACACGCACCCCGACGCCCGTACCGGAACAGAGGCGCAGGCCGACGCGGCACGGAACTCCCGCTCCCGCTCCAGCGCTCCCCGGATCTCGAGGGCCGACGCCACCCCGAAGACGAGCGCCACGACAGCGATCGACAACCAGAGAACGCACCGTAGCGTGTTGCCTCCCGACGTCCCCACCGTGCCTCATCCCCCCGAAATTCAGCTTCAGCGCAGAACCCGCAGGCGCATTGGAACACGCCTGCGGGTCCCTGCCCAGCCCCGCTACCCGGCGGTGTGGACGCGACGGCCCTCGACGAAGGTCTCCAGGACCCGGGTCGCGGCGATCTCCTCGGGAGGACCCGCGAACGGATCGCGGTCGAGGACGACGAGGTCGGCCGACTTCCCGGCGGTGATGCTGCCGGTGGTGTCGTCGAGGTGGTTCACATAGGCGCTGCCCGCCGTGTAGGCGGCGATGGCCGTGCCCAGGTCGAGGCGCTGCTCCGGAAGGAAGGCAGGGGTGCCCCCGGATGCGTCGGGGGAGATCCGGTTGACGGCGACGTGAATGGCCTGGAGCGGATCCGGGCTGCTGACCGGCCAGTCGCTCCCCGCGGCGAGGGTCGCGCCGGCGCGCAGCAGATCACCGAAGGGGTACTGCCACGCGCCGCGCTCCGCGCCCAGGAAGGGCAGCGTCAGTTCGTCCATCTGCGGTTCGTGCGCGGCCCACAGCATCTGCAGGTTGGCGCTCGCGCCCAGGGTGCGGAAACGCGGCAGGTCGTCGGGGTGGACGACCTGGAGGTGCGCGAGATGGTGCCGCGTGTCGCGATGGCCGTTGGCCCCCCGGGCGGACTCCACCGCGTCGAGCGCCTCACGCACCGCCCGGTCGCCGAGCGCGTGGAAGTGGACCTGGAAGCCGATCGCGTCCAGCTCGGTGACGTACTTCCGCAGC
Organism: Streptomyces violaceus; assembly: GCA_000715635.1. Classification (GTDB taxonomy): domain Bacteria; phylum Actinomycetota; class Actinomycetes; order Streptomycetales; family Streptomycetaceae; genus Streptomyces; species Streptomyces violaceus. The sequence continues at coordinate 5,797 of KL569135.1, read as the reverse complement.
TCGCCCGGCTCCACGAAGCTGATCCCGCTGTTGTCCGACGAGCAGCCGCAGCCGGTCAGGTAGGGGTCGAGCATCGCGGCGGTGTGGTTCTCGGCGATGCCGTCCTGCATGATCTTCACCGTGCCGGCGCGGAACCGGCCCCGGCTCAACTCGTCCCGGGCAGCCGCCAGTTCGGCGATCTGCTCGGCGCCGCGTTCGCGGTCCCACCACAGCGCGCCGACGACCCGGGCGGTGAGCAGGCCCCGGTCGAGGGCGGCCCGGTAGGCGGGCGCCGGGTCGGTCAGGTTGGCGTACGTGCCGATGATGGCGTCCTGCCAGGCGGTGACGCCGTGGGAGTGCAGCACGGCCTGGGCCCGCAGGAGAGCGGCGAGCTGTTCCTCGGGCGAGGGGTTCGGCACCAGCCGGCCCACCAGGTGGATCGCGCCCTCCTGGAGCATCCCGGTGGGGTTTCCCCCGGCGTCGCGCTCGATGCGGCCGTCGGCGGGGTCGGGCGTACGGGCGTCGATGCCCGCGCGCTCCAGGGCCCGGCTGTTGACCCAGGCGCCGTGGTGGTCGCGGTTGGGCAGGAAGACGGGGCGGTCCGGGACGATCGCGTCGAGGGCGGCGGCGGTGGGGGAGCCGCCGGGGAACGCCTCGAGGGACCAGCCGCCCCCGGTGATCCACTCGACGTCAGGGTGCTCGTCCGCGTACGCCCTGATCCTGCGCAGGTACTCGTCCGGGTCGACGGTGTCGCCGAGATGGCACTGGCCGAGCTCGATGCCCGCGCCCAACGGATGGACGTGGGCGTCCTGGAAGCCGGGCAGCAGCAGCTTCCCCGCGAGGTCGACGACCTCGGTGCGCGGCCCGATCAGCTTGCGCAC
>KL569135.1:4471-4691 GCA_000715635.1 Streptomyces violaceus | reverse complement strand
ACGGCCACGGCGGTGGCGCGGCTGCGGGCGGGATCGACGGTGTGCACGGGGCCGCCCGTGAAGACGAGGTCGGCCGGTCCCGTGGCGTGGGGGTGCGACATGAGGGTGAACTCCATGAGGGTGGGTTCAGACCGCCGTGCGGTCCATCGGGAGGGTGAGGGCATCGGCGTCGGTGCCGTGCCCCGTCGTGAAGTACGGCGAGCGCCGGACGTACTTGGCC
>KL569135.1:0-4212 GCA_000715635.1 Streptomyces violaceus | reverse complement strand
GAGCAGCGCCTCGCGCGGTCCGTCGTGACGCGCCGAGCGGAAGCGCACGGCGCAGGCGAGCGCGGTGAGGCCGTAGTAGAGGGCGACGATCAGGCCGATGGCGTTGACGGCGGCCAGCAGCATGTCGCTCAGCTTGGGGATCGCGAACGCGAGCAGGGCGATCACGGCGGCGACGGTCATCACGACGGCCGTGCCGACGGCGGGCGTGCCGTACCGCGGGTGGATCCGGGTCCACAGCGGCCCCATGGTGCGGTCGCGGCCCATGGCGAGCAGTCCGCGTGCCGTGGGAATCAGGGTGGCCTGCACGGAGGCGACGGCCGAGAACATCAGCGCGACCAGGGGCAGGGTGGCCCAGGGTTCGGCGGCCAGTTTCGCTCCGAGGTAGGGGAGGGCCTGGGGGCCGTTGCGGACGAGTTCGGCCAGGCTCATCTCCCGCTGGAAGGCGACCGAGGCGAAGAGGAACAGGCCGAGCATGGCGAAGAGGGCGATGAGACCGCCGCGGGCCGCGTCGCCCGGGCGCTTCGTCTCCTCGGTGACGCTGAAGGCCGCGTCCCAGCCCCAGAAGAAGAACACCGCGAGGACCATGCCCTGGGCGAAGCTGGTGCCGCTGGAGATCTCGAAGGGGTTGAACCAGGAGAGGGAGAAGGCGTGGTCGCCGGTGACCAGCGCCCAGCCGCAGAAGCCCAGCAGCACCGCGTACTCGAAGACCAGCAGGACGAACTGGAACCGGGTCGCGGCCCGCATCCCGGTGACGGCCAGGGCCGTGAGAGCGAGGAGGATCACCAGCCCGACCGCCGTGCTGACGCCGGTGGACGTCGGATCGAGGGCGATGCCGGCGAGGCTGGTCATGCCGGCCTTGTTGGCGAAGAGCAGGACGACCGAGCCCATGATCGCGCTGGTGTAGGCGCAGAAGATGACCGAGCCGACCAGCGTCACCCAGCCGGTCAGGAAGCCGGGCCAGGGGCCGAGGGATCTGCCGACCCAGACATAGCCGTTGCCGCAGTTGGGTTCCGAGCGGTTGAGACGGGCGTAGGCGGTGGCGATGCCGAGCACCGGCAGGAACGCCAGGAGCAGGAGCGCCGGGGCCTGGAGGCCCACGATGGTCGCGATCGTGCCCATGCCGATGGCGATGCTGGTGGTGGCCGCGGTGCTGGACGCGGCGATGGCGACGCCGTCGACGACACCGAGGGAACGGCGCAGGGCGGGGCGTGGCGGTAGCGGTGCGGACGACATGAAGGGCTCCTCGGGGGACAAGGTGGGAAGAGCCGCGCGGGAATGCGATGGAACAACCGGTGTCCACATTGGGTCAACCCTGTTGACGTAAGGCGAGGCGGGCCGTTCACTGAACGGAGTCGGCAGGGGAGGAGAGGAGACCGGTCATGACCACTCGTGTCCCGCAGGAGCGCAAGCGCCGCCGGCCCACCCGCTCCGGGGTCGTGCTGTCGGAGCAGTTGATCGTGGAGACCGCCCTGCGCCTGATCGGGGAGCACGGCCCCGAGGCGCTGAGCGTGCGCCGGCTGGGCGCGGCGCTGGGCTGCGATCCGACCGCTCTGTACCGCTACTTCCACGGCACCGACGACCTGGTGCTCGCCATCGCCGACCGGATCATCGGCGACGCGATGGCCGGCTTCGTCCCCGGAGACGACTGGGTGGCCGCGCTGCGTGAGATCGCCCTGCGGGTGCGTGCGGGATACCTCGCGCATCCCCGGGCGGCCGCCATGGCCGCACACCGCGTGACCCGGCGCCACAACGAGATCCGAGCCGTGGACACCGGCATCGGCCTGCTGCTGACCGCGGGCTTCGCTCCGGCCGACGCCGCACGGCTCTACCTGGCCTTCATCGACACCGTGCTCAGCCACGCCGCCACGGAGGCGGCGTTCCGCGCCCTCCCGCGACACCAGCGCGAGGCCGACCACCGGGCATGGCGGGACGTCTACCAGGACCTGGACCCGGAGACCTACCCGTCCCTCACCGCGGTCCGCCCCGAGCTGCCCGGAATGGCGGACAGCTCTTTCGAGCAGGCGGTGGATCTCCTGCTGGAGGCCCTGACGGCCCGGGCTCCGGCGGGCCGGCACTCCCACCGCTGAAACCGGTGCCGGTGCGCCGACCGTAGCGGCCGGCTCAGCGACCGGCAGGTCATTCACCTCCAGCGGATTCTGAACGGCTTTCCCCTGCTGCACGGCAGGGGAAAGCCGCGCCTGCTTTCACACCACCTCGGCCCGCCCCGGGTTGTCGTCCAGGAAGCCGCCCGACTGGTGCTGCCACAACTTCGCGTAGGCGCCGTCGATCGCGAGCAACTCCTGATGCGTGCCCTGCTCGACGATCCGGCCGCGGTCGAGGACGACGAGCTGGTCCATGGTGGCGACCGTGCTCAGCCGGTGCGCCACCACGAGCGCCGTCCGCCCGTCCATGAGCCGCCACAGCGCTTCCTGGACGAGCAGCTCGCTCTCGGAGTCCAGGGCGCTGGTCGCCTCGTCGAGCAGCAGGATCGGCGCGTCACGCAGGATCGCCCGGGCGAGGGCGACACGCTGGCGCTGACCACCGGACAGCTTGATGCCGCGCTCGCCCACCATGGTGTCGAAGCCGTCCGGCAGCGCGTCGGCGAACTCGGTGACATGGGCCGCCTCGGCCGCCTGGCGGATCTCGGCGTCGGTGGCGTCCGGCCGGGCGAACGCGATGTTGTCCCGCAGGGTGCGGTGGAACATCGCCGGGTCCTGTGGCACATAGGCGATCCGACTGCGCAGATCGGCCTGGCGCAGCCGGCTGATGTCCTGACCGCCGATCAGGATGCGGCCGGCGTCGATGTCGGTCATCCGCAACAGCAGCCGGGTGAGCGAGGTCTTGCCGCCGCCGGACCGGCCGACCAGGCCGAGCTTCGCCCCGCTCGGCACGGCCAGGTCCAGCCCGTCGAACAGTGGTCGGCCGCCACGGTGTGCGAAAGTCACCTTCTCGAGGCGGACATCGGCCGCCCGGGGCCGCAGCGGCTCCGGCGACGGCGGGTCGAGCACCGTCGGCGGCGTCAGCAGCAGTTCGGTGAACTGCGCGGCCTCCGTCATCGAGCTCTCCAGCCGGCGGTAAATCTGGTTGAACTCGAACATGATCCGGGTCGCGTTGCCGTAGTAGGCGAACGCGACCACGATCGCCTCCACGCCGTGCGCGCCCCCGGCGAGCGTGATCGCGAGCAGCAGGCCCATCGCGTTGGTGAGCACGGACATCGGCGCGACCAGTGTGTCGATGCGCAGGTTCCCGTAGTCCCACGACCGCACGGTGAGCCGGCGCGACACCGCGACCCGGGAGCGGTGCTCGGCCGCCTCGCTCTCCTCCGCGGCGAACGCCCGTACGGTGTCCATGTTCATCAGGCTGTCGGCGACATGGCCCGACACCCGGGCGATCGCCTCCTCCCGCTGGTCGACGATCCGCTGGCGGCGACGGATGAGCGGCACGACCAGCACCGCCGTCAGCGCGATCATCACCAGCAGACCGACGACGAGCAGCGGTTCGTAGCGCCACAGCACCACCGCGCCGAACGCCAGCGGCACGAAGCTGCCCACGACCTGGAACGTCACCGTGTCCACGAACTGCTCGAAACGCGAGGCGAAGCTCAGGACCCGCTTGGTCAGCGAACCGGCGAAGTTGTCGTGGAAGAACGCGGCGTCCTTGGCGAACAGCTCGTCCATCCCGATCACGTACAGATGCTCGATGCCGAGGGCTTCGAGACGGAAGAGGCAGTGCAGGGCGACGCGCCACAGTGCCTCCGCGAGCAGCAGGACACCGGCGAAGCCGAGGACGTACGGCAGCGCCGAGTCGACCGTGACGTCCTTGTCCCCGGCGATGTCGCCGACGAGCTTGGCGACGATCAGCGGCGCCACGTAGTTGATTCCGATGTTGCCCAGTGCCATGAGCAGCATCGCGGGTACCGTCAGCCGGCGCAGCCGCGCCAACTCCCGTCCGTAGTAACGAAGTGCGAGTAAGACCGAGCGCTTGCCCGGCTGGACCCTGCGAGAATCAGGCGTTTCCATCCCACCCCTGTGTCGTCCTGTGGCCGCCCGCCACGCGCTGACGCGGGCAGGGGCCATCGCCGCAACGAATGTGTGGATTTCGGTCGAGTCCGGCAGTGTCCCGCGACAGCGACCGCGGCGTCCAAGCGTTTTCCGGCCGGGCGGTGGTGCGCGGGGGAGCGCCTAGGCTGTCTCTTATACACATCTCTGATGG
>KL569134.1:94112-95442 GCA_000715635.1 Streptomyces violaceus | reverse complement strand
GGCCGGCGGCGGTGACAGCACCGTGCACATGTGGGTCCTCACCCCGGACCTCTGGACGGAGCTGCTCACCGAGTACGGGCTGCGCGTGGAGCACGTCGACGTCCTCGACACATCGCAGGCCGGCAACCACGCTTCCTACCGGCTCTTCCAGGTGACCCGGCCCGTCCGCGTCTCCTCCCGGCCGCGCGTCGACCGGCCGCCGCCGGCCCATGCCGCGCTCGGGGTCGGCGCCATCCTGTACGGGCCCCGCGGACTGCTCCTGGGCCGGCACCGGCGCGGAACGTGGGAGCTGCCCGGCGGGACGGTGGAACCCGGGGAGTCGTTGCGGGACACGGTGGTGCGCGAACTGAGCGAGGAGACCGGGCTCGCGGCACGGCCGGAGGACGTCCGGCTGCTGGGGACTCTCCTCGACGATGTCGGCGGGGTCGTCCGGGTGACCGTCGCCGCCCGGGTCACCGTCTGGCGAGGCGAGCCGGCGGACCAGCCCGAGGAGAGCGTGGGCCGCTGGCGCTGGTTCGGCCTGGACCGGCTGCCGGAGCAGCTGTTCGTGTGCAGCGCGCAGGCCCTCACCGCCTGGCGGCCGGATCTGCCGATCGAACACGCGCCCGCGCACTACACGCCGTACGCCACCGGAACGGACGGCAGCTGAAGCACCCGGAGGGGTGTGTTTTTCCGACTGTTTCCGCGTAGTCGGCAGTCAGCCGTACTCCTGAGCCCCGACGTCTGGTCCACTGCCCTGAGGACTTCTGACGAGACATCAGGGGGCACGGTGACAGGTCGTCACAAGCGGCGCGGAGCAAGCAGAGCGGTACTGGCGTTTCTGACGGTGTTCGGCGCACTGGCCGGTGCGGGTGTGGCGGGGGCGGCTGAGGCCGACGCCGTCCAGAAGCGCGTCCGTGTCGCGCCGGGCGTCACCTACGAGCACTTCGACATCCAGGCGGCCAAGGGGGTGACACACGCGCATGTGCTGAAAGTCGACCTGGGCAACCCACGTGTACAGGTGGATCTGCTGTACCCCGGGGCGGTGGCCTCGCGTGCGCAGGTCTCGCGGATGGCCGACGCGCAGGGGGCCGTCGCCGGTGTCAACGGCGACTTCTTCAACATCACCGAGACGCAGCACCCGGGCGTCGAGGCGACCGGCGCGAGCGTGGGTCCGGCGATCACGGCCGGGCGGACGCTCAAGGCGGCCGTGCCGAACGGCCAGCGGTTCGGTCCGGAGCTGCCGCCCGGCACGACCACCGAGGACGTGTTCGGCGTGGGCACCGACGGACGGGCCCGGCTGGACCGGCTGGCCCTCGACGGCTCGGTCCGCGCCTCCGGGACGCGGCTG
>KL569134.1:93574-93923 GCA_000715635.1 Streptomyces violaceus | reverse complement strand
CCTCCGGGACGCGGCTGCCGCTCGGCGGGCTCAACCAGTACGCGCTGCCGGTGGGTTCCGTCGGCGCGTTCACCTCCGAGTGGGGCAGCGCCTCCCGGGTGCGCGCCACCTGCGGCACGGACACGGACCGGGCCGCTCCGTGCAGCACGGACACCTACGAGGTGACGGTCCTCGACGGCAAGGTCGTGTCGGCCGCCGACACCCCCGGCCGCGGTCCCATCGCCGCGGGGACGACCGTGCTGGTCGGCCGGGAGGCGGGCGCCCAGCAGCTGCGCAAGTTCTCCACCGGCGAACCGGTCGAGATCGAGCACGGTCTCGTCGCTGCCACGAGTGGCGTCCCGTACCGTCT
>KL569134.1:88776-93338 GCA_000715635.1 Streptomyces violaceus | reverse complement strand
GGTCTGGACGACACGGCGTCGGCCGTCCGTACGGCCGTGGGTCTCGCCAACGACGGGCGGCGCATGCTGCTGCTCGCGCTGGACGGCGGCGCCGCGTACCGCAGCGGCCTGACGATCGCCGAAGTGGCCGACACCATGCGGCGGCTGGGCTCACAGGACGCCCTGAGCCTGGACGGCGGCGGGTCGTCGACGCTGGTCGCCCGGAAGTCGGGCGCGAGCACCGTGTCCGTACGCAACCACCCCAGCGGCGGCGCCGAACGCGCCGTCCCGAACGGCATCGGCGTGTTCTCGGGCTAGCGGCCTCAAGGCCTCACCTCAAGCCCTCACCTCAAGGTCTCAAGCTGCTGACGATCTCCGCCGTCGCCGTGATGCCGCTGTGGATGGTGGGGGCGATGCTCGTGCTGGCCAGGTAGAAGCCGAGCAGCAGGCAGACCAGCGCATGGGAGACCTTCAGCCCGCCGTTGCGCAGGAAGATCACCGCAAGGATCACGAGCAGCAGCACCACAGAGATGGAAATGGCCATCGTCAACTCCTCCGCCACGCCGCCCTATCCGATTCACGGCGTTCGGCCGCAAGTGTGACGTAGCGGAGGGTTCGTCCGGTGGGCTGACCTGTCCGCCGAACGTGTGAAGTCCTACGCCGCCCGGTGGGCGTCCAGGAACGCCTCCAGTCCGGCGAGGTCGTCGGTGTTGAGGTGGTCGACGTCCGCGGCGAGCAGTTGGGCCCACACCGCGTCACGGGCGGGCCCGGCCAGATCCGGGGTCGCCCAAAACCGCACCTTCTGCCGTCGCGCGTGCGCGGCCCGGACGATGCCCCGCAGCTTCTCCCGCTCGGTGTCCGGGAACGTGCCCACGCCCTGCCAGGTGAAGTTGAGCGTCCAGTTGTCGCTGATCAACGGGATGAAGGAGGCCAGGGCCTGGCTGCCGAGGTCGGCGAGGCGGCCGTCGTAGAAGGCGCGCCGGACGCTCTGGGCCTCCATGGGGGCGCGGGCCGCGCGGTCGCCGGAGATCACGGCGGTGACCGGGCCGGGGAAGACACGGCCGTGGGCGTACGTCGTGAACAGGTGCCGGTAGCGCCTGAGGCGGCGGTCGAGCTCGAGATACGTCGACGAGCCCTCGGTCTTGATGTCGACGAGGAGTTGTAGCGAGCCGCGGTACCCCCGGTACACGCGGCCGCGGTTGGCCCGGACGCGGGCGGCGAGCGGGTCGAGGTAGAGGGACTCGAGGGTGCGGGACGGGTCGAGGTCCTCCGGGTCATGGGCGACGAGCAGTTGGTCGCCGACGAGGTAGATGTCAGCCTCGATGCTGCCGAACCGGTGGTCGAGGGCGTCGAAGAGGGGGCGCGGGTGCTCGTAGTCGTTGTGGGCGTGGGCGCGCCACAACGGGCGGCACCCGTGCCGTCGTTCGCCGGCCGCCGCAGGGGTGGCGGGGAGGGCGACCGAGCCCGCGAGGGCGGCGCCGAGGGTGGTGAGGGCTCTGCGACGGGTGGTGAGGGCCATGCTCTGCCTCCCTGGAAGTGCCGTACGGGAACCCTGCGAGTATGGGGTCCCGGCAGGTCCAAGAAGCAGGCCCGTGCACGGAGTTGGCCGGACTGCCGCCCCGCGTTCACTTCACCCGAGCGGGGCGCACGAAAAAGCCCGCCCCAGGTGGGACGGGCTTTCCTCTCGCGTCGACCAGGTGTACGTCAGGGGGCCTGGAGGTCGACGAGTCCGGCCAGTGCCTCGCGGTGGGCGCCCGCCGTGCCGTAGGCGATCGAGTCGGCCTTCGCGCGCTTCAGGTACAGGTGCGCCGGGTGCTCCCATGTCATGCCGATGCCGCCGTGCAGTTGCAGTGCCTCCTCGGCGGCGTGCACGGCCACGGGTGCCGCGAAGGCCTGGGCGACGGTGACGGCCACCTCGACGTCCTCGCCGTTCGCCAGCGCGTCGGCGGCGTTGCGGGCGGCCGCGCGGAGGTTGACGACCTCCAGCCACAGCTGGGCCAGCCGGTGCTTGAGCGCCTGGAAGCCGCCGACGGGCCGGTTGAACTGCTTGCGTTCCTTCAGATAGCGGACGGTCTCCGTCAGCGCCCAGTCGGCGAGCCCGAACTGTTCGGAGGCGAGCAGTCCGGCTCCGGCGAGCAGGGCCCGGCGTACGGCGGGTTCGGCGTCGCCCAGCAGACGGCCCGGCGCCCCGTCGAGCGTGACCGTCGCCAGCGGCCGGGTCAGGTCCAGGGAGACCTGGGGCGTGACGGTCGCCGCCGTGGCGTCGACCGCGTACAGGCCGCCGTCGTCGGCGGGCACGAGCAGGACGTCCGCGACGGCCGCGTCCGCGATGCCGGTCAGCTCGCCGCGCAGCCGGCCGTCCTCGTGCTGGACCACCTTGTAGGCGGTGCCCGGCGCGATGTTCAGCGCGACGGCCAGGGCGCCGATCCGCCGCCCGGTCGCCAGGTCGGCGAGCAGGTCGTCGGCGTCGCAGGCGAGCAACGCCTCGGTGGCGACGACGGCGCTGGTCAGGTAGGGCACGGGAGCGACCGCGCGGCCCAGCTCCTCCAGGACGACGGCGGCTTCGCGGTGCGTGGCGCCCTGGCCGCCCTTCGCCTCGGGCACCAGGAGCCCCGCGAGGCCCATGCCGTCGGCGAGCGCCTTCCACGCCTCACGGTGGTGCGGAGTGTCCGACTCGGTGCGGGCGATCACCCCGGGCGCGTCGCAGTGGTCGGCGAGCAGGTCCCGTACGGCCGCCCGCAGCGCCTCTTCCTCCTCGGAGTAGAGAAGATCCGTCATCGGGCCAGGTCCTTCCAGGCGACGTCCTTGTCGGTGCGCGGTTCGGCGGGCAGGCCGAGGACGCGCTCGGCGACGATGTTCAGCAGGACCTCGGTGGTCCCGCCCTCGATGCTGTTGCCCTTGGAGCGCAGATAGCGGTAGCCGGCCTCGCGGCCGGTGAAGTCGACCAGTTCCGGGCGGCGCATGGTCCAGTCGTCGTACAACAGGCCCTCCTCGCCGAGGAGTTCCACGTCCAGGCCGCTGATCTCCTGGTTGAGGCGGGCGAAGGCGAGCTTCATGCCGGCGCCTTCGGGACCGGGCTGGCCCACGACGAGCTGCTGGCGCAGCCGTTCGCTGGTGAGCCGGGCGACCTCGGCCTCGACCCAGAGCTTCAGCAGGCGCTGATGCAGGTCGTGGGTGCGCAGCTCGGGCCGCTCGCGCCAGGTCTTGGAGACCGGTCCGATCATGCCGCCCTCGCGGGGCAGCCGCATGCCGCCGATGGCCACGCGCTCGTTGTTCAGCGTGGTCTGCGCGACCTTCCAGCCGTCGCCGACCTCGCCGAGGCGTCGGGAGTCCGGGATGCGGACGTCGGTGAGGAAGACCTCGTTGAACTCGGCCTCGCCGGTGACCTGCCGCAGCGGCCGCACCTCGACGCCCGGGTCGGTCATGTCGCAGACGAAGTACGTGATGCCCCGGTGCTTGGGCACGTCCGGGTCGGTGCGGGCGATGAGGATCGCCCAGCGGGCCACATGGGCGCTGGACGTCCAGACCTTCTGCCCGTTGATCACCCAGTCATCGCCCTCCCGCACGGCACGTGTGCGAAGCGCTGCGAGGTCGGACCCGGCGCCCGGCTCGCTGAACAGCTGGCACCAGACCTCCTCGCCCACCCAGAGGGGCCTGAGGAACCGCTGCTTCTGCTCCTCGGTGCCGTACTTGAGGATCGTCGGCGCGGCCATCCCGAGGCCGATGCCGATCCGCCGCGGGTCGTTGTCGGGCGCCCCGGCCGCCTCCAGCTCGGCGTCCACGACGGCCTGGAGGGATCGGGGCGCACCGACTCCGCCGAGGCCCTCCGGGTAGTGCACCCACGCCAGTCCGGCGTCGAAACGGGCCCGGAGGAAGTCCAGGCGGTCGGTCGAGGCCGGCGGGTGCGCGGCCAGCAACTTCCTCGTACGGTCGCGCAGTTCCTCGGCGCCGGTCACGCTGCGCTGCTCCGCGCTGGTCATGCTGCTGCCTCCTCCATGACGACGGCGATCCGGCCGGTGGTCAGGCCGTCCGCGACCTTCTGCACGGCGGCGGCCGCCCCCGAGAGCGGGACGCGCTCGCTCACCAGCGGCTTGATCGCGCCCCGGGCGGCCAGCTCGGTGAGCTGCTCGTGGCAGTGCTGGACCAGCTTCGGGTTCTTGGTGTTGTAGAGGCCCCAGTGCAGGCCCATGATCGAGTAGTTCTTCACCAGGGCGTGGTTCAGGGCCGGGCTGGGGATCGTACCGCCGGCGAAGCCGACGACGATGATGCGCCCCTCGAAGGCGACGACCTTGGCGGACTGGGCGTAGGCCTCGCCGCCGACCGGGTCGTAGACGACGTCGGCGCCCCGGCCGCCGGTGGCCTCCTTGACGGCGGCGACGACGTCCTCGGAGCGCCGGTCGATCACGACGTCGCAGCCCAGCCACGGGCGACGGCCGCTTTCGCGGGGCCGCCGACGACACCGATGACGATGGCGCCGGCGGCCTTCCCGAGCTGCACGGCCGCGCTGCCGACCCCTCCTGCGGCAGCGTGGACGAGCAGGGTCTCGCCGGCCTCCAGACCGGCCCGGCGGTGCAGTCCGAACC
>KL569134.1:87313-88627 GCA_000715635.1 Streptomyces violaceus | reverse complement strand
GCAGTCCGAACCAGCCGGTCTGGTACCCGATGTGCAGGGCCGCGGCCTCCGCGTCGTCCAGGGCGTCCGGCGCGGGCAGCAGGGCCGCGGCATCGGCGACGGCGTACTCGGCGAAGCCGCCGTGGGGCAGTGCCGGGTTGGCGATCACGCGGCGGCCGTCCTCGGTCTCGCCGCAGATCTCCACGCCGGGGGTGAAGGGCAGCGGCGGCCTGACCTGGTACTGGCCCCGGCACAGCAGGGCGTCCGGGAAGTTGATGTTCGCGGCGCGCACCCTCAGCAGGACCTGGCCGTCGCCGGGCACCGGCCGCGCCACGTCCGCCAGGCGCAACACCTCGCCCGGCTCGCCGTTCTCGTGCACTTGCCATGCCTGCATGCGGGGCCTCCACGGGACTGCTTCGTCTGACCGGGGTCGGTTCGCATACTAAGCGGTTGCTTGCCGATCAGGGAACACTCTCCGCGGCAAGAGTGCCGCCAAGAGGTATCTCGTGCGTCACGCGCCCTTGGGCCGCGCCCGCACATGCATCCGCTCCCCCTGCGGTCCGAACAGGCTGAGGAACTCCACGGGCCCCTCCCCCGTCGACCCGAACCAGTGCGGCACCCGCGTGTCGAACTCGGCGGCCTCCCCCGCCGTGAGCACCACGTCGTGCTCGCCCAGCACGAGGCGCAGCCTTCCGGACAGCACGTACAGCCACTCGTAGCCCTCGTGGGTGCGCGGTTCCGGCTCCTGCTTCCGCTGAGGTTCCAGCACCTTGTAGGCCTGGAGGCCGCCGGGCTGGCGGGTGAGCGGCCAGTGGGTGCGGCCGCCCATCACGATCGGCTTCGACCGCACACGCGGGTCATCCGTCGGCGGGGCACCGACCAGCTCGTCCAGGGCCACCTGGTGGGCGCGCGCGATCGGCAGCAGCAGTTCCAGACTGGGTTTACGCAGTCCGGACTCCAGCCGCGACAGGGTGCTGACGGAGATGCCGGTGGTCTCGGAGAGCGCCGCGAGGGTCACCTCCCGCTCCTTGCGCATCTGCCGCAGCCGGGGGCCGACGCCCGCGAGTACCTCGTCCGTGGTCATGGTGGTATTGCAGGTTCGGCAAACATGTTTGTCAATCCCGTGCGGCCGGGGCGACGCTCGGCGGTGGAGGTGGTCACATGACCGAGAAGTACGCAGTCGTGGTCGTCGGCGGCGGTGCCGCGGGCCTGTCCGCGGCACTGGTGCTGGGCCGGGCCCGGCAGCGCACACTGGTCGTCGACGCGGGCGAACCGCGCAACGCGCCCGCCGCGCACATGCAGGGCTTCCTGACGCGGGACGGCATGCCGCCCGCC
>KL569134.1:86139-87118 GCA_000715635.1 Streptomyces violaceus | reverse complement strand
CGGCATGCCACCCGCCGAGTTCCTCGCCATCGGCCGGGAGGAGATCGCGCGCTACGGCGTGGAACTCGTGCGGGACCGGGTGGTGGAGGTGGAGCGGGGCCGGGACGGCACCGTGGAGCAGGGCGAGGACTTCGCCGTGGTGCTGGCCGGCGGGCGGACCGTACGGGCCCGGCGGCTGGTCGTCGCGACCGGGCTGAGGGACGAGCTGCCCGCGGTCCCCGGGCTGGCCGAGCGGTTCGGCCGGGACGTGCTGCACTGCCCGTTCTGCCACGGCTGGGAGGTGCGCGACCAGCCGTTCGGCGTGCTCGGGACGGCCCCGACGAGCGTGCACCAGGCGCTGATGGTGTCCCAGTGGTCGAAGGACGTGCGGTTCTTCCTGCACACGGTCGCCGAGGAGGAGCTGTCCGACGAGGACCTGCGCCGGCTCGCCGCGGCCGGGGTCGACGTGGTGCCGGGCGAGGTCAAGGGGCTGGTGGTCGAGGACGACCGGCTCACCGGCGTCCGGCTCGCTGGGGGTACCCCCTCCGGGGAAGGCACGACGCACGCCCGCTCCGTGCTGTTCGTCGCCCCGCACGCCGTCCCGCAGACCGGCCTGCTGGAACAGCTCGGCGCCGAGCTGCACGAGACGCCCTTCGGCGCGTATCCGGTGGTCGACGCGACCGGTCTGACGACCGTGCCCGGGGTGTGGGCCGCGGGCAACGCCATCGGTTTCGCCGAGCAGGTCGTGCACGCGGCCAGCGGGGGCTACCGGGCGGCGTCCGCGATCGTCGGGGATCTGCTGATGACCGACCTCGACGCGGTCGCCCGGGTGTAGAGGCGCCGCCTCCGGTGCACCATGGCTGCATGCTGCTGCACCGGCTGGCCCGAGTGTCCCAGGAGGTCGCCGCCACCTCGGCGCGGTCCCGGAAGACGGCCCTGCTCGCGGAGCTGTTCCGGGACGCGGAGGCGGACGACGTGCCGATCGTCATCCCGTACCTGG
>KL569134.1:85084-85858 GCA_000715635.1 Streptomyces violaceus | reverse complement strand
CCGGGCCTGACCGTGCGGGAGGTGGACGCCCGGCTCGCGGAGCTGAGCAAGGTGTCCGGCCCCGGCTCCCAGGCGGAACGGGCCCGGCTGGTCGGGGAGTTGATGGGCGCGGCCACCGGGGACGAGCAGCGGTTCCTGCTCGGGCTGCTCACCGGCGAGGTGCGGCAGGGCGCGCTGGACGCCGTCGCGGTCGAGGGACTGGCCCAGGCGACGGGGGCGGCTTCGGCGGACGTACGGCGGGCGGTGATGCTCGCGGGCTCCCTCCAGACGGTGGCCGAGGCGCTGCTCGCGGACGGCCCCGCCGCCCTGGACCGCTTCCGCCTCACGGTCGGCCGCCCCATCTGGCCGATGCTGGCGCACAGCGCCTCCTCGGTCGCCGAGGCGGTGGACAAGCTCGGCGCCTGCGCGGTCGAGGAGAAACTGGACGGCATCCGCGTCCAGGTGCACCGGGACGGCGACACGGTACGGCTCTACACCCGCACCCTCGACGACATCACCGACCGTCTGCCCGAAGTGACGGCCGCCGCCCTGGAGTTGCGGGGCGAGCGGTTCATCCTGGACGGGGAGGTGATCTCCTTCGACGAGGGCGGGCGTCCCCGCTCGTTCCAGGAGACCGCAGGGCGCGTCGGCTCCCGCACGGACGTGGCGACGGCCGCCCGCGCGGTCCCCGTCTCCCCCGTCTTCTTCGACGCCCTGTCCGTCGACGGCCGCGACCTGCTCGACCTGCCGTTCGCCGAGCGGCACGCGGAGCTGGCTCTGTCTCTTATACACATC
>KL569134.1:79000-84871 GCA_000715635.1 Streptomyces violaceus | reverse complement strand
GAGCCGATGCGGGTGCGGCGCACGACGATGACCGGCCCGGACGACATGAGCACGGCGGAGGAGTTCCTCTCCGAGACCCTGAAGCGAGGCCACGAGGGCGTCGTCGTCAAGGCGCTGGACGCCTCCTACAGCGCGGGCCGGCGCGGCGCGTCCTGGCTGAAGGTCAAGCCCGTCCACACGCTCGACCTGGTGGTGCTGGCCGCCGAGTGGGGCCACGGCCGCCGCACGGGCAAGCTCTCCAACCTCCACCTCGGCGCCCGCACCGCCGACGGCGGCCTCGCCATGCTCGGCAAGACCTTCAAGGGCATGACCGACGCGCTGCTGGCCTGGCAGACCGAACGGCTCCAGCAGCTCGCCGTCGACGACAACGGCTACGTCGTGACCGTCCGCCCGGAACTCGTCGTCGAGATCGCCTACGACGGCCTGCAGCGCTCCACCCGCTACCCGGCCGGCGTCACCCTGCGCTTCGCCCGCGTGGTCCGCTACCGCGAGGACAAGCGTCCGGAGGACGCCGACACGGTGGAGACGCTGCTGGCCGCTCACCCGGAGGTGAGGCCGTGAAGCGCAGCGCCGGCCTGCTGCTCTTCCGCCCCACCGGCAACGGCCTCGAAGTGCTGCTCGGCCACATGGGCGGCCCCTTCTTCTCCCGGCGCGACGCGGGCGCGTGGACCATCCCGAAGGGCGAGTACGAGCCGGACGAGTCCGCCTGGGCGGCCGCCCGCCGCGAGTTCGAGGAGGAACTGGGGCTGCCGCCGCCCGACGGCGAGGCCGTCGCGCTGGGTGAGGTCCGGCAGACCAACGGCAAGATCGTCACGGCCTGGGCGATCGAGGCGGACCTGGACCCGGCGACGATCGCGCCGGGCACGTTCCGCATGGAGTGGCCACCCCGCTCGGGACAGCTCCAGGAGTTTCCCGAGCTGGACCGGGTGGCGTGGTTCGGCCTCGACCGGGGCCGCGAGGTGATCGTCAAGGCGCAGGCGGCGTTTCTCGACCGCCTGGCGGAGCACTCGCCCTGAGGAGACGCTCCCGCGTTGCGGTCCCCTCCGCCGCGCGGGAAGGTCGAGACACAGCCCGCTCCGAGGGAGGTCAGCCATGCCCATCGCAACGGTGAACCCGGCGAACGGCGAGACGCTCAAGACGTACCAGGCCATGGGCCAGGAGGAGATCGAGCGCCGGCTCCAGCTCGCGCAGGCCACGTTCCGCACGTACCGGACGACGACGTTCGACGAGCGCGCCCGGCTGCTGAACCAGGCCGCCGACCTCCTCGAGGAGGATCAGCAGGACATCGCCCGCGTGATGACCACCGAGATGGGCAAGCCGATCCAGCAGGCCCGGGCCGAGGCCGCGAAGTGCGCCAAGGCGATGCGCTGGTACGCCGAGCACGCCGAGGAACTGCTCGCCGACGAGGAGCCCGCCGACACCGATGTGAAGGACTCGGGCGCCTCACGCGTACGCGTGCGCTACCGGCCACTGGGTCCGGTGCTGGCGGTGATGCCGTGGAACTTCCCGCTGTGGCAGGTGATCCGCTTCGCCGCGCCCGCGCTGATGGCGGGGAACGTGGGCCTGCTCAAGCATGCCTCGAACGTCCCGCAGACCGCCCTCTACCTGGAGGACCTGTTCCACCGGGCGGGCTTCACCGAGGGCTGTTTCCAGACCCTGCTGATCGGGTCCGGCGCGGTCGACGAGATCCTGCGCGACGAGCGGGTCAGGGCGGCCACCCTCACCGGCAGCGAGCCCGCGGGCCGCGCGGTCGCCTCCACCGCCGGGGAGATGGTCAAGAAGACCGTGCTGGAGCTGGGCGGCAGCGACCCGTTCGTCGTCATGCCCTCCGCCGACATCGACCGGGCGGCGAAGGTGGCGGTGACCGCGCGGGTGCAGAACACCGGGCAGTCCTGTATCGCCGCGAAGCGGTTCATCGTGCACACGGATGTCTACGACGCCTTCGCCGAGCGTTTCGCCGAGGGCATGAGGGCGCTGAAGGTCGGCGACCCCATGGCCGAGGACACCGACGTCGGGCCGCTCTCCAGCGAGCAGGGACTGCGCGATGTGGAGGAACTGGTCGACGACGCGGTGCGCGGCGGTGCGGAGGTGCTGTGCGGTGGCGAACGGCCCGAGGGGCCCGGCTGGTACTACGCGCCGACGATCCTCGCCGGCATCACCCGCGAGATGCGCATCCACCGGGAGGAGGCGTTCGGTCCGGTCGCCACGCTGTACCGGGCGGACGGCCTCGACGAGGCCGTCCTGATCGCGAACGACTCGCCCTTCGGGCTGAGTTCGAACGTGTGGACGCGGGACGAGGCGGAGGTGGACCGGTTCGTACGGGATCTGGAGGCGGGCGGTGTGTTCTTCAACGGGATGACGGCCTCCCATCCGGGTTTCCCGTTCGGCGGGGTGAAGCGGTCCGGGTACGGCCGTGAGCTGTCCGGGCACGGAATCCGGGAGTTCTGCAACATCACGACTGTTTGGCACGGTGCGTGAGTCTTGCGGGGCTACGATCCCGTCTGTGAACCGCGAAGTGACTCTGCCGTTGATCGTCGACGACCACGGGACCTTGCAGGTGGCTGCGGCGGATGTCAGCAAGCTGTTGCGGACGTTGGGGGGTCGGTGGGTGCGGCTGGTGGAGGCCGGGGAGTCGGGGCTCGACGATGACACGGTTGCGGCGTTGACGATTGAGCTTGCGAAGTTGGCCGATCGGATTGATGTGGCTTGTATCGCGCACAGCAGTGGGGGTGGGACCTGAGCTGGGCGGCTGCGGGTGCGTGGGGGTTGATCGCGCAGTTCCCCGCGCCCCTAAGAGGGCAGATCCCCGAGCGTGGACCAGAACATCGCCTCGTAGTGCTGGAGCAAGCGGCCGTATCCAGCTGCCACGGACTCGTTCAGTTGCCCGGCGTCCAGCCCCGCCTGAACCGCCGCCGTCGCCGCCCGATCCAGCTCCGGTGACGGCTCCGCGAAGAAGTCGAAGAACGCGCAGGCCTCGTCCGTGAAGCCGTAGTGGACCCGCAGGGCCTTGGTGATCGTCGCGCAATAGCCGCCCCATGCGGAGAAGTTGGCCGTCAGGGCCAGGACGACATCCGCCGGTGAGCCGTTGAGGGACAGCCAGGCGACGTACGCGGGGTAGGTCTGGCAGCCGGCGAGGGGCTCGTACGACGCAGCCGTCGCCTCGTCCACGCCGCACGCCTGCGCGAGTGAGGGCAACAGTTCTTCCGCCAGCGCCTCGCCCTCCGCGAGGCTCCGGAAGAAGGCCGCGGCCTCGGGGGCGGTGACGAGGGAACGTTCGGCCAGATGGAGGAACGCGCGGCGGTCCGCGGGGATCACCCAGGACTGTTCCAGGGCAAGGGCGGCGAGGGTGGTGCCGGGGGCCGTGCCGTGGGCGATCCGGGGGACCAAGGGGTTGGACCGCGGGTCCGGGGCGAGTCGGGTGGTGGTCGTCCGCAGCAGGTCCCGGGCCGTGCGCGTCATCGCGTCCTCCGTCGGTGGGGGTGTCGGGACGGGTCTGCCCCGAGCCTGGCACGGCGTCCCCGAGATGGCGTAGTCCGGCGCGAACTCGACGCCCCACCGGGTGATCGTGGGTGGACCACCTTCTGAGGTGAACCACCTTCTGACCGGGAGGCGAAGGGTCTCCCGGGAGGCGAAAGCAGGCACGGTTCATGGCGACTTTGTGCAGACCCTCGGTGTCCGTTCCAGAGCACGTGATCACGATGGAGGAGACGCTTGAGCTGGCGCGTGAGCGCCACGCCGATCACCCCCAACTGCCGCTGGCCCTCAGGCTGATAGAGAACACCGGTGTGCGCACGCGGCACATCGTCCAGCCCATCGAGGAGACCCTGAAACACCCGGGGTTCGAGGAGCGCAACAAGCTGTACGAGGCCGAGGCGAAGGCGCGGGTGCCCGCGGTCATCCAGCAGGCCCTCGACCACGCCGAGCTGCTCACCACCGACGTGGACGTGATCATCTACGTGTCGTGCACGGGCTTCATGATGCCCTCGCTCACGGCCTGGCTGATCAACGAGATGGGCTTCGATCCGACCACCCGGCAACTGCCCATAGCCCAGCTGGGCTGCGCGGCCGGCGGGGCGGCGATCAACCGGGCCCACGACTTCTGCACGGCCTACCCCGAGGCCAACGCGCTGATCGTGGCCTGCGAGTTCTGCTCGCTGTGCTACCAGCCCACCGACATCGGTGTCGGCTCGCTGCTGTCCAACGGCCTGTTCGGTGACGGTATCGCGGCCGCCGCGGTCCGCGGCCGGGGCGGCGAGGGCATCAGCCTGGAGCGCAACGGCTCGTACCTGATCCCGAAGACCGAAGAGTGGATCATGTACGACGTACGGGCGACGGGCTTCCACTTCCTGCTCGACAAGCGGGTGCCGGCCACCATGGAGCCGCTCGCCCCGGCGCTGAAGGAGCTGGCGGGAGACCATGGCTGGGACGCCTCCGACCTGGACTTCTACATAGTCCACGCGGGCGGTCCCCGAATACTCGACGACCTCAGCACCTTCCTGAAGGTGGACCCGCACGCCTTCCGCTTCAGCCGGGCCACGCTCACCGAGTACGGCAACATCGCCAGCGGTGTCGTCCTTGACGCGCTGCGCCGGCTGTTCGAGGAGGGCGGCGCCCAGCACCGGGCACGCGGGCTGCTCGCCGGGTTCGGACCCGGCATCACCGCCGAGATGGCCGTGGGCCGCTGGCACCGTGCGGACGAGACGATGTGAGATGAGCGAAGAGACGATCACCGAAACGCTGCCCCCGGTCCGGAACTGGCCCGCGCTCGACCTGTCCGGCGCGGACTTCGACCCGGTCCTGCGGGAGCTGATGGACGAGGGCCCGGTCACCCGGGTCAAGCTGCCCAACGGCGAGGGCTGGGCCTGGCTGGTCACCCGCTACGACGACACGCGGATGGTGACCAACGACCCGCGCTTCAGCCGCGAGGCCGTCATGGACCGGCAGGTCACCCGGCTCGCACCGCACTTCATCCCGGCCCGTGGCGCGGTCGGCTTCCTGGACCCGCCGGACCACACCCGGCTGCGCCGCAGTGTCGCCGCCGCGTTCACGGCGCGCGGGGTGGAGCGGGTGCGCGAGCGGTCCCGCCGCATGCTGGCGGAACTGGTCGACGAGATGCTCCAGGACGGCCCGCCCGCCGACCTCACGGCGGCCGTGCTGAGCCCGTTCCCCATCGCGGTCATCTGCGAGCTGATGGGCGTCCCGGCCGCCGACCGGCAGGACATGCACAGCTGGACCCAGCTGATCCTGTCCTCCTCGCACGGCGCCGAGGCCAGCGAGAAGGCCAAGCAGGAGATGAGCTCCTACTTCGCCGATCTGATCGGCGTACGCGAGGGCAGCAAGGGCGAGGACGTCGCATCCCTGCTCGGTGCCGCCCTGGGCCGCGGCGAGATCACCCTGGAGGAAGGGGTGGGACTCGCGGTGCTCCTCCAGATCGGCGGCGAGGCGGTCACCAACAACAGCGGCCAGATGTTCTACGTCCTGCTGACCCGGCCCGACCTGGCCGACCGGCTGCGCGCCGAGCCGGAGATCCGCCCTCAGGCCATCGACGAACTGCTGCGCTGGATCCCCCACCGCAACGCGGTCGGCCTGTCGCGGATCGCCCTGGAGGACGTGGAGATCAAGGGCGTGCGGATCCGGGCGGGCGACGCGATCTACGTGTCGTACCTGGCCGCGAACCGCGACCCCGACGTCTTCCCCGACCCGGAGACGATCGACTTCCTGCGCAGCCCCAACCCCCATGTGTCCTTCGGTTTCGGCCCGCACTACTGCCCGGGCGGCATGCTGGCCCGGCTGGAGTCGGAACTCCTGATCGACGCGCTTCTCGACGGCGTTCCGGGCCTGCGGCTCGCCGTACCCGCCGAAGAGGTGCCC
>KL569134.1:77047-78791 GCA_000715635.1 Streptomyces violaceus | reverse complement strand
CGCCGAAGAGGTGCCCTTCAGGAAGGGCGCGCTGATCCGCGGGCCCGAGTCCCTGCCCGTGACGTGGTGAGCGGGCGATGACGACGAGGGAAGGACTGCTCGTACCACCCGGCCACGGCCGGGTGGTACAGGCCCCTGCCCAGCACGTCACCTTCAAGGTGACCGGCTCGCACTCGCGCATGGCCTCCACCTTCGAGGTGGTCGTACCGCCGGGCTTCGACGTCGGCGCCCATGTGCACACCCGCAGTGAGGAGTTGTTCTACGTACTCGAAGGCGAGCTGGACGTCCTCGCCTTCGAACCGCGCATCCGTACCCCCGACAACTGGCAGAAGTGGGAGTCCGCTTCGGGCAACCGGGTGGTGCGCGCGAAGCCGGGAACGGTGATCGTCGTACCTCCGGGCTGCCCGCACGCGTTCGCCAACCCGACGGACGAACCCGCGAAGATGTTCTTCCAGGCGAGCCCGCCGCCGGATCACGAGCGGTACTTCGAGGAACTGCTGGAGATCCTCGGCAGCGGGGGCCCGCCGGATCATGCGGCGATCCGGGAGCTACGGGCGAGGTACGACATCGAGCAGCTGACGCCGCTCAGACATCGTTAGCGGATGGGCGTGCCTGCCAGGGTCCGGGCGATGACCAGCCGCTGGATCTCACTCGTGCCCTCGAAGATCGTGTAGATCGCGGCATCGCGGTGCATCCGCTCCACCGGGTACTCCCTGGTGTAGCCGTTGCCGCCCAGGATCTGGATCGCCTGGCCGGTGACCTGCTTGGCCGTCTCGCTCGCGAACAGCTTGGACATCGAGCCCTCGGCGGCGGTGAACGGCTTGCCGTTGACCGCCATCCAGGAGGCGCGCCAGACGAGGAGCCGGGCCGCGTCGATGGACGTCCGCATGTCGGCGAGCTGGAACGCCACGCCCTGGTTGTCGATGATCGGCCGGCCGAACTGCTCGCGCGTCTTCGCGTAGTCGAGGGCGACTTCGTACGCGGCCCGGGCGGTACCGACCGCCATGGCGCCGACGGCCGGGCGCGAGGCCTCGAAGGTGGCCATGGCGGCGTTCTTCACCCGCTCCCCACCCTGCTTGGCCTTCTCCCGGGCACGGGCGAGCCGTTCGTCCAGCTTCTCCTTGCCGCCGAGCAGGCAGGAGCCGGGAACGCGCACGTTGTCCAGGATGACCTCGGCGGTGTGCGAGGCACGGATGCCGTGCTTCTTGAACTTCTGCCCCTGGGCCAGTCCCGGTGTGCCCGCCGGGACGATGAAGGACGCGTGCCCCTTGGAGCCGAGCTCCGGGTCGACCACCGCGACCACGACATGGACGTTGGCGATGCCGCCGTTGGTCGCCCAGGTCTTGGTGCCGTTGATCACCCACTCGTCCTTGGCCTCGTCGTACACGGCCCGCGTACGCATGGAGGCCACGTCGGAGCCGGCGTCGGGCTCGGAGGAGCAGAAGGCGGCGACCTTGACATCGCTCGCGTCGCCGTACATCTGGGGGATCCAGGTGCCGATCTGCTCCTCGGTGCCGTTGGCGAGGACGCCGACGGCGGCGAGACCGGTGCCGACGATGGACAGGGCTATGCCCGCGTCGCCCCAGAAGAGTTCCTCCATCGCCATGGGGATACCGAGGCCGGTGGGGTCGAAATACTGCTGGGCGTAGAAGTCCAGGGAGTAGATGCCGACCTTGGCGGCCTCCTGGATGACCGGCCAGGGAGTCTCCTCACGCTCGTCCCATTCGGCGGCCGCGGGTCGGAT
>KL569134.1:76496-76800 GCA_000715635.1 Streptomyces violaceus | reverse complement strand
GCCGTGCAGCCAGTCCCGGACCTCCTTCTGTTCGTCGTTGAGCTCCATGGTGAACTCGGCCATGTCGTCCCCTCCAGCGGCGGCACACGTGCATGTTACTTGCGGTAACACCATCCTGTTACCGGTGGGTAGTCGAAGTCAACTCCTACCGACCGGTCGGCACCCGTTCGATGTCCGGTGCATGCTTGAGTGTTAGTTTGCGCTGGCGTCATCGAATCAGCACGGGTGGGGAGAGCACATGGACACCACGCAGCGGACCGATCAGCAACGGTCCGCCGACCGCCGGCGGCGTGAGCTGCTGGAG
>KL569134.1:75657-76277 GCA_000715635.1 Streptomyces violaceus | reverse complement strand
GCGTGAGCTGCTGGAGGCCGCCGACCGGGTGGTGCTGCGCGACGGCCCGCACGCCTCGATGAACGCGATCGCCGCGGAGGCGGGCATCACCAAGCCGATCCTGTACCGGCACTTCGGCGACAAGGGCGGACTTTACGCGGCCCTTGCCAAGCGCCACACGGACGCGCTGCTGGACTCACTGCGAGCGGCGCTCGACGCGCCGGCGGACCGGCGGGAGCGGGTCGAGGCGACGTTGGACACGTACCTCGCGGCGATCGAGCTGCGGCCACAGGTGTACCGGTTTCTGATGCATCCGGCGGAGGGGAGCCAGCCGGGTGATCAGGGGTTCGATGTCGGCAAGCACAGTGCGCCGTTGTTGCGGCGGATGGGTGAGGAACTCGCGCAGGTCATCGAGGACCGGCTGGATCTCGGGCCGGGCGGGCAGCAGCTGGCGCGGGTGTGGGGGCATGGGATTGTCGGCATGATGCATGCTGCCGGGGACTGGTGGCTGGGGGAACGGCCTTGTTCTCGTGCGGAGTTGGTGCGGAGTCTGGCTGACCTGTTGTGGGGGCGTCTCGCGGCTGCGGGGGATCGGGTCGGCGGTCCGGGGTTCTGACGGTTTCGTTGCGTCTCACGGCCGG
>KL569134.1:73737-75432 GCA_000715635.1 Streptomyces violaceus | reverse complement strand
TGGGGGTTGTTCGCGCAGTTCCCCGCGCCCCTGAACTACACATCCCGGCGCCAAGAAGCCCGGGCCACCTGGCGCATCAGTTTGCGGTGGCGCCAGCCGCTCAGGTGATCCACGTAGATACGGCCTTCCACGTGGTCGTACTCGTGCTGCAGGCAGCGGGCGAAGAAGCCCGTGCCGTGGACGGTGACCGGGTCTCCGGTCACCGTGAGGCCCTCGACCACCGCGTGGTCGTGGCGTTCCGTGCCCGCTTCCAGGCCCGGCAGGGACAGGCAGCCCTCCGGGCCCCGGATGACCACTCCGTCGGCCTCGACCAGGCGCGGGTTCACCACGTGACCCAGGTGGCGGACATCCTCGTCGTCCGGGCAGTCGTAGACGAAGACCCGCAGCGACTCGCCGATCTGGTTGGCGGCGAGGCCGACGCCCTGGGCGGCGTACATGGTCGCGAACAAGTCCTCGACGAGCCGGGCCAGTTCGGGGCCGAAGTCGGTGACCTCCGCGCAGGGCGTGTGCAGGAGCGGGTCGCCGTGCAGCGTGAGGGGTCTCACGCGGCCGTTGGCGCCGGGGATGGGGCTGTGTCGCATGGCGGCAAGAGTAAGGTCCTTGTCGGTCCGCGCCTCCCACACGAGTTCGCCACAGTGCCGCGGTTCGGGAGTGCTAATGGATCTCGATAGGCTGAGGTCCACACCACGTGGCCGTCAGGCTTCAAGGCGCGGCGCGTACGCAAGGAGGATCGAGAACTGATGGCAGGCAACTCGGACCCGCTCTCGCCGCGGGCCAAGCTGGCCGTGACCGCGGGCAAGGCGGTCGCAGCGGCATCCCGTGCCGCGGGACGCGGCAGCGGTTCGGTGATCGGCGGCCGGGTGGCGCTCAAGCTCGACCCCGACCTCCTCGCCCGGCTCGCGCAGAACCTGGACGTGATCCTGGTCTCGGCGACGAACGGCAAGACCACCACCACCCGGCTCATCGCCGAGGCACTGCGGGCGGCCGGGCCGGTCGTCTCCAACGCGCTCGGCGCCAACATGCCGGCCGGCATCACCTCGGCGCTCGCGGGCAGCTCGGACGCGCGGTACGGCGTGATCGAGGTCGACGAGAAGTACCTCGCCGGTGTCGCCCGGGACACCGCCCCGAAGTGCATCGCCCTGCTGAACCTGTCCCGCGACCAGCTCGACCGAGCCGCCGAGACCCGGATGCTCGCCGAGAACTGGCGGGAGGGACTCGCGGGTTCCAAGGCCGTGGTCGTGGCCAACTGCGACGACCCGCTGGTGGTGTGGGCGGCGTCCTCCTCCCCCAACGTGATCTGGGTCGCCGCCGGGCAGATGTGGAAGGACGACGCCTGGTCCTGCCCGTCCTGCGGTGGCGTGATGCAGCGCCCGGGCGACGACTGGTTCTGCAGTGAGTGCGGCTTCCGCCGTCCGACGCCGAGCTGGGCGCTGTCCGGCGACCACGTCCTCGACCCGCACGGCTCGGCCTGGCCGATCCACCTCCAGCTGCCCGGCCGCGCCAACAAGGCCAACGCCGCCTCCTCGGCCGCCGTCGCCGCCGTGTTCGGGGTGCCGCCGCAGGTCGCGCTGGAGCGCATGTACCAGGTGCAGGCGGTGGCCGGACGGTACGACATCGTCCAGTTCCAGGGCCGTGACCTCCGGCTCCTGCTCGCGAAGAACCCGGCGGGCTGGCTGGAGACGTTCTCGCTGATCG
>KL569134.1:73020-73539 GCA_000715635.1 Streptomyces violaceus | reverse complement strand
GCTGGAGACGTTCTCGCTGATCGACCCGCCGCCGACCCCGGTGATCCTCTCCGTGAACGCGCGCGGCGCCGACGGCACCGACACCTCCTGGCTGTGGGACGTCGACTACACGCGCCTGACCGGTCACCCGATCTGCGTCGTGGGCGACCGCCGGCTGGACCTGGCGGTGCGCCTGGAGGTCGCCGACCAGCACTTCCAGGTCTACGAGAACCTCGACCAGGCCGTGGCGGCGTGCCCGCCGGGCCGGATCGAGGTCATCGCCAACTACACGGCGTTCCAGGATCTGCGCCGCCGCGTCGGCAACTGAGCACGAGACGTCAGGGGACTTTTGTGAGCGACAACCAACTGCGGGTCGTCTGGATCTATCCCGACCTGCTCAGCACCTACGGCGACCAGGGCAACGTCCTCGTCGTGCAGCGCCGGGCCCAGCAACGCGGCCTGGACGTGGCCCGGCTGGACGTGCGCAGCGACCAGCCGATCCCGACCTCCGGCGACATCTACCCTGTCTCTTATACACAT
>KL569134.1:67258-72861 GCA_000715635.1 Streptomyces violaceus | reverse complement strand
GCGGCGGCGAGGACCGTCCGCAGCGGCGCGCGGCCGAGCGGCTGCGCCGGGACGGCGGTCTGCAGCGGGCCGTGGAGAACGGCGCCATCGTGTTCTCCGTGTGCGCCGGCTACCAGATCCTCGGCCACGAGTTCATCAACGACCTCGGCCAGCGCGAGCCGGGCCTCGGGCTGCTGGACGTGGTGTCGGTGCGCGGCGAGGGCGAGCGGTGCGTCGGTGACGTGCTGGGCGACATCGACCCGCGCCTCGGTCTGCCCCCGCTGACCGGCTTCGAGAACCACCAGGGCGTCACCCACCTGGGCCCCACCGCCCGCCCGCTCGCCCAGGTGCGCTTCGGCAACGGCAACGGCACGGGCGACGGCACGGAGGGCGCGTACAACGACACCGTCTTCGGCACGTACATGCACGGCCCGGTGCTCGCGCGCAACCCGCTGATCGCGGATCTGCTGCTGAAGCTGGCGCTGGACGTCAACGCGCTGCCGCCGACCGACGACCGCTGGTACGAGGCACTCCGCGACGAGCGCATCGCGGCTGCTCAGCAGCCTGCGTAGGCACTGCGTCGCAGCCTGCCCGAGGTACGCGTCAACCTGCTGGTCAACAGCCCGTCTGACGGCACATCCGCACAGGTGAGCGGGGTAGTCCAGCAGGCGGACGTGCGGTTCGGTCCCGCCCCTTCCTGACGCTAGGGTGGCGGGAATTCGAGCCGGACAACGTGGTCCGGTCCCCGGCCCACGTTGAGAAGGTATTTCGGGCTATGCGTATTGGTGTCCTCACGTCCGGCGGCGACTGCCCCGGCCTGAACGCCGTCATCCGGTCCGTCGTACACCGCGCCGTCGTGGACCACGGCGACGAGGTCATCGGCTTCCGGGACGGCTGGAAGGGCCTCCTGGAGTGCGACTACCTCAAGCTCGACCTCGACGCGGTGGGCGGCATCCTCGCCCGCGGCGGCACGATTCTCGGGTCCTCCCGGGTCCAGCCCTCCCATCTGCGGGACGGTGTGGAGCGGGCCAAGGGCCATGTCGATGAGCTCGGCCTCGACGCGATCATCCCCATCGGCGGTGAGGGCACGCTCAAGGCCGCCCGGCTGATGTCGGACAGCGGTCTGCCCGTCGTGGGTGTGCCGAAGACCATCGACAACGACATCGCGGTCACGGACGTCACGTTCGGCTTCGACACGGCCGTGGGGGTGGCGACCGAGGCACTCGACCGGCTGAAGACCACGGCCGAGTCCCACCAGCGGGTCCTGGTCGTCGAGGTCATGGGTCGGCACACCGGCTGGATCGCGCTGCACTCCGGCATGGCGGCCGGCGCGCACGCCATCGTCGTTCCCGAACGGCCCTTCGACATAGAGGAGCTGACCCGGCGGGTCGGCGCGCGGTTCGAGGCGGGTAAGCGCTTCGCGATCGTCGTCGCGGCGGAGGGGGCCAAGCCCCGCGCCGGGAGCATGGAGTTCGACGAGGGCGGCAAGGACATCTACGGGCACGAGCGGTTCGCCGGGATCGCGCGGCAGCTGTCCGTGGAGCTGGAAGGGCGACTGGGGAAGGAAGCCCGGCCCGTCATTCTCGGGCATGTGCAGCGCGGTGGGACGCCGACCGCCTATGACCGGGTGCTGGCCACGCGGTTCGGGTGGCATGCGGTGGAGGCCGTGCACCGGGGTGAGTTCGGGCAGATGACCGCGCTGCGGGGGACCGACATCGTGATGGTGTCGCTGGCCGAGGCCGTGAAGACGCTGAAGACCGTGCCGGAGGATCGGTACGACGAGGCGGAGTGTGTTCTCTGAGGCTGTGCTGATCTGCCGGCTGCGGGTCGTGTGTGGCTTGTCGCGCAGTTCCCCGCGCCCCTAGGGCACCGTACTGCCCCCGGTCGTAACCGCGACCGGGGGCAGTTCTAGTCTTGGGGCGGACAGATTGCTGCACACCCCCACGAAACAGGAGCCGGCGGAATGGATCACAGCGGGCACGGCATGACCATGGATCTGCCGCCGTTCACGCTGGGACGAGGGCTGGAGTGGTCGGCGGACCCGTTCTTTCTCGTCGCCTGCCTGGTCGGTCTGGGGCTGTACGGGTGGGGTGTCGTGCGGCTGGTGCGGCGCGGGGACAAGTGGCCCGTGGGGCGGACGGTCGCCTTCGTCGTCGGTGTGCTGACCATCGCGCTCATGATGTGCACCCGGCTGAACGACTACGGCATGGTCATGTTCAGCGTGCACATGGTGCAGCACATGGTGATCAGCATGGTGTCGCCGATCCTCATCCTGCTCGGCGCCCCGATCACGCTGGCGCTGCGCGCGCTGCCGACGGCGGGCCGCGGGCGCAAGGGCCCCCGTGAGCTGCTGCTGATGTTCCTGCACAGCCGGTATATGCGGATCATCACGCACCCGGCGTTCACGATCCCGCTGTTCATCGCGAGCCTGTACGGGCTCTACTTCACGCCGCTCTTCGACACTCTGATGGGTTCCAAGCCGGGGCACATCGCGATGATGGTGCACTTCTTCGCCGTCGGCCTGGTGTTCTTCTGGCCGATCATGGGCGTGGACCCGGGGCCGCACCGCCCCGGCTACCTGATGCGGATGCTGGAGCTGTTCGCGGGCATGCCGTTCCACGCGTTCTTCGGGATCGCGCTGATGATGGCGTCCGAGCCGATGGTCGGGACGTTCGAGAACCCGCCCGCCTCGCTCGGCATCGAGGCACTCGCCGACCAGAACGCGGCGGGCGGCATCGCCTGGGCGTTCAGCGAGATCCCGTCCGTGCTGGTGCTGGTCGCGCTGCTGTTCCAGTGGTACGCCTCCGACCAGCGCCAGGCCAGGCGCACGGACCGGGCCGCCGACCGTGACGGCGACAAGGAGCTGGAGGCGTACAACGCCTATCTGGCCTCGTTGAACGCGCAGGGGCGCTGAAGCCCGCTCTCGTAAGGACCGTGCGCGCCGGGCGTCCACCAGGCACCATGGAGGCATCGGACCACGAGGAGGGTGTTGCGATGCCCGGTTCCACGAACGGTTCAAACTCGACCAAGACCATGGGAGTGCTCACCGTCGGCGGCCTCGTCGTGGTGACGGGCTACACGGTGGCGCTGGGGAGCAACGGCTGGCTGTGGTTCGGCTGGGTCGTCCTGGGCCTGATCACCTTGGGATTGGTGGTCACCACACGCAGTACCTGACGGCTCACTCACGGGTCAGCCGGCCCGCCGAGTGCACGCCCGGCTGGTACTTCGGGATCCGGACGGTGATCTTCATGCCCGCGCCCGTTGCGGTCTCGATGACGAGGCCGTAGTCGTCGCCGTAGACCTGGCGGAGCCGGTCGTCCACGTTGGAGAGCCCTATGCCGCCCGAGGGGCTCACCTCACGGGCGAGGATACGGCGCAGCAGGCCGGGGTCCATGCCGGCGCCGTCGTCCTCGATGACGACGAGCGCCTCGGCGCCCGCGTCCTGGGCGGTGATCTGGATGCGGCATTTGTCGGCCTTGCCCTCCAGCCCGTGCTTGACGGCGTTCTCGACGAGCGGCTGGAGGCAGAGGAAGGGCAGGGCGACGGGCAGCACCTCCGGGGCGATCTGGAGGGTGACGGAGAGGCGGTCGCCGAAGCGTGCCCGCACGAGCGCCAGATAGTGGTCGATGGCGTGGAGTTCGTCGGCAAGGGCGGTGAAGTCGCCGTGCCTGCGGAACGAGTAGCGGGTGAAGTCGGCGAATTCCAGGAGCAGTTCGCGGGCGCGCTCGGGGTCGGTGCGGACGAACGAGGCGATCACCGCGAGCGAGTTGAAGATGAAGTGCGGGGAGATCTGGGCCCGCAGCGCCTTGATCTCGGCCTCGATGAGGCGGGTGCGGGACTGGTCGAGGTCGGCCAGCTCCAGTTGGACGGACACCCAGCGGGCCACCTCACCGGCCGCCCGGACCAGAACCGCCGACTCACGGGGCGCGCAGGCGACGAGGGCGCCGTGCACACGGTCGTCGACAGTGAACGGGGCGACGACCGCCCAGCGCACCGAGCAGTCGAGGATGTCGCAGGTGAGCCGGAAGGCCTCGCCGCGGCCCGTGTCCAGGGCGGCCGCGAGGCGTTCCATGATCTCGGTGCGGTGGTGGGCTCCCTCGCCGTCCCAGACCAGGACCTGCTCGCGGTCCGTGAGGCAGAGGGCGTCCGTGCCGAGCAGGGAGCGCAGTTTGCGGGCGGACTTGCGGGCGGTCTCCTCGGTCAGGCCGGCCCGCAGCGGGGGTGCGGCGAGGGATGCGGTGTGCAGGGTCTCGAAGGTGGCGTGCTCGACGGGGGTGCCGAGGCCGCCGAGGCTCTTCGCCCGTGCGGTGCGCCGGCCCAGCCAGACCCCGGCGGCCAGCACCGGGAGGACGGCGACGCACAGACCCGCCAGGAATCCGCTCATGGCGTCTTCACCTCCGTGCGAAGTTCCTCGGGCAGGTGGAAGCGAGCCAGGACGGCCGCCGTACCCGGGGGCACCCGGCCGGGTGTCGCCAGGGACACAAGGATCATGGTGAGGAAGCTCAGCGGTACCGACCACAGGGCGGGCCAGGCGAGCAGGGCGTGCAGCGCGCCCTTGCCCGGGTAGCCGGCCATGGTCGCGGCGACGGCGAGCAGGGCGGAGCCGCCGCCGACCAGCATGCCTGCGGCCGCGCCGGGCGGGGTGAGCCGCCGCCACCAGATGCCGAGGACGAGCAGCGGGCAGAACGAGGAGGCGGACACCGCGAAGGCGAGCCCGACGGCGTCGGCGACCGGGAGCCCACCGACGAGGACGCTCGCCGCGAGGGGCACGGCCATGGCGAGGACCGTCCCGAGCCGGAAATGGCGTACGCCCCGGGACGGCAGGACGTCCTGGGTGAGCACGCCCGCGACCGCCATGGTCAGCCCCGAGGCCGTGGACAGGAAGGCGGCGAAGGCACCGCCCGCCACCAGTGCGCCCAGCAGGTCCCCGCCCACTCCCCCGATCATGCGGTCGGGCAGCAGCAGGACGGCGGCGTCCGGATCTCCGGTGAGGGTGAGTTCGGGGGCGTAGAGGCGGCCGAGTGCGCCGTAGACGGGCGGCAGGAGGTAGAAGGCGCCGATCAGGCCGAGGACCGCGACGGTGGTGCGGCGGGCGGCGACGCCGTGCGGGCTGGTGTAGAAGCGGACCACGACGTGCGGCAGGCCCATGGTGCCGAGGAACGTGGCGAGGATCAGCCCGTAGGTGGCGTACAGCGGGCGTTCCCCGCGGCCCTCGTCCTGCGAGGGCGACAGATCGCCGCCGCCGCTGCGCTCGGCCGCGGGTACGGTCGCCCCCGCGGCGAAGGTGAGCTCGGTGCCCCGTTCGATGTGGTGGGTGCCGGCGGGGAGTTCGAGGCGGGTATCGGTGTGCGTACGGCCGTCCACGGTGCCGGTCACCGTGACCGTCAGCGGTCGGTCGAGCGTGAGGGCGATGCTGTCGTCCACGCGGACGACGCGCTGTTCGCGGAAGGTGGCCGGTTCGTCGAAGGCGTGGCGCGGGGCCCCGTCGTTCTGCCAGGCGAGGACCAGGAAGAGGGCGGGGACGAGCAGGGCGGTGAGTTTCAGCCAGTACTGGAAGGCCTGCACGAAGGTGATGCTGCGCATGCCGCCGGCGGCGACGGTGGCGGTCACGACGACGGCGACGA
>KL569134.1:63339-67002 GCA_000715635.1 Streptomyces violaceus | reverse complement strand
GATGTGTATAAGAGACAGAGGCGAGGCGGGCCTCGGCGAAGTCGGGGAGGGTGTAGGCGCCGGAGCGGCGCAGCGGGGCGGCGACAAAGAGCAGCAGGACCAGGTAGCCGGCGGTGTAGCCGACCGGGTACCAGAGCATCTCGGGGCCCTGGACCAGGACGAGTCCCGCTATGCCGAGGAAGGAGGCGGCGGAGAGGTATTCGCCGCTGATGGCGGCGGCGTTGAGGCGGGGACCGACGGTGCGGGAGGCGACGTAGAAGTCGGAGGTCGTGCGGGAGATGCGCAGGCCGAAGGCGCCGACCAGGACCGTCGCGACGACGACCAGGGCGACGGCGGGTATGGCGTAGCTCGAGTTCATGTGTGCGGCTTCAGCGGTCTTCGACGAGGCGTACGAAGTCGCGTTCGTTGCGCTCGGCGCGGCGGACGTACCAGCGGGCGAGCAGGACGAGCGGGGCGTAGAGGCCGAAGCCGAGGACGGCCCATTCGAGGCGGCCGGTGCCGGGCGTCGCGGCGAACAGCAGCGGCAGCGGTCCGACCAGCAGGCCGAGGATCGCGAACACGGTGAGGGCGGCGCGCAGCTGGGTGCGCATCAGGGAGCGGACGTAGGTGTGGCCGAGAGTGGTCTGCTCGTCGATCTCGGTGCGCGGGCGGTAGTAGCCGGAGGCCCGGCCTGTGCGGCGGGGCGGGGCGGTGACGACGACGCGGCGTTCGGTGTGGTCCTGGGGCACTGTCACGGCCTCCTCATGAGCAGGTCGCGCAGTTCGCGCGTGTGGCGTCGGCTGACCTGGAGTTCCTCGGAGCCGACGAGGACGCTGACGGTGCCCGCGTCGAGGCGGAGTTCGCCGATGTGGCGCAGGGCGACGAGGTGGCGGCGATGGATGCGGACGAAGCCGCGGGAGCGCCAGCGCTCCTCCAGGGTGGACAGCGGGATGCGGACCAGATGGCTGCCCTTGCCGGTGTGCAGCCGGGCGTAGTCGCCCTGGGCCTCGACGTGGGTGATGTCCTCGACGGCGACGAAGCGGGTCACGCCGCCGAGCTCGACGGGCAGGTGGTCGGGGTCGGGTTCGTGCACGGGTATGCGCGGGGCGGCGCCGCGCAGCTCGGCGGCGCGGCGGACGGCCTCGGCGAGGCGTTCCTTGCGGACGGGCTTGAGGACGTAGTCGACGGCCTTGAGGTCGAAGGCCTGGACGGCGAAGTCCTCGTGGGCGGTGACGAACACGACGAGCGGGGGCCGGGCGAACCCGGTGAGCAGCCGGGCCATGTCGAGGCCGTCGAGGCCGGGCATCTGGATGTCGAGGAAGACGACGTCGATCGCCTCGGGCCCGCCAGGACCGGACTCCAGGGCGCGGTTGATGCGGCGCAGCGCCTCGGTCGCGTCGCCGGCGCCCTCCGCGCTGCCGATGCGGGGGTCCGCCTGCAGCAGGTAGAGCAGTTCCTCCAGCGAGGGGCGTTCGTCGTCGACAGCCAGGGCACGCAGCATGAACCCGGAGTGTAGGGGGCGATCCGTACGTCTGGACATGTGCTGGGGGTGCACTTTCCCGCTGGATACAGTGCCCGCATGAACAGCAGGTCCACGCCGTTCGACGAACTCGACCGGAAGATCATCACCGCGCTGATGGCGAACGCCAGGACGTCCTTCGCCGAGATCGGCACGGCGATCGGGCTGTCGGCCACGGCGGTCAAACGCCGGGTCGACCGGCTGCGCGAAACGGGTGTGATCACCGGTTTCACGGCCACGGTGAAGCCGTCGGCGCTGGGCTGGCGCACGGAGGCCTACGTCGAGGTGTACTGCGAGGGCGCGGCCCCGCCGCGGCGGCTCGCGGAGGTCGTGCGGGACTACCCGGAGATCACGGCGGCGATGACCGTGACCGGCGGCGCGGACGCGCTGCTGCATGTGCGGGCGCGGGACGTGGAGCACTTCGAGGAGGTGCTGGAGCGGATCCGCCAGGAGCCGTTCATCCGGAAGACGATCAGCGTGATGGTGCTGTCGCATCTGCTTCCGGAGAGTCCGGAGGCGGGGGCCAGCCATCCCGCGCCGGAATAGCGCCGGAGGCCGCGCATCAGGCGTGCGCCGGCCGGCCTCAAGACGCAGCGTTCCTGCGTGAAGACGCAACTGATGTTTCTTGTGGACCGCCTCCGTCACTTCCTACCTTGGTGTCAACCCTCAGTCACACACCGTTAGGAAGCGGAGGGACCCCTCTGTGCCCGACTCCCGTGTGCCGCGCCGGCGGCGCTACCTCGTCTGCGAACCCAGACACTTCGCCGTGCAGTACGCGATCAACCCCTGGATGCATCCCGACGAACCCGTCGACGTCATCCGCGCCCTGGACCAATGGCAGGCACTGGTGGACGCATACCGCGTCCACGGCCATACCGTGGACACTGTGAAACCCGTTCCCGGCCTGCCCGACATGGTCTTCGCCGCGAACGCGGCGGTCGTCGTCGACGGCCGCGTCTTCGGCTCCCTCTTCCACGCGCCCGAGCGCCGTCCCGAGTCCGTGCCGTACGAGGCGTGGTTCAAGTCGGAGGGCTACGACGTCCACCACCCCGAGTCGGTGTGCGAGGGCGAGGGCGACCTGGTGCCCGCCGGGCGCTGGATCCTGGCCGGGACGGGGTTCCGTACCACCCGGGAGGCCCACAGTGAGGTGCAGGAGTACCTGGGGATGCCGGTGATCAGCCTGACGCTGGTGGACCCGTACTTCTACCACCTGGACACGGCGCTGTTCGTCCTCGACGAGGGGCACGACGGGAACATCGCCTACTACCCCGAGGCGTTCTCTCCGGGCAGCCGCGAGGTGCTGGCCCGGCTGTACCCCGACGCGGTGCTCGCCACCCGCGAGGACGCGATGGCGTTCGGGCTCAACTCCGTCTCCGACGGGCGCCATGTGTTCATCTCACCGGGGGCGACGGCCCTGGCCGGGCAGCTCGCCGACCGTGGCTACGTCCCCGTCCCCGTCGACCTGTCCGAGTTCCACAAGGCCGGTGGCGGCATCAAGTGCTGCACCCAGGAGATCCGGGAGATCCGTTCATGACCGCACCTGTCCGTACCCAGGGCTCGCCGGAGACCCGTGGCTCGCAGGAGACCCGTGGCTCGCAGGAGCTCATCCGCGCGGAGGAGCCGGTCCTCGCGCACAACTACCACCCGCTGCCGGTGGTCGTCGCCCGCGCCGAGGGCACCTGGGTGGAGGACGTGGAGGGGCGGCGCTACCTCGACCTGCTGGCCGGCTACTCGGCGCTCAACTTCGGCCACCGGCATCCGGCGCTGATCGAGGCGGCCCATCGCCAGCTCGACCGGCTGACTCTCACCTCGCGCGCCTTCCACCACGACCGGCTCGCCGAGTTCGCCGAGCGGCTGGCCGCGTTGACGGGCCTGGACATGGTGCTGCCCATGAACACCGGTGCGGAGGCGGTGGAGAGCGCGGTGAAGGTGGCCCGCAAGTGGGCCTACGACATCAAGGGCGTCCCGGACGGCCGGGCGACGATCGTGGTCGCCGCGGACAACTTCCACGGCCGTACGACGACGATCGTCAGCTTCTCCACGGACGAGACGGCGCGGCAGGGTTTCGGCCCCTTCACGCCGGGCTTCCGGATCGTGCCGTACAACGACCTGACCGCGCTGGAGGCGGCGGTCGACGAGACGACGGCGGCGGTGCTGATCGAGCC
>KL569134.1:60662-63170 GCA_000715635.1 Streptomyces violaceus | reverse complement strand
GGACGACGGCGGCGGTGCTGATCGAGCCGATCCAGGGCGAGGCGGGGGTGATCATCCCGGACGACGGCTACCTGGCCGGCGTGCGCGAGCTGACCCGGCGAAAGGGGTGTCTGTTCATCGCCGACGAGATCCAGTCCGGGCTCGGCCGTACCGGCGACACGCTGGCGGTGGAGCACGAGTCGGTGGTGCCGGACATGGTGCTGCTGGGGAAGGCGCTGGGCGGTGGCATCGTGCCGGTGTCGGCGGTGGTGGCGCGCCGGGAGGTCCTCGCCGTGCTGCGGCCGGGCGAGCACGGCTCGACCTTCGGCGGCAACCCGCTGGCGGCCGCGGTCGGCACGGCGGTGGTCGAACTGCTGGAGACGGGCGAGTTCCAGCAGCGCGCGGCCGAGCTGGGCGCGACCCTGCGGGACGGCCTGACCGAGCTGGTCGGCAAGGGCGTCGTCGGCTTCCGCTCGCGCGGCCTGTGGGCGGGCGTCGACATCGACCCGGCCCTCGGCACCGGACGTGAGGTCAGCGAACGCCTCATGCGGGAGGGAGTCCTGGTCAAGGACACCCACGGCTCCACGATCCGCCTGGCACCTCCGCTCACGATCACGGGCGAGGAGCTCGTGGGGGCGCTCGCGACGCTGGAGAGGGTGCTGGGGTAAGGCAGCGCCGCAACCTCCCCGGCCGGACCCGCCCAAGCCGCCCCCGCACGCGGGAAAGGGTGAAGATGGGGGCAAGAGGTGGTAGACCACTCTCAGCGACAGAGAGGTCGGCCGGTGGGCGCACACGAGGAGTACGGCGTTGCCCGGCGGCGGTTCGACGTGGCCGACGCCGTGCCCCTGCTGCTCGATCCGCAGGGCGTGGTGACGGGCTGGACCGACGACGCGAGGCGCCTGCTGGCATATCCGGCGTCCGAGGCGGTCGGCAGGAAGCTGTCCGATCTGCTGGCCGCCGAGGACGCGGAGCGTGTGCCGGACCTGGTCGAGCGCTGCCGCAGGGACGGCGGCTGGACGGGGCTGCTGACGGCCCGCAGCAAGAACGGGAAGCCGGTGCGGGTCGTGGCCCGGATCGCCTCGGCCGAGGAGGCGCACGGCGGCTCGCGCTGGCTGGTGCTCCTGTCGAAGGTGGCCGACGCCCCCGGCTGGTACATGAGCCGTACGGTGCTTGAGCAGATGGTGGCCGGCGCCCCCATCGGCATCGCCATCGTGGACACCGACCTGCGTTTCGTGTGGTCCAACGCCGCCCTGGAGCAGTTCGGCGGCGGACCGGCACCGCGGCGGCTCGGCCTGCGCTTCGCGGACGTCCAGCCGGGCATGGACGCCCAGGCGGTCGAGGCGCAGATGCGGCACGTCCTGGAGACCGGCGAGGCGGTCGTCGGGTACGAGCACGTGGGCCATGTGCGGTCGGCGCCGCTGCGCGAGACGGCCCACATGCTGTCGTTCACCCGGCTCGAGGATGACCGGGGCCATCCGATCGGCGTGTACTACACGGTCGTCGACATGACCGAGCGGCACCGCGCGCGGCAGCGGCTGGCGCTTCTCGACCGGGCCGGCGAGAGCATCGGCCGCAGCCTGGACCTCATGCGCACCGCGCAGGAGCTGGCCGACGTGGCCGTGCCGGGAGTGGCCGACTTCGTCACCGTGGATCTGCTGGAGATGGCGCTGCGGGGCGCCGAGCCGGCTCCCGGGCCGCTCGCGGACACGGAGCCGGTAGAACTGCGCCGCGCCGGCCAGCGGTCCGCGGAGGACGACCTCCCGCAGGGCGCTCTCCGGGTCGGCGACGTCGCGACCTACCTGGCCGGGTCGCCCCCGGTCCGCAGTCTGACCACGGGACGCTCCTGGCGTGCGGACCGGCTCGATCCGGTGACCCGGGAGTGGGCCACGGACCTCCCGGAAGGCCGCCGGACCGTCACTTTTCTGGAACTGGACCTGTACAGCGTGATGACCGTGCCGATCCGGTCGCGGGGCACCACCCTGGGCGTCACCACCTTCTTCCGGCGCCACCGCCGGGAGCCCTTCGACGAGGAGGATCTGCACCTGGCCGAGGACCTCGTCTCCCGCGCGGCCGTCTGCCTGGACAACGCCCGGCGCTACACCCGCGAGCGTGACGCCGCCCTCGTCCTGCAACGCAGTCTGCTCCCCCACCGGCTGCCCGAACAGGACGCCGTCGAGGTGGCCGCGTGCTACCGGCCGGCCGACGAGCTGACCGGCCTGGGCGGCGACTGGTACGACCTCATCCCGCTGTCCGGCGGCCGCGTCGCGCTCGTCGTGGGCGAGGTGCCCGGGCACGGCATCGACGCCGCGGCGGCCATGGGGCAGCTGCGGACCGCCGTACGGACCCTGGCCGCTCTGGATCTGCCACCCGAGGAGGTGCTGGGGCACCTCGACGACCTGGTGGCGCGGTCGGCGCGGGAGGAGGGCGTCGAACCGGGCGCGGCGGGCGCTGACGGCGCGCGGCCGTCGTCCGTGGGCTCCGGGTGCCTGTACGCCGTCTACGACCCGGTCGACGGCGGCTGCACGATGG
>KL569134.1:56273-60509 GCA_000715635.1 Streptomyces violaceus | reverse complement strand
ACCCCGCCCCGGCCGTGGTCGCGCCCGACCGCTCGGTCACGTTCGTCGATCTGCCGCAGGGGCCGCCGCTCGGCGTGGGCGGCCCGCCCTTCGAGGCGGTCGAGCTGTCCCTCGCGGAGGACAGCACGCTCGCCCTGCACACCGACGGGCTGCTGGCCCGGGGCGAGACCTGGGCCGTCGACACCGGCCGGGAACGGCTGCGCAGGGCTCTGGAACAGGTGGGCCCGCTCGAGTCGTACTGCCTGACCGTGGTCGACGCGCTGGTTCCGGCGCGCCCGTACGACGACGTGGCCCTGCTGATGGCCCGGACGAAGCGTCTCGGCACCGAGCAGGTCGCGGCCTGGGACCTGCCCTCCGACCCGGCCGTCGTCGCCGACGCCCGCCGCACGGCCACCCGGCAGCTGGCGCACTGGGGCCTGGACGAGCTGGTCTTCACCACGGAACTGGTGGTGAGCGAGCTGGTCACCAACGCCATCCGGTACGCCACCGGGTCGATCCGGCTCCGGCTGATCCGGGAGCGCGCCCTGGTCTGCGAGGTCTTCGACGGCGGGGCCACCGCGCCCCATCTGCGCCATCCCCGTACGACGGACGAGGGCGGGCGCGGACTGCTGCTGGTCTCCCAGCTCACCCAGCGGTGGGGCACCCGGTTCGTCGCCGACGGGAAGATCATCTGGGCTGAGCAGTCGCTGACGGACCTCACGGAGTGAGACCCGGGCCAGGTTCGGCCATACCGTGTGAAAATGGTGTGATCCTGGCAGTGGTGAGGCGACCATGACGGATTCGGCGATCGAGTACGCGGCGGTGTTCCAGGCTCTGCCCGGCATGGTGGCGCTGCTGACCACCGAGTTCGTGTACGCGGACGTCAACGAGGAGTTCGTGCGCGTGTCCGGCCGCTCCCGCGAGCAGCTGATCGGCCACTACCTGTTCGACGTCTTCCCCGACAACCCCAACGACCCGGCCGCGACGGGGATGCGCAACCTGGAGGCCTCGCTGTACCGGGTCCTGGCGACCGGCGAGCGCGACACCATGGCCCTGCAGCGCTACGACGTCGAGGATCCCGAGCGGCCCGGGGAGTGGGAGGAGCGCTACTGGAGTCCGGTGAACGCGCCGCTGCTCGGCCCCGACGGCAAGGTGGCGCTGATCCTGCACCGCGTCGAGGAGGTCACGGAGCTGATCCGGGCCCGGGGCCGTTCCGGGGGAAACCGGGGGAGCCGGGGGAGCCGGGGCAGCCGGGCCCGGGTCCTGGAAGCCGAGCTGTACACCCGTGCCCGTGAGCTGCAGGAGCTCAACGACCGGCTGCGCCAGGCGCACTCCCGGGAGCGGGAGGTGGCGCTGGCCCTGCAGGAGGCGATGCTGCCCGCGCCCCGGCAGGTCGGCCACCACCGGGCCGCCGTCCGGTACCGGCCCGCCGTGGGTGCGCTCAACGTGTGCGGGGACTGGTACGACCTGGTCGATCTGGTGGGCGGTGACCGTATCGGCGTGGCCGTGGGCGATGTGGTCGGGCACGGCCTGGCGGCCGCCGGTGTCATGGGCCAGCTGCGCAGTGCGCTCAGCGCGGCCTCCCGGGTCGCTGAAGGGCCCGCCCAGGCGCTGGACGTACTGGGGCGCTATGCCCACGTGATCGACGGCGCCGAGTCGGCGACTGCCGTGACGACCTTCATCGACTGCGTCCGGCACGTCATCACCTACAGCAGCGCCGGCCACCCCCCGCCCGTGCTGGTCCACCCCGACGGACGCACGGAGTTCCTCGACCAGGCCACGGACACGCCGCTCGACGCCCGCCCGGACCCGATCCCGAGACCCCAGGCCGAGACCACGTTCGTGCCGGGCGCCACGCTCGTGCTCTACACCGACGGACTGATCGAAAGGCGCCGGGAGGACATCGACACGGGCCTGGACCGGCTCGCCGACGCCCTGCGTGTCCACCGGGACCAGGATCCCGAGACCCTCGCCGACACCGTCCTGCTGGAACTGCTGCCACCCGGCGGCGCCACCGACGACACCGCCCTGATCGTCGTGCGGCTGTGATGAGGGGCCTGTCGCCCCTACAGCCGGTTCCGTCCGTGATCGAGGATCCGGACGCGGTCCACGTTCTGCCGGTCCTCGGTGTCGTCGCTGGGCCGGCCGGCGAACCACGCGTCGAGGATCTCCGTCAGCAGCGGCTCGGACGTCAGCCGCAGGCTGAGCGCGAGGACGTTGGCGTCGTTCCAGCGGCGGGCCCCGTCGGCCGTGTAGGCGTCCGTGCACAGCGCGGCCCGGACGCCGGGCACCTTGTTCGCGGCGATCGAGGCGCCCGTGCCGGTCCAGCAGCACACCACGGCCTGGTCGGCCGTCCCGTCCGCGACCTCGCGGGCCGCGGCCTCGGAGCACACCGCCCACTGCGGGTCGCTCCCGGGGCGCAGCGCACCGTGCGGGCGCACCTCGTGCCCTCGCGCCTGCAGCGCGGCCACGAGGGCGCGGGCGACGGGTTCGTCCATGTCCGAGGAAACAGAGATCCGCATGCTGCGCAGACTACTCGGCAGGGCCGCAAGAACCAGCGGTTGGCCAGGCACCCTTCGTATCCCGGCCATGCCACCCGTTCGGCTTGCCGATCACCCGTACGGACCAGCACGGTGGTCCCGCGGCCCTCCCCAGCCGCATGAGCACCACCGGACATCCTCGCCTGCCTGACTGACCGTCAGTCAATAGGTGAAGGATCGGCGAGGTCCCGCCGCACGAGGTGTCCGGTGGCTGCGCCTGCACCTACACTGGCACCCCACGACACGCCGGTTGACCTGCTGGAACGCGGCGGTTGAGTCCACCGCCAGAGTCGAGGAGCGCCCGCTTTGTTCTACTACCTGCTGAAATACGTACTGCTGGGTCCGCTGCTGCGACTGGTCTTCCGGCCTCGGATCGAGGGTCTGGAGCACGTTCCGTCG
Organism: Streptomyces violaceus; assembly: GCA_000715635.1. GTDB lineage: Bacteria > Actinomycetota > Actinomycetes > Streptomycetales > Streptomycetaceae > Streptomyces > Streptomyces violaceus. The sequence goes on along the minus strand of KL569134.1, from coordinate 57,591 downwards.
GAGGGCGCCGCCATCGTCGCCGGCAATCACCTGTCGTTCTCGGACCACTTCCTGATGCCCGCGATCCTCAAGCGGCGCATCACCTTCCTCGCGAAGGCCGAGTACTTCACGGGCCCGGGCCTCAAGGGGCGGCTGACGGCCTTCTTCTTCCGCAGCGCGGGGCAGATCCCGGTCGACCGCTCGGGCAAGGACGCGGGCCAGGCAGCGATCCGCGAGGGCCTCGGGGTGCTGAGCAAGGACGAGTTGCTCGGCATCTACCCCGAGGGCACGCGCTCGCACGACGGGCGGCTCTACAAGGGCAAGGTCGGCGTGGCGGTGATGGCCCTCAAGGCGGGCGTCCCGGTGATCCCCTGCGCGATGATCGGCACCTTCGAGGCCCAGCCGCCCGGCAAGGTCATCCCCAACATCCACCCCGTCGTGATCCGCTTCGGCAAGCCCCTCGACTTCTCCCGCTACGCCGGCATGGAGAACGAGAAGGCCATCCTGCGTGCAGTCACGGACGAGCTCATGTACGCGATCCTCTCCCTGTCCGAGCAGGAGTACGTCGACCAGTACGCGGCCGTCGTGAAGGCCGAGGAGGCCGCCGCCTCGAAGGAGCGGAAGTTCCCGCGCATGCCGCTCGGTTGAGGCCTCTGCTGTCGGCAGAACCACAGGTGACCCGGCCTCCGGCCGCCGTACGGTCGTCGCATGACACGTGCTGTGGTGATCGGAGCGACGGGACAGATCGGACGGGTGGCCGTGGGGGCGCTGGCCCGGGACGGCTGGGAGGTGACGGCCGTCTCGCGGGGCGGCGGCCGGCACCCTCAGTGGCCGGACGGCGTACAGGCCGTGCGGGCCGACAGGGAGGACGACGCGGCGCTGTCCGCGGCGGTCGGCGACGGCTGCGACGTCCTGGTGGACATGGTGGCGTTCGACGCCGGGCACGCACGGCAGCTGACGGGGCTGGCCGGGCACGTCGGCTCGGCGGTGGTGATCTCCAGCGTGTCGGTGTACGAGGACGACCGGGGCCGCGGCTTCGACACCCAGAACGAGCCCGGGGGCTTTCCCGAGTACCCGCTGCCGCTGACGGAGGCCCAGCGCACGGTGCGGCCGGGCGACGCCTCGTACAGCACCCGGAAGGCGGCGCTGGAGCGCGAACTCCTCGCGGCGGGCGACCGGTTGCCGACCACGCTGCTGCGCGCGGGTGCCATCCACGGGGCGTACTGCCGGAGCCCGCGTGAGCTGTACGTGGTGAAGCGCAACCTCGACGGCCGGCGGCGGCGCGTGCTCGCCTACGGCGGCGAGAGCCGGTTCCATCCGGTGAGCGTCCACACGATCG
>KL569134.1:52552-56113 GCA_000715635.1 Streptomyces violaceus | reverse complement strand
GTCCACACGATCGCCGAACTGATCCGGCTGGCCGCCGCCCGGCCGGGCGCCCGCGTCCTGAACGCCGTGGACCCGGACGCGCCGACGGTGGCCCGGATCGCGGCGGAGATCGACGCGGTGATGGGCGTGAAGACCGAGGACGTGCTCGTGGACGGTCCGCCGCCCGCATCAGGCGTGGGCGAGACGCCCTGGTCGGTGCCGGTGCCCGTGGTGTGCGACATGTCGGCGGCGGAACGCGAGCTGGGCTACCGGCCGGTGGTGCGGTACGCGGACACCCTGCCGGAGACGATCGCCTGGATCGAGGAACAACTCGCCGGGCGGGACTGGCGGGAGGCGTACCCGAAGATGGTCCAGGCGTACGGCGACCTCTTCGACTACGCGGCGGAGGACGCTTGGCTGGCGGAAAGGGACGGCTGAGGGGACGGCCGGACGACCGCCCCCTCGGCCGTGACTACGGCTTGGGCTTGGCGTGCGGTGCGCAGGTCACATCGCGGCGGTCCAGCTCGCCGGTGAGCAGGTAGTTGTCCACCCGCTCGTTGACGCACGGGTTGACCAGCCCGGTGACGCCGTGGGAACCGGCGTCCTTCTCGGTGATCAGACGGGAGCCCTTGAACCGCTTGTGCAGTTCGAGGGCGCCCTCGTACGGCGTCGCCGCGTCATGCTCCGACTGGACGATGAGCACGCCGGGCAGGCCCTTGCCGCTCTTGACGTCCAGCGGCGTCCGCTGCTTGGCCGGCCAGGTGGCGCACGGCAGGTTCATCCAGGCGTTGGCCCAGGTCATGAACGGGTGGTCCTTGTGGAGCCGGGTGTTGTCCCGGTCCCAGGTGCGCCAGCTGGTGGGCCACTTGGCGTCGGCGCACTCCACGGCCGTGTAGACGGCGTTGCCGTTCTCGGCGGAGGCGTTGCCCGCGGTGTCGGACAGGTCGGGGGCGGCGGCGTCGACGAGCGCCTGGGTGTCTCCGGCGACGTACTTGCTGAAGACCGAGGCGACCGGGGCCCACGAGGAGTCGTAGTAGGGGGCGCTCTGGAAGAAGGAGATCAGCTCGGCCGGGCCGACGACCCCGCCGAGGGGGTTCTTCTTCGCCGTGGCGCGCAGCTGGAGCCACTTCTCCTGGACGGCGGCACGGGTGGTACCGAGGTGGTAGGTCGCGTCGTTCGCGGCGACCCAGTCCTGCCAGTCCTTCCAGCGGCCCTCGAAGGCGACGTCCTGGTCCAGGTTGGCCTGGTACCAGATCTTGTCCCGGGACGGGTTGACGACGCTGTCGACCACCATGCGGCGCACGTGGCCCGGGAAGAGGGTGCCGTAGACGGCGCCGAGGTAGGTGCCGTAGGAGACGCCCAGGAAGTTGAGCTTCTTCTCGCCGAGGGCGGCGCGGATGACATCGAGGTCGCGCGCGGTGTTCGGCGTGGTCATGTGCGGCAGCATCGCGCCGCTGCGGTCGTGGCAGCCCTCGGCGTACTCGCGGGCCAGCTTGCGCTGGGCGAGCTTGTCGGCCTCGGAGTCGGGCACCGGGTCCATCTTGGGCGCCTTGACGAACTCCTGCGGGTCGACGCAGGAGATGGGCGCCGACCTGCCGACGCCGCGCGGGTCGAAGCCCACGAAGTCGTAGGCCTTGGCGGTGTTGGCCCACACGGGGTTCTTGCTGGTGACCCGGGCGGGGAAGCGCAGTCCGGAGCCGCCGGGGCCGCCGGGGTTGTAGAGGAGCGCGCCCTGCCGCTCGGCCTTCGTGCCCGTGTTGCCGATGCGGTCGACGGCGAGCTTGATCTGCCTGCCGTGCGGCTTGGCGTAGTCGAGCGGCACGGTGACGTACCCGCACTGGATCGGCTTGGCCAGGTTCCAGTCGGCGGGGCAGTCCTGCCAGTCGATACCGGCCTTCGCGGCCCGGGCGGCGGCGACCGCGGCTCCCCGGGCCTCGCGGTCCTGGTCGTGGCGGGTGCCCGCGCTGGCGTTCGCCGAGGGCGCCGCGACGGCGCCGGCTATCAGCGTGGCCGTGACGAGCGCTCCGGCCGAACCGAGCGCCGTCACCCGCCTCTTCGGTCTCGTACCCCTCAAGGGGGACCTCCCCGTACATCGTTGCGATCAGTACGGGGATCCTCGCGGCTGTGAGGTTGCTGAGAACAGGGTCCGTCGCGCTTCTTTGCCAATCCGATAAACGGAGAAGGGATTCTGCCCTACGGACGCCCGTGCGCGTCTACGCGAGGGACGTCAGCGCCTCGTCGAGCAGCCGACGCAGCCGCAGCGCGTCCGGCGCCACGGCGGTCACCAGCGCGGCGGGCCCGGCGAGCGGCACGACCGTGGCCCCCTGCCCCAGCGCCCGGGCCGTCACCGGCTCGGCGGCGAACTCCGGTCGTACGACGACCAGTTGACCGACCGCCCGGTGCCCAGCGAGCACGGCGGGCCCGTCCCAGCCGCCCGGTGCGCCGGGCCCGCAGGCCAGCTCCTGGTCGAGCACGGCCCGCTCGGCGATCCGCACGGTCAGACGGCTCGTCAGCCGTCCGGGTTCCTCACCGACGCGCCCGAGCACCTGCTCCTCGCGCAGCACGAGCCGGGCCGTGGCGGCGAGGTCGACGCGGGTCGTGACGTACAGGTCGCTGCCCTGGGCGGAGATCAACTGCTCGGGCAGCCAGTGCAGTTCGGCACCGTCGGCGACGCCGATCCGCACGTCGTAGCGTGCCTCGCTCTTCGCCTGCCCCGGCAGTGCGATGGTGGCGGCAGCCGACCCGACGGACAGCCGGGCCCCCTCCTCCACCCGGGCTTCCACGGTGAAGTGGTCGCCGCCGAGCGGCCCGCTCATCGCCCCGACGAGCATGACTCGTGCCTCGGGGCCACTGGCCCTGGTCCGCCGCAGCGCGAGGGGTCCGTCGCTCTCCAGCACGGGCAGGGAGGTCCCGCCCCGGCCGTCGTCCCGGGCGACGATCCGCGCCACGGACCGCACCCCGGCACCGTGCACGCTCACGCCGTCCACGCGGCGAGCTGTGCCCGCACCCACGCGGCGACCTCCGTCACCCCGGACTCGCTCCGCAACGACTGGAAGACGACCGGCAGTTCGGCCCGCTGCGCCTTGGCGTCGGCCGCCATGCGCGCGAGGTCGGAGCCGACGTACGGAGCGAGGTCGGTCTTGTTGACGACGAGCAGGTCGGCGGTGGTCACGCCCGGCCCGCCCTTGCGCGGGATGTCATCGCCCCCGGCCACGTCGATCACGAAGACCTGTGCGTCGACGAGGCCCTTGGAGAAGGTCGCGGTGAGGTTGTCCCCACCGGACTCCACGAGGACCAGATCGAGTGGCCCCACGGCGTCCTCCAGGTCCTCCACCGCTTCCAGGTTGGCGGAGATGTCGTCCCGGATCGCGGTGTGCGGGCAGGCGCCCGTCTCCACGGCGGTGATCCGCTCGGGCGGCAGCACGGCTTCCCGGAGCAGGAACTCGGCGTCCTCCCGGGTGTAGATGTCGTTGGTGACGACCGCGAGCGACAGCTCGTCCCGCAACGCCCGGCAGAGCGCGGCGACGGTGGCGGTCTTCCCGGACCCGACGGGTCCGCCGAGGCCGATGCGGAGCGCTCTGC
>KL569134.1:52130-52335 GCA_000715635.1 Streptomyces violaceus | reverse complement strand
CCGAGGCCGATGCGGAGCGCTCTGCGGGTGCCGTCGGGTCGACGGGCGTCGGCACTTACGGCGGTGGAACTGTCGTGGCTGTGGTCGAGGTGCATGTGCGGCTCCTGGTGGGGCGGGCCCTGGTTTGGGGCGACCGGGTTCGGGTGGCGGGCGCGGGTGTCGGGGTGCGGGTGGGTGGGGGCTGGTCGCGCAGTTCCCCGCGCCC
>KL569134.1:48345-51925 GCA_000715635.1 Streptomyces violaceus | reverse complement strand
CTGGTCGCGCAGTTCCCCGCGCCCCTGGGGGGAGATGGTCTGCGGGGCGTTCAGAGTGCAGCTATGACGCGAACAGCCGTACCGGCCACCCCGCGTGCACCTCCGCCCCGATCTCCAGCAGCGGTGCCGAGCCCGCCGGCAACGCGTCGACCCCCTCGTCGACGACCCTCCGCGCCGCCTCCACCGCCCGGTCCACGACTTGGTCCACCTCCGGCGCCAGCCGGGCCAGCACCCCCGTCGCGTCGAAGGGATCCAGACTCAGCAAGCGCACCGTCGCAGTGGCCGGGCCGCTCACGCTCTCGTACGCCGCGCAGTGCGCCGCGTCGACCGGCCCCAGCCCGGCTGCCCGCGCCGTCAGTCCGAGCACCACCGGCTGATGGGCCCCCTTGGGGAACTCCCGTGCCAGCGCGTCCAGTTCGGCGGACGGCCAGGTCGACCGGGCGGCCCGCATCAGCTGGCGCCCCAGCTTGCGCGCGGCGCCCCGCAGCGCGGGCGACGGCGTACGGGCGTCCGCGGCACGGTCCAGCGCGACGGGGTCGATCCCGAGCGCCGCGGCGGCCGAGAGCGCCGCGGCCACCGATCCGGCCGTGTGCAGGCGCCCCCGGCAGAAGTCCGCGAGGCTCGCCGCCCCCTTGATCCGCCCGGCCTTGACCGCGGCCTCGGCCCCGCCGGAGTGTGCGTGGCCGCCGGCGGGAAAGCGGCCGTCGGCCAGGACGAGAAGCGCTGCTCGTGACATCAGGGCATCCTCAGAACAGGAAGTAGCGCTGAGCCATGGGCAGTTCGGCAGCGGGCGCCGCCTCGACCAGTTCCCCGTCGATGTGCACCGCGAAGCTGTCGGGATCGACCCGCACGTCCGGGCGCGCGTCGTTCTCCCGCATGTCGGCCTTGGTGACCCCGCGCGTCGAGTCGATCGCCACGAACCGCTTCCCGAGCCCCAGCCGCTCCGGCAGCCCGTCCTCGACGGCCAAGGGGGCGACGAAGTTCAGGGAGTTGGCGGCCGGTGCCCGCCCGATCGCCCCGTACATCGGGCGCGGCAGGATCGGCTGCGGCGTGGGGATCGAGGCGTTCGCGTCGCCCATCTGCGCATACGCGATCTGCCCGCCCTTGATGACGAGCTGCGGTTTGACGCCGAAGAACGCCGGATCCCACAGCACGAGGTCGGCCAGCTTGCCGCTCTCGACGGATCCGATCTCCCGGGCCAGGCCCTGGGCGAGCGCCGGGTTGATCGTGTACTTGGCGACATAGCGACGTACCCGGCGGTTGTCGGCCCGTCCGTCCCCGGCCAGCGCACCCCGCCGCCGCTTCATCACGTGCGCGGTCTGCCAGGTCCGCATGACGACCTCGCCGACGCGCCCCATGGCCTGGGAGTCGGAGGAGATGATCGAGATCGCGCCCAGGTCGTGCAGTACGTCCTCCGCCCCGATCGTGGACGGCCGGATCCTCGACTCGGCGAAGGCCAGGTCCTCAGGCACCGCCGGGTTGAGGTGGTGGCAGACCATCAGCATGTCGAGGTGTTCCTCGGCGGTGTTGACGGTGAACGGCCGGGTCGGATTGGTGGAGCTCGGCAGCACGTACGACTCGGAGACCACGGTCATGATGTCCGGCGCGTGCCCGCCGCCCGCGCCCTCGGTGTGGTACGCGTGGATGCCCCGCCCGGCGATCGCGGCGAGGGTGTCGCCCACGAACCCGGCCTCGTTGAGTGTGTCCGTGTGGATGGCGACCTGGATGCCGGTCTGCTCGGCGACGGTCAGCGAGGCGTCGATGACGGCCGGGGTCGAGCCCCAGTCCTCGTGCAGCTTCAGGCCGAGCGCGCCGCCCCGGATCTGCGACAGCATGGCCTCGTGGGAGACGGTGTTGCCCTTGCCGAGCAGGCCGATGTTGAGCGGGTAGGCCTCCATCGCCTCCAGCATCCGCGCGAGATGCCAGGGGCCGGGGGTCACGGTGGTGGCCTTGGAGCCCTCGGCCGGACCCGTGCCGCCGCCGACGAGGGTCGTGATGCCCGACGAGAGCGCCTCGTCGGCGATCTGCGGGCAGATGAAGTGGACGTGGGCGTCGATCGCGCCCGCCGTGAGGATCCGCCCGTTGCCGGCGATGATCTCGGTCTCCGGGCCGATGACCAGGTCCGGGTGGATGCCGTCCATGGTGTCGGGGTTGCCGGCCTTGCCGATGCCGGTGATCCGGCCGTCGCGGATGCCGACGTCGGCCTTGACGATGCCCCAGTGGTCGATGATCACCGCTCCGGTGATCACGGTGTCCGGGGTGCCCTCCGCACGCGTGGCACGCGCCTGGCCCATCGACTCGCGGATGACCTTGCCGCCGCCGAACACGGCCTCGTCACCGGCGAGTCCGGGGCCGCCGGAGCGGTCCTCCTCGATCTCGACCAGCAGGTCGGTGTCGGCGAGGCGGATCCGGTCACCGGCCGTCGGGCCGAACAGGTCGGCGTACGCGGCACGAGAGATCTCAGGCATCGAGGGCACCTCCGGTCTCCCCGCGCAGACCGGGCACCACACGGGCGCCGGCCAGCGGAACGAGTTCGACGTCGACGGGGATCCCGGGCTCGAAGCGCACGGCCGTGCCGGCGGCGACGTTCAGCCGCTTGCCGCGCGCGGCGGCGCGGTCGAACTCCAGACCGGGGTTGGCCTCGGCGAAGTGGTAGTGGGAGCCGACCTGCACGGGCCGGTCGGCGGCGTTGAGGACGGTGAGCCGGGTGACCTCGCGGCCCTCGTTGTAGGCAATCGGGTCCTCGGCGAACAGGATCTCTCCGGGAATCACGGCGGCCTCCCCGTCAGACGATCGGCTCATGGACGGTGACGAGCTTGGTGCCGTCCGGGAAGGTGGCCTCGACCTGCACGTCGTGGATCATCTCCGGGATGCCCTCCATGACGTCGTCCCTGGTCAGGAGCTTTCGTCCGGAGGACATGAGTTCCGCGACGGTCCGGCCGTCCCGCGCGCCCTCCAGGATGTGCGAGGTGATGAGCGCGACCGCCTCGGGGTGGTTGAGCTTCAGTCCGCGGGCCCGGCGCTTCTCGGCCACGTCGGCCGCCACGTGGATGAGCAGTCGTTCTTGCTCGTGCGGGGTCAGTTGCACGTCCCACCTCACAGTCCTCGCTCCGGGCCGTGCGGGGCCCGGCTGCCGCGGCCACGGGGCAAAGTGCCAGGTGGCGTGGATCGGCAGGCTAATTGGAGCGCGTTTCGGGCACGTTAACCGAGCTGTGATCCACCGGTTGCGGTGTCCTCGTCCCGCATGCTCGTCAGTGCCCGCAGACCGTCCTGGAGGATCTCGACCGGCGCCGGCCCGAAGAGGGACTGCTGTGCGATGAACCCGAGCACGGCGGCGATCATCGTGCGGGCCACGTGGTCCGGCGCCACGTCCGCCCGCATCATCCCGGCCTCCTGGTAGCCCTCGACGATCCTCCCCCAGGCCGCGCGGACCGAGCCGTAGCCCTCCAGCAGGATGCCCGCCAGCTCCTCGTTGCGCAGCGTCTCCGTCCACACCTGGACGACGAGCCGCGGAAAAGCGGGCCGGCCGTCGACGACCAGGGACTCACGGGCGGCGAGCGTCTTGCCGAGGACGGAGGCG
>KL569134.1:47065-48172 GCA_000715635.1 Streptomyces violaceus | reverse complement strand
TTGCCGAGGACGGAGGCGACGAGTTCGTCCGGCGGCGGGGGCGGGCTCTGCCGGGCCGCTTCCTCGAAGGCGCCGCGGACCGAACCGAGCACCTCGGCGACGATCGCGCCGATCAGTTCCTCCTTGCCGCTGAAGTAGCGGTACACCGCACCCGCCGAGAGGTCGACCTCCTTCAGCACGTCCTGCATGGACGTGGCGTGGAAGCCGTTGCGGGCGAAGCAGAGCGCGGCGCCGTCGAGGATCTGGCGGCGGCGGGCGTCGAGATGTTCCTGGGACACGCGGGCCATGATCCCCAACGTAAAACGAATATTCATTCTTGACAAGCCGCCGCGAGCGGAGCACGGTAAGGGCAGAGCAAAAACGAACGATCCTTCTTTTTAGCGCTCCCGCTCCGGTTCCCTCCGGTTCCGCTCGCTTCAGGAGACCCTCATGCCTTCTCGTAACCGCCATCTGATCGCGGTCGTCGTCCTCGTGCCCGTCCTGGCGGCCCTCGCCCTGTGGGCCTTCGCCTGGCCGGCCTCCCGTATCGCACCCCGCGACCTGCCGCTGGGCGTGGCCGGACCGCCCGCCGCGGCGGCCCAGGTCGAGCGGCAACTGGAGCGGCACGAGGGCGCCTTCGAGATCCACCGCTACGGCGACGAGGCCGCCGCCCGGGACGCCATCGAGGACCGGAGCGTCTACGGCGCCGTCGTGGTCACGCCGCAGGGGCCGAGACTGCTCACCGCGTCCGCGGCCGGACCGGCTGTCGCACAGTTCCTCCAGCAGGCCGTGGCGCAGCAGGCCGCCGCCGGGGGTTCACAGGTCGAGACGGTCGACGTCGTGCCCACCCCCGCCAGTGATCCGCGCGGCGCGGTGCTGAACGCGGCCGTACTGCCGCTCGCCCTGGCCGGCATCGCGGCGGGCGCGGTGGTCACCCTGCTGGGGCTGCGCGGCATCCGGGCCGTGCTCGCGCTGCTCGGCGCATCCGCCCTGGTGGGCGTGGTCGCGGCCGGGATCGCGCACAGCTGGCTCGGGGCGCTCGGCGGGGACTGGTGGGCGGAGGCGGCGGTGCTCGGCCTGTCCACGGTGGCCGTCGGCGGTGCCGTCGCCGGCCGCGCCGCCCTGGTC
>KL569134.1:46608-46916 GCA_000715635.1 Streptomyces violaceus | reverse complement strand
GCCCTGGTCGGCCCCGCCGGCACGGGCATCGGCGCCGCGGTGGTGATGCTGCTGGGCAACCCCTTCTCCGGCGCCACCTCGGCCCCGCAGATGCTGCCGGAGCCGGCCGGCGCGATCGGCCAGTGGCTGCCGCCCGGCGCGGGTACGTCACTGCTGCGCTCGGTGGCGTACTTCGACGGCGCGGCGGCGACCGGCCCGGTGCTGACCCTGACCTGGTGGGCGGCGCTGGGCCTGGGTGCCGTACTGCTCGGCAGCTCGCTCCGGGCACGGAAGACGGGCGGTGAGCCCGCGCCCGACCGGCGGGGGGC
>KL569134.1:44932-46371 GCA_000715635.1 Streptomyces violaceus | reverse complement strand
GAAAGCGACCGTGCGTCCCCGCTGTAGCGGACGGGGATGCACGGTCTTTCGTCAGGCCGGGCCGGCCCTCCGGTGCTCCGCCGCGATGCCGAATCGCCGTGGTTCGCCAGGAGCGGACGCAACCTCCCGGACCGTGGAGACCGCGCTGATCACCTGCTCCTCCGTGACCTCCGCGAGGTCCTGGCTCTCTTCGAGTCGTCGCAGGTCATCGGCCGAGACGAGGGCGACGAGGGGCTTGCCGTGCCGGGTGACGACGACGCGCTCGCCGGCGTACACCACGCGGTTGATCAGGTCGGCGAGCTCAGCCCTGGCTTGCGTCACCGGAATCTCGTAGGCCATGTCCCCATCATAACGTCACGTACGTCCTGTACATTTTTTACAGAGGAAGCTGTCGCCGGAGACAGCTCTGCCCGCGAGGAGGGGTTCACCATGACCCGACCGTCCGCCCGTCACGTGCTGCCCGAGTTCACCGAACGCACGAGTTCCGGGCAACGGACGATGGACCCGTACTCGAAGCTGCTGGAGGAGCGGATCGTCTTCCTCGGGACGCCGGTGGACGAGATCTCGGCGAACGACGTGATGGCCCAGTTCATGTACCTCGAGCACCAGGCCCCGGACCGCGACATCCAGCTCTACATCAACTCCCCCGGCGGCGCGTTCCACGCGATGACGGCCCTCTACGACACGATGCGCTACGTCACCTGCGACGTGGAGACGGTCTGCCTGGGCCAGGCCGGGGCGGCCGCCACGGTACTGCTGGCGGCGGGCACACCGGGCAAGCGGTCCATGCTGCCGGACGCGCGTCTGGTGATCCATCAGCCCGCCCTGCCCGAGCCGGTCCAGGGACAGGCGAGCGATCTGGCGATCCAGGCCGACGAGCTGATGCGGATCCGGACCCGCATGGAGGAGATGCTCGCGCGGCACACCGGCCGCACCCGGGAGCAGGTGAGCGAGGACATCGAGCGGGACAAGGTCCTCACCGCGCAGGAGGCGGTGGAGTACGGCCTGGTTGACCGGATCGTCCCCAACCGCAAGGCCACCATGGCCGCGCCGACCGGAAGGTGAGCCGCCGGTGCTGCCGCCCGAACTTCCTCCGTTGCCCGCCCTGACCCGCGCGGAGGCGGAGTTGATCGACCGTTATCTCGAGGTCGTGGACCTGCTCGGCCGGATCAATCCGGCGCTGCACGGCGACACCTACCGCGGACTGCGCGCCGCCCAGGCCCTGGTCGGCAAGGCGACCGCACTGCGTGACGCACTGGCCCTGATGCACCAGCGGGGCGAGACGCACCTGCACGCCGGCACACTGGCCCGGGCGCTGCGGGTGCTGGACGGCGAGCGCCGCACCGCCCGCGTCACCCTGCCCCCGGAGTCCGTCGGTTGACGCGGAGCCGGCGGATCACTCGGCCCGGACGCTCGCTCTGCCGATGTGACGTCCGGGC
>KL569134.1:44432-44754 GCA_000715635.1 Streptomyces violaceus | reverse complement strand
CTCCCTCGCGCCATCAGAGATGTGTATAAGAGACAGGGCCTGAGTCGAAACGGGCCAAACGACGTACCGCTGTTCGGAGTAGACGGGACACCAATTTTTGGACCGTCACGGTTGCGCGACGCACACCGCGACGGGCGGAATATGACATTCCATCGCTGGTCGGGCGGTACGCGGCGTGGTGGACACCGGCTCGAACACAGACGTGTCCACCCGAACGGGTGAGTGGTGAGTAACAACACAAATCCCCGGTTCCGTTGGGATTTCATGACAACCATCAGTCAAGATCCCTGACTGACGACAAGACCCCGCCACAGCGGCGGGG
>KL569134.1:40876-44219 GCA_000715635.1 Streptomyces violaceus | reverse complement strand
GCGGGGCGATCCGGGCGGACGCCGAGTCCTGCCGCCGCCTGGATGACCGGTCGACAGGAGTGGATCGGCAGGAGTGGAGGACCCAAGCACGACGGGTCGCCGGGACGGTCACGCCATGACCGGGCCCGAGCAGCCCTTGGGGTGAAGCCGCGTCAGCGGCCGGGCAACTTCGCCAGCCCGAATCCGACAGGTCATCCTTCACAGGCGGCTGACGAAGGGTTGCGCATGACTGCGCTCAATCGTGTCCCGTCGCTCATGGTCCGGGCCGGTACGGCCTCGGCCCTCACCATCGCCGCCGTGGGCGGCTCGATCGTGGCCCCCGGCTTCTCCTCCGAGGCAGCGGCAGCCACGCCGGCGACCAAGGCACTCAAAATAGCGGCCTCCAAGAAGGGATCGCCCTACAGGTACGGCGCCACCGGCCCGCACCGGTTCGACTGCTCGGGCCTCACGCTGTACTCGTTCAAGAAGGTCGGCAAGAAGCTGCCGCGCACGGCCGCCCAGCAGTACAACAAGACCCGCCACATCTCCGCCCAGAACCGCAAGGCGGGAGACCTGGTGTTCTTCCACTCGGGCCGGAACGTGTACCACGTCGGTATCTACGCGGGTAAGAACAAGCTCTGGCACGCCCCGAAGAGCGGGGACGTGGTGCGGCTGCAGAAGATCTGGACCAAGAGCGTCTGGTACGGGCGCGTGAAGTGATCGCCCGGCGTGCGGCGGCGTCTGAGACGCGCCGCCGCACGCCGGGAGCGTGACACGGGCTCAAGTGGTTACTCGTCGCGTCATGGCCGAGCACAGTCCCTGCACCGCACGCGGCGAGACGCCACTGCAGCGCGCCGACCGCAACTTCGTCGAGCTGCTCCAGGAACTGCGGGTCACCCAGACAGGCGTACAGATCCTGTTCGCCTTCCTGTTGTCGCTCGCCTTCACCTCGCGCTTCTCGTCCCTCGACACGGCCCAGCGCGTCACCTACGTCAGCACGCTGCTGCTGGCGGTCCTGGCAGCGGCGCTGTTCACGGCGCCGGCCGCGCTGCACCGCTCGCTCCTCCAGCAAGGCGCGAAGCCCCGCATCGTGCAGGTCTCTTCGCGACTGGCCACGACCGGTCTGATCGTGCTGGTGTTCGCTTTCAGCGGTTCCGTGCTGCTGGTGGTGGACGTGACGACGGGCCGGGCGGGCGGGATCGCCGCGGGGGCGGCGACCTTCCTGGTCTGCGTCGGACTGTGGGGCCTGCTCCCCCGGCTGGTGCGGCGGGCGGGGCTGCGGCAGGCGGCGAACGGCGGCTGCGAGGAACGGGAGCCCGCTGTCGAGGAGGCTGCGCTCCGAGGCACCGTCAGGATCCCCGCACCGCGGCGGGGAGGGGCGTCGCTCCGAGAGGCGTCGCTGCGGCGGCGGTGACAGGCTTTGCGGGGATGGTGGCGCGGACGTCGGTCGCGCCGGTGAGAGTGCGCGCTCGGGGCCGGCGCGCTGCGGTGAGGCTACGGCTCCTGCTGTCCCGCCGCCGTCATGGGCTGGGCCGGGACGGTCCACGGAAGTTCGACTGAGATGGTCTTGCCGCCCTCACGCGTGGGGCGGATCCTGAGCCTGCCGCCGCATTCGGCGGTCAGCCAGCGGATGATGACCAGGCCGCGGCCGTTGTCCTGCTGGACGGCGGCGGGGAGCCGTCTGGGGAACCGTGGGTGGCTGTCCGTGACACCGATGCACAGCCGTTCGTCGCGGTCGAGCGCGACGTCCACCGTGAACGTGGGCGACTGCCCGAAGGTGTGCTGGACGGCGTTGGTGGCGAGCTCGGAGACGATCAGCCGGACGGTGTCGGACACTTCCGTGTCCGCCGGCAGGCCCCACTCCGCCAGCGTGTCCACCACATAGGCACGCGCAGCGGAGACCGAAGCGGGATCGCTCGGCAGAGTGACGGATGTTTCCAAATGGTCTGCCATGGCGACATCGTCCCTTTCCCGCGGGACCGCAGTCGGACACGGAGCGGATGGTTCGAGTACGGTCCCGGACTGGTGCTTCGCCGCCAGAGTGCCACCAGAACACCCGCGAAGGGCGGCGATCCACCAAGATATGCATATATCTGTCGCCCAAAGCGGTGAACTCTACGACGCGAGACCGTATTCGGGTGGCTCGGAAGGAGTAAGGAGAAGCCCATGCAGCACGGTCCCGCGGTGCGCCGCCGGAAACTGGGCGCCGAACTGCGCGCGCTGCGCACCTCGGCGGGTCTCACCAGCGGCGAGGCGGCCCGTCTTGTGGGCTGGCACCAGTCCAAGGTCAGCCGGATCGAGACGGGCACGAGCGGGGTGAAACCGGCCGATGTGCGGTTACTTCTCGACGCCTACGCTGTGGCGGACTCCCAACTTCGCGAGCTTCTCCTGGTATTGGCGGAGTCCGACGACGGGGGCGGCCGGCACCACTGGTGGCACGCCTACCGAGGGGTGCTGCCGCCGACCTACCGCGACTTCATCAGCCTGGAGTCCCAGGCCACCGCGATGCGCACGCTGGAGACCACCGTCGTCCCGGGACTGCTCCAGACGCCCGAGTACGCGCGTGCGGTGACGAAGGCCGCGGTGGAGGGGCTGTCGGAGGACCGGCTCGACACGCTGGTCGAGGTGCGACTGGCCCGGCAGGACGTGCTGCGCGGGGATCCGCCGCTGGAACTGAGCGCCGTCCTGGACGAGGCCGTGCTGCGGCGGGAGGTGGGCGGGCCCGGGGTCATGGCCCAGCAGCTGGATCGGCTGGTCGAGGCGGCGCGCCTGCCCCAAGTGCGGCTCCAGGTACTGCCGTTCGCCGCCGGAGCGCACATCGGCGTCACTGGCCCTTTCGTTATCTTCTCATTTTCGATCACTTCTGATCTGAATGTGGTTGTTCTCGACCACTTGACGAGTAGCCTCTACCTCGAACGGAAAGAAGACCTCCAGGCCTACACGGAGGCCTTCAACGCCCTTCAGATCCACGCCCTTTCGCCCGAGGACTCGTTGGATTTCATCGCCGGGACAGCCGCCGGCGCGTAAGGAGGCACCATGCGTGCACTGCCTCGTCATGTCCCCTCAAGCATCGAACTGCACGGTGTGCGGTGGTTGCGCAGCAGCTACAGCACCGGCGCGAACAACTGCGTCGAGACCGCGCGTCCGGACACCCCGCCCTGGGCCGGACTGCTCGCCGTGCGCGACTCCAAGGACCCGGCCGGGCCCGTGCTGCTCTTCTCACCGAGGAGCTGGGCGGAGTTCACGGCCACGGTCGACCGCATCTGACCGTTTCCGATCACCCGGTCATCATTCAGGCCGTCCTCGTTCAGGCCGTCCTCGTTCAGTCCGTCCTCGTTCAGTCCGTCCTCGTTCAGTCCGTCCT
>KL569134.1:38843-40686 GCA_000715635.1 Streptomyces violaceus | reverse complement strand
CAGTCCGTCCTCGTTCAGTCCGTCCTCGTTCAGTCCGTCCTCGTTCAGTCCGTCATCGTGTGACGCACGGCCGTGTCACGCCGACTCATGGCCGCGTCTCGCCGATCAGCCGTACAGCGCGTTCGATCTGTTCCCCGGTCAGGTCCGCGCGGGCGGTCAGCCTGAGTCGTGAGATGCCGTCGGGCACGGAAGGAGGACGGAAGCAGCCCACGGCCAGGCCCGCCCCGCGGCATTCGGCCGCCCAGCGCACGGCGTCCTCGGGGGAGGGCGCACGCACCGAGACCACCGCGGCGTCCGGACGTACCGCTTCCAGACCCGCGGCGGTCAGGCGTGCGTGCAGTTCGCTCGCCACCGCGCGGGCCCGTGCCGACCGCTCCGGTTCGCGGCGCAGCAGCCGCAGGGCCGTCAGGGCCGCCCCCGCCGCCGCGGGGGCGAGTCCCGTGTCGAAGATGAAGGTCCGTGCCGCGTTGACCAGGTGGTCGATCACCCGGGCGGGGCCGAGGACGGCTCCGCCCTGGCTGCCGAGCGACTTGGACAGCGTGACCGTGACGACGACGTCGTCGGCGCCCGCGAGCCCCGCCGCGTGCGGGGCGCCGCGGCCGCCGTCGCCGAGGACGCCCAGGCCGTGGGCGTCGTCGACCACCAGCCCGGCGCCGTTCTCCCGGCAGGCCGCGGCGAGCGCCGCGAGCGGGGCCGCGTCGCCGTCGACCGAGAAGACCGTGTCAGACACCGTGATCGCCGTGCCCTCGTGTGTCGAGAGCGCCTTGCGCACGGCGTCCGGCTCGGCGTGCGCCACCACCTGGGTCGTACCGCGGGCCAGCCGGCAGCCGTCGATGAGCGAGGCGTGGTTGCCCGCGTCAGAGACGATCAGAGAGCCGTGCGGGGCCAGCGCGGTGACCGCCGCGAGGTTGGCCGCGTAGCCGGAGGAGAAGACGAGGGCCGCCTCGACACCGCAGAATTCGGCCAGTTCCCGCTCCAGTTCGGCGTGCAGTTCGGTGCTGCCGGTGACGAGCCGGGAGCCGGTCGAGCCGCCGCCCCAGACCCGCGCGGCACGGGCCGCGCCCTCGGTGACCTCGGGGTGCCGGGCCAGCCCCAGGTAGTCGTTGCTCGCCAGATCGAGGAGCGGCGAAGCGGCCGGACGGGGGCGCAGAGTCCGTACGAGTCCGGCGCGGCGGCGCACCCGCGCCTGCTCGTCGATCCAGCCGAACGCCATGGGTGGTCCTCCGGGGAATTTTGTAGGCAGTGCACAGACACTAGCGGGACCACCGGCAGGTCAGTATGTGGCAATACCCACACCTCGAAGCGACTCTGTTGTGCGAACTCTCCTTGGCCCGGAGCGGGTCCGTAGGACAGGATCGGCTCTCATGGACCTGCTGAACACGCTGGTGGACAAGGGGCTTCGGCGCGAGCTGCCGACCCGTGAAGAGGCACTCGCCGTCCTCGGGACGTCCGACGACGACCTGCTCGATGTGGTGGCCGCGGCCGGGAAGGTGCGCCGGCACTGGTTCGGCCGACGGGTGAAACTCAACTATCTCGTCAACCTGAAGTCCGGCCTCTGTCCGGAGGACTGCTCCTACTGTTCGCAGCGGCTCGGCTCCCAGGCCGGGATCCTGAAGTACACCTGGCTCAAACCCGACCAGGCCTCCGACGCGGCGGCGGCCGGTGTGGCCGGGGGCGCCAAGCGCGTGTGCCTGGTGGCCAGCGGGCGCGGCCCGACCGACCGGGACGTGGACCGGGTCTCCGACACGATCAAGGCGATCAAGGAGAGCAACGAGGGCGTCGAGGTGTGCGCCTGCCTCGGGCTGCTCTCCGACGGGTCTGTCTCTTATACACATCTCTGATG
>KL569134.1:37634-38600 GCA_000715635.1 Streptomyces violaceus | reverse complement strand
CTCCAACCACAACCTCAACACGTCCGAGGCGACGTACGGGGAGATCACGACCACGCACACCTACGCCGACCGCGTGGACACGGTCGGCAAGGCGCACGCGGCAGGTCTTTCCGCCTGCTCCGGGCTGATCGCGGGCATGGGCGAGTCGGACGAGGACCTGGTGGACGTCGTCTACTCGCTGCGCGAGCTGGACCCGGACTCGGTTCCGGTCAACTTCCTGATCCCGGTCGAAGGCACCCCGCTGGCCAAGGAGTGGAACCTCACCCCGCAGCGCTGCCTCCGGATCCTGGCGATGGTGCGCTTCGTGTGCCCGGACGTCGAGGTGCGCATCGCGGGCGGCCGGGAGGTCCATCTGCGCTCGATGCAGCCGGTCGCCCTGCACCTGGCCAACTCGATCTTCCTCGGCGACTACCTGACCACCGAGGGCCAGGCGGGCAAGGCCGATCTCGAGATGATCGCGGACGCCGGGTTCGAGGTGGAGGGCACCGACCAGGTGACGCTGCCCGAGCACCGGTCCGGCGGCTGTCACGACGCCGGCGGGGTCTGTGGCTCCGAGGGGGGCGGAGGCTGCGGTTCCGCCGATGCCGCCCCCGAGGTCTCCGAGCCCCCTACGGCCGCCGATGCCCGTACCGACCTGGTCGCCGTCCGCCGCCGGGGCGCCGGAACGGACCTCGCGCCCAATGCCTGAGCTGACGGTGCCCGAGCTGCTGGAACTCGACCGGCGGCATGTGTGGCATCCGTACGGCCCGATGCCCGGACGGCAGGAACCGCTCGTCGTGGAGTCGGCGAGCGGGGTGCGGCTGCGGCTCGCAGACGGCTCGGGAGAGCTGGTCGACGGCATGTCGTCCTGGTGGTCGGCGATCCACGGCTACAACCACCCGGTGCTCAACGAGGCGGCGCGCGGGCAACTGGAGCGGATGAGCCATGTGATGTTCGGCGGGCTCACCCACGAGCCCGCCGTACGGC
>KL569134.1:37251-37386 GCA_000715635.1 Streptomyces violaceus | reverse complement strand
GGCGAAGCTTCTTGTCGACATGTCTCCCGAAGGCCTGGAGCACGTCTTCCTCGCCGACTCCGGATCCGTGTCGGTCGAGGTCGCGGTCAAGATGTGCCTGCAGTACTGGCGTTCGCTGGGACTGTCTCTTATACA
>KL569134.1:28127-37008 GCA_000715635.1 Streptomyces violaceus | reverse complement strand
GCGGCTACCACGGCGACACCTGGCAGCCGATGTCGGTGTGTGATCCCGAGGGCGGGATGCACGAGCTGTGGACCGGGGTGCTCCAGCGTCAGGTGTTCGCGGACCCGCCGCCTGCCGAGTACGGCGAGGCGTACGCCGAGCACCTGCGCACGATGGTCGAGCGGCACGCCGACGAGCTGGCCGCGGTGATCGTCGAGCCGGTGGTGCAGGGCGCGGGCGGGATGCGGTTCCACTCCCCCGCGTATCTGCGGGTGCTGCGCGAGGCGTGCGACGCGCACGACGTGCTGCTCGTGTTCGACGAGATCGCGACCGGGTTCGGCCGTACGGGCGCGCTGTTCGCGGCGGAGCACGCGGCCGTGACACCGGATGTGTTGTGCGTGGGCAAGGCGCTGACCGGCGGCTATCTGACCATGGCGGCGACGCTGTGCACCGCGCGGGTGGCCGACGGGATCTCGCGGGGCGAGGTGCCGGTGCTCGCGCACGGCCCGACCTTCATGGGCAATCCGCTGGCCGCGGCCGTGGCCTGTGCCTCGATCGAGCTGCTGCTCGGCCAGGACTGGCTCCGGGGAGGTCAAGCGGATCGAGGCGGGGCTGCGGGACGGGCTCTCGGCCGTCTCGGACCTGCCGCAGGTGACGGACGTGCGGGTGCTCGGCGCGATCGGGGTCGTGCAGCTGGACCACGCCGTGGACATGAAGGCGGCCACGGAGGCGGCCGTACGCGAGGGCGTGTGGCTGCGGCCGTTCCGCGATCTGATCTACACGATGCCGCCGTACGTCACGGGCGACGCGGACGTGGCGCGGATCGCGCGGGCGGTGTGCGCGGCGGCGCGGGAGGGATGACATGACGGTACTGGTGATCACGGGCACGGGCACGGAGGTCGGCAAGACGGTCGTGACCGCCGCCGTCGCCGCGACGGCGAGCGCGGCCGGCCGTTCGGTGGCCGTGCTGAAGGCCGCGCAGACGGGCGTACGGCCGGACGAGCCGGGGGACGCCGCCGAGGTCGCGCGTCTCGCGGGCGCCGTGACGACGGCCGAACTCGCCCGGTATCCCGAGCCGTTGGCGCCGGCCACGGCCGCCCGCCGGGCCGGTCGCGCGCCGGTGCATCCGCACGAGATCGCGGAGGCCGCCGCCAAGCTGGCCGCCGAGCACGACCTGGTGCTGGTCGAGGGGGCGGGCGGACTGCTCGTACGGTTCGACGCGGCCGGCGGCACCCTGGCGGACGCGGCCCGGCTGCTGTCGGCGCCGGTGCTGGTCGTGGCGCCGGCGGGACTCGGCACCCTGAACACGACGGAGCTGACAGCGCGTGAACTCCGCTCCCGTGGGCTGGATCTGGCCGGCATCGTGATCGGGAGCTGGCCCGCGGCCCCGGATCTCGCCGCGCGCTGCAATCTCGCGGACCTGCCGGACGTGGCCGGGGCGCCGCTGCTGGGCTCCGTTCCCGCCGGCAGCGGGGCCCTCTCCCCCGCCGCCTTCCGGTCGGCCGCGCCGCACTGGCTGGCACCGCGCCTGGACGGTACGTGGGACGCGGAGGCGTTCCGGGTGCGAGAGGCGCCCCGGGCGTCCTGAGTCCCGGCAGGCGCGCGGTGAAACCGGCGGGGACGTGATCGCGTGTTGAACTACGTACGTGATCACCTCTGAAGGGAACGCCTTGCACGCGACACACTCACGCCCGTCCCGCCGCACGGCCCTCGCCGTGGGTGCCGCCGCCGCTCTCTCGCTCGGCGGCGGCACGGCCCACGCGTTACCCGGTACGGGCGGCGTCACCGCACGGCTGAGGGAGCTCGAACAGGAGCACACCGCGCGGCTGGGCGTCTACGCCCGCAATCTGCGCACGGGCCGGACCGTGGCCTACCGGGCGGACGAACGCTTCCCGATGGCCTCGGTGTTCAAGGCGCTGGCCGCCGCGGCCGTCCTGCGCGATCTCGACCGCGACGGCGAGTTCCTGGCCAAGCACATCCACTACACCCAGGACTACGTCACGAAGTCGGGGTACTCCCCCGTCACCGAGAAGCACGTCGCGACCGGCATGACCGTCGGCGAACTCTGCGACGCCACCATCCGCTTCAGCGACAACACCGCGGGCAATTTGCTGCTCGTGGAGCTGGGCGGGCCGACCGCCGTCACGCGCTTCTGCCGCTCGAACGGTGACCCGGTCACCCGGCTGGACCGCTGGGAGCCCGAACTCAACAGTGCGGAACCGTGGCGCGTGACCGACACGACGTCCCCGCGCGCCATCGGCCTGGCCTACGCCCGTCTGGTGCTCGGCGACGCTCTGGAGCCCCGGGACCGCGCGCGGCTCACGGACTGGCTGCTCCGCAACACCACCAGCGACGAGAAGTTCCGCAAGGCGCTGCCCGCCGACTGGCTGGTCGCCGACAAGACCGGCGGAGGACGGTACGGCACCAACAACGACGTGGGCATCACCTGGCCGCCGGACGGTCCGCCGATCGTGATGTCCGTCCTGACCACCCAGCCGGAGGAGGACGCCCTGGCCGACAACCCGCTGGTGGCCGGGGCCGCCGCGGTGCTGGCGTCGGAACTCGGCTAGGAGTGCGGGTGAGAGGCGGGCGGTCGTGGGACGCCTGGCTCGTCGCGGGCGCCGTCGGCGTCGCCGGCCTGCTCGCTCTGCACTCCGCCGTGCCCAACGGGGTCGGGCGGCTCGGAAGCCTCCTGGAGACGTTCCTGCCGTGGCTGGGCGTGGCCGTGCCTCTGCTCGGCTGCCTCGCCGCGCTCAGGCGGTCGAAGGCGGGGCTGCTCGCCTGCCTGGCGCCGTTGGCCGTCTGGTTCTGGATGTTCGGCGGGCTGTGGTTCTCCTCGCCGACGGAGTCGTACGACCTGACGGTGGTCCAGCACAACGTGGCCGATGACAACGCCGACCGTTCCGGCACCGCACGGGCTCTTCTCGCCACGGGTGCGGAGCTGGTGGCCGTCGAGGAACTGACGCCTGCCGCACGGCCCGCGTACCAGGACGTCCTGGGCGCCTCCCGGCCGCACCGGGCGGTCCACGGCACGGTGGGTCTGTGGTCGGCCTGGCCCCTGTCGGACGTGCGGCCCGTGGACATCCGGCCCGGGGGCTTTCCGGAGAGCTGGCAGCGCGGCCTGCGGGCCACGGTGTCCGCGCCCGGCGGAGCGGTCGCGGTGTATGTGGTCCATCTGCCGTCCGTCCGGCTGGGCCCGACGGGCCTGGCGTCGGCGGCCCGTGACGAGAGCGCGGCACTGCTCGGGGCACGGATCGCGGACGACCCGGCCGGCCGGCTCCTGGTGGTGGGCGACCTCAACGGCACGGTGCGGGACCGGGGCCTCGGACCGCTCACCTCCCAACTGGACGCGCCTCCCACGGGGTTCGCGTTCAGCTGGCCGGCCTCTTTCCCGGTGACGCGGATCGACCAGGTGCTGGGGAGAGGAGCCGAGGTGACGGAGGTGTCCGCCCTGGACGCGACCGGGAGTGATCATCTTCCGGTGCTCGGCCGGGTCCGTCTGGGCTAGTCGAGTTGTCGGCGGCAGGGGTGCGCCGGGGCCCCTCGGGGGACAATCCTGGTAGGTCCGCCTAGCAGGGAGGTCCCCATGCCGCTCCGCTCCGGCAAGGTGCCACGGGATGCCGTGCACCATCCGCTGTTCGCCCGCTGCTACGCCCGGATCAGCGTCGCCGCCGAGACCCGGATGGGCATGGGCAGGGTGCGCGAGAGACTGCTCGACGGGCTGTCCGGGCGGGTGCTCGAGATCGGCGCGGGCAACGGGCTGAACTTCGCGCACTACCCGGGCACCGTCTCGGAGGTCGTGGCCATCGAACCGGAGCGGCGGCTGCGGCAGCTGGCCGTGGAGGCCGCCCTGCGCTCCGAGGTGCCGGTGGACGTGGTGCCGGGTGCGGCCGAGGCGCTGCCGGTCAAGAGCGAGGGTTTCGACGCGGCGGTGGTGTCGCTGGTGCTGTGCAGTGTGCGGGACGTGCCCCGGGCGCTCGGGGAGCTCCGGCGGGTGCTGCGGCCGGGCGGCGAGGTGCGGTTCTTCGAGCACGGCCGGGGTGGCGGCCGGGTGATGACCTTCAGCCAGCGCGCGCTGGACCGGACGGTGTGGCCGGTGCTGAACGGGGGCTGCCATCTGTCGCGGGAGCCGGTGCGGGCGCTGCGGGACGCCGGTTTCGAACTCGGCCCCTACCGGCAGGTGCTGATGCCGGAACAGGGGCCGACCCTGCCCGCCTCGTACTGCGTGCTGGGCACGGCGTTCCGCCCGCTCGGCGGCTAGTCACCCCGTCACAGGCTCCACTGCCGCAGCTCCTGCTCGATGTCCCGCAGGGATGCCTCACCGCTCTTGACCAGCTTGGCGAGGTCGCGGACCTGCTCGGGCGAGGTGACGACCTTGGCGCCGCTGGCCACGAGATAGGCGTAGGCGACGGCGGAGGCGAACAGGGCGTTGGAGCGCTCCAGCGCGGGGACGTGGATCAGGAGCTGGAGCAGCGCTGCGGCGCGGGCGTGCGGGCTGTCGTAGACGGGGACGTCGAATATGGCGGCCTGGTGGCGTGCGACGGCGGCGACGAGGGCGCCCCAGTCGGTGACCTGGGGGTCTCCGGGGGTCTTGTGCTCGGCGAGCATCAGCAGCCAGGCAAGGTCGATCTCGAGGTTGTTCAAGGGATCAGTGACGACCTTCGCGCGTGCCCTCACGATCGACGCCGAATTCGTCGGCGAAGACGGACTCGTACTGCTTCATGAAGTCGGCGGCGGCCTCCACGAAGGTGTGGCCCACCTCGCCGGTGTCCTGTCTGACCAGCTCTTCGATGTAGCGGTTGACGCTCATGCCGCGGGCCAGGGCGCGTTCGCGGGCGGCTCGGGCGGTGCCCTCGTCGACTCGCACGTTCAGCTGGGTCTTCGCCATACCTTGACGCTAGCGCGTGAGTGCTAGCACCGGCAAGGCCGGGACTCCGACTCGCGGAGGATACCGAGTGTGGGCCGCGTCACATTACCCTCGGGCAAGACGACGAAGTCCGGGCATCCACCCCGAGGAGGCGGCCTTGTCCACACCTGCTGCGGAGCATGCCCCCGGCCTGGCGTCGGCCGACGGGATCGCGGCCCGCGCCCGCGGTCTGACCAAGGCGTACGGCTCGGGCGAGACGACCGTGCTCGCGCTCGACTCGGTGGACGTGGATGTCGCGCGCGGGCGGTTCACCGCGGTGATGGGGCCGTCGGGCTCGGGGAAGTCCACGCTGATGCACTGCCTCGCGGGGCTCGACACCGTCTCGGCCGGCCAGGTCTGGCTAGGCGACACGGAGATCACGGGGCTGAAGGAGCGCGAGCTGACGCGGCTGCGCCGGGACCGGATCGGGTTCATGTTCCAGTCGTTCAACCTCATCCCGACGCTGAACGCGCTGGAGAACATCACCCTGCCCATGGACATCGCGGGCAGGAAACCCGACGAGAAGTGGCTGGACCAGGTCATCGACACCCTGGGCCTGCGGGACCGGCTCAGTCACCGGCCGTCGCAGCTCTCCGGGGGCCAGCAGCAGCGCGTGGCCTGTGCGCGGGCCCTGGCCTCGCGGCCCGAGCTGATCTTCGCGGACGAGCCGACCGGCAACCTCGACTCGCGCGCCGGTCTGGAGGTGCTCGGCTTTCTGCGCGAGGCGGTGGACCAGCTGGGCCAGACGGTCGTCATGGTCACCCACGATCCGGGCGCCGCCGCCCACTCGGACCTGGTGCTCTTCCTCGGGGACGGGCGGATCGTGGACGAGATGCCCCGGCCGACTGCGGAGGCCGTGCTGGAACGCATGAAGAGGTTCGACACGATCCGCACCCGGTTCGAGGACGCCCCGTCCGCCGAGGAGAACTGACCCGTGCTCAAGGCGACCCTGAGAAGCTTCCTGGCGCACAAGGGGCGGCTGCTGCTCTCCGCGCTCGCCGTCCTGCTGTCCGTCGCGTTCGTCGCGGGCAGCCTGATCTTCTCGGACACGGTCAGCCGTACGTTCGACCGGCTGTTCGCCTCCACCGCGGCCGATGTCACGGTCAGCCCGAAGGAGGACCTCGACGAGGCGGTGCCCTCCGGCCGGACGGCCACCCTGCCGGCCACGCTCGCCGCACGCGTGCGGCAGGTCGACGGGGTCGCGGCGGCACGGGCCGAGGTGGACGTGGACGGCCTCACGGTCACCGACGAGGACAACGAGCCGGTGGGACCGACCACCGGGGCGCCCACGCTCGGCACCGCCTGGAACCCGACCGAGCGCAGCCCCGTGGAGCTGACCTCCGGTCACGCCCCGCGCGGGCCCGCCCAGGCGCTGCTCGACTCGGAGACCGCCGGCCGCAAGGACGTGCGCATCGGGGACACCCTCACCGTGATCGCGCCGCCCGGGTCGTTCAAGGTCCGGGTCGTCGGCATCGTCACGTTCACGACCACCAACCCGGGCGCGGCCCTGGTCT
This sequence comes from Streptomyces violaceus, assembly GCA_000715635.1. Lineage (GTDB taxonomy): Bacteria > Actinomycetota > Actinomycetes > Streptomycetales > Streptomycetaceae > Streptomyces > Streptomyces violaceus. Next base: position 30,609 of record KL569134.1, on the reverse strand, counting down.
TCTTCGACACCCGGACCGCGCAGACGAAACTGCTGGGCAGCCCGGGGGGCGCCACCAGCATCTCGGTCGACGCCGCCGACGGGGTCAGCGACGCGCAGCTCAAGCAGCGCGTGGCCGCCGCGCTGGGCGCGCACACCTACGACTTCAGGACGGCCGGCGAGCAGGCCGAGTCGGACGTCGAGCAGCTCGGCGGATTCCTGGATGTCATCAAATACGTGATGGTCGGGTTCGCCGGGATCGCCGTGCTGGTGGGCGTGTTCCTGATCGTCAACACCTTCTCCATGCTCATCGCCCAGCGCACCCGCGAGCTGGGGCTGCTGCGCGCGCTCGGCGCCGACCGCCGCCAGGTCCGCCGCTCGGTCCTCGTCGAGGCCCTCCTGCTCGGCCTTGTCGGCTCCACGCTGGGGCTCGCGGCCGGGATCGGGCTGGCGGCCGGGCTCATCGAGCTGATGGGCCTGCTCGGCATGAACATCGACGCCGGCGAGATGGTCATCGGCTGGGTGACGCCCGTGACGGCGTACGTCGTCGGCCTCGGGGTCACCTTCGTCGCCGCGTATCTCCCGGCGCGGCGGGCCGCGGGGGTCTCGCCGATGGCCGCGCTCTCGGACGCCGAGGTCGCCGGGGTGGGCCGGCCGCTGCGGATGCGCGCGGTGGCGGGCGCGGTCGTCGGGGCGGCCGGGGCGGCGGCGCTCGCGGGGTGCGCTGCGGCGACCCGGACCTCGTCGGCGGCGTCGCTGCTGGGGCTGGGTGTCGTCCTGACCCTGATCGCCACCGTGATCGCCGGCCCGCTGCTGGTGCGCCCGGTGATCCGCGTGCTCGGCGCGGCCTTCCCGGCGCTGTTCGGGTCGATCGGCCGGATGAGCCAGCGCAACGCCCTGCGCAATCCCCGCCGTACGGGGGCCACCGCGGCGGCCCTGATGGTGGGTCTCGCCCTGGTCGGCGGAATGTCGGTGGCGAGCGCCTCGATGACCAGGTCGTTCGACCAGCAGATCGACAAGACGCTGGGCGCCGACTTCGTGATCCAGAACACCAACTTCCTGCCGTTCCCCAAGGAGGTCACCGAGGAGGTGCGCGACACGGACGGCGTGGGCCTGGTCGTACGGGGGAGGTTCACACCGGTCGCGGTGCGGCTTCCGGACGGCGACCGCGTGGAGACGACCGCCGCGGCTTACGATCCGCGGCTCGACGAGGTCGCCAACATCACGTATGTGCGAGGGGACTCCGCGGCGGCGCTGGCGGACGGGCGCCTGGCCATGGACCGGGACTTCGCACGCGACCACGGCGTGCGGGTGGGCAGCACCGTCCCGGTGGAGTTCCAGGGCGGACGTTCGGCCGAGATGAAGGTCGGGGCCCTCACCGACCAGGACTCCGCCGAGGGGTTCGGCACCCAGGGCGGTCTCTACTTCGGGCTCGCCACCCTGGAGCGGTACGCGCCGGGCGGGCAGGACTCCGCGCTGTACGTCAACGCCGCCCCCGGCACGAGCGACGACGACCTGCGCGCGAACCTGGAGCGGACCCTGGATCCGTACCCGCAGGTGCAGGTGCGGGACCTGGCCGACTACAAGCAGCTGGTGCACGACCAGATCGCCGTCCTGCTGTACCTCGTGTACGCGCTGCTGGGGCTGGCGATCATCATCGCGGTGCTGGGCGTGGTCAACACCCTCGCCCTGTCGGTCGTCGAGCGCACCCGGGAGATCGGGCTGCTGCGGGCGATCGGGCTGGCCCGGCGTCAGCTGCGGCGGATGATCCGGCTGGAGTCGGTGGTGATCGCGGTGTTCGGCGCGGTCCTGGGGCTCGCGCTGGGGCTGGTGTGGGGCGTGTGCACGCATCAGGTGCTGGCGCTCCAGGGCATGACGGCCCTCGCGATCCCCTGGGGCACGATCGTCGCGGTGGTGATCGGCTCGGCGGTGGTGGGCGTGGTGGCGGCGCTGCTGCCGGCGTTGCGTGCATCCCGCATGAATGTACTGGCGGCCATCGCGCACGAATGATGGAATCGCGGCAGTCACTCAAGTCCCCTCTCGGTGAGGAGAGTTCATGCCGCGCCCGTTCCGTTTCGGAATCAACATGCTCACGGCCGCCCCCGGCGAGGAGTGGCGCGCCAAATGCCGCCGGGCCGAGGAGCTCGGCTACGACGTGATCCTCGTCCCCGACCATCTGGGCATGCCCGCGCCCTTCCCGGCGCTGGTGGCGGCGGCCGAGGCGACCGAGCGGCCCAGGCTCGGCACCTTCACGCTCAACGCGGGTTTCTGGAACCCGGCGCTCCTGGCCCGCGAGGTGGCGACGACGGACGCGCTGACGGGCGGGCGCCTGGAGCTCGGGATAGGCACCGGCTACGCGCGGGACGAGCACGAGTCGGCGGGGCTGCCGTTCGGCTCTCCGGGCGAGCGGGTGGACCATCTGCGGCGCACCATAGAGGAGTTGGAGCGCCTGCTGGCCTCCGAGGAGCACCAGCCGCGGGCGGCGCAGCGGCCGCGGGTGCCGC
>KL569134.1:23768-27854 GCA_000715635.1 Streptomyces violaceus | reverse complement strand
CGACACAGCGGCGTTCACCGGTGCGCGCACGGCTCCCGGCAGCACCACCGGGCAGTTGACGCCGATCAGCGCGGACGAGCTCGAAGAGCGCGTGGCACGGTATCTGAAGTTCGCGGAGGGCCGCGCGGAGCCGGCCGAGCTGAACCTGCTCGTGCAGGTGGTGATCGGCACCGAGGACCGCGAGGCCGCCGTCCAGCCCTTGCTGGAACGCGTACCGGGCCTGACGGCGGATGAGGTACTGGACCTTCCCGTGACCCTGGTCGGCACGACGGAGGAGATCACCGCCCAGGTCCTGGCCCGGCGCGAGCGCTACGGCTTCACGTACCTGACCGTCCTGGAGCCGTACATGGAGGCGTTCGCGCCGGTCATCGAGCGGTTGCGCGGGGCCTGACGTCCGCGTCCTGCCGGCCTTCCGGAAGGTGGACGGCGGTGATGCCGGGGGTGGAGCCTGCTAGCGCGCCACGCGGTGGCGGAGGTAGACGACTCCCGAGTTGAAGGTGCGGGTCTCGACGAGTTCGAGATCCACCCGGCGCTCGTTCCGGGGAAAGAACGGGATGCCACCGCCGACCAGCACCGGGTAGACCACGGCCCGGTACTCGTCGATCAGTCCCGCCCCGGCCGCCTCGGCGGCGAGAGTCGCGCCGCCGATCGCGATGTCGCCCTCCCCCGGCTCGGCTCGCAACCGCTCGATCTCCTCCGCCACGCCCCCGGAGGCCAGGCGGGCCTGGCCCTGCACCGTCGACAGCGTGGTGGAGAACACCACCTTGGGGAGCGGGTTCCAGAGCGCGGCCCATTCGAGCCCTGAGTCGTCGAGCGAGGGATCCTGGTCGGCGGTCTCCCAGTACAGCATCGTCTCGTACAGCCGTCGTCCCAACAGGTGGACGCCGACCTCTCGGATCTCGTCGATCCAGAAGCGAAAGACCTCCTCGTCGGGCACCGTCCAGTCGAAGCCGCCGTCCGGCCCGACGATGTAGCCGTCGAGTGAGACGTTCATCGAATAGGTCACGCTGCGCATCAGCAGTCCTCCTCGGTATCAGGTTCGACCAGCGGTCACCGATCGATGCATCCACCCTCAAAGCTTGAACACAAATTGCACACACCCTCTCTCCATACTGGCCCCGATGGTCTAGATTGACCGTGCTTCAGCTGTTCGGGCACGAGGCGACCCTTAATGATCTATAGGTCCGGCGCTACGGAAAGCCGGCAGGACAGGCGAGTCCGCTGTCGCCAGGGCGGGTTGTTCAGGCACCACCGAAGTTCTGCACTACCTGGGATGTCATGCGCACGACGAGGGAGGCGGGGGCCTCCCTGGGGGAGGACAGTGCGGGGGGCGGGGGCCCCCGGGGGGAGGCACGGTGTCGGGCGAATACGTCGAACCACTGGGGACCTGGGGGGTTCTGTGCGGCAAGGGGGATTAGCCAGCCCGTATCCGTCAGCGCGCGGGCGTCTGGCGGACGGGGCGATCAACCAGCCCGCGATCGACTGGGAGCAGCGGTACCGCCGTACCGTGATCACCAGCGATACCGTGGCCACCGCCTTCGTGGTGGCGGCGATCGGCAACTTCTTCGGGGCGCGGGACGCGGCCAACTGGCATGAGAAGTGGGGAATCCTCGCATTCGGCACCGAGCTGCTGGTGCTGGGGGCGCTTGCGGTGAGCCGGTCGTGGGCTCCGGCCGTGCTCGGCCAGGGCGCCGAGGAATTCCGCCGGCTCGGACGCTCACTGTTCGCGGCGACCGTCGTACTGGCGCTCGGCGGCATTGCCCTCACCTCGCGCAACATCAAGCTCTGGATCTTCGTCGCGATCCCCGCGATCGCGCTCGTCACCATGACCGCGCGGTATCTGCTCCGCCTCTGGCTGCACAAGCAGCGGAAGGAAGGACGGTGCCTGAGACCGGTGCTCGCCGCCGGGAGCCCGGCCACCGTGCACGACCTGATCACCCGGACCCGCAAGTTCCCGCACCTCGGCTGGCGGGTGGACGCGGTGTGCACGACGGACGGTCTCGGGCTCGACGGTGACCAACTGGACGGAGTACCGGTCGTCGGCCGACTGGCGGACGTCGCGGGCCACGTCCGCCGCGACGGCTACCGTGTAGTCGCGATCACACCGGACCCGCACTGGTCACCGGACCGGCTGCAGCGTCTGGCCTGGAACCTCGAAGGCAGCGACGCCGAGATGGTCGTGGCCCCCGTGCTGATGGAGGTGGCCGGCCCGCGGCTGCACATCGACGCGGTGCTCGGGATCCCGCTGTTGCGGGTCAGCATGCCGGCCTTCACCGGGGGCCGCCGGGCGGTCAAAGGGGTCGTCGACCGGATAGGCGCAACGTTTCTGCTGGTGCTGTTCGCGCCGCTGATGGTGTTCGTCGGGCTGCTCGTGCTGGTGGACAGCAGGGGCGGGGTGTTCTACCGCCAGCGCAGGGTCGGCAAGGACGGCCGCGAGTTCACCATTCTCAAGTTCCGCACCATGGTCGCCGGGGCGCACGGGGCACGTGCCGAGCTGGCCGACCGCAACGAGGGCGCCGGCCTGCTGTTCAAGCTCCACCGGGATCCGCGGGTGACCCGGGTGGGAGCGGTGCTGCGCCGGTACTCGCTCGACGAGCTCCCGCAGCTCTTCAACGTGCTCACCGGATCGATGTCGCTCGTCGGCCCGCGGCCTCCGTTACCGGAGGAGTCCGCCGCGTACGGCCCGGACATCCGGCGGCGGCTGCTCGTCAAGCCCGGACTCACCGGCCTGTGGCAGATCAGCGGACGCAGCGACCTGTCGTGGGAGGAGGCGGTCCGGCTGGACCTGCGGTACGTGGAGGACTGGTCGCTCGCCCTGGACACAGTGATCTTGTGGAAGACACTGCGTGCGGTGCTCCACGGCCAGGGGGCCTACTGATGCGCGCGGGACTGCTCAACGGTCCCGGCGCGCGGACCGCAGGCCGGGACGGCCTGCCTGGGGGGAGGAACGGGTCATGAGAGTCAGCGTTTTCGGGCTCGGCTACGTGGGCTGTGTGTCGGCCGCGTGCCTGGCCAGCATGGGTCACGAGGTCATCGGGGTGGACGTGAACCAGGTGAAGGTCGACCTGGTCAACGGCGGCAAGGCCCCCGTGGTCGAGGAGCGGATCGGCGAGCTCATCGCCGAGGTCGTCCGGACCGGGGCGTTACGCGCCACCGGCGACGTCCGCGAGGCGATCATGGGCAGCGAGGTGTCGCTGGTCTGCGTGGGCACGCCGTCGGAGCCCAACGGCAGCCTGTGCACCGCGTACTTGGAGCGGGTCACCGAGGAGATCGGCGCCGCGCTGGCCGAGGGGGCCAAGCAGGGGGGCCGGCACACCGTCGTGTTCCGCAGCACCATGCTCCCGGGCACCTGCCTGAACCTGCTGGTGCCGATCCTGGAGAAGTACGTCGGCGGCACGGCCGGGGTGGACATCGGGGTCGCGGTCAACCCGGAGTTCCTGCGCGAGGGCACGAGCGTGCGGGACTTCTTCGACCCGCCCAAGACCGTCATCGGCGAGCTCGACCCGGCAAGCGGCGATGCGGTGACGGCGCTGTACGACGGCTTGCCCGGCGAGGTGTTCCGGGTGCCGGTCCCGACGGCCGAGGCGATCAAATACGCGGACAACGCGTTCCACGGCCTCAAGATCGGCTTCGCGAACGAGCTGGGCGCGGTGTGCCAGGCACTCGGGGTGGACTCACACCAGGTGATGGACGTGTTCCTGGCCGACCGCAAGCTGAACATCAGCCCCGCCTACCTGCGGCCCGGCTTCGCCTTCGGTGGCTCCTGCCTGCCCAAGGACCTGCGCAGCCTGGTCCACGCGGCGCAGCGGGCCGACGTCTCGGTGCCCATCCTCGCCCATGTGCTGCCCTCCAACTCCGACCATCTGCAGCGCGCGGTGGAACTGGTCGAGCGCACCGGCAAGCGTCGGGTGGGCCTGTTCGGGCTGTCCTTCAAACCCGGCACCGACGACCTCCGCGAGAGCCCGCTCGTCGAGCTGGCGGAGAGGCTCTTCGGCAAGGGGTACGACCTGAAGATCCACGACGCCAACGTGAGCCTCTCCCGGCTGATCGGCGCGAACCGCGAGTACATCGAGACCCGGCTGCCGC
>KL569134.1:20781-23537 GCA_000715635.1 Streptomyces violaceus | reverse complement strand
CCCGGCTGCCGCACCTCGCGCAGCTGCTCGCGGACTCCGTCGACGAGGTGCTCGAGCACGCCGAGGTGTGCCTGGTCGGGACCAGGGATCCGGCCGTGCTGTCGGCGCTGCCCCATGGCGACGGTCCGGTGATCGTCGACCTCATCCGCCTTCCCGACGCCGAGGCGCGTCAGACCGAACCGGGGTACGTGGGCCTTGCTTGGTAACACATCGTTTGATGACACAGCCGGCGGCGACCGGTCGGACAGGCGCGCGCTGATCCTGGTGGAGAACCTGTCCGTGCCGTTCGACCGGCGGGTGTGGCAGGAGTGCACGACGCTGCGCGACGCGGGCTGGGAGGTGCACGTCATCTGTCCCCGGGGGGACAAGCGGGACACGGAGCCGGAGGCGGAGATCGACGGGGTGCGGATCCACCGCTACCCGTTGCGCGCGGCCACCGGAGGGCCGGCCGGCTATCTGCGGGAGTACGGATCGGCGTTGTGGCATACGGTCCGGCTCGCCCGCAAGGTCGGCCCGGTCGATGTGGTCCACGCCTGCAACCCGCCCGACCTGCTGTTCCTGCCCGCACTGTGGATGAAGAGGCGCGGCGCGCGGTTCGTCTTCGACCAGCACGACCTGGTACCCGAGCTGTACCTGTCCCGGTTCGACCGCGGCGAGGATCTGCTCTACCGCGCCGTGTGCGCGCTGGAGCGGCTGACCTACCGGGCCGCGGACGTCGTGCTCGCCACGAACGAGAGCTACCGGGACGTCGCGGTGCGCCGTGGCGGCCGGCGGCGGGAGGACGTCTTCGTGGTGCGCAGCGCGCCCGACATCGACCGGTTCCACCCCGTACCGCCCGAGCCGGAGCTGAAGCGCGGCAAGCCTCATCTGCTGTGCTACCTGGGCGTCATGGGCCCGCAGGACGGCGTCGACTACGCCTTGCGGGCCCTCGCGAAGCTGCGCGACGACCTCGGGCGGACCGACTGGCATGCGGTGTTCGTCGGCGCGGGCGACGCCTTCGACGCGATGGTGGAACTGTCCCGGCGGCTCGGACTCTCGGAGCAGGTGCGGTTCACCGGGCGCATTCCGGATGCCGACCTGGTGCGCTACCTGTCCACCGCGGACGTGTGCCTCTCCCCCGACCCGCGCAATCCGCTCAACGACGTGTCGACCATGAACAAGGTCCTGGAGTACATGGTGATGGGCCGGCCGATCGTCTCGTTCGACCTCCGGGAGGCGCGGGTCTCCGCCGGTGAAGCCGCCGTCTACGCGCCCGCCAATGACGAGGCCGAGTTCGCCCGGCTCATCACGCTGCTGCTGGACGATCCGGAGCAGCGGGCCCGGATGGGCAAGATCGGCCAGGAGCGGATCAGCGGGCCGCTCTCCTGGCGGAACTCGCAAGCGTCGCTGCTCGCCGCCTACGCCGCTGCCTGCCGTGACCACGCTCCCGTGTCGGGAGCGACCCGTACCAGGCAGGGAAGAGGCCGCACCGTTGAACGATGAAACGATACGCCTGGTCACGATCTGGCGGATCATCCGTCGGCGCGGGCGGCTTCTCATCGTCCTCGCCGTGGTGGGCGCGCTCGTCGGCTACGGCACCTCTCTGCTGTTTCCTCCGCGCTACACGACATCGGCATCGGTACTGCTGCCGGGGGCGTGGGAGGAGCGCGAGCTGCTGACTCAGGCGGAGATCGCGAGCAGTTCGGTGGTGGTCGACCGCGCGGCCGCCACACTCGGCTGGACCGGGGTCAGCGGCAGCGAGCTGCGGGACCGGGTGAGCGCCCAGGCCGCCGACGGGAACATCATCAAGATCTCGGGCACGGCCGACACCCCGGAGCGCGCGCAGCGGCTCTCCGACCAGGTGGCCCGGCAATTCGTCGCATTCGCCGCGCGGATCGCAGGCGACAACACCGACCCCGATGCGGCGGCGCGGCCCGAGGCACTGCGGCAGATGGTGGTGCAGACCAGCCGCCGCATCACCGAGCTGGCCGATGCGGCCGATCCGGGGCAGACCGTGGAGAGCGTGCAGACCCGCACCGAGCTCGCGAAACTGCGCACCGCGCTCCAGGAGGCCATCAACAAGCTGGACCAGGCCGACCCGGCTGCCGGCAAGGCCAACATGGTCGTCATGGGGCCGGCGGCCCGGCCGGCCGGCGAGGCACCACCGACGAGGACGCAGCTCACCGTCGCCGGGGCGCTGCTGTTCCTCCTGCTCACGGTCATCGGCCATCTCACCGCCGCGCGGATGAGTCGCCGACTGCGCACCGAACCGGAGATCGCCGCGGCGCTGGGCTCGGCGCTGCTGGGCACCGTCGACGTACCTGATGAAGGGCCCGCGCACCGGCCGGAAGTCCGTGACCCGCGGGCCCGGATCCGCCGGCTGCTGGGCGTCGACATCCGGTGGGACATACCGGGTCCGCAGACGTCCGGCGACGAGACCGGCAGGCAGATCCGCTACCGGCGGGTGTGCGCCCGGCTCCGGGACCAACTATCGGCCCCCCGGGGCCTGTTGGTCGTCGTCCCTGACGGTGACGAGATCGCCCGCCTGGCCGCCGGGCAGCTCGCCGCCGAGGCCGAGAGCGATCCGCTGCTGCGGGTGGTGGGGGTTTCGGTGGACCGGCCGATGGTGCCGGAGAGCGACAACGAGTCCGGTGCCCTGGTCGTGCTCAGCGCGGGCAACTGGACCGCGGGGGAGCTCGCCGGCATCGCCGAGGCGTGCGCGGACGCCGGGCACGAGGTCGTCGGCATCGTCCTCGCGGCCGGTACGGTCCGGGCCC
>KL569134.1:20216-20519 GCA_000715635.1 Streptomyces violaceus | reverse complement strand
GGGCTGCTCGCCGGCGCGGCGGTGGCGATCCTCATGCCGCCACCGCCGACCGCGGTGACCAAGGTGCTGGTCGCGCATCAGGAGGACCAGCCGAACGACCCCGGCACGCTGATCCGCACCGACGTCGAGCTGCTGCACACCACGCGGATCGCCGGCAAGGCCCTGCAGGCCCTCGCGTCCCCGGAGAAACCGGAGGACTTCATGCGCGACTACGGGGGCGTCGGCCTGACCAACAACCTGCTGCAGATCACTGTGGCAGGCGACAGCGACGCGCAAGCGGTGGCCCGCGCCGAGGCGCTGGCC
>KL569134.1:17614-19983 GCA_000715635.1 Streptomyces violaceus | reverse complement strand
CGATGCGTTCGTCGCGGACCATGTGACGCGGATACGGGAAGCCGCGAACGCCGAGGCCAAGACCCTGCTCGACCAGCGTGACCGCATGCGGGACGAACTCGCCCAGGTCAACAAGGCGATCGGAGACGGACCCCCGGAGAGCGACCCGAAGGCGTCGGCGGACATGGAGTCGCTCTTCGCCCGCCGGGCCGAACTCACCTCGCGGATCACCGACTTCGGCCAGCGTGCCGCGGAGGCGCGCATCGGCACGCCCCAGCTCGTCGCCGGCACACAGATCGTGGACGCCCCGCACGCGGTGCGGCACTCCCTGCCCAAAACCGCCGCCACCAACGCCGCGATCGGACTCGTCCTCGGGCTCGTACTCGGGCTCGCGGTCGCCGCGGTCGGCACGGTGGTGGCGGACCGCCCCGTGCTGCGCCGGGAGATCGCGGCGAACCTCGGCGCCTCGGTCATCGCGGAGCTGCCCCGCCGGCCGGCCGGGCTGTGGCGGCGCCGACGGGTCCGGGCGGCACGCGAACGGCTCACCGCGTCCCTGGCCCGCAGCGTGCGCGGCTCCGCCGAACCGGTGTCGCTGCTGGAACTGGGCTGTGCGCGCAGCACGAGCGTGATCGCCCTGGACCTCGCCGGGGCACTGGCGACGGAGGGGCCGGTGGTCATCGTCGATGGTCTGCCCGGCCGGCAACTGGCCAACCGCCGCCCGAAGCCAGGAGACCCGGCCGTGGTCAGCGGCGAGCGTGCCGCGGACGTGTCGCATCAGGAGCTCCGGCTCGGCGTCGGCTCGGTGGCGCCCGGCACGGCGTGGACCGACCTCCAGTACCTCGGCACCCGGACCGTGCTCGTCGTGCGTGCCGGGCACGGCAGCGCCGCATGGCTGCACACCGTGGCACGACAGCTCGCGGACCAGCGCATTCCGGTGATCGGTGTGGTGCTGATCGACCCCGATCCGCGTGACCGGACCGACGGCACGCTGTGGGACGGGCCGCAGACCGCGCTGCGCGGCCGGACCGAGCGGCCCGCCCGGCAGAACGGTGGGGGTACCTCCCACGCCGTTCAGGCAGTGGGGGAGGGCCGGCGGCGGACGGAGCAGCCGGCGATGTGGGCCGCACGGGTCCCGGACAACGACCAGGAGGCGCGGTAGGACATGTGTGGCATCGCAGGTACGTACCGTTGGCCGGACGGGAAGGTCGTGACCGACCGGCTCACCGATACCCTCGCCCACCGCGGTCCGGACGGTTCGGGCCGGTACGGCCACCCCGCAGGTGACGGCGAAGTGCACCTCGGGCACCGCCGGCTGGCCATCATCGACCTGTCCGAGACCGGCGCCCAGCCGATGGTCTCGGACGGCCTCGTCCTGACGTACAACGGCGAGCTGTACAACGCTCCCGAGCTGCGTGCCGAACTGGCGGCCGCCGGGGTGCGCTTCCGCGGTACCTCCGACACCGAGGTGCTGCTGGAGGCCTGGCGGCGCTGGGGCACGGACTGTCTGCCCCGGCTGCGCGGCATGTTCGCGTTCGGGATCTTCGACAGCGGACCGGCGAGCTGGTGCTCGCCCGCGACCAGCTCGGCATCAAGCCGCTGTTCCTGCTCCGGCGCGGCGAGGGCCTGGTGTTCGCCTCCGAGCTCAAGGCGCTGGCCGCCGCGACCGGCGGATCGCTGGAGGTGGACCATGGGGCGCTGGTGGCCTCGCTCCTCTACTACTGGGTACCGGACTCGCGGTGCGCCTTCCGTGAGGCGGAGAAGCTGCCGCCGGGTAGCTGGCTCAGGTGCCGTCCCGACGGCCGGATGGAGCGCGGCCGGTACTGGAACCTGAAGGACGTCGCCGCCGAGGGCAGGGAGCGGGCCCGCAGCGGTGAGCTGCCGGACCTGGCCGCCATCGTCGAGGAGTCGACCCGGCGCCATCTGCTCTCCGACGTCCCCGTGGCGACCTTCCTCTCCGGCGGGCTCGACTCCAGCTATCTGACCGCGCTGGCGGCCCGCCACCAGCCCGGGATCTCCGCGTACACGATCGGTTTCCGCGCCGAGGACGCCAAGTTCGAGGCGATGCCCGACGACCTGCGCTACGCCCGGCAGGTCGCCGAGCGGTTCGGCGTCGACCTGCACGAGATCGAGATCGCGCCGAACGTGCTCGACCTGCTGCCGCAGATGACGTACAGCCTGGACGAGCCGATCGGCGACCCCGCCGCGATCAACACGTACCTGATCTGCCAGGCCGCCCGGGAGGCCGGGGTCAAGGTGATGCTCTCGGGGATGGGCGCCGACGAGCTGTTCGCCGGCTACCGCAAGCACCTCGCGAACCTGCTCGCGCTGCGCTACCAGCGCGTCCCGCGGCCGCTGCGGCGCGCGGTGTCCGCGGCCGTGGACCGGCTGGC
>KL569134.1:15922-17377 GCA_000715635.1 Streptomyces violaceus | reverse complement strand
GGTCGCCACCGCCCGCCGGGGCTACCGGTCGGTGCGGTTCGCCAAGCGGTTCCTGTCCTTCGCCGATCTGCCGGAGGAGACCGCCTTCCGGCGCAGCTACACCATGTACGACCAGGAGGAGCTGCTCGCCCTGGTCGATCCGGACCTGGCCGGGACGGTCGAGGACGTGCTGGCCGAGCACGCGGACGTCTACCAGGACAACGACCTGGACGACTTCGTCAACCGGATGTGCCTGGGCGATGCCCGGATGTTCCTGCCGGGCCTCAACCTCGCCTACACCGACCGCTCCAGCATGGCCGCGTCGACCGAGGTGCGGGTGCCGTACGTGGACGTCGAGGTGGTGCGGGCGGCGTTCGCGGTGCCCGGCGATCGCAAGATCGTCGGACGCCAGGGCAAGGCCGTGCTCAAGGAGGCGGCCACCGCGGTCCTGCCCCGGGAGATCGTCTACCGGCCCAAGGGACTGTTCAGCGCACCGCTGCGGGCCTGGATGAGCCGGGATCTCGCGCCGCTGGTACGCGAGGTGGTCAACGACGGGGTGCTCGTCAGCTCCGGGCTCCTGCGCCGTGAGGCGCTGGCGCGCATGGTCGCCGAGGACGCCGCCGGGCAGCGGGACTTCTCCAAGCATCTGTGGCATGTGCTGACCCTCGAGTACTGGTATCGCGACGCGACCTCTGGGTCCGGTCAGAGCACTCGGTTATCGGCTTAGGAATTCAGAGGAGTTCGGGTGAAGCAGGTTGTACAGAACTACAAGAGCGGCGAGCTGGCGGTGCTCGACGTGCCGGTGCCGGGGTGCAAGCCGGGCGGTGTGCTGGTCCGGACCGCCTACTCGCTGATCTCCACCGGGACCGAGCTGATGAAGGTGTCCGAGGCCGGCATGTCGATGCTCGGCAAGGCCCGCTCACGGCCGGACCAGGTGGCCAAGGTCATGCAGAGCGTGGCCACCAACGGGGTGCCCGCCACCTATCGCAAGGTGATGGGCAAGCTGGACTCCTACACGCCGCTGGGCTACTCGCTGTGCGGGGTGGTCGAGCAGGTCGGCGCCGGGATCGACGATGTGAAGGCCGGCGACCTCGTGGCCTGCGCCGGCAATGAGCACGCGCTGCACGCCGAGCTGAACTGGGTGCCGAAGAACCTGTACGCCCCGGTGCCGGACGGCCTCGCGCCTCGGCACGCGGCCTTCGGCACCGTCGGTTCGATCGCGATGCAGGGCGTCCGCCAGGGCGAGCCGCAGCTCGGCGAGGTGGCGCTGGTGATCGGCCTCGGGCTGATCGGGCAGCTGGTGGTGCAGTTGCTCGCCGCCTCGGGGGTCCGTGTCGTCGGGGTGGACCCCGACCCGGTGCGCTGCGAGCTCGCCGAGCGCCTGGGTGCCGCGGCCTGTGGCGATCCCGCGTCCGCGGCCGTGGAAGCCGCCGTCGCCGAACTCACCGGCGGTCACGGCGTGGATCAGGTGTACCT
>KL569134.1:14867-15759 GCA_000715635.1 Streptomyces violaceus | reverse complement strand
CGGTCACGGCGTGGATCAGGTGTACCTGGCCGCCGGCGGCGGCAGCAACCAGCCCGTCGAGCTGGCCGCCCGGCTGAGCCGGGACCGCGGCCGGGTCGTCGACATCGGCAAGTGCCGTCTGGACCTGCCGTGGAACGCGTATTACGAGAAGGAGCTCGACGTCCGGTTCTCCCGCTCGTACGGTCCCGGCCGCTACGACCCGGAGTACGAACTCGAGGGGCGCGACTACCCGATCGGCTACGTGCGCTGGACCGAGCGCCGCAACCTGGCGTGCTTCCTCGATCTCGTCGCCCGCGGCCGCGTCGACGTGCAGCCGCTGGTCTCCCACGTCGCGGACTTCGACGACGCCGTGGAGACGTACCAGAGCCTGAAGGACGGCGAGTTGAAGGCCGTGGCCGTGCTGTTCCGGTACCCCGAACAGAAGGAGGAGGCGGCGCAGGCGGAGACCTCGGCGGTGACCGTGCCCGCGGTGAAGCGACGCAGCGGCGGAGAGTCCACCCCGGCCCGGGCTGCCAAGGCGCCGGTGCGCCTGGCGTTCGTCGGCGCGGGAAACTACGCGACGTCGATGCTGCTGCCGCACCTGGCAGGGCGCGAAGGCGTCGAGCTGTCGACCGTCGTCACCACGACGGCGCTGTCCGCGGCCAACGCGCAGCGGAAGTTCGGCTTCGCCGAGGCGACCACCGATCTCGACACCGTGCTCGGCGACACGTCCATCGACGCGGTGTTCGTCGTCACCCGGCACAGCTCGCACGCCGAACTGACCCGAAGGGCGCTGCTGGCCGGCAAGGCCGTGTTCGTGGAGAAGCCTTTGGCACTCACCGAGGACGAGCTGGCCGGCGTGCTCGCGGCGGTGGAGGAGTCCGGCAACGACCGGCTGCAGGTGGGCTTCAAC
>KL569134.1:14174-14698 GCA_000715635.1 Streptomyces violaceus | reverse complement strand
GGCTGCAGGTGGGCTTCAACCGCCGGTTCGCGCCGCTGTTGCGGGAGGCCAGGAAGCGGTTCGGCGCCCGGACCGGTCCGGCGAGCCTGCGCTACCTGGTCAACGCGGGCCGGCTGCAGCCCGGCAGCTGGTACCTCCGACAGGGCGCCGAGGGCTCGCGCTTCGCCGGCGAGGGCGGACACTTCATCGACACGGCGAGCTGGCTGCTCGAGGCCGACCCGGAGTCGGTGTACGCGGTCGCCACGTCCGGCAACGAGGACCTTCAGGTCGTGCTGCGCTACCCGGACGGGTCCACCGCCTCCATCAGCTACGTCACCACCGGCGCGCCGGGCTTCCCCAAGGAGACGCTGGACCTCGTCGCGGACGGCAAGGTGCTGCGGCTCGACGACTTCGTCCGTGCGTCGCTGTTTGCAGACGGAGGGGTCGGCCGCAAGCGGTGGGTCAGTTCACGGCTGCCCAAGGCCCGGGACAAGGGGCAGAACGCCGAGCTGGCCGCGTTCATCAAGGCCGTGCGGACCGGCGGG
>KL569134.1:12938-13956 GCA_000715635.1 Streptomyces violaceus | reverse complement strand
CCACCACGTCGGCCACCCTCGCCGTGCAGGCCGGCCTGGCCGGTGGCGCGCCGGTGACGCTGGCGAGGACGCGATGACTGTGAGCTCGGGGAGTCCGGGCTGGTACTTACGGCGGCTGTCCCGGATGGGACCGCGGGAGGTCGGCGGCCGGGCGGGCGACGCGGTGCGCAGGCGGCTGTGGCGGTCGGCGCGGCCGGACTGCCCGGGCGTGACCGGTGCCCGGTTCACCGCGGTACTGCCCGCAGGGACGATCGCCGCGATACCTGCGGACGCCGCGAAACGTCTCATCGCCGAGGCGGACCGCCTGATGGCGGGCCACACCGAGTATTTCGGGGTGGTCCGCGACGACCTGGACGACCCGGACTGGTGGTACGACCCGAAGACCGGGCGCCGGGCTCCGCGGGGCTACGCCTTCGACGTGCCGTACCGCGACGAGGACGCGGTCGGGGACATCAAGCAGATCTGGGAGCTGTCCCGGCACCAGTACCTCACCGTGCTCGCCGCCGCCTACGCGATCACCGGGGACGAGCGGTACGCCGAGCGAGTGGCCGCGCACCTGCGGTCGTGGTGGACGGCCAACCCACCGCTGCGCGGCGTGCACTGGATCAGCGGCATCGAGCTGGGCATCCGGCTGCTGTCCTGGGTGTGGATCCGCCGGCTGCTCGACGGCTGGCCGGGCGCGGCCGGTCTTTTCGAGGGCAACCCGGTGGCGCTGAACCAGATCTGGCACCACCAGCGCTGGCTGGCCGCCTTCCCCAGCCGGGGGTCCTCGGCGAACAACCACGTCATCGCCGAGGCCGCCGGGCAGTTCGCCGCGGCCTGCGCGTTCGGGTGGTTCCCCTCCTCGGCGCATTGGCGAACCGAAGCGCTGCGGTCGCTGGAGCGGCATCTGCGCAGCAACACCTTCGGCTCCGGCCTCAACCGCGAGCTGGCCACCGAGTATCACGGACTGGTGCTGGAGCTCGGCCTGGCGGCCGTGGCCGAGGCGGATGCCGCAGGCAGGCCGGTCCCCGCGTCG
>KL569134.1:11622-12703 GCA_000715635.1 Streptomyces violaceus | reverse complement strand
CGGCCGCCGCGCCAGGGGGACGCGGACGACGGGCACGGTCTGATCGTGGACGGCGCGGGCACCGACCGCTGGGCCTCCCTGCTGGCCACCGGGGACGCCGTGTTCGGCCGGCTCGCCTGGTGGCCGGCGGTGACCGGCACCGATGTGCGCACCCCGCTCCTCGCCGCGCTCATCAGGCCGTACGCGACGAAGGGAACCGCACGCCCGGCGAGCCGGCCGGCCCATTTCGCCGACGCGGGCATGACCATCCTGCGCGGTCCGGGAGAGATCTGGTGCCGCTGCGACGGAGGTCCGCACGGGTTCCTGTCCATCGCCGCGCACGCACACGCGGACGCGCTGTCCTTGGAGGTCCGGCACGACGGGGTCGACGTGCTCGCCGACCCGGGGACGTACTGCTACCACGGACAGCCCGAGTGGCGGCGGTACTTCCGGTCGACCCTCGGCCACAACACCCTGCAGTTGGACGGCGGTGACCAGTCCGTCTCCGGCGGCCCGTTCCTGTGGACCCGGCAGGCCCGCAGCCGCGTCCTGGTCGCGGACACATCCGGCGCCTCCGACGGAGGGACGGCCCGCTGGTGCGCCGAGCACGACGGCTACCAGCGCTCGGTGCACCGCCGCCGGGTGGAACTGACGGCCGCGAGCCAGGAGTTGAGGGTGGTCGACGAGGTCCACGGCCGGAACGGCCCGCGCCGGGCCGTGTGTCTGGCGTTCCACCTCGGCCCGGCGATCGCCGCGGACCTGGTGGGCAACCGGGCGGTGCTCACCTGGACCCGGGACGGCGAGGACCGCTCCGCGGTGCTCGATCTGCCCGGGCAGCTGTCCTGGCGGGCCCATCGCGGCGAGAGCGACCCGCCGCTGGGCTGGTACTCCGCCGGCTTCGGCCGCAAGGAACCCACCACCACGCTGGTCGGCACCGGCTTCGCCGACGGCGCGGAGGGGTTCACCACCGTGCTCAAGTTCCGCGGCTAGGGGGGCGCGTGGGGATCAAGTGGCGGCCCTGGGCGTGGCCGGCGGCACCGCTGGCGTTGGCCCTGCTGGCGGTGACCGGCTGTGAGAGCACGCCGGGCGCGCGGCCGAAGCC
>KL569134.1:9521-11436 GCA_000715635.1 Streptomyces violaceus | reverse complement strand
GCCGACCGCCGCGCCGTCCGCGTCCGTGGCCCGGGTGTGCGCCGAGCCCGCGGCCGGGCCGGCGAAGGCGCCGGCGGGCGCGGTGACGGTCGACCCCGCGGTGGCCGGTGACCTGGCAGCGAAGACCAAGAGCAGCCCCCCGGACACCACCTTCTGGCTTCGACCGGGCAAGCACAGGCTCGAGCCGGAACGCTACGCCCAGGTCCTCCCCAAGCCGGGGAACACCTACCTCGGCGCGCCGGGCGCGGTGCTCGACGGCCGGAAGACCAACCAGTACGCGTTCGGCGGCACCGCCCGCGATGTCACCATCCGCCACCTGACCGTGCAGGGTTTCGTCGCGCCGCACAACGAGGGCGTGGTCAACCATGACTCGGCCGACGGGTGGGTGATCGAGCACGCGACGATCCAGCACAACTCGGGCGCCGGGCTGATGGCCGGTGCCCGCCAGCGGGTCCGCGCCAGTTGCCTGCGCGGCAACGGTCAGTACGGCATGAACGCGTACAAGGCCACCGGCCGGATCAGCGGCCTGGTGGTCGAGGGCAACGAGATCGTGGGCAACAACACCGACGAATGGGAGCGGCGGCGGCAGGGCTGCGGCTGTACCGGGGGCGTCAAGTTCTGGGCCGTCGACGGCGCCGACGTACGCGGCAACTGGGTGCACGACAACCGCGGAGCCGGGTTGTGGGCGGACACCAACAACAACGACTTCCGCATCGAGGACAACGTGCTCGAGGCCAACGACGGTGCCGCGCTGATCTACGAGACCAGTTACAACGCGGTCATCCGGAAGAACACGATCCGGCGGAACAACCGGGTCGAGGGCCGCCGGTACGCCGACCGCGGCGACACCTTCCCGTTCGGCACCGTCTACCTGTCCGAGTCCGGCGGCGAACCACGGATCCGAGCCCGCACGGACAAGATCGAGATCTACCGCAACGTGCTGGAGAACAACTGGTCCGGGATCACCCTGTGGGAGAACGCCGACCGGTTCTGCAACAGCCCCGCCAACACCTCCTCCGGTGACTGCACGTTGCTGGTGAAGGACACCGACCGCTGTGCGCGGCCGGCGATCGCCAGCGCACCGCTCTACGCCGACTGCCGGTGGAAGACGCAGCGGGTGGACATCCACCACAACCGCTTCGTGCTGGACACGTCCGTCGTCGAGTGCACGGTGAAGTGCGACCGCATGGCGGTGCTGGCCAACTACGGCACCTATCCGGACTGGTCGCCCTACCAGGGCGAGCGGGTGGCCGAGGCGATCACCCGCGAACAGCACAACCGCTGGCACGACAACGTCTACCTCGGTCCATGGAAGTTCGTGGCCCACGACCCGAGCCGGGTGCTCGACTTCGTGCAGTGGCAGGGCACGCCGTACCAGCAGGACGCGGGCAGCACCTTCCGCGCACGGGACGGTGGTTGAGATGAGCCCGGAGCGCACAGACCACACGCCGAAGATCGTCGGTACGGCCTGGGGGCTGCTGATCCTCAACACGCTCGGCTCCGCCGGGGCGAAGACCATCGTCCCGCTGCCCCGCTCCCTCATCCAGATGGTCACCATGGGCGCGCTGGTCGCCGCGTTCGCGCTGGCGCTCGCCGTCAATCTCCGGCTGCGCATCCGGGCCAGTGCCTTCGTTCTCCTGCTCACCCTGCTGCTGGTGCCGAGCGTGATCTCCAGCGCGGACCTGGAGTCCGGGTTCGGCGCGGTGTTCCGCTGCGCCCGGCTGGCTCTCTTCGTCGGCACGTTGTGGCTGCTCAGCCGCTGGTGGGACGGCGGCCTGACGTTCGTCCGGCACCACATCCGGATGTACTTCGTGGTCCTCGGGTCGGTGGCCGCCGGTCTGGTCATCTCACCGGGCGCCGCCCTGCCCGAGCTCTACGGCGGGCGGCTGGTCGGCGCGTTGTGGCCGCTCACCCC
>KL569134.1:9146-9349 GCA_000715635.1 Streptomyces violaceus | reverse complement strand
GGCTCACCCCGCCGCAGATCGGACAGTACGCCGCGGTGATCACCGGGCTCGCCGTGCTGCTCGTTCTGGGCCGCCGGACCGACAGGCGCAGCGCGGCGGTGGTCATCGTGCCGGCACTCGTCCTGCTCGCGCTGACCCATACCCGGACGGCCACCCTCGGCCTGTTCACCGGGCTGGCGTTGGCACTGTCTCTTATACACATC
>KL569134.1:7960-8941 GCA_000715635.1 Streptomyces violaceus | reverse complement strand
GTCCTGACCAGTGCCGCCGCCCGCCGGTTCTTCGCCTGGGCGGTGCTGTGCGCCGCCGTGGCCGCGGTGGGGTTCTCCTCCGCGCTGCAGGCGTGGTTCCTGCGCGGACAGAGCCAAGAGAACTTCACCAGCCTCACCGGTCGGGCCAAGGTCTGGGACGCCCTGCTGGCAGCGCCCCGGTCGACCTCGGAGTACCTGTTCGGCGCGGGCCTGGGCGACAAGTCGTTCGGCGGGCTGCCGATCGACAACAGCTGGCTGGCCGTCTACCACGAGCAGGGGCTGACCGGCATCGCCCTGGTGGCGGCGATCATCATCGTGCTGGGCGGCGTCGCGTTGCTGCGGCCGCCGTCGCTTTCGAGGGCCTGCGCGATCTTCCTGATCAGCTACTGCGCGATCGCGTCGTACACCGAGGCCGGGCTGGGCGACGCCTCGCCGTATCTGCTGCATCTGGCCGTGGCCGCCTCGCTGCTGGCGGCACCTGCCGCGGCCACTCCCTTCTCGACGCCCCACGTCCCTCGACGACACATCCCGCGATGGGCCCAGAGATCGGAGGTGACCTGACCATGCACGTCCTCGTGGTGCACAACCGCTACGCCTCGGCACAGCCGAGCGGGGAGAACAAGGTCGTCGACCAGGAGGTGGCACTGCTGCGCGGGGCCGGCCACCGGGTCGAGCTGTTCTCGCGGCGCAGCGACGACATCGCCGCCCGGTCCCTGCTGGGCAAGGCCGCGCTGCCGCTCCTTGTGCCGTGGAACCCGGCGGTCCGCACGGAACTCGCCGCCCGGCTGCGCACCGAGCGGCCGGACGTGGTGCACATCCACAACGTCTTCCCGCTCCTGTCGCCGGCGGTGCTGGCCGCCTGCGCCGACGCCGGCGTACCCGCCGTCGCCACGCTGCACAACTACACCCAGGTCTGCGCGCCCGGCACACTGCAGCGGGACGGCCGGCCGTGCACCGAGTGCGTCGGGGCGACGCCGCTGC
>KL569134.1:7530-7743 GCA_000715635.1 Streptomyces violaceus | reverse complement strand
CGCCGCTGCCCGCCGTCCGGCACGGCTGCTACCGGAGCTCCCGGCTGGCGACGGTGCCGCTCGCGGTCAGCCTGTCGGTCAACCGGCGGCGGTGGTGGTCCGGCGTGGAGCGGTTCTTCTGCATCTCCGCGGCGCAGCGCGACGTCCTGGTGCGGTCCGGCATGCCGGCCGAGCGGCTGGCGGTGAAGCACAACTTCGTGCCCGACCCGGGCG
>KL569134.1:6945-7230 GCA_000715635.1 Streptomyces violaceus | reverse complement strand
GCGGAGGCCAAGGGCGTGCGGCTGCTCATGGCCGCGTGGGACGAGATCGCAGCGAGCGGCGGTGTGGGCGTGCCGCTCGTGATCGCCGGCACGGGACCGCTGGAGCGAGAGGTGACCGCCTGGGCGGCGGGCCGGGACGACGTGCGCTACGTCGGCCTGTTGGACCCGGCCCAGTGCCGAAAGGCCGTCGCGCGGTCGGTCGCCGTGGTGGCTCCCTCGACGTGGCTCGAGGCGTTCGGCCTGGTGGTCGTGGAGGCGATGGCGGCGGGGGTCCCTACCGTCGCC
>KL569134.1:6387-6759 GCA_000715635.1 Streptomyces violaceus | reverse complement strand
ATCCCTACCGTCGCCGCCGGTCACGGCGCCTTCGTCGAACTCGTCGAGGACGGGGTGACCGGGCTGCTGCACCGGCCGGGCGAGGCGGCCTCGCTCGCGTCCCGCATACGCCGGATCGCGGCCGGGCCGGCCCGCAACCGGGAGATGGGCCAGGCGGCCCGGCGCCGTTACGAGCAGGGCTTCAGCCCGGCCGTCGGCCTCGAGCGCCTGGTGGAGGAGTACCGCACCGCGATCGCGGGTCGGACGGAATCAATGGGGGGCAGTAGATGACAGGATGCCGACTCTGCGGCTCGGAAGCGATGGCGAGCGTCGTCGATCTCGGGGCGACGCCACCATGTGAGAGCTTTCTCGCCGCGGACCAACTGGACCAGC
>KL569134.1:620-6166 GCA_000715635.1 Streptomyces violaceus | reverse complement strand
GATGTGTATAAGAGACACCTGCGGGTCTGCACCGACTGCTGGCTGGCGCAGATCCCTCCGCTGATCACACCGGAGGAGACGTTCAAGGAGTACGCGTACTTCTCCTCGTACTCGACCTCCTGGGTGGAGCACGCGCGCACGTTCGTCGCCGACGCCGTAGAGCGTCTTGCTCTCGGCCCGGACGCCTTCGTGGTCGAGGTCGCGAGCAACGACGGGTACCTGCTCAAGCACATCGTGGACCGGGGGATCCGCTGCCTGGGCATCGAGCCCTCGGTGAACGTCGGCGCCGCGGCGCGGGACGCGGGGGTGCCCACGCTCACGGAGTTCCTGAGCCCGGACACCGGCTCGGCCGTCCGCGAAGGGCACGGCCCGGCGAACCTGGTCGTGGCCAACAACGTGTACGCGCACATCCCCGACGTCGTCGGGTTCACCCGGGGGCTGCGCGCCCTGGTCGCCGACGACGGCTGGGTCTCCATCGAGGTACAGCACCTGCTGACGCTGATCGAGGAGAACCAGTACGACACGATCTACCACGAGCACTTCCAGTACTACACGGTCGCGTCCGCTATCCGGGCGCTGGCGAGCGGCGGACTCGCGCTCGTGGACGTCGAGTTGCTGCCCACGCACGGCGGCTCCATCCGGCTGTGGGCCCGGCCGGCCGAGGTGGCGGGCGAGCCGTCCCGGCGGGTGGCCGACGTGCTGGACCGGGAGAAGGCCGCCGGGCTGCAGGAGCTGTCCGGATACACCGAGTTCTCCGCCCGGGTGGCCAAGGTGCGCCGGGACCTGCTGCGGTTCCTCGTCGAGGCGGCCGAGCGCGGTGAGACGGTCGTCGGCTACGGCGCCCCGGGCAAGGGGAACACCCTGCTCAACCACTGCGGCATCCGGCCCGACCTGCTCCTGTACACGGTTGACCGCAACCCCTACAAGCACGGCAGGTTCACCCCGGGCACCCGCATCCCGATCCTGCCGCCCGAGCAGATAGCCGCCGACAAGCCGGACTACGTGCTCGTCCTCCCCTGGAACCTGCGGGACGAGCTGGTCGAGCAACTGTCCTTCGTGCACGAGTGGGGCGGCCGGCTGGTCTTTCCCATCCCGGAACTGAGCATCGTCGAGGTCAAGGCATGAAGGTCGTTCTGTTCTGCGGCGGTTACGGGATGCGGATGCGGAGCGGTGCCGCAGACGACGTGCCCAAGCCGATGGCGATGGTCGGCCCGCGGCCACTGATCTGGCACGTCATGCGCTACTACGCGCACTACGGGCACACGGAGTTCATTCTGTGCCTCGGGTACGGGGCGCACCACATCAAGGACTTCTTCCTCAACTACGAGGAGACGACGTCCAACGACTTCGTGCTGCGGGGCGGGCGGACCGAGCTGCTGTCCACCGACATCGCCGACTGGACGATCACGTTCGCGCAGACCGGCATCGAGTCGCCGATCGGGGAGCGGCTGCGCCGGGTGCGGCACCACCTGGACGGCGACGAGATGTTCCTCGCCAACTACGCCGACGTGCTCACCGACGCCCCGCTGCCGGAGATGATCGACCGGTTCGCCCGGCGCGACGCCGGTGCGTCGATGATGGTGGTGCCGCCGCAGTCCTCGTTCCACTGCGTGGACCTGGGCGAGGACGGCCTGGTGGGGGGCATTACCGCGGTGAGCGACATGCCGCTGTGGGAGAACGGCGGCTACTTCGTGCTCCGCCAGGAGGTCTTCGACCACATCCCGGAGAACGGGGACCTGGTCGCCGACGGATGCTCCCAACTGGCCAAGCGCGGGCGGCTGGTGGCTCACCAGCACCGCGGCTTCTGGAAGCCGACCGACACCGTGAAGGAGCGGGCCGCGCTCGACGAGGCCTACGCCCGGGGCGACCGCCCCTGGGCCGTGTGGGAACGGGACACCGCCGGAGCGCGGGCGTGATCCGGCTCGGGGCCGGGTCCCTGGACCGCGTCGTCGCGGTGGGCGCGCACTGCGACGACATCGCCATCGGCGCCGGCGGCACGCTGCTGACGCTGTGCCGCGCGCGGCCGGGCATCCGCATCGACGCGCTGGTGCTCTCGGGGGGTGGCAGCGAGCGGGAGCAGGAGGAGCGGGCCGCGCTCGCCGCCTTCTGCCCGGACGCCGACCTGCGGCTGACGGTGCTCAAGCTGCCGGACGGCCGGATACCCGCGCACTGGGAGGAGGCCAAGGCCGCCGTCGAGGAACTGCGCGAGCGGACCGAGCCGGATTTGGTCCTCGCGCCGCGTACCGATGACGCGCACCAGGACCACCGCGGCCTGGCGAAACTACTGCCCACCGCGTTCCGCGACCACCTCGTGCTCGGCTACGAGATCGTCAAGTGGGACGGCGACCTCGGCCGCCCGGCGGCGTACCAGCCACTGTCGCCGGAGACCGCCGAACAGAAGGTGCGGCTGCTGCAGGAGCACTACCCCTCGCAGCGGCACCGGCCCTGGTACGACCGGGAGGCCTTCCTCGGTCTCGCACGGATCCGCGGCATCGAATGCCACGCGCGCTACGCCGAGGCGTTCGCCGTCACCAAACTCACTCTCGACCTGGGGGAATGAACCTTGCGCGTACTGCTGACGGGACATCAGGGCTACCTGGGCACCGTGATGGCCCCGGTCCTCACCGCCGCCGGGCACGAGGTCGTCGGTCTTGACGCCGGCCTGTTCGCCGACTGCGTCCTCGGCCCGGCGCCCGCGGACCCGTCCGGGCATCGGGTGGACCTGCGCGACGTCACGGCCGAACACGTGGCCGGCGTGGACGCCGTGATCCACCTGGCCGCGCTGTCCAACGACCCGCTGGGATCGCTGGCGCCGGAGCTCACCTACGACATCAACCACCACGCCTCCGTACGGCTGGCCCGGCTGGCCCGCGACGCCGGGGTGGGGCGCTTCCTGTACGCGTCGACCTGCTCGGTCTACGGCGCCGCCGGTGGCGGTGACCTGGTCGGCGAGGACGCCCCGCTGCGCCCGGTGACGCCGTACGCCGAGTCCAAGGTGCGGGTGGAGGACGACCTGCACGCGCTGGCCGACGGCGACTTCACCCCGGTGTTCATGCGCAACGCCACCGCCTTCGGCTACTCACCCCGGCTGCGCGCCGACATCGTGCTGAACAACCTGGTGGGCCACGCGCTCCTGTCCGGCGAGGTGCTGGTGCTCTCCGACGGCACCCCGTGGCGTCCGCTGGTGCACGCCGCCGACATCGCCCGGGCCTTCACGGCCGCGCTGACCGCTCCGCGGGAGGCGGTGCACGACCGGGCGTTCAACATCGGCAGCGAGATCAACAACGTGACGGTCGCCGAGATCGCCGAGCAGGTCGCCGAGGCGGTGTCCGGCTCCAAGGTGGTGATCACCGGGGAGACCGGTGCCGATCCGCGGTCGTACCGGGTGGACTTCTCCCGGTTCCGCGCCGCGGTCCCCGGCTTCGACTGCGAGTGGACGGTGAAGCAGGGCGCGCTCGAACTCGCCGACGCCTACCGCGAACACCGGCTGACCCAGGAAGACTTCGAGCGACGCTTCACCCGGCTCGCCGTGCTGCGCGCCGCGTCCGACGCCGGCGTCGTCGACGACACCCTGCGGTGGCGCCGATGACCTCGGCCGGCGAAGAGATGCACGCGCTGGTGGAGCGGCTGTACCCGCTCTGCCGGAGCATCACCGGCGACGGTGTGCGCGCCACCCTGGAGATCGTCGGCGAGTACGTCCCGCTGCGGGTGCACGAGGTGCCGACGGGGACTCAGGTGCTCGACTGGACGGTGCCGCAGGAGTGGAACATCCGCGACGCGTACATCGCCGACTCCTCCGGCAAGCGGGTCGTCGACTTCGCCGCGTCCAGCCTGCACGTGCTCGGCTACAGCGTGCCGGTGTCGGCGACCATGCCGCTGACCGAGCTGCGCGAACACCTGCACACCCTGCCGGACCACCCGGGTTGGGTGCCGTACCGCACCAGCTACTACAAGCCGGAGTGGGGGTTCTGCCTGGCCCAGGACACCTTGGACGCGCTGCCGGACGGCGACTACGAGGTGTGCGTCGACTCCACGCTCGCGGACGGCCACCTCACCTACGCCGAGCACGTGGTCCCCGGGCAGGTCGCCGACGAGGTGATCGTCTCCTGCCACGTCTGCCACCCGTCGCTGGCCAACGACAACCTCGCCGGCATCGCGGTGGCGACGTTCCTGGCCCGGGCGCTGGCGCAGGAGAAGCCCTACTACACCTACCGGTTCCTGTTCGCGCCCGGCACCATCGGGGCGATCACCTGGCTGGCCCGCAACGCGGAGCGGATCGAGCAGGTCAAGCACGGCCTTGTGCTGGCCTGCGCCGGCGACTCGGGCCGACTGACGTACAAGCAGAGCAGACGCGGAGACGCGGAGATCGACCGGGTGATGCGGCATGTGCTGACCGCCTCCGAACGCCCGCACCAGGTCAACGAGTTCACTCCGTACGGCTACGACGAGCGGCAGTTCTGCTCGCCCGGGTTCGATCTCGGCGTGGGCTCGCTCAGCCGGACCCCGTACGCCGGCTACCCCGAGTACCACACGTCGGCGGACAACCCGGACTTCGTCTCCCCGGAGGCGATGGCGGACACCCTCGCCGTCTGCCGCGAGGCGTTCGCGGTGCTGGACCGCAACCGGCGGTACGTCAACCTCAGCCCCTACGGCGAGCCGCAGCTGGGCCGGCGTGGGTTGTACGACTCGCTCGGCGGCCGCAGCGACGCGAAGCAGGCGCAGCTGGCCATGCTCTGGGTGCTCAGCCTCTCCGACGGCGAGCACAGTCTGCTGGACGTCGCCGAGCGGTCCGGGCTGCCGTTCGACACCGTCGCCGCGGCGGCCGGCGCGCTGCACGGCGCCGGGCTGATCAAGGCATGACACCGATGCCCACCGAGGAGGAGAAGACGAGGCCGACGGCGGACCGGCGGACCGCCAGGCGGGCCGTCGCCGGCCGGCTGTCCTGGGGACTGGCCGACCAGGCGGCCTCCAGCATGACCAACTTCGCGGTGGGGATCTACGTGGCCCGCTCGCTGGGGGTGACCGCGTTCGGCGTGTTCAGCCTGGCCTGGCTGACCTACGGCGTGGTGCTCAACGTCGCCCGCGGGCTGGCCACCGACCCGCTCGTGGTGCGCTTCAGCGGCGCGCCGGAAGCGTCCTGGCGCGCGGCGACGGCCCGGTCGTCGGGTGCCGCGCTCGGCGTCGGTACCGCCCTCGGCGCGGTGTGCCTGCTGGTCGGCCTCGGTCTCGGCGGCCGCGTGGGGCCCGCGTTCGTCTGCCTCGGCGTCGTCCTGCCGGCGCTGCTGCTGCAGGACACGTGGCGGTTCGCGTTCTTCGCCGCCGGCACCGGACGGAAGGCGTTCGTCAACGACCTCGTGTGGGGCGTCGCTCTCGTCCCGGCCATGGTGGTGGCGGCCCGCGAGGGCAGTGTGGCGGCATTCGTGCTCGCCTGGGGCGCGTCGGCCGCGGTGGCCGCGGTGTACGGCTGCTTCCAGTCCGGGATCCGGCCCCGGCCGCACCAGGCGCGCGGGTGGCTTCGCGAGCAGCGCGATCTCGGCTACCGGTAC
>KL569134.1:0-411 GCA_000715635.1 Streptomyces violaceus | reverse complement strand
AGCCAGTTGCGGGCGTACGGGCTCGGCGCGATCGTCGGGGTCGGCGCGGTGGGTGCGGTCCGGGGCGCGGAGCTCCTGCTCGGCCCGTTCCTCGCTCTGCTGATGGGCCTTTCGCTGGTCACCGTCGCCGAGGCGGCACGCGTGCTGCGGCGGGCCCCGAACCGCCTCGGCACATTCTGCCTCCTGCTGGGCGGAGGGCAGGCCGCCGCCGCGCTGCTCTGGGGCGCGGCGCTGCTGCTGATGCCGGGCCGGCTGGGCGAGTTCGTACTCGGCGGTGTCTGGAGCTCCGCCTCGGAGCTCATCGTGCCGGCCACGCTCGGTGTCGCGGGCGCGGGCCTCGGCAGCGGCGCGGCGGCCGGGTTGCGCGCGCTCGCCGCGGCCCGGCGCAGCCCGCGCTGCCAACTGTTCGCC
>KL569133.1:31396-31754 GCA_000715635.1 Streptomyces violaceus | reverse complement strand
CCGCAACTACCCGCTCGCGTACGCCTCCTACTGGAGCGTCGACCACTACTGGTTCCTCGACGACGCCCGCAGTCACGTCGACCGGATCGTCCAGAAGCCGGCCGCCACCCTCGCCAGTGACATGGCCGGGGTCGAGCGGCCGGGCCGGGCCTACTTCCTGCTTACCCAGGGGCAGTTGGCCAACTCCGAGATGAACGGCCAGCTCACCAAGGCGCAGCTGGACCGCATCCGGAAGTCCGTCGCCGCCTCACCGCGGTTCCGGCTCGTGGCGGAGAACAGCGCCGGATGGCTCTACGTACTGAAGCAGGCAGAGGGAGCGGAGCGATGACACCGCAGGAACTCGTGGTCCGCATGCTGC
>KL569133.1:30945-31141 GCA_000715635.1 Streptomyces violaceus | reverse complement strand
GATGTGTATAAGAGACAGCTGCCCGGCGGATCGCCGCTGCGGGGCGCCGCGGTCGTCCTCTTCCTGGCCGCGGGACCGGGCGCGGCCATGGTCAGAGTCTGCGCCCCCGCACTGGGGGCGCGGCCCGCCGAAGGGCCCGTCGAGCGCCGGGACCCCGACTTCGCACGCCACTCCGACCTGCTGGAGCGGCTGATGC
>KL569133.1:28489-30693 GCA_000715635.1 Streptomyces violaceus | reverse complement strand
CCGACCTGCTGGAGCGGCTGATGCTGGTGCTGTTCATGAGCATCGGCGCCGTGATGCTCGTCGCGACCGTCCTGATCGCCACGCACACCTTCAGCGCGCAGCGGGTGCTGCTGACGCTGACCCTGCTGACCACGCTCGCCGCGTTCTGTCCGCCGCTGCGCGCCTCCCCGCAGCCGAGGACGACGCCGAGTACACCGAAGGGTTCCGCTCAGTGAGGTTCAACCGTCTTCACCGTCCCTTTCGCCGCAGGAAGCCACCCGAGGAGCAGTCGGCCGCCGGCCCGTACGCATCGAGCCGGCGCCGGCTGCTGATCACGTCCGCCACGGTCGTCAGCGCGGTCCTGGTCGGCGCACTCGCCCTCCGGGACGCCTCAGGACCGGACTCCCAAGGCGCCGGTTCCAGGGCGGACTGCCGTCCCACGGCACTCCTGGAACCGCCCTGCGGCGCCTGGTTCGGCGCGTTCGTGCCGCACGAGCGCGGCGACCTGCCCGAGAAGGTGCGCGCCTATGAGAAACGCGTGGGCCGCGAGCTGGACATCGTGTACACGTACCACGACATGTCGCTGCCCCAGGGCACCCGCCGCGAGGGCCAGCTGCTCACCCCGGAGGAACGGCGTGTCGGCGAGGACCACCTGCTGCTGCTGTCCTGGGAGAGCAAGTGGTGGGGCGGTACGAAGAAGCAGCAGCCGACCTGGAAGCAGATCGCGTCCGGTGAGCTGGACGACAAGGTCATCGACGTCCAGGCCGAGCGCATCAAGGACTACGGCAAGAAGGTCTTCCTCTCCTTCGACCTGGAGATGGACACCCGCACCCCGGACAACGGCACCCCCGCCGAGTACGTGAAGGCGTACCGGCACATCCACGACCGGTTCCGCGAGCTGGGCGTCGACAACGTGGTGTGGACGTGGATCACCACCGGCTATCTCGACCACGCCGACGAGATGAAGCGGATGTATCCCGGCGACCAGTACGTCGACTGGATCGGCTACAACCAGTACAACTACTACCGCTGCCACAACACGGGCTGGATGACCTTCGCGCAGACCCAGAACGCCGCGCACGACTGGATCCGCGAGAACCTCTCCGACGACAAGCCGCTGATGCTCTCCGAGTTCGGCACCGCCGAGGACTCGGCCCGCCCGCAGCGGCAGGCCGAGTGGTACGCCCAGGTGCCCGGGGTGCTGAAGGGACTGGAGGGAGTCAAGGCGGCCCTCCAGTGGAACTACCGCGACCCCGGACCGCACTGCAACCTGGCGCTGGCGAACGACGCGGCCTGGGACAGCCTGCGCAAGGCGGCCGCCGACCCGTACCTGAACCAGCCGCTCAAGTAGTCCACCGGCCAGCCAGGTCAGCCCGCGAACTCGGGCCCGTGCACCACCGCACGGGCCCGCCGGTACCACCGCCAGGCGATCGTCTTCGGCCCGTCGCGGTACGGCGCGACCCGCGCTCCCGCCCCCGCCAGCCAGCCCTGGACGTCGGCGACGGTGTGGGTACGCCGGACGATGAGCCGGGCGATGCGGTACCGCTCGTCGTGGTCGGAGCTGAGCGCGTGCCGTACGGCGGTCGCCGTCTCGTAGCCGGCCCGGGCCGACATGGCCCGCACCCGGGGGCTGTTGTAGCCGTGCGGATAGGCGAGGTGACGGACCTCGTGACCGAGGGCGTCCTCCAGCACGGCCTTCGACGTGCGCAGTTCGTACGCCAGGTCCTTGCCGGACAGGGTGTCGAGCTGTGCGTGGGTGACGGTGTGGCTGCCGACCTCCATGCCGGAACGTTCCAGCTCCGCCGCCCGGTCCAGGGTCATCATCGGGGCGGGCGGCAGCAGACTGCGGCCGCCCGGGGCGATGGCGCCGGTGGTGAGATAGGCGGTGGCCGGCAGCCCGCGCCCGGCCAGCGTCTCGGCGGTCGGGCCGGGCAGATCGGCGAAGCCGTCGTCGAAGGTGAGCAGCACGGGCCGGGGCGGCAGGGGCGCCCGCCCGGCCAGATGGTCGGCGATCGCGCTGATCGTGACGGGCGTACGGCCGCTGTCGGCGATGGCGTCGAGGTGGTCCGCGAACTGCCGTGGCGTGACCGTGAACTCGGCGATCCAGCCGGGCGGGTCGTCCACCACGGCGTGGTACAGGAAGACGGGGATGGCCGGGGTGCCCGAGGGCGATATCGGCCCCTCACCACGCGTACGTGCCGACGTCCTCATCTCGCCCCCCGGAC
>KL569133.1:26965-28341 GCA_000715635.1 Streptomyces violaceus | reverse complement strand
ATCAGAGATGTGTATAAGAGACAGATACAGCATCCCCCTGCGCTGCAACCGCGACAGCCGTCGTGGCCAGGGGTGCGTCCGCACGTCGTGGTCACCCGGCGCCCCGCCCCCCTCCGTCTCGCGCACGGCCGTCAGCGTCCGGGCGTGGGCGAGGCCGCGGGGCAGCCGCGCGAGGAACGCCGGCAGCAGCGCGGGGCGGTTCACCAGCACCGCGGTCAGATAGGCGGTGAGCCCGGCGCCGTAGCCGTACGCCTGGGTCTCCAGGTCCTGCCAGGTCTCCCGGTGGTGGTGCCACACCAGTGCGGACGGCGTGTAGCGCAGCCGGTGTCCCTGGGCCAGGACACGGACGAAGCCGTAGAGGTCGTCACCGCCCCGGGCGGCCGTACCGGCACCGGTGGCCGGGTCGAAACCGCCGACGGAACGCAGCACCGCCGTACGGAACGCCATGTTGGCGCCGGAGCCGAACCGCCCCGCCGTGAAGGGGAACAGCGGTTCGTCGCCCGGCGGACGCGCCGGGTCGTACGTCCTTGGAGTGAAGCCTTTCGCGAAGCCGCCGTGGCTCTCCAGCAGCACCTGGGCCGGGGTCGTCAGCCGCGCGGGCAGGATCAGCCCGGTGCCGCAGCCGAGTCCGGCGTCGGCGGCGAAGGGCGCGGTCAGCTCGGGTAGCCAGCGCGGGTCGGCGACCACGTCGTCGTCGGTGAAGGCGACCACCTCGCCCTGGACCGCCGCGAGGCCCGTGTTGTGCGCGATCGCGAGGCCGGGCACCCTCTCGCACACGTACCGCACGCGCTCGGCGTACTTCCGCTCCACCAGCTCCCGCGTCTCGTCCGTCACGGGCGCGTTGTCGACGACGACGATCTCGAACCGCGGATGGTCCTGCGCCAGCAGCGAGTCCAGCGCACGGGCCAGTTGCCCGGCCCGCTCCCGGGTCGCGACGACGACACTGGTGTACGGGGGCTCCCCGGCAAACCCCGCATCCTCGGGCGCACCGGCGTCCGCGCGCGCGGAAGGAAGAGGAAGGGGCGCGCACTCCGCACGCGCCCGCTCCGCCAGCACAACCCGCGCGTCCGCCCCATCCGGCACCCGCCCGAGCAGCGTGCCCACGGGCCGGCCGCCCCTGCGGACCAGCACGAACACCTCGCCGTGCGTCACCGGCGGGCTCCCCGGACCGGGTCTGAGCACCGCCTCGTCACCGTCGAGGTCCAACTCGGCGACCTGCACCGCCCCGATGTCCAGGAACCGCCGTATCTCCTCCTGCGCACGCGACGAACGAGCCATGCGCCCCTCACCCCCACTCGTGTCAGGTACGGCGCAGCCGAGCCGCGCCCTTCAGGGTCCGCGCGGCCAGCGCCGCGAGCCGCGGCCTGCCGCGGACG
>KL569133.1:20702-26736 GCA_000715635.1 Streptomyces violaceus | reverse complement strand
CAGAGATGTGTATAAGAGACAGGGCCAGTGCAGTGCCGCGCCCGCCCCCGGCCGCGTCACCGCACCCTCGTACACGGGCAGTTCGCCCGTCTTCAGCGCGTCCTTGTACTCCGCCGCGCCCCGCCCCAGGTCGAGCATGCCGATGCCCTCGGCGGCCGCCGCCTCGGCCATGCGCAGGTGCAGCACCAGACCCGGCGAGAACTTCGCGAACTCCGGGTCGTAGGCCGGGAACCAGCAGGCCAGGACGGATGCCGAGCGCAGTCCGAAGTGCGCGGCGACGGGCCGCTCTCCGGCGTACAGCACGGACAGCGTGCCGCCGCACTCCGGTGCCCGGGTCCGGGCAAGCCGTCCCACGAGCCGGGTGATCCACTCCCGTGCGAAGCGGTCCTGGCGGCCCGTCCTGCGGTACTGCGCCGACTTCCACTCCATGAGGGTGCGCAGCGCGGCCGGGTCGCGTTCGTCGAACACGAACCGCGGCTCGCCGACCTGCCGGCCCAGCTTGCGCTCCTTGGCCAGGGTGGTCTTCAGGAACTTCGGCGACTGGGCGCGCAGCACCGACTCGTACGTCTCGTAGCCCTTCTCCACGTCGATGACGTAGGTGGCGTGCTCCTCGGCCGCGTACCGGACGAACAGCCGCTGCTCGGCCTCCAGGTTGTCGAAGGCGAAGCTCGACATCGAGCAGGCCTTGAGGAGCCGGCCCGTGTCCAGGTCCAGGCCCGGCCGCAGGATCGCCCCCTGCGCGTCCGAGACGCCGAGCCCGATCGCCCGGCCCTGTCCCAACGGGCCCCGTTCATGGGGCAGGAAGCCGACCGGCTCCAGCCCCTCGTACACCACCGCGACCCGTGCCTGCGGCCTCACCAGGCCGACGGCTTCGGTGAACTCCGGTTCCATGAATGGGTTGCGCGGTGCCTCGGAGGCAGCGCGCAGTGCGCGCCAGCGCTCCTTCTCACCTTCGCCGAGCTCCCCGGGCCCAGCCACACGAATGCGCCCACTGCTCAACCCGACCCCCCGATCAAGTCCCCCCTGGACACATGGAAGGTACCGCCCGAGACGGCCCCGACGGTAGGTAGCGGACCATGTTGTTGCCAACTGGTACAGAGGCCTTCAACCGGGCAATCGGCGTGCGCCGGGGCATGAAACGAAGGGGCGCGCTGTCCGTATTCTCTGATCATGGCCGCACCCATCGCATATTCACTCATCGCCACCGACCTGGACGGAACGCTGCTGCGCGGCGACGACACCCTCTCCGACCGGTCGCTCGCCGCGCTCGCGCGGGTGGCGGACACCGGTGCCCAGCACCTCGTGGTGACGGGCCGGCCGGCGCCGCGTGTGCGACCGCTCCTCGACGACCTCCGCTGCACGGGGCTCGCGGTGTGCGGGCAGGGCGCGCAGGTGTACGACGCCGGCGCGGACCGGCTGCTGTGGTCCATCACCCTGGACCGGGAACTGGCGGAGACCGCGCTCGGCAAGATCGAGGCCGAGGTGGGGCAGGTGTATGCCGCGGTCGACCAGGACGGGGTCGACGGGCTCACGCTCATCGAGCCGGGCTATCTCATGCCGCACCCGACCCTGCCGGCTGTACGGGTCGACCGGCGCGACGAGCTGTGGGGCGAGCCGATCAGCAAGGTGCTGCTGCGCCATCCCTGTCTGACGGACGACGAGTTGGCGGCGACGGCCCGTTCGGTGGTCGGCTCACTGGCGACGGTGACGATGTCGGGGCCCGGTACGGTCGAGCTCCAGCCGTGCGGCGTCACCAAGGCGACGGGCCTGGCGCTGGCCGCCGAGCATCTGGGGCTGCGTCCGGCGGACACCATCGCCTTCGGTGACATGCCCAACGACATCCCGATGTTCGACTGGGCGGCCCACGGCGTCGCGATGGCGAACGCCCATCCGGAACTCAAGGCCGTGGCCGACGAGATCACCCTGTCGAACGAGGACGACGGCATCGCCGTCGTCCTCGAGCGACTGCTGGGCGGGACGGCTCAGTACGGGCCGTTGACGTTGTCGATCGAGCCGTAGCGGTCGGCCGCGTAGTTGCAGGCCGCCGTGATGTTGGCGACCGGGTCGTACGGGTCCCACGACGTGCCGTCCACGTGGTAGGCCTGGAAGGTCGGGTCGATGGTCTGGAGCAGGCCCTTGGAGGGGGTGCCCTTGACGGCGTTGGAGTCCCAGTTGTTGATCGCCTGGGGGTTGCCGGACGACTCACGCATGATGTTGCGGTAGATGCCGTCGTACGACCCCGGAATGCCCTTCTGCGCCATGACGTCCAGCGCCTCGCGGATCCACCCGTCGAGGTTGTTCGCGTAGGTCTTCGCGGAGGCCTGGGTGGCCTTGGCGGCGCCACCGGCGGGCTTCGCGGCCGGCTTGGCGGGGGCGGACGACTTGGTCGCCTTCTTCGCGGCGGCCGCCTTGGTCGTCGACACCTTCAGCTTCAGGCCCGGGTGGATCAGCTTCGGGTCGTCGCCGACGGCGGAGCGGTTGTCCTTGTAGAGCTTCTTCCAGCCGCCCGAGACGTCGTACTTGTCCGCGATGCGGTAGAGCGTGTCGCCCTTGGCCACGGTGTACGTGAGCGACTTGGGCTGGGCCGCCTGGGGCACGGACTGTGCGACGGCGGGTGCGCTCTGCGGCGCCTCGGCGGCGCTCGCGTAGGTGGCTCCGAGGAGCGGGAGGGTGAGTGCCGCTCCGCCGGTGCCTGCGATGGCGACACCTCGGGTGAGCGGGTTGGTTCTGGGGCGACGGTGCTTGCCTCGTCCGGCCATGGCGATGTTCCTCTCCGGCGCCTGCGAGGTGAGCTGTCGGGTTCGGGCCGGGAGGTGCCCGGCCGCGTACGGCGGTGTACTGCCGTGCGCGGCTTAACCCCGAGCCGTGCCGCTGTGCGGACCGGCGACTTACCTGGGTCCCCCGCTCCTGCCCTGCGTGAGTGGTCGGTTCGTGTGGGGGTCCGGGCGGCGGCAGGATTCGGCGTCCGCCGGACAGGCCGGGAACGTATGCGAGAGCACATGTCGGGAACAAGCACCAGAGTCACATATCGCGCGGTTGACCTTGGTCAGGGGCGATTGGTCCGCTTGATCCTTTGCGGGAGCCAAGGCTCAACTGGCGTTCGGCTGAAGGGGGTACGGGTCGATGTCGGGGTGGGGTGGCAAAGGGGTTAACGTGATTCAACTCACTGATCACGAGCCTGTGGGGCAATTACCGTCAAAGGGAATTTGCTCAATCGTCATGGCAAATCGTGAATATCTCACTATCGACTGGTAAGTCGATAAATGTCTGTTCTTATGGCTCGATCGAAAACATAACGGTCGTGATCAGATACCACCCGGCCTGTAACCATGGGCGCTGGCGGTGATCGAAACGTGACCGGATACGCTGACTCGAGTGATGGCAGCGACCTATCGACAATCCGCGTAATCACCGGCAGACACAGCAGACAGGAGACCCCTCGTGACCGACGTCGGGCCGTTCGGGCTGAGCGTGCGGGACCAGGCTCTGGAAGCCGATGTCCAGGCCGGGTTGGCGGCTGTCGAGGAAGGCTTGTTCGAGGCCACCAAGAGCGAGGTGCCCTTCATCACGGAGGCCGCCCAGCACCTGGTGCGGGCCGGCGGCAAGCGGTTCCGTCCGCTGCTCGTGATGCTCTCCGCCCAGTTCGGTGACCCGTACGCGCCCGGGATCGTGCCGTCGGCCGTCGTCGTGGAGCTGACCCACCTCGCCACGCTGTACCACGACGACGTGATGGACGAGGCGACGGTGCGCCGCGGAGTGGCGAGCGCGAACACCCGCTGGGGCAACTCCGTCGCGGTGCTCACCGGCGACTTCCTCTTCGCCCGTGCCTCGCACACCCTGGCCGACCTCGGTCCGGAGGCGGTGCGGGTGCAGGCCGAGGCGTTCGAACGGCTGGTGACCGGGCAGATCCTGGAGACGGCCGGACCGCAGGACGGCCGTGACCCCGTCGAGCACTACCTGGACGTGCTGGGCGGCAAGACCGGTTCGCTGGTGGCGGTGTCGTGCCGGTTCGGCGCCATGATGTCCGGGGCCGACGAGACGACCGTGGACGTGCTGACCCAGTACGGCGAGCGGCTCGGCGTCGCCTTCCAGCTCGCGGACGACGTCCTGGACATCGCCTCCGACTCGCACGAGTCCGGAAAGACGCCCGGCACCGATCTGCGCGAGGGCATCCCCACGATGCCGGTGCTGCGGCTGCGCGAGCGGGCGGCCCGGCTCGGGCTCGCGGACGACATCGCCCTGTGCGAGCTGCTGGACTCCGACCTCACCGACGACGAACGGCACGCCGAGGCCCTGCGCCTGCTGCGGGCCCACCCGGCGCTGGAGCAGGCCCGGAAGGACACCGTCCGCTACGCCCAGGACGCCCGCTCGGCGCTGGCCCCCCTGCCCGAGTGCGCCGCGAAGACGGCACTCGTGGAGCTGTGCGACGCGGTGGTGCACCGGGCCGGCTAGCCGGTCTTTCCCGCACGACCCCTACGGGTCGGGGGAGAAGCCGCCCCTCCGTGTCATACCCCAGCAGTACGTGGAGTTGAGTCCGGGGTCTGACGTATTTCCCTGGCCGATTTGGTCAGATGGACACCACGGAAACACCACACCTCACCTGTTCGGGTGAGAATGGCGGCTCAGGGACGAGTGCGTGGACGAACACGGACAGCCGCCGCCGACCACGGAGGTAGGGCACACATGGCACCGTACGCATCCGACGACAGCACGACCGCCGGGGAGGTCGACGAGCAGCGCTCCGGGCGGCGCAAAGCCGCGCGGTACGTCGTCCCGGTCACGGTGATGGGGGTGGCGGCCGCGACGATCGGGCTGGTTCCCGCACTTGCCGACTCCGGTGACCCGGACCTCCCGAAGATCACCGCGCAGCAGCTCATCGAGAAGATAGCGAAGTCGGACGTCCAGCAGTTGTCCGGCACCGTGAAGATCAGCACGGACCTCGGGCTGCCGGACCTGGGTGGGCTGGAGAGCAGCCTGATGTCCGGTGCCGCGAGCCCGGACGGGGGCGGTTCCTCCGCCGACCCGACCGCCAAACTCACCGAACTGGCCTCCGGCACGCACACCCTGCGTGTCGCGGCCGACGGCCCGGACAAGCAGAAGCTGTCGCTGCTGGAGAACGCCGCCGAGTACAGCATCGTCCACAACGGCAAGGACGTCTGGGCCTACGACAGCAAGTCGAACGAGGTCCACCACGGCACGGCCTCCGAGAGCGGCAAGGCTTCCGAGAGCGGCAAGGACCAGCAGCCGCCGGCCACACCGAAGGACTTCGCCGAGGAGGCCCTCAAGGCCGCCGACGACACGACCTCCGTGACCGTGGACGGCACCGCCCAGGTCGCCGGCCGGGACGCCTACAAGCTGCTCATCAAGCCGAAGCAGTCCGGCTCGACAGTCGGTGCGATCACCGTGGCCGTGGACGCGAAGACGGGCACGCCGCTGAAGTTCACGCTCACCCCGGCGAGCGGCGGCTCCGCCGTCGTCGACGCGGGCTTCACCCAGGTCAGCTTCGCCAAGCCGGCCGCGTCGACCTTCGACTTCACCCCGCCGAAGGGGGCGAAGGTCACCGAGGAGAAGGAATCCGGGAAGGCTTCCGAGAGGGGCTTCGACAAGGGCTTCGACAAGGGTGAGGCCCGTCGGCACGCCCCGAAGTCCCTCCCGAAGTCCGAGAAGGAGCTCGGCAAGGGCCTCGACGGCATGAAGACCATCGGCGAGGGCTGGAACTCCATAGCCACCTTCGACACCGGCGGCGAGGGCGTGCCCTCCGGCGAGGCCGGCGGCGACCTCGGCGGCTTCGTGAACTCGCTCGGCGACAAGGTCACCGGCAAGTTCGGCTCGGGCACGGTCTTCTCGACCCGTCTGGTCAACGCCCTGATCACGGACGACGGCAAGGTCTACGTCGGCCTGGTCACCAAGGACGCGCTCGTGAAGGCGGCCGACGCCGGCAAGTAAGTCCCGCAAGCCGACGCCGACGGGGCGTCGAGAGAACGAGGAAGCCGATGGGCGTACCGTCCGCCACGGAGCCGGAGCCGGAGCCGGA
>KL569133.1:20070-20434 GCA_000715635.1 Streptomyces violaceus | reverse complement strand
TCGGCTTCCTCGGCCCCAACGGCTCCGGCAAGACCACCACCATCCGCATGCTGATGGGCCTCATCGAGGCCACCTCCGGCACGGCGCGGGTCCTGGGGCAGCCCATGCCCCGGGCCACCCGCGCCGTGCTGCCGCACGTCGGCGCCCTCATCGAGGGCCCGGCCCTCTACGGCTTCCTCTCCGGCCGGGACAACCTCATCCGGTACGACTCGGCCGACCCGGCCGCCGATCCGCGCACCCGACGGGCCCGGGTCGCCGCAGCCCTGGACCGGGTGGGCCTGACGGCCGCGGGGAGCAAGAAGGCCAAGGCGTACTCACTGGGCATGAAACAGCGCCTGGGCCTCGCGGCCGCGCTGCTCCAGCC
>KL569133.1:17700-19786 GCA_000715635.1 Streptomyces violaceus | reverse complement strand
AGAGATGTGTATAAGAGACAGGCCCGCAGGGCATGCGCGAAATCCGCACCCTGATACGGGAGCTGGCCTCGGACGGCACGACCGTCTTCCTCTCCTCCCATCTGCTCGACGAGATCGAGCAGGTCTGCACGCACGCGGCCGTGATGGCCCAGGGCCGTCTGCTCACCCAGGGCCCGGTCGCGGAACTGTCCGCCGGTGCACGCGGCCGGCTGGTGGTGACCACCCCGGACCCGGCGGAGGCGGCCCGGGTGCTGAAGGAGCAGGGCGTCGGCGACGTCGTCGTCACCGACGACCGGGTGACCGGCGAACCGCCGGAGCGCGATCTCGCCGACGTGAACGCCGCGCTGGTGACGGCCGGGGTGCGGGTGCGGGGCTTCACGGTCGAACGGGCCTCGCTGGAGGACGCGTTCGTGGCGCTGACGGGGGAGGGTTTCGATGTCGCGGGCTGAGACCGCGGGGGCCGTACGCCCGGTGAGCCCGCTCTGGACCTTCGGGCTGCTGCGCAGCGAGCTCACCACGACCTTCCGCCGCTGGCGCACCCTCGCGCTGCTGGCCGTGCTGGCGGGCGTGCCCGTGCTGGTCGGTATCGCCGTCAAGATAGAGACGGGCGACGGATCATCGGCAGGCGGCGGGGGCGGGGGAGGACCGGCCTTCATCTCGCAGATCACCAACAACGGCCTGTTCCTCGTCTTCACCGCCCTGGCCGCCACCCTCCCGTTCTTCCTGCCGATGGCGATCGGGGTCGTCGCGGGCGACGCGATCGCCGGCGAGTCGAACGCGGGCACCCTCCGCTATCTGCTCGTCGCCCCGGCCGGCCGCAGCCGCCTGCTGCTCACCAAGTACGCGACCGTCGTCATCTTCTGCCTGGTGGCCACCCTGGTGGTCGCCGTCTCGGCGCTGACGGTCGGCGCGCTGCTGTTCCCGCTGGGCGACCTGACGACCATCTCCGGTACCCAGATCAGCTTCGCCGAGGGCCTGGGCAGAGCCCTGCTGATCGCCCTCGCCGTCGCCGCGTCACTGATCGGCGTCGCGGCGCTGGGCCTGTTCATCTCGACCCTGACGGGCAGCGGCATCGCGGCGATGGCGACCACCGTCGGCCTGCTGATCACGGTCCAGATCCTCGACCAGATCCCGCAACTGCACGCCCTCCAGCCGTACTTCTTCTCGCACTACTGGCTCTCCTTCGCCGACCTCATGCGCGAGCCGGTCTACTGGGACGAGCTGGCGAAGAACCTCGGCCTCCAGGCCCTGTACGCGGCGGTGTTCGGCTCGGCGGCCTGGGCCCGCTTCACGACGAAGGACATCACGGCCTAGCGGCCCCCCTCTCTGAAGGGCCGGTGCTCACGTCTCGTACAGGAACCGGGCGGGCGGTGCCTCCTGGGTGAAGAACGTCTTCGCCCGGGTCAGCGCCTCGGTGTCGTTCAGCACGTCACCGGGCTTGCTGCCGTTGCCGAGCAGCACCCCGCCGAAGCGCATCCCCATGTACGCGGCCGAGTTGTGGAGCGTCCCGATCAGTGGGTCGGCGACCACCTCCTCACGGTGCGCGAGGGCGGTGACGCCCCACAGGCTGCGTCCGGCCAGGGTCGCCTTGAAGTCGAGTCCGGGCGTGCGCAGCCAGCCCGACCAGTAGTCCAGGTAGCGCTTGGTCTGTGCGGAGAGTGAGTACCAGTACAGGGGCGAGACGATCACGATGTCCGTCGCCGCGAGCGTGGCGTCGAGCAGGAGGGCGAGGTTGCCCTCGGTCGGGCGGACATGGTCGCTGTCGTGCCGCAGGTCTTCGAAGTCGGGTATCGGGTGTTCGGTGAGGTCGATCCACTGCTGTTCGACGTCCGGGGGCAGTTGCTCGGCGGCTCGGCGGGCCAGCAGCTCGGAGTTGCCCTCGGCACGGGCGCTGCCCAGGACGAAAAGGAAGCGGCGGGTCATGGTGTCCCCCAGAAGAAAGGCGTACGGCGATTACACGCGCATGCATCATATGCGTGCGCATTCAAATCCGCCAGGGGTGCCGCGTCCGCCCCTCCGCTGCTCGTCAGCCTCCGATGTGCGCCTCCGCCTCCCGCGCCACGGCCAGTAGCAGCGCCTCCCGCCC
>KL569133.1:17025-17501 GCA_000715635.1 Streptomyces violaceus | reverse complement strand
TAGCAGCGCCTCCCGCCCGTGCGGCGCCACCAGTTGCAGCCCGGCCGGGCAGCCGTCCCCGCCGAAGCCCGCCGGGAGGCTCAGTGCCGGATGCCCGCTGAGGTTGAACGCCCAGGTGAGCGAGGTGGAGTAGCGGTCCCCCGGCCCTTCGTGGCCGTGCGGCGCGGTGGGTGCCGTGGGTGTCAGCAGCAGCTCCGCATCCGCGAACAGCCCGGCCAGCCTCCGGTCGTTCTCCGCCCGGACGCGGCGGGCCCCGGCCAGGTCGGCACCGGGTGTGCGCAGGGCGAGCCAGGCGGGCCCGGGGTCCGTGAGCCGCAGCGGCACCCGCGGCCGTACGAGCCGTACGACACCCGCCGCCACGAGCCGTTCCACCGCGGCCCGGGCGAGTGCGACGGGTTCCGGATCGGGCCCGGCGAAACCGAGGTCGGGGGACCAGACCGCGGTGACGGGCAGGGGCGGGAGGACGGGCTCCGGCT
>KL569133.1:15496-16789 GCA_000715635.1 Streptomyces violaceus | reverse complement strand
GCCACCAGCACGCCGCGTCCGACGCCGAGCGGGCGAGTACGCCGGGGACGGCAAGCCCCGTACGGTCGGCGGAGGGCAGCCGTCCGGCCGTGGTCTTCAGGCCGAGGACCCCGCACCACGCCGCCGGGATCCGCACCGACCCGGCCCCGTCGCTGCCCGTCGCCAGCGGCACCAGCCCGGCCGCCACCGCCACCGCCGACCCGGCCGAGGAGCCGCCCGGCGTACGGTCGGCCCGCCACGGGTTGACGGTCCGGCCGCGCGCACCGAGCCCCCAGGTCTGCCAGGGCGTCCCCGGCCCGGGCACGGAGGTCGCACCCACGACGACCCCTCCGGCCGCGAGCAGCGGCCCCGCGGCCCGCAGCCCATGCCGCCCCTTCACGGCGATCGGCACACCGGCGAGCGGCAACGCCCCGCCCTCCAGGAAGCTGCCGGCGCCGCTCGTGGGACGGGCGCCCCTGGGGCTGTCTGCGCCACTCGTGCGGGGGACACCCCCTGGCCTGCTGGCACCACTCGTGCGGGGGACATCCCCGGGCCTGTCGGCGCGACTCGGGATGGGGACGTCCCCGGGTCTGTCGGCGTCACGTGTGCGACGGGCGCCCCTGGGCCTGTCGGCTGCGCCCGTGCGGGGGACACCCCCTGGCCTGCTGGCACCACTCGTGCGGGGGACATCCCCGGGCCTGTCGGCGCGACTCGGGATGGGGACGTCCCCGGGTCTGTCGGCGTCACGTGTGCGAGTGGCGCCCCCGGACCTGGCGGCTGCGCTCGCGTGAGGGACACCCCCGGGCCTGTCTGCGCCACTCGTGCGAGGGGCATCCCCGGATATCTCGGCATCACTCGTGCGGGGGACGCCCCCGGGCCTGGCGGCTGCGCTCCCGCGGGGGACATCTCCCGACCCGTCGGGGGCTTCGCTCGAGCGCCGGAGGTGCTCGGAGTCGTCAGTTCCACCCGTGCGGGGGACATTCCAGGAACCCCGGTCGAGCAGCGCGTCCACCTCGCCCGCCCGTCGCAACGCCTCCTCGTGCCACACCTCGACGAACGCGCACAGCTCCGGATCGGCCCGATCGATCCGCTCCAGCGCCGCCGCGACCACGTCCACCGCACGCAGCTCCCGGGCCCGTACGCCCGCCGCGATCTCCCCGGCCGACAGGGGCACGGCCGTCAGCGTGCCGCTCCCGTCAGCCTGGCCAGGGGCGCCGTCTCGCGCGGCGGGTGGCCCATTTCGCCGAGCCGCCAGGACGGTACCCACGGCACGCGGTACACGTCGATGACCGCCTCCAGGGACTTGATCCGCTG
>KL569133.1:15084-15259 GCA_000715635.1 Streptomyces violaceus | reverse complement strand
GGCCCGGGGCGTCCGCCACGAGGACGACGCCGTCGAGGTCGAGCCCCGGCGGAGCCTGACCGCGCCGGAAGATCTCCACCGCCCCGGCGACCGTGTCCAGCCCGGCCGCGTGCGTCCGGGCGACCAGCAGCACCGACGGCGGGTCGCCCGGCCCGGGCCAGGCACGGCCGCTGTC
>KL569133.1:14113-14884 GCA_000715635.1 Streptomyces violaceus | reverse complement strand
GCCCGGGCCAGGCACGGCCGCTGTCATGACCGCCGTAGACCGCGGCGAGCGTGGAGACGCCCGCGCCGCCGTGCGTGCCGACCCAGGAGAAACGCCGGGCCGCGGCATGGGCGTGGGCCGGCTCCGGCGGTCCCGGCTCCGGGGTGCTCACCGGGCCGCGGATCCAGATCTCCGGGCCTTGTCGCATGCCTGTCTGCATGCACCTCTCCTCCCTCGTACTCCCGATCTTCATGCCAACCGGAACAACGCGCGCCGGGGCCTACAGTCCTTGGGACGAGCCTGTGACACCGCGGTGACGTGAGAAACGGGAGCGAGCGGACACACTCGACAGTAGGTGTACGACGCCGAGTGAGGGGACGATGTCGCGACTCAGCCGCGAGAAGAAGCGGGAACAGAAGCAGGCCGCACACGCGGCGACCCCGGCGGCGCCGATCGACGTCCATGTCCCCGGGGCAGGACACGGTGCCGGGCCGGGGGCCGGATCGGGTGCCGGAGCGGCGGGCGTGTCCGACGGTGCGTCCGTCGGCGGCGTCCCGGTCTTCGCGGCCCCCGGCGAGGAGATCCACAAGGCCGTCCTGAGCCGCCTCCACCACATCGCCCTCGCCACCGGCCATGCCGTCCTCGCCACGATCCACGACGAGCGCATCGGCTACGTCGTCCCCCTCCAGGTCGACCCGGACGGCTCCAGCCACTTCACGGCCGAGCCGGTCCGTACGACACCGCCGGAGGACGCCGTCGCAGGACGCCCGCCGGAACCGCCACCGGCAGGGG
>KL569133.1:4871-13824 GCA_000715635.1 Streptomyces violaceus | reverse complement strand
GCCGCCCCTTCCGGAGCCCGGACCGATGCCACCCGCGGCGGAGCAGGAGCGCCCGCGGAGCGACAGCGCCACACACGTCCTGCGCCCCGTACCGGAGTCCGGCGATCTCGGCGCGGCCCCGACGTTCCCCCTGCGCGCCGTACCGGATCCGCCACAGCCCACGCCCGAAGACACGCCCCCGGGCCCTGCAGCACCGCCCGGCACCGTCGCGCCCCCGACCGGTGAGTTCGGGCCGCCTCCGCCCATGGACGTGAGGCCGCTCCCCGTCCCCGAAGCCGGTCCCCCCGCCGAGCCCCGCCGCAGCCGGAAGCCCGACCCGGTGCTCGAAGCGGAACTGCTCGCCGACCTCGACGCCAAGCCCACCCCCGCCCGCGGCTTCGACGCCGTCGCGGAGGCCATGTTCGGGGACGAACCCCCCGGCGCCCCGGGCGACTCCGGAGCGCCCGCCCTCGTCGCGGAGCCGATCACACGGATCAACGAGGCCGTGAAGGAGGGCAGGATCGACGCGGCGGCCGCGCTGGCGGACCAGACCGTCGCGCAGGCGTCGGCGACGCTGGGGCCGGAGCACCCCGAGGTGCTCCGGCTGGGTGAACTCAGCGCGTACATCGCCTACTTGGCGGGCGACCCGCTCCGCGCCTTCCGGCTGTCGCTCGACCTGGCCGGTGCCCGCCGCCGTACGGGCGACGCGGAGGCCGCCTACGGCAACGTGCAGAGCGCGGCCACCGCCTGGCGGGCGGTGCGCGACCCGGCGCTGGGGCTGCAGCTGGGGCGCGACCTGATCGGACTGTGGACCGAGCTCGCCGCCGAGGACGGGCCGGCCGCCGAGGAGATCGAGCAACTGGAGTCGGCCCGGGCCCGCATGGGCCGCCTCACGGAGCGCGCCCGCAACCAGGAAGGGTGACCCGGACTACTCCGACAGCTCCCACACCGCGTAGGCGACCGCGTCGCTGTTGCGGTCGAGGGCGGTGTCGTTGATGTTGGCGGTGGTGTCGCAGGAGGAGTGGTAGCAGCGGTCGAAGGCCCGCCCGGCCGTACCGCCCCACTTGGCCGCCTGCGCCGCCGTCTTCGCGCGGCTGGCTCCGGTGAACAGGCCGCCCACCGGCACGCCCGCGCTCTTGAACGGCGCGTGGTCGGAGCGGCCGTCGCCCTCGGTCTCGATCTCGGTCGGGACGCCGAGGCCGCTGAAGTACTCCTTGAAGGTCTTCTCGATCGCCGGGTCGTCGTCGTAGACGAAGTAGCCGGGGTTCGGGGAGCCGATCATGTCGAAGTTGAGGTAGGCGCTGATCCTGGAACGGTCCCCGGTGGCCAGCCGGTTGACGTAGTAGCGGGAGCCGACCAGGCCGAGTTCCTCCGCGCCCCACCAGGCGAACCGCAGATGCTTGGTGGGCTTGTACTGCGCCCGGGACACGGCGAGGGCGGTCTCCAGGACGGCGGCCGAGCCGGACCCGTTGTCGTTGATGCCGGGCCCGGAGGAGACGCTGTCGAGGTGCGAGCCGGCCATCACGACCTGGCCCGTGTCACCGCCGGGCCAGTCGGCGATCAGGTTGTAGCCGGTGCGTCCTGAGGCGGTGAACTGCTGGAGCGTGGTGGTGAATCC
Organism: Streptomyces violaceus; assembly: GCA_000715635.1. Lineage (GTDB taxonomy): Bacteria > Actinomycetota > Actinomycetes > Streptomycetales > Streptomycetaceae > Streptomyces > Streptomyces violaceus. Next base: position 12,227 of record KL569133.1, on the reverse strand, counting down.
GGCGGCGTCCAGCTTGGCCTTCAGGTAGTCGATCGAGGCCTTGTAGCCGGCCCGGCCGTGCGCGCGGTTGCCGCCGTTGGCGGTGGCTATGGACTGCAGCTGGGTCAGGTGGGCCTTGACGCTCGCGAGGGGCAGGTCGGGCGCCGCCGCCGGTCTCGGGGGAGCGGACGCGGCATCGGCCACGGCGCCGCCGGTCAGGAGCATGACAGTCGCTATGCCGCCTGCTGCCGCGGCACGCGCGGAAACGGAGAGCTTCATGTGGGGACTCCGAGTTCCTACGGGCAGCCCGTGGGGTGTCCGCAGGCCGCCCACGCTGAATGGGGTGCCTGGATGGTGGAGCTGTTACTGACTCTCCGTCAAGAGACGTATCCGGCCAGGGCGTTGTGCAGGACGTTGTGAGGGCCCGGCGCTGGGCCGGGCCTCCGGCGCTCACCGGGCCGGTGTCATTGCACGCAGAACTCGTTCCCCTCGGGGTCCGCCATCAGGGCCCACTCGCCGCCCTGCTCCGCCACGCGCCGCAGCACCCTCGCCCCGAGCCCTTCCAGCCGCTCGACCTCTTCCTCGCGCCGCCCCTCGCCAGGGTGCAGATCGAGGTGGAGCCGGTTCTTGACCGTCTTGGTCTCCGGCACCCGCTGGAACAGCAGCCGCCGCCCGAGCCCGGTCCCGCTCTCCTTCTCGAACGGGTCCTCGGGGTGCCTCACGGCGACCAGGTCCCGGAAGGCATGACGGCCGTGGAACTCGACGACGAGTTCCTCCGGCACGACCCCGGCGCCGAGCAGCTTCCCGATGAGGACGCTGTTGTCCTCGACCTCGTAGTGGAGCGCGGCGGCCCAGAAGTCGGCCTGCGCGTGCGGGTCGTTCGCGTCGATGACGACCTTCCAGTGCACGGGGGCGGGACGTGCCGGTGTCTGTGTCATGTACCAGTTATACGGCGCGGGTGTCGTACGCGGTCCGGGCCGCGGCGATCTCGTCCTGGTGTTCCTCCGTCCAGGTCACCAGGGACTGGATCGTGGTGTGCAGCGTCCTGCCGAGGGAGGTCAGTTCGTACTCGACCCGCGGCGGCACCACCGGGTGCACGGTCCGCTTCACCAGCCCGTCCCGCTCCAGCGACCGCAGGGTCACCGTCAGCATCCGCTGGCTGACCCCGTCGATCTCCCGGCGCAGCTCCGTGAAGCGCAGCCGCCGGTTCTCCAGCAGCGCGATGACCAGCAGCGACCACTTGTCGGCGATCCGGTCGAGGATCTGCCGGACCTGGCAGTCCTCCCGGGTGTCCCACTGGAAGGGATCGGCATCGCCGTAGTCCACGGTGCTCTCGCAGTCACTCGGTGACTTCGAAGTGCCTTCTTCCATGTCTCTCGATGCTGCCGCAGGCTGTTCTCGGTTACAAGAGGGAACCGACCCTCAGTTGCGTAACCGACTGACGGCGGAGGAGTGTGGACTGATGGGCACCCGTGCCTGGGCGCTGCTGCTCGTTCTGTGCGGAACGATCTTCCTCGAAGGCATCGACGTCGCGATGATGGCGGTGGCGATCCCGGCCATCCGCTCCGACCTGGGGCTGGGCACCGACACCGCGGCGTGGGTGATGAGCGCGTACGTGCTCGGATACGCCGGCTTCACGCTCCTGGGCGGCCGCGCCGCCGACCTGCTGGGCAGGCGCCGGATGTTCCTGCTCTGGCTGACCGTCTTCCTCGCCTTCTCGGGGCTCGGCGGCTTCGCGACCGAGGGCTGGATGCTGGTCGTCGCCCGGTTCGTGACCGGTGTCGCCGCCGCGTTCATGACTCCCGCCGCGCTCTCCCTGATCACCACGTCGTACGCGGAGGGCCCGCAGCGCAACAAGGCCGTGCTGATCTTCGCCGGGACGGGCGCGGCCGGCTTCTCCCTCGGCCTGGTGATCGGCGGTCTGCTCACCGAGTTCGGCTGGCGCTGGGTGTTCTTCGCGCCCGTGCTGCTGGCCGCGGCCCTGCTCGTCGCCGCCGTACGGCTGATCCCCCGGAGCGATGTCCCGCCGGCCCGCCGGGGCACCTTCGACCTGCCCGGCGCGATCACCGCCGCCGGCGCGATGCTGCTGGCCGCCTACACCGTCGTACGCCTGGAACACGGCCTGCGCGACTGGCCGCTCACCTCGGCCTCGGGTCTCGCGGCGCTGCTCCTGGCCGGTGCCTTCGTCGCGGCCGAACGCCGCTGCCCGGACCCGCTCGTCCGCCTCGGCATCCTGCGTCAGGGCCCGGTCGTGCGCGCCGACCTGGGGGCGCTGCTCTTCCTCGGCGCCTTCTTCGGGTTCCAGTTCATCGTCACGCTCTACCTGCAGGAACTGCGCGGCTGGTCGTCCCTCGAGACGGCGCTGGCCCTGATCGTCATGGGCATCGACGCCGTCCTCGCCCCGACGCTCACGCCGCGGCTGGTCGCCCGCTGGGGCAACGCCCGCGTGATCGTCGGCGGTTTCGTCCTGGCCGTGGCCGCGTACGCGCTGTTCCTGCCGGTCGGCATGGACTGGTCCTACGCCGCGATGTTCCCGACGCTGTTCCTGGCGGGCCTCGCCTTCGCCCTGGCCTACGGGCCGCTGACGATCGCGGCCACGGACGGGGTCGCCGAGTCCGAACAGGGACTGGCCGGAGGGCTGCTGACCACCGCCACGCAGTTCGGCTCCGCGATCGGCATCTCGGCGGTGACCGCGGTCTACGGCCTGGCGTCCACCGGGTCCGGCCCCGAGGCCACGCTCTCGGCGTTCCGGGCGGCGCTGGTCGTGCCGGTCGTCCTGGTGGTGCTGGGCACGCTGATCTCTTCGGTGAGCGCGCGGGCGGCGCGGCGGGCGGTGCGCAGCGCGTCCCAGGTGAGCAGTGTCAGCGCCAGCCACACCAGCGCGAACCCGGCCCAGCGCTCCGGCGGCATCTCCTCGTGGAAGTAGAGGATGCCGAGCAGGAACTGGATGACCGGCGTCGAGTACTGCAGCAGGCCGATGGTGGACAGGGGCACGCGGATGGCGGCCGCGCCGAAGCAGACCAGGGGCAGCGCGGTGACGATGCCGGCCGAGGCGAGCAGGGCCGCATGCCCCGCGCCCTCGGCGGCGAAGGTGGAATCGCCCTGCGCGGTCAGCCACACCAGGAAACCGAGCGCGGGCAGGAACTGGATCGCGGTCTCGGCGGCCAGCGACTCGATGCCGCCGAGGCCCACCTTCTTCTTCACCAGCCCGTACGTGGCGAAGGAGAAGGCGAGGCAGAGCGAGATCCACGGGGGCCGGCCGTAGCCGATGGTCAGTACGACGACCGCCACGCAGCCGGTCCCGACCGCCGCCCACTGCACCGGCCGCAGCCGCTCCTTCAGCAGGAGCACCCCGATCGCGATGGTGACCAGCGGGTTGATGAAGTAGCCGAGCGAGGCCTCGACGACGTGCCCGGAGTTCACGGACCAGATGTACAGGCCCCAGTTGACGGTGATGACCGCCGCGGCGACCGTGATCAGGGCCAGCTTGCGCGGCTGCCGCAGCAGTTCCCCGGCCCACGCCCAGCGGCGCAGCACGAGCAGGGCGGCGCCCACGAAGACCAGCGACCACACCATCCGGTGGGCCAGGATCTCCACCGCTCCCGCCGGCTTCAGCAGGGGCCAGAACAGGGGGACGAGCCCCCACATCCCGTAGGCCGCGAAGCCGTTCAGCAGTCCTATGCGCCCCTCGCCCCTCGGCTTGCCGGTCACGGGCCCCCTCCTTCGCACGTGGTGTTACGCGACCACGAAGGTAACGCCGAGCGCCCCCGGCTGTCATGCCCGTATCGGCATACGGTCATGACAGCCGGGGGTGGGGCGGCTCAAGGGCCCGCCGGGGGAATTCAGCCCTTGAGCGCGGCGGCGATGGCCTCGGAGAACGGCGTGGTCGGACGGCCGGCCAGGCGGGACAGGTCGCCGGTCGAGACGACCAGCTCACCCTTCTCGATGGAGGCGTCGACCCCGGCCAGGATCTGCGCGAACGGCTCGGGCAGGCCCGCGCCGGTCAGGATGCCGATCAGCACCTCGGTCGAGACCGCGTTGTAGGTGATCTCCTTGCCGGTCTGCCGGCTCAGCTCGGCCGCGTACTCGGCGAAGCTCCACGCAGTGTCGCCGCCCAGCTCGTACGTCTGGTTCTCGTGGCCCTCGCCGGTCAGTACGGCGACGGCGGCGGCGGCGTAGTCGGCCCGGGAGGCGGAGGAGACCCTGCCCTCGCCGGCGGCGGCGACGACCGCGTTGTGCTCCAGCACAGGGGCGAGGTTCTCGGTGTAGTTCTCGTGGTACCAGCCGTTGCGCAGCAGCGCGTAGGGCACGCCGGAGTCCAGCAGGATCTCCTCGGTGCCGCGGTGGTCGTCGGCGAGCGCGGCGGTCAGGCTGGCCGGGGCGCTGGTGTAGGCGAGCAGGGCGACCCCGGCCGCCTTGGCGGCGTCGATGACGACCTTGTGCTGCGGCACACGGCCCTTGTCGAACTCGTTGCCCGAGATCAGCAGGACCTTGTCGCCGGCGGAGAAGAGGCCGTCGAAGGACCCGGGGGTGTTGTAGTCGGCCAGCGCGATCTTCACCCCGCGGTCCGCGAAGTCGGCGGCCTTCTCGGCGTTGCGGACGACCGCGGTGACCTGCTCGGCGGGGACCTTCTCCAGCAGCTGCTCCACGACGTGACGGCCGAGCTGTCCGGTGGCTCCGGTGACGACGATGCTCATGGTGATGACTCTCCTTGTGGGGTGCGGTGGCACTAACCCTAGGGGAGGCGCTAACTGTTGGAAAGTACCCACTTTGAAGTAAGGTACTGGCATGACAGTAAGTGACGCCGAGGCCCTGTGCCCGCACCGGCTCGTCCTGGAACACGTCACCAGCCGCTGGGGCGTGCTCGTCCTGATCGAGCTCCTGGACCGCCCGTACCGGTTCAGCGAGCTGCGCCGGGCGATCAGCCAGGTCGGCGGCCGGGGCGTCAGCGAGAAGATGCTCACGCAGACGCTCCAGACCCTGGAGCGCGACGGGCTGGTCGACCGCGACGCCAAGCCGGTGATCCCGCCCCGCGTCGACTACTCCCTCACCGACCTGGGCCGCGAGGCCGCCGAGCAGGTCAAGGCTCTCGCACAGTGGACGCAGCAGCGCATGGACGACGTGGAGAAGGCCCGCCTGGCATACGACGAGACCCGGGCCGCGTCCTAGCGCTCCCGGGCCTCGCTGCACCCGAAGTGGCTCAGCCGACGACCGTCCAGGTGTCCCCGCCCGCCAGCAGCGCGCCCAGGTCGCCCTTGCCGTGCTGCTCGATCGCCTGGTCGAGCTGGTCGGTCATCTGCGTGTCGTAGACGGGCCGGTCCACGGCACGGAAGACGCCGATCGGGGTGTGGTGCAGGGTGTCCGGATCGGCCAGGCGGGACAGCGCGAACGCCGTGGTCGGGGACGGGGAGTGCGCGTCGTGGACGAGCACCTGGTCCTCGTTGTCCGGCGTCACCGCGACCACCTTCAGATCACCGGTCAGCCGGTCGCGTACGACACCCTTGGCCAGCTCGCTGCCGAAGCGGATCGGCTTGCCGTGCTCCAGCCGGATCACGGCCTCCTCGGCCTGCTGCCTGTCCTTGAGGACCTCGAAGGCGTTGTCGTTGAAGATGTTGCAGTTCTGGTAGATCTCGATCAGGGCCGTGCCCTGGTGGGCGGCGGCGTGGCGCAGCACCTCCGTCAGGTGCTTGCGGTCGGAGTCGACCGTCCGCGCCACGAACGACGCCTCAGCGCCGATCGCCAGCGACACCGGGTTGAAGGGCGCGTCCAGCGAGCCCATCGGCGTCGACTTGGTGATCTTCCCGACCTCGGAGGTCGGCGAGTACTGCCCCTTGGTCAGACCGTAGATCCGGTTGTTGAACAGCAGGATCTTGAGGTTGACGTTGCGGCGCAGCGCGTGGATCAGATGATTGCCGCCGATCGACAGCGCGTCGCCGTCACCGGTGACGACCCACACCGACAGATCGCGGCGGGAGCTCGCCAGACCCGTGGCGATGGCGGGGGCGCGGCCGTGGATGGAGTGCATCCCGTACGTGTTCATGTAGTACGGGAACCGGGAGGAGCAGCCGATGCCCGAGACGAAGACGATGTTCTCCTTCGCCAGCCCCAGCTCGGGCATGAAGCCCTGCACCGCGGCGAGGATGGCGTAGTCGCCGCAGCCGGGGCACCAGCGCACTTCCTGATCGGACTTGAAGTCCTTCATCGACTGCCTGCCCTCGGCCTTGGGGACGAGGGAAAGCGCTTCGACGGTGCCCGTGCCGTGCGTGGACGTCTCAGCCATCGATGGCCTCCTTCAGAGCCGCGGCGAGCTGCTCCGCCTTGAACGGCATGCCGTTGACCTGGTTGTACGACTGGGCGTCGACCAGGTACTTCGCCCGGATGAGCGTGGCGAGCTGCCCGAGGTTCATCTCGGGGACAACCACCTTGTCGTAACGCCCGAGGACCGCGCCGAGGTTCTTCGGGAAGGGGTTGAGATGGCGCAGATGCGCCTGCGCGATGGACTCCCCTGCTCTGCGCAGCCGTCGCACGGCCGCCGTGATCGGCCCGTACGTGGAACCCCAGCCCAGGACGAGGGTCTTGGCCTCGTGCGGGTCGTCCACCTCGAGGTCCGGGACGTCGATGCCGTCGATCTTGGCCTGGCGGGTGCGGACCATGAAGTCGTGGTTGGCCGGCGAGTAGGAGATGTTGCCCGTGCCGTCCTCCTTCTCGATGCCGCCGATCCGGTGCTCAAGACCCGGCGTGCCCGGGATCGCCCACGGCCGGGCCAGCGTCTGCGGGTCGCGCTTGTAGGGCCAGAACACCTCGGAGCCGTCCTCCAGGGTGTGGTTCGGGCCCTGCGCGAACTGCACCCGCAGGTCGGGCAGCTCGTCCAGGTCCGGGATCCGCCAGGGCTCGGAGCCGTTGGCCAGATAACCGTCGGAGAGGAGGAAGACCGGCGTGCGGTACGTCAGCGCGATCCGCGCCGCCTCCAGCGCGGCGTCGAAGCAGTCCGCCGGCGTACGGGGCGCGACCACCGGAACCGGGGCCTCGCCGTTGCGTCCGTACATCGCCTGGAGCAGGTCCGCCTGCTCGGTCTTGGTGGGCAGACCGGTCGACGGCCCGCCGCGCTGGATGTCGATCACCAGCAGCGGCAGCTCCAGGGAGACCGCGAGCCCGATGGTCTCCGACTTCAGCGCCACACCGGGACCACTTGTCGTGGTCACGGCCAGCGAACCACCGAAGGCCGCGCCCAGCGCGGCCCCGATACCGGCGATCTCGTCCTCGGCCTGGAAGGTCCGCACGCCGAAGTTCTTGTGTTTGGACAGCTCGTGCAGGATGTCCGACGCCGGAGTGATCGGGTACGACCCCAGATACAGCGGCAGATCCGCCTGCCGGCTC
>KL569133.1:2263-4679 GCA_000715635.1 Streptomyces violaceus | reverse complement strand
CGACCAGGCCGTACGACAGGGCGAGGTTGCCGGAGATGTTGCGGTAGACACCCGGCGGGAACGCCGTGGCCGCCGGGGCGACCTCGTAGGAGACGGCGAAGTCCTCGGTGGTCTCGCCGAAGTTCCAGCCCGCCCGGAACGCGGCGATGTTGGCCGCCGCGATGTCGGGCTTCTTCGCGAACTTGGACTTGAGGAACTTCTCCGTGCCCTCGGTGGGCCGGTGGTACATCCAGCTCAGCAGGCCCAGCGCGAACATGTTCTTGCTGCGCTCGGCCTCCTTGCGGCTGAGGTCGAACTCCTTCAGCGCCTCCACGGTGAGCGTGGTCAGCGGCACCGGGTGCAGGTGGTAGCCGTCCAGCGACCCGTCCTCCAGCGGACTGGTCTCGTAGCCGACCTTCTGCATCGCCCGTTTGGTGAACTCGTCCGTGTTGACGATCACCTCGGCGCCGCGCGGCAGGTCGCCGATGTTCGCCTTCAGCGCGGCCGGGTTCATCGCCACCAGCACGTTCGGCGCGTCACCGGGCGTGAGGATGTCGTGGTCGGCGAAGTGCAACTGGAAGGACGACACACCCGGCAGGGTCCCGGCGGGCGCCCTGATCTCGGCCGGGAAGTTCGGCAGGGTCGACAGGTCGTTGCCGAACGACGCGGTCTCCGAGGTGAAGCGGTCACCGGTGAGCTGCATACCGTCACCCGAGTCCCCCGCGAACCTGATGATCACCCGGTCGAGACGGCGGACGCCCTTGGCGCCCTCCGCTTTGCGCTGCTCTCCTACGACTGGTCCGTCGGCCTGCTCCGCTGGGCTACTGACCTGGCTGGTCACTGAACTGGACCTCCCTCGAGGCGGCTGTCCCGGACAGGCCTTCCCGCAGGCCTCCCAGGATCAACCCTACGACCGTAAGGGTCGCCTTCTTTGTGTCATTCGCATCTTGGACGCGACTTTGGGGTGATCACGCACCCTTGCCGCCCATTTCAGGAATTGAGGTACGTCAGCACGGCCAGGACCCTGCGGTGGTCCCCGTCGCTCGGCGACAGCCCCAGCTTCAGGAAGATGTTGCTGACGTGCTTCTCGACCGCACCGTCGCTGACCACCAGCTGCCGGGCGATCGCCGAGTTCGTGCGCCCCTCGGCCATCAGCCCCAGCACCTCCCGCTCCCGCGGGGTGAGCCCCGCGAGCACGTCCTGCTTACGGCTGCGGCCCAGTAGCTGCGCGACCACCTCCGGGTCGAGGGCCGTACCGCCGTCGGCCACCCGCACCACCGCGTCCACGAACTCACGGACCTCGGCCACCCGGTCCTTCAGCAGATAGCCGACGCCCCGGCTGGACCCCGCGAGCAGCTCCGTGGCGTAGCGCTCCTCCACGTACTGCGACAGCACCAGCACACCGAGCCCCGGGTGCGCCTTGCGCAACTGCACCGCCGCCCGCACCCCCTCGTCGGTGTGCGTCGGCGGCATCCGCACATCGGCCACCACGACATCCGGCAGCTCGCCCTGCGCGTCCAGCTCGGTGATGGTCTTGATCAGTGCCTCGCCGTCACCCACCCCGGCGACGACCTCGTGCCCGCGGTCGGTCAGCAACCGGGTCAGGCCCTCCCTGAGCAGCACTGAATCCTCGGCGATGACCACCCGCACCCTGTCCTCCACGATGTTCCGGCCCCCCACAGCCCCCTGCCGCCCGTCCGCAGCCCACAACGGCTCCGCGCCCACCCGTGCGACGGGTCCAGCATTTCAGGATCGGCGGGTGGATGGGGGGTAGGACCGGCTTCTTGTCCGACCGAATCGGGGCGAGCGATTCGGGGAGTGGGTGGGCACAGGCCGGGGGTCCAGGGGGGCGGAGCCCCCTGGCGGGACCAGGGACGGACCAGGACTCCCCCACCCCGCCCCCCCACCGGAGGTCACCGCACGTAGGCGCCCCGCCACGGCAACTCCGCGGTCACCCGGGTCGGCCCGCCCGTCGGCGAGTCCACCACCAGGATCCCGTCCACCGCGTCGAGCCGCTCCGCCAGATCCGCGAGGCCGGAGCCCTGGGACACGTCGGCCCCGCCCGCGCCGTTGTCCACGACCTGCAGCATCAGCCGGTTCTCCGTCCGCCACACCTCCACGCCCGCCCAGGTCGCCCGCGCGTGCTTGCTGACGTTCTGCAGCAGCTCCGACACCGTGAAGTACGCGATCCCCTCGATCGCCGGCGCCGGCCGCTCCGCCAGATCGACCTCCACCCGCACCGGCACCGTGCACCGCGAGGCCACCGCCGACAGCGCCGCGTCCAGCCCCCGGTCCGTCAGCACCGCGGGGTGGATCCCCCGGGCCAGGTCCCGCAGCTCCTGCAGCGCCGTCTTCACCTCACCGTGCGCCTCGTCCACCATCCGCACGGCCGCCTCCGGATCCTCCTGGAGCTTCTCCTTCGCCAGCCCCAGATCCA
>KL569133.1:1964-2078 GCA_000715635.1 Streptomyces violaceus | reverse complement strand
CCCCATGGCCAGGGCCACCAGCCGGGCCTGCGCCCCGTCGTGCAGATCCCGCTCGATGCGCCGCAGGTCGGCCGCGGCCGTGTCGACCACGACCCCCCGGTCCGACTCCAGCTC
>KL569133.1:1261-1690 GCA_000715635.1 Streptomyces violaceus | reverse complement strand
ACCACGACCCCCCGGTCCGACTCCAGCTCCACCACCCGCGAGGCCAGCCGCGACGGCCCGAGCAGCCCGTGCACCAGCAGCCGGTCCACCATCGTCAGCGCCCGCAGGATCCACGGCATGGCGATCGTGAACAGCAGACCCACCAGCGCGGTCATCGTGATCTCGAAGGGGTTGTCGAGGTAGACCCGGTGCGTCTCGTCGCCGTACAGCTGGATCCCGTCCTGGCCTGCGTACATCGGGAACACCCAGAACCACAGCGGGTACGTCAGCAGCCCCCAGCCCAGCACCCACACGTTCACGGCGACGGCGAACGAGAACACCGCCCAGGGCAGCTGCAACAGCGCGTACAGCAGGGCCCGCCACGAGGCGCCGCTCTTGAGGACGGCGCCCATCCACGCCATGGCGCCCGGCTTCCTCATCCGCAGCGGC
>KL569133.1:0-1023 GCA_000715635.1 Streptomyces violaceus | reverse complement strand
GGCTCCGGCTCGGCCACCTCCAGGTCCAGCAGCGCCCGCGCCCGGAACCGCTCCACCGCCCCGAAGCCGCGGCACCCGGCGAGCGCCGCCGCCAGCACCGGCACGCCGAGGAACGTCACCAGCAGCCCCGCCCCCAGCGACACCATCGTGACCGCGTAGGTGAACAGCAGGATGCTGATCGGCAGGCTGAGCAGCACATGGCCGAGCTCGCGCCAGGTGCGGCCCTCGACCGGCGCCCGCAGCGCGGCGGGCAGCCGGTGCCGCCCCCGTTCGGTGCTGCCGGGCAGCCCGGGCCCGCCGTCGAGCCCGTATCCCTGTCCGTACTCCGTGGCCATCGGCGTCGTCCTTCTCCTCGTCCTGGTCCTGCGGCTGTGCTCTCGATACCTCCACCCTGCTCCGCCGCAGGTCGGCGGACCATGGAGTCCGTCGGCGTCTTGGACGGGGGGTTTTCCCTACCTCCGGCCCGGGCTTGTCTCGGCAGGACCTAGCGGGTGCCCGTGGCGGAGGCGTCCGTGCGGTTGCGCCACGGCAGTTCCGCCGTGACCGTCGTCGGGCCGCCCTCGGGCGACTCCAGGACGAACAGGCCGTCCACGGCGCCCAGCCGGTCGGCCAGGCCCTTCATCCCCGTACCGCTGTCGAGACTCGCGCCCCCGCGGCCGTCGTCCCACACCTGTATGAGCAGCCGGTCGGCCGTCCGCCACACATCCACCGACGCCGACTTCGCCCGGCTGTGCTTGCTGACGTTCTGCAGCAGCTCCGAGACGGTGAAGTAGGCGATTCCCTCGATGGCCGCGGCCGGCCGCGCGGGCAGGTCGACCGTCACCTTCACCGGGACCGTGCAGCGCGAGGCGACCGAGGACAGGGCCGCGTCCAGGCCGCGGTCGGTCAGCACCGCCGGATGGATCCCGCGGGCCAGATCCCGCAGCTCCTGGAGCGCCAGCTTCACCTCGCCGTGCGCCTCCTCGACCATCGCCGCCGCCGCGTCGGGGTCCTCCAGCACCTTCTCCTTGGCCAGGCCGAGCC
>KL569132.1:32731-36317 GCA_000715635.1 Streptomyces violaceus | reverse complement strand
TTGCGGTGACCGAGCGCCTGGATGCCGCACCAGTGGCGGCTGGAGCCGGACTTGTAGCGGATCGAGACGGTGTCGGACGTGCTGGGGCTGAGCAGGCTCCAGGTGATCGGGATCCGGCCGGCGGAGAGGCCGGCGAGCTTGGCGAAGGCCTCTTTGCTGAGGTCGAGTTGGCCGGGGGCGCAGGGCAGCGGGCATTCGTTGGTGACCCGGACCGTGACGGAGGCGCCGTTCGCCGCGCGGACGAGGATGTACGCCCCGCACGCCTTGGACGTCTCGTAGTCGGTGTGGTTCATCGCCGCGACCATCAGGTCGGGGCTCGGGCCGTACAGGCAGGCGCCGTCGCCGTCCGCGGCGTCGTAGTGGGTGGCGACTCCCTCGTAGGTGACCTGGGGCTGGATACGTCCCGCCAGCGGTGCCGTGCCGGACGCCGGCCGTGGTGAGGACCGCGGGGCGCTGGTGGGCGAGGGCCGCGCCGACGGGGTGGCCGCGGTCGGCGTCGGGGATGCCTTGGACGGCTTCGGCTTCGGCTTCGGTTTCGGTGCGGGCTTCCGTTCCGGTGGCGTGCGCGGGGCACTCGGTCGGGTCGCGGCGGGCTCGGCAGCGGCGCGCACGGCGTTCGGCTCGCTGTCGGGGCGGAGCGCCACCACCAGGGACAGCAGAACTCCCACCGCTGCCACGGCGACGGCGAAGGCGAGGGCCGTGCGCCGCTCGCGGAGGGGACGGCGGCGGGAATGGGATGCCACGGATGAGTCCTTACGTGGTTCAGGAGAATGCGCGTTTCCGACTCACCAGTGGTCGCCGGGGCCGGAAAGGTTGCCGCCCTTCCAGGCCCCGGGCGTCTTCGTCCCGTCAGACCCGTTGACCTCCTCGTGGCACACCCTTACCTTTTCGGCGTTCGTAATGACAGATGGTGTTCGAAATGTCGGACGACACATCAGACAACGCCGTGTGTCCTCAGTGAGAGGCAGCCCCCCGCATGAGCCGCGACCGCGACCACGTTCTGCCCGAACCCCCCAGCCGCAGACTGCTGCTGAAGGGTGCCGCAGCCGCCGGCGCCCTGGCCGCCGTTCCCGCCGTCCCCGGTGTGGCCCAGGCGGCCACCCCGGCCAGGCGCCCCAAGCCGGCCCCCTTCGTGAACCCGCTCGTCCGCAACCGGGCCGACCCGCACATCCACCGGCACAAGGACGGCTTCTACTACTTCACCGCCACCGCCCCCGAGTACGACCGCATCATCCTGCGCCGCTCCCGCACCCTGAACGGCCTGGGCACGGCCGCCGAGTCCGTCATCTGGCGCGCCCACCCCACCGGCCCCATGGGCGCGCACATCTGGGCGCCCGAACTGCACCGCATCGGCGGCAAGTGGTACATCTACTTCGCCTCCGCGCCCGCCGAGGACGTCTGGGCGATCCGCATCTGGGTGCTGGAGAACGCCCACCCCAACCCCTTCAAGGGCACCTGGGTGGAGAAGGGCCAGATCAAGACGGCCTGGGAGACCTTCTCCCTGGACGCCACCACCTTCACCCACCGGGGCTCCCGCTACCTCGCCTGGGCGCAGCACGAGCCCGGCATGGACAACAACACCGGCATCTTCCTGTCCGAGATGGCCAACCCCTGGACCCTGAAGGGCCCGCAGGTGCGGCTCTCCACCCCGGAGTACGACTGGGAGCGCATCGGCTACAAGGTCAACGAGGGCCCGTACGTCCTCAAGCGCAACGGCCGCCTCTTCATGACGTACTCGGCCAGCGCCACCGACTTCAACTACTGCATGGGCCTGCTGACCGCCGACGCCGACAGCCACCTCCTGGACCCCATCAGCTGGGTCAAGTCGCCGACCCCGGTCTTCACCAGCAACGACACCACCAAGCAGTACGGCCCGGGTCACAACTGCTTCACGGTCGCCGAGGACGGCCGCACCGACGTCCTCGTCTACCACGCCCGCCAGTACAAGGAGATCAACGGCGACCCGCTGAACGACCCCAACCGCCACACCCGCGTCCAGAAGCTCGGCTGGAAGCCGGACGGTACCCCGGACTTCGGCATCCCGGTCGCCGACACCTTGCAGGCGGGTGACTGAGATGAGACGCGCGTACGCGCTCCTCCTCGCCCTGTGCCTGGCGCTGGCCGGTGCCCTCGCCACTGCCGGGACCGCCCAGGCCGCGCCCCAGACCATCACCAACGGCACCCGGTTCAAGGACGTCTCCGGCAACCCCGTCCACGCGCACGGCGGCGGGGTCCTCAAGGTCGGCTCGTACTACTACTGGTTCGGTGAGCACCGCAACGCCGACAACACCTTCCGGTACGTCGACGCCTACCGCTCGACCGACCTGAAGAACTGGGAGTTCCGCAACCACGTCCTGACCGAGGCCAGCGACCCGGAGCTCGCGACCGCCAACATCGAGCGGCCCAAGGTCATGTACAACGCGTCCACCGGCAAGTTCGTGATGTGGATGCACAAGGAGAACGGTACCGACTACAGCGAGGCCCGCGCCGCCGTCGCCGTCTCCGACACCGTCGACGGGAACTACACCTGGAAGGGCAGCTTCCGGCCGCTCGGCCAGCACATGTCCCGTGACATCACGGTCTTCGTCGACACCGACGGCGCCGGGTACATGATCTCCGCCGCGCGGGAGAACTACGACCTCCAGATCTACCGCCTCACCGCCGACTACACCGGCATCGCGAGCCTGGTCGCCAACCCCTGGCCCGGCGGCCACCGCGAGGCCCCGGCCCTGTTCAAGCGGAACGGCGTGTACTTCATGCTGACCTCGGGCGCCACGGGCTGGAACCCCAACCAGCAGCAGTACGCCACGGCCACGAACATCGCCGGCCCCTGGTCGGCCATGAAGAACATCGGCGACTCGACGACGTACGGTTCGCAGACCGCGTTCGTGCTGCCGGTCCAGGGCACCTCCGGCACCTCGTACCTCTACCTGGGCGACCGCTGGGGCAACTCCTTCGGCGGGACCGTCAACGACTCGCGGTACGTGTGGCTGCCCCTGGCCTTCTCCAACTCGACCACGATGTCCATGTCCTGGTCGCCGGAGGTCACCCTCGACACGGCCGCCGGGACCGTCACCGGCACGAGCGCCACGTACAACACCCTCATCGCCCGCCACTCCTCCAAATGCGCGGACGTGACCAGCCAGTCGCTCTGGGCCGGTGCCCAGCTCAAGCAGTACGGCTGCAACGGCGGCACCAACCAGAAGTACTGGTTCAAGTCCGTCGGCGGCGGCTACTACCAGCTGATGGTCCGCAACAGCTCCCTGTGCGTCCAGGAGAACGCGAGCACGGTCACACAGGAGAACTGCTCCTCCGCGACGAGCCAGCAGTGGTCGCTGACCACCACCGGCTCGTACGTGAACGTCAAGTCGCGTGCCACCGGGGAGTGCCTGGACGTGAACGGCGCGTCCACCGCCGACTCCGCCGCCGTCATCACGTACACGTGCAACGGAGGCACCAACCAGCAGTGGACGCGCGGGACATGACGCCGGGACGCTGTACTTGAATCCTCCCCTCCCTGAGGGGAGGGGATTTCTGGCTCAGGCTGCCTCCTGGAGCGGCGCTCCAGGAGGTCTTGCGCCGTCGG
>KL569132.1:31606-32501 GCA_000715635.1 Streptomyces violaceus | reverse complement strand
GCACCAGCCGGGTTGAGACCAGCCCGGACGAGCATCACGCGTGCGGAGTTCTTCTCCCGTGGGGACACGGTTTCGTTGAATCGATTTGGCGAAAGGGCTTTCGGTCGTGTGAAGTTGTCCATCTCGTGAATGCTGCTCGAGGTCTAGAAAGCGCTTGTCCAGAGCGGTACGGTCCACCTCCAGGTCTTGTCGTTCACTGGGAGGAGCCGCGAGTGAGACGTTTCAGCATCGCCGTCGTGGCGGCGGTGGCCCTGGGGAGCGCGTTGCCGTCCGTACCGGCGCAGGCCCACCCGGGCCGCCCGTCCCCGGGCCTGGCGCAGTGCGCCGCCGGGACCTGCCACTTCGACGTCCCGCCCGGTACGTACGACGTGCGGGTCGTGCTCGGCGGAACCGCCGCGTCCGCCACCAGCGTCAGCGGCGAGACCCGCCGTACCCTGCTGCCCGAGACGACCACCCCGGCGGGCAAGCACGTCACCCGCAGCTTCACCGTGAACGTCCGCACGCCCGAGGGCGAGCCCACCGGACCCGAGGGAACCCCCGGCCTCGACCTGCGGATCGGCGGTTCCGCACCCGCTCTCGCCGACATCAGGGTCACCCCCGCCCGGCACACCCGCCAGATCTTCCTCGTCGGCGACTCCACCGTCTGCGACCAGCCCGGCGACCCGTACTCCGGCTGGGGCCAGCAGCTGCCCCAGTACCTCCGCGAGGGCGTGTCCGTCGCCAACTACGCCGATTCCGGCGAGAGTACGGTCTCGTATCTTGGGAACCCGCGACTGTGGGCCACCGTAAGGCCCCTGATCCGCCCCGGCGATCTGGTCCTGGTCCAGCTCGCCCACAACGACAAGACCACGGACGAGGCCACCTACCGGGCCAACCTGGAGACCCTGGTGGCGGT
>KL569132.1:30893-31444 GCA_000715635.1 Streptomyces violaceus | reverse complement strand
AACCTGGAGACCCTGGTGGCGGGCGTCCGGGCGCGGGGCGGACAGCCGGTCCTTGTCACTCCCATCGTGCGACGCTGGTTCAACCCGGACGGCACGCTGAACAACGGCACCGCCCTCCTGGTCAACGGCCTCGGTGTCGACCACCCGGCGGTCACCCGCTCCGTCGCCGCCGCGCGGAACGTCCCGCTGATCGACCTCACCGCGAAGACGAAGGCGCTCGTGGAGTCCCTGGGCGTGGAAGGCTCCAAGGCGCTGTACCTCTACAACGAGGCGCGGGACAACACGCACACCTCCGTGCGCGGTGCCACGGCCTACGCGGGCCTGGTCCGCGACGAACTCGTCACCCGGCATCTGGTCCCGAAGGGCAGGATGCGGGTGGGATAGAGCCCCTGGGGCGCCCCGACCGGAACCGGGGCGCTCCAGGTCCGACCTGTTCCGGCCGATCCCAGCGTCTGAGCACGAACCCGCGCACGAAAGAGAACCGATGCACCTGCCTCCGGCCGACGGCACGACGTCCGCGTTCACCGGCTACACCCGCGCCCACTGGGAGG
>KL569132.1:29579-30678 GCA_000715635.1 Streptomyces violaceus | reverse complement strand
CCGCCGTCGAGCCGTACGCGACCGAGGACCGTGCGCTGTACCACCTGCCCGGCGAGCGGACCAGCTGGTCGGGTCGCCTCTCCGACGGCCTGGAGGGCTACGCCCGCACCCTGCTGCTGGCCGCCTTCCGCCGCGACGAGAAGGCCCTGGAGCGCTACGCCACCGGCCTCGCCGCCGGTGTCTCGGGCGTCTGGCCCCGCATCGAGGACCGCGGCCAGCCCCTGGTGGAGGCGGCGTCCATCGCGCTCGCCCTGCGCCTGACACGGGACCTGCTGTGGGACCGACTGGACGACGGCGTACGGCAGCGGGCGGCCGCCTGGCTCGGCGACGCGCTCACCGCCGAGGCCTGGCCCTGCAACTGGGAGCTCTTCCCGGTCACCGTGGGCGGCTTCCTGGCCGAGATCGGCCACGAGCCGGACGCGTCCCGCGCGGCGATCGACCGCGGCCTGGAACGCATCGAGCAGTGGTACCTGGGCGACGGCTGGTACACCGACGGCGACGGCCGCAAGTTCGACTACTACAACGGCTGGGCGATGCACCTCTACCCGGTGCTGCACGCCTGGCTGGACGGGGACGAGCGCCTGCTGGACCTCTACGGAGACCGGCTGTCGCGCCACCTCTCCGACTACGCCCGGCTCTTCGGCGGCGACGGCGCCCCGATGCACCAGGGGCGTTCCCTGACGTACCGCTTCGCGACGACGGCCCCCCTGTGGCTGGGCGCGCTGACCGGCCGTACGCCCCTGCCGCCGGGGGAGACCCGGCGCCTGGCCTCGGGAGCGCTGCGGTACTTCCTCGACCGGGGCGCGGTGGACGACAAGGGCCTGCTGTCCCTGGGCTGGCACGGCCCCGACGCGTCCGTCCTCCAGGGCTACTCGGGCCCGGCCTCCCCGTACTGGGCGAGCAAGGGCTTCCTCGGCCTGCTCCTGCCGGCGGACCACGAGGTGTGGACGGCGGCGGAGGAACCGGGCCCGGCCGAGCGCGCGGACGCCGTCACTCCCGTCGGCCCTCCCAACTGGCTGCTCCAGTCGACCCGTTCGGACGGCGTGGTCCGTCTCCACAACCACGGCAGCGAGGACGTCCGCTACGACCCGTACTACAC
>KL569132.1:28844-29429 GCA_000715635.1 Streptomyces violaceus | reverse complement strand
GTACTACACGCGGCTGGCGTACTCGACGGTGACGGCCCCGGCCGCGTCGCACGCATCGACCGCCCTGTGCGACAACAGCGTGATCGTCGGCGACGATCCGAGCCGCACCGGCATCGAACCGCTGGGCGTCGGCGAGGGCTGGGGGGCCTCGCGGCACACGGCGGGCGGGGGAGCGCGGGTGACGAGTGCCGTGCTGGCGCGCGGGGCCGCGGAGGTGCGGGCGCATCTGGTGACGGGGGCGGAGCCCGGGACGCCGGTCCGGGTGACCGGCTGGCCGGCCGGGGAGGGCGTCCGGGCCGAACTCGTACCGGCGGTCGGACTCACGGACTCCCTGACGGGCGTCGTGGGCGAGGACGCCACGGTGTTCGTCGCCCTGGCCCGTCTGACGGCCGAGCCGGAGCCGGTCCCGCTGGAGGAGCTGGTCTCCGTCCGCGCGGACGATGCCGGAGCACTGGAGGTCCGCTGGAGCGACGGCGGCGTGACACGGGTCCGGCTGACCGAGTCGGGCGTGGACGTCACGGCTTGAGACGGGCGATCTTCAGGGTCGTGGACGTCGGGGACGCACCTGTCTCTTATACACATCTC
>KL569132.1:28020-28671 GCA_000715635.1 Streptomyces violaceus | reverse complement strand
CCCGGCTGCCGCGAGCGCGCCGATCGCGGGCTTGCGGGCCGCGCGGACGCGGCGGGGGCGGGTGGTGCGGTGGGGCTGTGTTTCCGGTGGTGCTGATGTCATGGTCGGTGGTTGCCGTGCGGGCGGGGAAGGTTGCCACGGCAGCCGGACGCCGTGCTTCGGTGTGCGCCGAAGTGAGTCGGTCCTAGCGTGGCGCCATGACTGCCTTCGCCGACCTCCACCACGAAGATGATCCCCTCCTGCTGCCCAACGCCTGGGACCACGCCTCGGCCCGGGTTCTCGCCGGGCAGGGCTTCCGGGCGATCGCGACGACGAGCCTGGGCGTCGCCGCGGTCGCGGGACTGCCCGACGGTGTGGCGGCGACCCGTGAGGAGACGCTCCGGCTGGCCCACGCCCTGGGGTCCGAACCGTTCCAGCTGTCGGTCGATGCGGAGGGCGGCTTCAGCGACGACCCGGACGAGGTGGCGGAGTTCGCGCGCGAGCTGTACGCCGTAGGAGCGGTCGGCATCAACCTGGAGGACGGCCTCGGGCCCGTCGCCCGGCACGCGGCGAAGATCGCCGCGGTCAAGGAGGCGGCACCCGCCCTCTTCGTCAACGCCCGCACGGACACCCACTGGCTCGGCGACGGCGACACCACGGACACGCTCACCC
>KL569132.1:23639-27700 GCA_000715635.1 Streptomyces violaceus | reverse complement strand
CCGCCGAAGGGGGTGACACCGTCGTACGACGAGGTGGCCCTGCCCCCGACACACTAGATGTCGAGCGCGGCGACCAGCAGGGCGACGGCGGCCAGGTCCGGCACACCGCGCAGGAAGGCGAGGGCCTGCTCACCCGCGAACTCGCGTTGCGCATCGGTCACCGCGGGATCGACGGCCGTCTCGGCCTGCACATGGACGTAGTTGAGGGCGGTGGCGAAGAGCATCGAGAACGACTCCGGGCCGGTGATGAGGGCCGGGCCCCCGGCACCGCGGTAGGCCCGCGCGAGCCGCCGGGCGGATTCGATGTCCACCTCGTTGCCGCCCGACCAGACGTGGACGGCACGCGCGAACTCCCGTTCCGCCGAGACCGGCCCCGCGTTGTCCCAGTCGAGGAGGACCGGCCCGTCCGCGCCGACCAGGACGTTCTGGGGCTGGAGGTCGAGGTGCGAGGTGACGAGGCCGCGCGACTCCGACGGGGTGACCCAGTGGGCCAGCGGGGGCGCGGACGTGGCGATGAAGCCGCTGAGCTCGTCCGACCAGGGCAGGCCGGCGTCCCGCACCTTCTTGAGCACGTCCTCCCACTCGGCGTCGTCAGGACACCGCTCGTACCAGGCGTCCGGCGTCTCGACGGCGCCCTCCCCGGCCTGGTGCAGCAGCGCCATGGTCCGGCCGAACCAGTCCACGACGTCCGGGTCGGACGCGTCCACCCGTGTGCCGTCGACCCAGTCGTACAGCTTCACCCAGGAGCTGCCGGTCGGGGAGTCGAGGCGGGAGACGTGCGCGCCGTGCCGGTCGGCGTGGAGCCGGGGCGAGGCGATGCCGAGGCGCTCCGCGGAGTCCCTCAAGTCGGCCTCGCGGCGTACCTGGGCTTCGTCGCAGCCGAAGAGGAGCTCTTTCACGGCCCACGAGGACCCGTTCCCGGAGAGCTTCCAGATCTGGCCCAGGGCGCCCCGGGTGACGGGCGTCATCGTCCAGGGGCCGGTGCCGAGCGAGTAGATCTCGGCTATGGAACCGGCTGTGTCACGCATCGGGGATCCTCTCCTCGCGGGGCCAGTTCAGCAGCAGTGCGTGCAGGGCGTCGATCGCCCGGTCCCAGGACGCCTGGACGTCACGGGGTGCGCCGAAGGCGCCGTTGGACTCCAGGGCGCAGTAGCCGTGGAAGGTGCTGCGCAGCAGGCGCACCGCGTCGGTGAGGTCGGGTTCCTCCAAGCCGTAGGCGCGGAGCATGCCGTAAGTGATGTCGGCCGTGCGGCGCATGGCGCGGGAGCCGGCGAGAAGGTCCTGATCGACGGGGATCTGCGTCGCCGCGTACCGGCCGGGGTGCTCGAGGGCGTAGGCCCGGTAGGCACCGGCGAAGGCGGCGAGCGTGTCCCGGCCGGCTTCCCGCCCTTCGACCGCCGCCGCGATCCGGTCGATCATCTCGCCGCCCGCGAGGAGGGCCATGCGAGTGCGGAGGTCCTTGAGATTCCGGACGTGGGTGTACAGGCTGGCGTCCTTCACGCCGAAGCGCCGCGCCAGCGCGGACAGGGTGACACGCTCGAAGCCGGCTTCGTCGGCGAGGTCGGCTGCGGCCGCGACGAGGCGGTCGGGGGTGAGTCCGGCTCTGGGCATGGGTGTTCCGGGGGTTACC
This sequence comes from Streptomyces violaceus, assembly GCA_000715635.1. Lineage (GTDB taxonomy): Bacteria > Actinomycetota > Actinomycetes > Streptomycetales > Streptomycetaceae > Streptomyces > Streptomyces violaceus. Next base: position 26,070 of record KL569132.1, on the reverse strand, counting down.
TCTCGAAGAGGGCCACGACGGTGATGCCGCGTCGGTGTGAAGGTCCCACAGGCGCACGGTGATCGTAGCCTGAGGCCCAGCGGTTGCGGTGCCCATGACCAGGGCGGAAATCGAGAACAGCCGGACGTCGACCTGGTGTAGCCGCGGCTGCCGATGGTCAGAGCGATGCTGCCGGGCAGGACGCGGGCGTGGTGGAGGAGGCCGGCTCCCAGGCGCACATTCAGTGCTGTGGTCATGTCGATCCGAACTCATCGATGACTGGACCCGACTGAACATAGTGACGCTGCTTCCCGGCGGCTCGTTTGTGCGCGCTGAATCCCTAAACACCGCTATCCCGGGAAAAACGCGTTCTGCTCATTTGCCGAACGGCCAATTGCCGACGGGCCCGAAAACGAAAACAGCGGTGCGCTTTGGATCGTGCTCCGGCGTGCACCGCTGCAAACGGGTTCGGCTGAAGGGCGCCTGTGGACGGGAAGTCGGCCCGTCAGCCGGTGAAGCCCTGGTCGCTCAGCGCCTTGTCGATGCGGGCGCGGTGGTTCGCCTCCCAGGCGTCGAGGGACTCCTCGGCCTCCTTGGCCAGCTTCGCCTGAGCCGCCGCGAGGATCTCCTCCCGGCGGGCGGTGGGAGTGACGACGATGCCTTCCTCGTCGGCGACCACGATGTCGCCGGGGTGCACGAGCACGCCGCCGACACGGGCCGGCTCACCGAGCGCGCCGATCTTCTTCTTGGTTCCCGGGATCGGGATGACACCGCGCGAGAAGACGGGGAAACCCGCCTCGCGCACCTCGCCGAGATCGCGGATGACACCGTCGACCACGAAGGCCGCGACACCCCGGCGCTGGGCGACGGCGCACACGTTGCCGCCGGCCAGCGCGTAGTCCACGTCGCCCGACTCCACGACGATGACCGAGCCGGGCTCGGCGCGGTAGATCGCGGCGTGCAGCATCAGGTTGTCGCCGGGCTCGCACCGCACGGTGTACGCGGGGCCGGCGACGCGAGGCGAGTTCCACAGCGGACGGATGCCGGTGTCCATGACCTGGGCGCGGCCCAGCAGGTCGGCGAGGGTGGTGGGAGGAAAGTCCTTGAATGCGTTGTCCATTGCTTCCTCTGTATCGGTGGGGTGGTGCCACGGCCTGTGGATCGGTCAGCGGCCGGGGATCGCGTCCTTCTCCGGACTGTATAAGTGCTGGTCCCAGGTGGCACCGCCGTCGGAGGTCGACAGCACGGTGCCTTCGTCACCGACGATCCATGATTCGAGCTCGGAGAGAGTCCGCACGTTCCACAGCGACATCCCGGTGCCCGTGGTGCCGACCTGCCAGGTCGTGCCTCCGTCGTGCGAGGTCATGACGGTGTCGCTACGGCCGACCACGCGGCCGGTCCGGCCGTCGGGCGTGAAGTGCACGGCGGTGAAGTTCTGCCGGGTGGGGCTCTCCCGGCGCTCCCAGGTGCGGCCCCCGTCCCGGGTGTGCACGACGGTGCCTCGGTGGCCGACGGCCCAGGCCGTGGCGGGGTCCACGGCGTGGATGTCGATCAGGTCGTCCGTGCCGCCGCTGTCCTGCGTCTCCCAGGTGACCCCGCTGTCGCGGGTGGCGAAGACGGTGCCGCCGGTGCCCACGGCCCAGCCGGTGCGGTCGTCGGCGAAGTCCACCGCCCACAGGGCACAGTCGGTGTACGGGCTCGCCGCCACCGGCTTCGACCTCGACGAGCAGTGGTTCAGGGCCCAGGTCGTCCCCCAGGGTCCGATCGATGCCGGGGTGCACGGCGTCGCGCCCGGACGGAGCGCGGGCTGGGTCGTCTTCTATCCCGAGCGGGGCACGCTCGCGGCCCTGCCCGCCGATCCCCCGCCCTTCGTGGTGGAGGAACGCCTGCGGGGTACGGTGGGAACGGCGTACCAAGGGGGAGTGAAGTCCGGTGTGTACGTGGCGGGTTACGTCCTGACCGGTACCGACGATCATGAGATCGAGCGGCGGGCACAGGAACTCGCCCGGTGGTACGCCACGGGGGTGCGGTGGACGGGACACCACGGCGAAGACGACCACGGGGCCCTCGGCTGACAGCAGTTCGAACCCGCTTCGAGCCGTATGCCCTTGTACGAGCTTGTACGACCTGTACGGCACCTGAAGCGGAGAACCAGGGAGCGGAATGCGCCACATCTTCATCGGGTCCGGAGCCATCGGCGGTTCGATCGGGGGGCGGCTGCACGAAAGCGGCCGGTCCGTCGTCCTGGTCGCCCGCGGCGCACACTTCGAGGCGCTGCGCGACAAGGGGCTGCGGCTCAGAGTCCCCACCGGCACGCTCACCCTCGACGTGCCCGTCGTGGCAGGCCCCGAGGACCTCGAACTGCGCGAGGACGACGTGCTCGTCCTCGCCGTCAAGACCCAGGACAGCGTGGCCGCCCTGGACGCCTGGGCCGCACGGCCGGTGGCGGGGG
>KL569132.1:19428-23376 GCA_000715635.1 Streptomyces violaceus | reverse complement strand
GCGAACGCCTGCCGCTGGTGTGCGCCCAGAACGGAGTGGAGAACGAGCGCCTGGCACTGCGCCGCTTCCACGAGGTGTACGGCATGTGCGTCGTTCTGCCCAGCACCTATCTGCACCCCGGTGAGGTCGTCGCGCCCTGCGGCCCGTACACCGGCGCCCTGGTCACCGGCCGGTACGGGACGGGCTCGGACGAGACCGCCCGGCGGATCGCGGACGACCTGGAGAAGGCCCACCTCCTGGCTCCGGTGGTGACGGACGTGATGCGCTGGAAGTACGGCAAACTCCTCGGCAACCTCGCCAACGTGGTCGAGGCCGTGTGCGGCTCCGCCTCGGACGCCGCCGCGAAGGACCTGGTCGCCCGGGCGAAGGCCGAGGGCGCCGCGGTCCTCGACGCCGCGGGCATCGCCTGTGCGAGCGAGGCCGAGATCACCGAGCTGCGCAGCGGGACGGTCGACCCGCAGCCGATCGCCGGCGAGCCCACTCGCGGCTCGTCCTGGCAGAGCCTGGCGCGGGGCGCGGGATCGATCGAGACGGACTACCTCAACGGCGAGATCGTGCTGCTCGGCCGGGAGTACGGCGTCCCCACCCCGGTGAACGCGGCCCTTCAGCACGCCGCCCGGGAGAGCGTGTCCCAGGGGCGGGAGCCGGGCGGCCTGACGGCCGGGGAACTGAGCAGGCGCATCGCCGAGGGCGTCACTGCCTGAGGTCGATTCCACCACCACGCGGGACCGGTGCCGGCTGCCGTCCGCCTCGTGCCGGTGGAGTTTCTGACCGAGCAGCCCGGCCTTCGCCTCCAAAAAGCCTTCGCGGGTGCCGCCGTCCGGATGATGAGGTGGCACGGTGACCAACCACGATGAGGCGGCGGCTGTCCGACCGTCGGCACTGGCCTGGGTGAGCGGGCACCTGGAGGCCGGCGAACGGATCGTCGGAACCGAGGCGTTGCAGGGCGGCATCACCGCCGAAATGCGGCGGCTGACCATCGGTACGCGAGACGGAGGCACCCACGACCTGGTGCTGCGGACCTTTGCCGACCCGTTCTTCGTGGAGCATGCCGAGGACCTGCTGAACCGCGAGGCCGGGGCCCTCACCCTGCTCGCGGGGACCGGCGTGCCGGCTCCTGGACTGGTCGCTGTCGATCCGGCCGCCGCGCATTGCGAGTATCCGTCGCTCCTCATGACGCACGTGGCGGGCCGGACGGTCCTCGATGACGAGGGACTGGAGGCGCGCGTCCCACTGTTGGCCCGTCAGCTCGTGGCGATCCACGCGTTGCGACCCGCTGAGCGGCCCCGGGAGTTCGAGGCGTGGACGACCGCCGACTCCGTCGTCCCTCCGAACGGCGCCGACGCGGCGGTATGGGCCGCGGCGACCGAGGTGATCCGCAAGCCCGCGCCGCCCTATGAGGGGCGGTTCCTGCACCGGGACTTCCACCCCGGCAATGTGCTGTTCGAAGTGCCCCCAAGCCCGGCAGGCTTCCGGATCACCGGGGTCGTCGACTGGGTAGAGACCTCCTGGGGCCCGACGGACCTCGATGTGGCGCACTGCTCCACCAACCTTGCGCTGCTGCACGGCCCGGCGTGGGGTCCGCGGTTCGCTGAGGCGTATGAGGAGGCCGGCGGGGTGCTGGCCGCGGCCGCGAGCGAGCGGTTGTACTGGCGGCTGCTGGACGGGCTGGCGTTCGCGGCGGCTGCGCGGTGGGTGGCGCGGCCGTGGCGTGACGCGGGGAGGTCGGAGCTGACGACGCGGGCCGTGGAGGAGCGGCTGGATGCCTATGTCACAGCCCTGATGGATGAGCTGGGCTGAGCCAAGGCGGTCCGTGGAACGCGCACGCGACCTCGTCCTCGTCGAGCCCCGGCCCCGACCCCTGCCGTGCCCGTTGACTCAGCGGATCGGCGCGTACACCACCCCCAGCTTGTCGACCTCGGCTCCGGCGCGGCCCGTGAAGCCCACGATCTGCCAATGGGCGGGGGCCGTGAAGGTCTTCGCGTCGGACGTGGCCGTACCGGCGGACAGGGTGCGGCCCTTGTCGGTCGTGAAGGCCGCCGAGAACAGGCGCGTACGGCCGTCCTTCTGGCCCTGCGTCAGCTTCACCGAGGTCAGGTGCTCACCGGAGGCGAGCGTCAGGGACGTCGCCGTACCGCCCGTGCCGCCGTGGGCCACGGTCGTACCGCCGTCGTAGGTCAGGGACACCGCGTCCAGGCGGGCGCTGCCGCGCAGGGTCAGCGTGCGGGGAGCCGGGGTCGCCGGCAGGTCGTCCGCGTCGTTGAAGGCCGTGCCGTGCGGGCCGCCGAAGAAGTCGCTCGTACGCAGGGAGGAGTTGAGCGTGTAGGAGAAGTCGACCGCGTGCGGGAAGTGGTCGGAGAGGTTGGCGCCGGCCGGGTCGAGGAAGGATGCCCACTCGTTGCTGTAGCGGGTCGCGTCGAGGCCGAGCAGCTTGCTGCCGCGGTACAAGACCTTGTCCACGACCTCGCAGTCGTCGGTGGGTGCCGTCGTGGGGCAGACCAGCGCGTCACTGCCCTGGGCCGGGGGCGTCCCGTCCTTCACCCGCTGGACCCACGCGTCGGTCAGGCCGTTCTCGCTCAGGAGCGTGCGGATGTTGTCGCCGGAGCGCGTGTACCTCGTGTTCGTGTCGCCCATGACGATCACCGCGTTGCCCGCGGAGTTCGCCTGGATGAAGTCGGAGAGCTGCTCGACATTGGCCCGGCGGGCGGCGAGCGCGTCGTCCGTGGAATCCGCGTTCGTGTGCACGTTGTAGAGGTCCACGAAGACGCCCTCGGCGAGCCGTACCCGGGCCAGCGAGAAGCCCTTGGGGGTAAGGCAGTTGGTGCCGGTGCAGTTGTTCCACTTCACCCGCTGGAAGTCCTCGAAGGGATGGTCCGAGAGGGTGTTGAGCCCGTCCCCGAAGGGCACGCCACCGCTGGTCGCCGTGCGGTGGGCGTGGTCGTCGCCCGCGTACAGGGCGGCGTGGTAGTTGAAGTCCTCCTGCACGTTGACGATGTCGTAGGCCCCGAGGCGAGGGGAGATCAACGGGGTGTTCTTCTCCGGATTACCGGAGCTCAGGCCCTCGGGAAGGCCCGCGACGTTGTAGGTGAGGACGTTGAAGGAGCCGGAGTCCGCTGCGACGGCGGGTGTCGCGGCGGTGCCGGCGAGGCCCGTGACGGCCAGGGCGGCGGCCATGAGCGTGCCGATCAGTCTCTTCATGGGGGTGTCTCCGGTCGGGAGGCGGAGGGAGGAAAGTTGAACGGTGCTCAGGTTCGTGGGCAACACCCTTGGTACGCAAGGGAAGTCGGGAAAACAGTGGGAGACGCCCCGGCGTCAGGAGTGGCGCAGCAGCTCCAGGTCCGCGCCCCACGAGTCGAGGACCTCACCGTGCCCGGCCTTCCGTGCCGCCTCCTCGATGTCGGTGAAGAGCGCGCGCTGCGTGTCCGGGTCACCGTCGGCGAGCAGGCGGCGTACGACGGGCAGCAGCCGGTCCGCCTCCCACCGCCGGTCGCCCAGCGGGCTCCGCTCCAGCTCCCACCGCAGGTACTTGTTGTAGGGCCGGACGCGGCGGTGCAGCGCGAACAGCACCTCCAGGGCGTACGGGACGGACTCGGCGGCGTCCAGGTGGCCCATGGCCGGGTGGCCGTCGCGGTAGCTCTTCAAGGAGCGGTAGGTCTGGTTGACGTAGGCGTCGAGCCACCCGTCGACCGCGGCCCGGGCCTCTTCGGCGCCCAGCCTCCGCTTCTCGTCGAGGATGTGGGCGATGGCCCCGTCGAGCCGGTCGAGCAGTACCTCCGCGTGGACGTAGGAGTAGCGCGCGAAGTGGTCGGGCCGGCCGGGCATGCCGCGGGTCCGGAACTCCGCCAGCGGGATGACCACGAGATCGAGGTGGGCCGAGCGGAACCAGTCCAGCGCCGCGAGTTCGGAGGCCTGCCGGTCCCGCAGGATCACGTGCAGGTCGTAGTCGGA
>KL569132.1:15196-19261 GCA_000715635.1 Streptomyces violaceus | reverse complement strand
AGTTCGGAGGCCTGCCGGTCCCGCAGGATCACGTGCAGGTCGTAGTCGGAGTGGACCGTCGGCATGCCCTCGTGGACCCGGGAGCCGCTGAGGACCAGACCTACGACGCCGGGATCCTCGGCCGCCCGTGCGGTGAAGGCCGAGAGTGTGTCGTCCGGGGTGTTGCCCAGGACGATGTGCATGGTGATCTCCCCTTGTGGAACGGGCACGACAAAACAAGGTCGTTGCGCGTCTGTGGTGTCCGGGACACCGCGGGAGAGATCAGCTCACGCTGCGGACGATAGCCCGCCCGCACCGCCCACCGGTATCGGTTTTCCGCCTACGCCTGCCGATCGAACCCCCCTACTTCACGGCGGAAGGCGCGGCGGCGGTGGCCTCTCGCGGAGTGCGGCACGGCTCCTCCTGTGGGGGCGGGGACGCGGGTGCGAGCCCCCCCCAGCCGCCGCGGTCGGCCGTAAGGTTGCCGTGCGACGGCGACGGGGGAGGGCGCATGACGTACGAGGCGGCACGGCGCGAGGACGAGCCCGGCAGCGGCCCGCCCTCGGACGCCGGTGACGACGGCTTACGCGGCACCCGCCCGCTGTGGCGGCAGCGGGACTTCGGGATCTTCTGGACCGCGCAGACCCTCTCCGTCCTCGGTGACTCCTTCGCCCTGATCGCCCTGCCCCTGCTGGTCCTGGAGGCCACGGGTTCGGTCGCGCGGATGGGGCTGCTGACCGCGGTGGGCGGGGCGGCGTCGGTCGTGGCGGCCGTGTTCGCCGGGGCGGTGGTGGACCGGGTGGACCGGCGCCGGCTGCTCATCGCCTGCGACCTCGTGCGCATGGGGCTGTACGGGGTGATCCCGCTGGTGTGGCTGTTCAGCCCGCAGATCTGGCTGCTGTACGTGGTGCTGCCGCTGTGCGAGGCCGTCGGCATGCTGTTCGCCGTCGGCTACGTCACGGTCGTACGCGGCCTGGTCGGCACCGAGCAACTCACCGAGGCCAACGGACGGTTGAACGCGACGGCCGCCGCCGCGGGTGTCCTGGGGCCGCTGTGCGCGGGGCTGGTGGCCGCCTGGTCCGGGCCGGCCGCGGCCGTGGGCGTGAACGCGGCCAGCTTCGGGGTGTCGGCGGCGCTCCTGTTCTTCGTACGGTTCCGCAGGCGCGCCCCGGACGAACAGCCGGGCAAGCGCACCGGACTGTGGCAGGACCTGCGCACCGGCATCGCCTTCCTCTACGGCCACTCCGTGCTGCGCTCGCTCACCGTCCTGCTGTTCGTCTTCAGCTTCCTCACCCTCGGCATCCACGACCTGGTCATCTACCACCTCAAGCACGACCTCGGCCGGGACGACGGCACGGTCGGCACCGTCATGGCGGCCGGCCCGCTCGGCACCATCGCCGGCGCCCTGCTCGTGGCCCGGATCCGCCGCCGCCTCGGCTTCGGGCTGACGTGGGCCGGCTCGGTCGCGGGCTGCGGGCTCGCCTTCGCCGGTCTCGGCTGGGCCCGTGACGTGCCCGTGGTCGCGGCCCTGTGCGCCGCCTTCCTCGCCTGCGCCGCCATGGGAGGCACCTGCTCGATGTCGCTCCGCCAGGAGGTGACCCCGGAACACCTCCTGGGCCGGGTCACCTCCGCGTTCTGGACCCTGCACTACGCGGCGGCACCGATCGGTGCCGCCGTGCTGACCTTGGCGGCGGAGGAACAGGGCACGACGCCGGTCGCTCTGGCCGCCGGAGCGACCTGCGTCCTGCTCGCCGTGAGCGCCCTGTTCACCCCGATCCGCGGGCAGGGCCGGACCGTCAGCCGTTGACCCCGCTGTAGTGCCGCAGACTCCACCGCCACAGCACCCGCGCCCCCAGATACGCCAGCAGCCCGAGCAGCGGCGATGCCGCCGCCAGCCAGTACGGCACACCGGTCGTATGCCCGTGGCCGGTCAGTACCGCCGCCGGGAAGAAGGCGACGAACGCGAGCGGGAGGCCGTAGGTCAGGAAGCCGCCCACCGCCTTGGGCAGGACGTTCAGCGGGTAGCTGCCGAACGTGCCGAGGAGTTCCTCCAGCCAGCGGCCCCAGTAGTCCGCCGCCGGGAAGCGCAGGGACGCGCTGGCCACGACCGTGAACAGGGCCGCCTCCAGGAGCATGCCGCCCAGTACGGCCGCGATCAGATACGTGATCCGGCCCGCCGTCCAGTCCAGGTCGCTGCGGGACAGCGCGCCCACCATCAGGCCCGCCGCGACCGTGAGGTCCCCGATGGCGTTGGTGGGGAAGTAGGCCAGCTGGATCTGCCGGTGCACCGGCATGGGGCGCATCAGGTAGATGTCGACCCGGCCCTCCTGGATCTGCCGGCCGGCCCAGTGCATCCGCCCCAGGAACAGCACGAACAGACCGTGCGCCAGCATGCGCGTCGCCGGGATCAGCAGCACGTCCGAGCTGTTCCAGCCGCCCATCCCGGCGAACCGGGACAACAGCACCGTGGCGAACACGATCACCGACACCTGCCAGATCGCCCCGATCGCGATCATCAGCAGGAACTCGGTGCGGTACTCCATCTGCGCGCGGAAGTTGAGCGCCGTCACGCGCCACACGATCCGCAGAGCCTTCAGCGACATCTCAGCCTCCCTGCGAGATCACGCGCCGGGCGGCCCGCCGCCACAGCAGCCGGGTGAACAATGCCAGCGCCACCACCCAGGCCGCCTGTACGGAGAGCTGGAAGGCCGCGTCGGACAAGGGGATCCGGCCCACGTACAGCGACAGCGGCACGCTCAGCGTGGCCTGGAAGGGCAGGAAGGCGCTCATCGTCACGAACCAGTCCGGGAAGAACCACAGCGGCGCGTACACCCCGGACAGCAGGTTCTGCGCGAACAGCAGGATGAGCATCGCGGCGTTGTTGCGGATCGTCCAGAAGCACAACTGGTCGAGCACGAGCATGACGTAGTACAGGACCCACTGGCCCAGCAGCATGCTGAGCACGAACACCCCGGCCACGGCTGCCGAGCGGGGCGGCTCGACGATGCCCGCGGCCAGACAGACCAGGTACCCGGTCAGCGCCCACGCGAGTCCGTAGAGCTGCTCTCCGGCGGCCCGCAGGGCGTAGTAGCGCTGCGGCGGCAGCGGGCGCAGATACCAGTAGACGATGGTGCCGAAGTGCATGTGCTGGAGGACCGTGTCCCGGCCCGTGTACTGGTCCAGCTCCCGTAGCCGGGAGGCGAGTACGGCCAGCACGGCGTAGGTGACGGCCTGGTCCCGGCTCAGGCCTGCGGTCGTGCCGGAATGCGCGTACAGGCCGCGCCACAGCGACCAGACCAGCACCACCTGCACGGCCAGCCGGAGCGCGACGGCCGTCATCCTGGGCGGTGCGTTCAGCTCGCCCAGCGGGGTGACGCGGGCGGCGCGCCAGGCGTGCAGCACGGCCATGTCAGACCTCCCCGGCATGCACGTACGCGGCCCGCATCACGTCTTCCAGGTCAGCCTCGTCCAGGGCGATGTCGGTCACCTCGTACCGCTCGATCACCGCCTTGAGCGCCTGGTGGACGGTGGGCGCGTCCGCCCCGTCGGGGCCGAAGACGACCTGCCCGCCGTTGTGCCGCAGCAGTGTGATCCCGGGCGGCGGCACGACCTCGGCCTGCGGGTCGGCGAGGGTGGCCCGCACCTGCCAGGTCGAGCCGAACTTGCGGCGGATTTCGTCGAGGGTGCCGTCCAGGACCAGCCGGCCGTGGTTGACCAGCACCACCCGCTCGGCGAGCCGCTCGACCTCCGTCATGTCGTGCGTGGTCAGCAGCACCGTACGGCCGCGCTGTTCGACCTGGTGGCGCAGGAACTCCCGCACCTGCTCCTTGACCACCACGTCCATGCCGATCGTCGGCTCGTCCAGGAACACCACCGGCGGGTCGTGCAGCAGGGCGGCGGCCAGATCGCTGCGTACCCGCTGGCCGAGGGAGAGATGGCGGACCCGGGTGTCCCAGAAGGAAGACAGGTCCAGGATCTCGTCGAACTCCTTCAGCCGGGCGGCGTGTTCGGCCTTCGGCACCTCGTAGATGTCCCGCAGGATCGCGAACGACTCGCGCACCGGCAGGTCCCACCACAGCTGGGTGC
>KL569132.1:14022-14978 GCA_000715635.1 Streptomyces violaceus | reverse complement strand
CCGGCAGGTCCCACCACAGCTGGGTGCGCTGCCCGAACACCGCGCCGACGTTGCGGGCGTTGCGCTCCCGCTCCAGGTACGGCACCACGCCCGCGACCCGGGCCTCGCCGGACGTCGGCGTGAGGATGCCGGTCAGCATCTTGATGGTGGTGGACTTGCCGGCGCCGTTCGGGCCGAGCAGGGCCAGGAGCTCGCCCGGGGCCACGTCGAAGGTGATGTCGGCGACGGCGTGCTTGGCCACCCGCTCGGGGTTGACGAGTGAGCGGACGGCGCCCAGGAAACCGGGGCGGCGGACGGTGGTGTGAAAGGTCCGGGACAGTCCGCGGACCTCGATGGAGACACTCAATCGACCCACCCACTTCCTTGCGGTGAACACAGGTACGGCCGGTCGGCTTCGAGGGCCGACCGGCCGCGGATGACGTCCCGACACTGTCGGAATGTCGATCAATTGGTCAATCGATTAAACGATTTCTTACCTGGCGTTCTTCTTACCCGGTGGTCGAGAACACGAACGAGAACTCCGCCGGCTCCGCCTTCAGGAAGTACTGCGGCAGCGGGCCCGGGCCGCACGACTGCGAGCCGATGCCGTGCTGCCCGTGGTCGAGGTTGACCCACACCGTGTCGCCGGCCGTGAGGTCGGTGCGGTGCCGGGCCGCCTCGAGCTGCTCGGTCGTCCAGCGCCGGGCGGTGAACCAGAACTCCGGGTCGCCCTCGATCCGCAGCCCGCCGAGCTCCACCCAGCGGACATCGGCGCGGGCGCCGTTCTCCTGCGGACGGACGTACGGGGTCTGCAGCCCGTCCACCGTCGACTGCCAGCGGCCCACCATCGACGCCGTACTGGTGTCCGGGTACGCCTCGCCCGGACCGCCGCCGAACCACTCCACCCGGTCGGCCTCCGGCAGTCCGAAGCGGACACCGAGCCGGGGCAGCGGCACCGCTGTCTCTTATACACATCT
>KL569132.1:4876-13835 GCA_000715635.1 Streptomyces violaceus | reverse complement strand
CAGAGATGTGTATAAGAGACAGGGTACACCGTGTCCAGGCCGACCTCGCGGGCCGCGGGCGCCACCCGGGTGCGGACCGTCAGTGCGTCGTCGCCGGCCTCGACCGAGACCAGGCGGTGCCGCATACGGTGCAGGCCGAGTGTGCGCCACAGCATCCCGTAGCGGGTGTCGGTCTGCCACTCGGCGCCGTCGTCGTTGTCGGTCGGCGCCCGCCACACGTCCAGCCGCGGTGCCGCGCCGACCGCCACGCCGCCGATCGAGCGCAGGGCGCCGGTGCGGGGGTCGAACTCGGCGGGGCCGAGGGTGATCCGGTCCGTGTCGGCCACGGGCCGGTCGCTCGCGGGGAAGGACGGCAGCGGCCGTGCCCCCGCGGCGAACTGCCCCCAGGCCACGACGTGATCCTTCGGAGCCCAGACCGTGTCGTTCGCGAGCAGCGCCCGCACCGTCCACTGGCGTTCGCCGCCCCGGCCGTCCACGGGCGGCTCCGGCAGCTTCACCTCGGCGCTCTCGCCCGGCGCCAGCGCCGGCACCGCCAGTGAACCCGACTCGACCGTCTCGCCGTCCACCTGGCACGACCACTCGAAGGCCAGCGCCGACAGGTCCGCGAAGTCCTGCTTGTTGGTGATCCGCACGATGCCGTTCGCGCCGTCGCCCTCGATGTGGACCGGCTCGATGACCTTCTTGTACTCGACCAGGCCCGGCGACGGCGTCCGGTCCGGGAAGACCAGCCCGTCGCAGACGAAGTTGCCGTCGTGCAGCTCCTCGCCGAAGTCACCGCCGTAGGCGTAGCCCAGCTCGGCGTGCTTGACGCCGTGGTCGATCCACTCCCAGATGAACCCGCCCTGGAGCCGCTCGTACTTCTCGAACAGCTCCTGGTAGTCGGCCAGCCCGCCCGGGCCGTTGCCCATCGCGTGCCCGTACTCGCACTGGATGAACGGCAGGGCGCGGCGCCCGTGCGTGCCGCCGTCGAGTCGCTGCCCGATCTTCTCGACCTCGTCGTGGAAGGCGTACATCCGCGAGTAGACGTCCGTGTCGCGGCAGTTCCAGTCGCCTTCGTAGTGCACCAGCCGCTCGGGGTCGCGGTCGTGGATCCACTCGGCCATCGCGGTGAGCCCGCGCCCGGTGCCGGCCTCGTTGCCCAGCGACCAGAACACGACCGACGGGTGGTTCTTGTCCCGCTCGACCATCCGCTCCGCACGGTCCAGCAGGGCCGGGGTCCAGCGGTCGTCGTCGACCGGGTTGTCCCGCCAGTCCTGCTCGGTGAAGCCGTGGGTCTCCAGGTCGCACTCGTCGATGACCCACAGGCCGTACTCGTCGCACAGGTCCAGGAAGGCCGGGTGCGGCGGGTAGTGCGAGGTGCGCACGGCGTTGAGGTTGTGCCGCTTCATCAGCAGCACGTCCTCGCGCATGGTCTCCAGGTCGAGCGCACGGCCCATCGTAGGGTGCCACTCGTGCCGGTTGACGCCCTTGAAGAGGACGGCCTCGCCGTTGACCTTGATGAGCCCGTCCTCGAGGGCCACGGTGCGGAAACCGATCCGCAGCGGCACCCGCTCGCCCTCGGTGGCCAGCACACCGTCGTAGAGCTTCGGCGTCTCGGCGGTCCACGGCTCGACGGCCAGCGTCACCGATTCCCCGGTCGCGACATCGATGTCCAGGGCAGGGACGGTCACCCGCCCGTCGACGTCGGAGTCGACGCGCAGGGTGCCCTCGCCGGTGGTGTGGTCGTACGAGGCGTGCACGAAGAAGTCGCCCACACTGCCGGCCGGACGGTGCAGCAATGTCACGTCACGGAAGATGCCAGGCAGCCACCACTGGTCCTGGTCCTCCAGGTACGAGCCCGCCGACCACTGGTGCACACGCACCGCCAGGACGTTGCCGCCCGGCTTCAGCAGGTGCCCCACCGCGAACTCGTGCGCCAGCCGGGAGCCCTTGAACTCGCCGAGCTCCGTGCCGTTCAGCCAGAGGCGGGCGCAGGACTCCACGCCGTCGAACCGCAGCACCGCCCCGCCGTCCGACGGCCAGTCCGAGGGCAGGTCGAAGACGCGCAGATGGTCACCGGTCGGGTTCTCCGTCGGGACGTGCGGCGGGTCCACCGGGAAGGGGTAGAGGTGGTTGGTGTAGATCGGGGACCCGAACGCCCCGTCGCCCTGGAGGACCCAGTGCCCGGGGACCGTGACCTCGGCCCAGCCCTGGGCGTCGTAGCCCTCCTCGGCGAACGAGTCGTCCTCGGCGTCGGCGGTGGCCGACAGCCGGAAGCGCCAGCTGCCGTTCAGCGACAGGGCCTTGGCGTCCGAGGACGCGTACCAGGCCCGGGCCGGAAGGGCCCCGCTGCCCGGGGAGACGTCCTCGACATAGTCGACGGTGGTGCGGAAAGACATCGGTCTCCTAGCTCAGCCCTTGATGCCGGTCTGGGCGATCCCCTGCACCAGCCAGCGCTGGAGGAAGAGGAAGACGAACACCAGGGGCAGGATGGAAATGGCCGTGGCCATGAAGATCAGGTGGTAGTTGACGGTCTGGTTCGTCATGTACGACGACAGCGCCACCTGGACCGTCCAGGCGCTCGGGTCCTGGCCGATGACCAGGGGCCACAGGAAGGCGTTCCAGCCGTTGATGAAGGTGATCGTGGCGATGGCCGCGAAGAAGTTCAGCGAGTTCGGCACGACGACACGCCAGTACGCGCCCCAGTAGCCGAGCCCGTCCACGCGCGCCGCCTCCTCAAGCTCCTTCGGGAACCCCAGGAAGTACTGCCGGAACAGGAAGCACGTGAAACCACTGAAGAGACCCGGGATGATGAGACCCCGGTAACTGTCCACCCAACCGAGGGACGAGACCAGCACGAAGCTCGGCACGAAGGTGACCGCCGTGGGAACCATCAGGGTGACCAGAACGGCGTAGAACACCTTGTTGGCGTGCTTGTACGGGATCCGGGCGAGGCCGTACCCGGCCATCGAGCAGATCAGCAGGATGCCCGAGGTGTGCAGGACGGCGACGACCACCGAGTTCCACAGGGAGCGGGCGAAGTCGACGGTGACGTCGTCGAACGGCTCGCTGAAGTTGCTCCACTGGATGGAGGTGGGGAACCACTTCCACTCCTCGCCCGTGATCTCCGGGTCGGTCATCAGCGCGTTGCGGATGATCAGGTAGAAGGGGATGAGGAAGAGGAGCCCCGCGATCCCGGTCGCGATGTACAGGCCGGTGTTGCCGATGACACCGCCGCGCTTGACCTTGGCCGGTTCGGCGGTCTTCCTGACGTCGGGTGCTGTGGTGGTCACTTGGTCTCCTCACCCCTTCCGAAGCCCATGAGCTTGCCCTGGAAGAGGGTCACGACGCAGATGAGGAGGGTCAGGACGACCGCGCCCGCGCTGCCCGCGCCGTAGTTCTGGTTCTGGCCGAGGGCCATCTTGTAGAGCTCGACCAGCGGCGGCTGGCCCCAGGTGGCCTTGCCGAGCAGGTTGAAGAACTCGTCGAAGGCCTGGTAGGCGGCGATCAGCAGCAGCAGGATCACCGCGGTGGACGTGGCCCGCAGCTGCGGCAGCGTGATGTGCCGGAAGGTCTGCCAGCCCGGCTTGGCGCCGTCGATGGAGGCGGCCTCGTACAGCTCCCGCGGGATGTTCTGCAGCGCCGCGATGAAAAGGATCATGTAGAAGCCCGACTGGAGCCAGAGACGGACGGTCACGATGACCAGCCAGTACCAGGGCGGGTCGGGGTTGGCCAGCCAGGCGACGTTGTCGATGCCGACCCAGCCGAGGACGGTGTTGGCCAGGCCGAAGCGGACGCCGTTGAAGATGGACATCTTCCAGATCAGCGCGGCGGCGACATAGCTGACCGCGGTCGGCAGGAAGAACACCGACCGGAAGAACGCCCGCATGAACCGCAGCCGGTTCACGAGCAGGGCGAGTCCCAGCGACATGGCCCAGGTGGCCGGCACGATGAACGCGGCGAACACGGTGAACGTGACGAGGGAGTTCCGGAAGTTCGTGTCCGTCAGGATCTGCTTGTAGTTGTCGAAGCCGACGAACTCGCTCGGTGTGACGGTGAAGCGTGCCTCGAAGAAGCTGAGCCAGATGCTCCAGCCGATGGGCACGAAGACGAAGATCACCAGGCCGATGAGGAACGGTCCGGTGAAGAGCCAGAAGTTGAAGGTGCTGTTCGCCCTCAGGCCCCGCCGCGGCCGGGTCTTGGAGACCTTGGCCGGGGCGGGCTGGGCGACCCCGCGCGTGGTGGTGGTCGACATGTCGAGATCCGTCCGGCGCTCTATCCGAAGAGCTTCTTGAGTTCGGCGTTGACCTTCTTCTCACAGGCGGCGAGCTGGGCCTTGGGGTCGCCGTTCTTGCGGACGGTGTTGGCGATCACGTCCCAGAACGCGGCGATCATGGCCTGCGTCCAGCCGATGTTGTCGAAGTGACCGAACTCGTTGAAGAGCTTGACACCCTCGGCCGGCAGACCGGACTTCAGCTTGGTCGCGGACGCGGCCAGCGAGGTGCGCGGCGGGATGTGGAAGCCGTAGGAGGTGGCGAAGTCCTCCTGGTACTCCTTCTGGTCGAGCCACAGCCACTTGACGTATTCCTTGGCCGCGTCGACGTTCTTGCTCTTGGCGTTGACGAACATCGACCAGCCGCCGTTGTAGACCGACTGCTTGCCGGCCGAGCCGACCTTCGGGAACGGGAAGATGCCGATGTCGTCGCCGAGCGCCTTCTGCATGGCCGGCATGGCCCACATGCCGCACCACTGGATCGCGGTCAGGCCCTGGATGAAGGCCGACGGGTCCCACGAGTCGGCGGGGGCGTCGAGGAGCAGGTTGCCGCTGGTGAACAGGCCACGCAGCTGCGTGAGCCCCTCGGCGACGGCGTCGGTGTTGAAGGCGGGCTTGTTGTCCGCGGTGAGCGTGTCGGCGCCGGCCGACCAGATCAGCGGGCGGTCGATCGAGGTCAGGTCGTTGCCGAGGAAGAGGCCCTTGACCTTGCTCGTGGTCAGCTTGTCGGCTGCCTCGATCAGCTCCTCGAGCGTGGTCGGAACCTTGACTCCCGCCTTCTTGAACAGCGAGGGCCGGTAGAAGAGGAACTGCGGGTCGTCGATCATCCGGACGCCGTATATCTTGCCGTCGACCGTGTGCGACTTGATGTCGGCCGGGTTGAAGTCGTCCTTGACCGGACCGATGATGTCGGTCAGGTCCGCCACCTGACCGCTCTTGACCATCTGGATCTGCGGGTGGAACTCGAAGACGTCGGGCGCGTTCTTGGTCAGCAGCGCGGCGAAGAGCTTCTGCTCGTAGTTGTTGCCGGTGATCCACTGCGTGGTCACGTTGGCGCCCTTGTAGGCCTTCGCGTACTTCTTGACGGCCTGCTCGACGCCGGCCTCGCCGTAGGCGTGGAAGTACTGGACGAGACCCTTGCCCGATGCGGAGCCACCGCCCCGCCCGGTGTTGCTGCCGCACGCGGCAAGTCCGCCGGCGGCGGCCAGGCCCATCGCGGCCCGCATTACGGTTCGGCGGTCCCAGTTCATGTTGCTCGATGCCGACATGCTGACGTCCTTGTCTCGAGTGCGGCTGCGGCTCTTCGGCTCACTGCCTGATGGCTCACGGGCCCGGGGGCTCGCGCCAGATGGCTCAAAGAGAGGTGCGGTGCGGGACGCTAGAGCTTCGGCTAAGGCTTCGGCAAGGGGTTGGACGAAGTCTGTTCGAAGCGTTGTGTCCGGTTCGTGATTTCGAACATGCGGGGGGAGTGGAGGAGTTGCTTCCGCCGCTACGAGGGTGGTGCGGCGGTACGGCTCCTCACGGGGGCGGTGCGTTTGCCGTTCTTCTGCCCGACGGCCTGCAGGGCGCCCTCCAGCGCGAACGTCGCCGCGCCCAGGCACACCGGGTCGGTGGGGATCGGGGAGAGGACGATCTCGGTGGCGGCCAGCGGCCGCGGCAGCGCGTGCCGGGTCACGGCCTCGCGTACCTCGCGCAGCAGCGGTTCGCCCAGGGTGCGGGCGACCCAGCTGCTCAGCACGACGATCTCGGGGTTGAACAGGTTCACCAGGTCCGCGACGCCGGCGCCCAGATAGCGGGCGGTCTCGTGGACGGCCCGGAGTGCCACCGGGTCGTCCGCCGCGATCCCGCGGGCCAGCGCGTCGATGGTCGCCGTCTGGTCGTCCGCGTGCAGCAGCGCGCTGTCGGGGCCGATCTCCCGCAGGTTCAGCATGATGCCGCGCGCGCCGACGTACGTCTCCACACAGCCGTGGTTGCCGCAGCGGCACAGCCGCCCGTCCAGCACCATCGTGGTGTGGCCCCACTCGCCGGCGCTGTTGCTCACGCCGCGGTGGAGCCCGCCGCCCAGGACGAGCCCGGCGCCCACCCCGGTCCCGAGGTTGACCACCACGGCGGTCCCGGCCCCGCGCGCGGCCCCGAACCACAGCTCGGCGACCGCGCTGGCGCGCAGCGGGTTGTCCAGGTAGAGCGGGTAGGCGATGTGCTCGGTGAGCAGGTCGAGCAGCGGTACGTCGTGCCAGTCCCAGTTGGGCGCGTACTCCGAGATGCCGGTGGCGCGGTCCACCTGCCCCGGCACGCTCACACCGACCCCGAGCACCCGGGCGCCCTCGATGCCGGCCTGCATGACCACCGAGCCGACGGCGGTCGCCACATGGCCCACCACCTGCTCGGGCAGGCTCTCACTCGCGCGGACGTCCTCCTCGGCGCGGGCCAGGACGTTCAGTCCCAGGTCGAACAGCTCGACATGGACGTACGTCTCGGCGATGTCGACGCCGATCAGCGCGCCCCCCGAGGCGTTGACCGCCACCAGGCCCCGGGGCCGGCCGCCGGCCGAGTCCTCGAAGCCGACCTCCGTGATCATGCGGAGGTCGAGCAGCTCGCCCACGAGTGTGGCCACCGTGGCGAGGCTGAGGCCGGTGGCGGCCGCCAGCTCCTGCCGGGAGGTGGGTGACTCCGCGATGATCTGGCGCAGCACCTCATAGCGGTTCGCGGTGCGGATGTCGCGTGATGTGCGCTTCACCGGAGTGCCCCATTCCTTCCCGGACCGGCCCTGGCCGGGGTCGACGTCGGCACCGGCGCGGCGCAAGGCTATGGGCTGGCGGGACTTTCGACAAGGGGTTTGGAAAGGGGCTTTATAAAGTGCGCTCCTGGTGAGGCCGGTGGTGACCGGCCGTGGCTCGTTCATGATGCCTCAGGGCGCGCGGGCGGGACGCGTCAGGCCCTGTCCTCGACCGCCCCGCTCACCGGACGCGCCACTGCCTCGCTCAGGACGCTCGCGCTCGCGACCGCGGCCGCCAGTTGCTGCTGCACCTGCTCCGGCAGCTCGGAGCCGTGCACAGTGCTCACGAGGTCCTGGGCCAGGTGGTGGAGCTTGGTGTTGGTGTTCTGGGAGGTCCTGACCAGCACGCTCCAGGCCGACTCGGGACTCAGGCCGAAGGAGGCCATCAGGATGCCGCGGGCGAGATCGATGGTCGGCCGGGTCTGCATGGCCCGTCGCAGCTGGGCGACTTCGGTGCGCAGCTCCTGGTCGGGGCCCTCCCGCGGGGCCGTGCCGGACCGGGCCGGGCGCACGGCCTCCTCCCGCGGGCTCGCGATGCGGGCGGCCGAGGGTGTCGTCCCCCCGGCGCCCGGGCCCGAGTCCGAGAACAGCTCCCTGGTGCCGGTCAGGCGGAGCAGGCGCTCGACCGCCAGGCCGCAGGAGCGGAGGGTGACCGTCTTGCCCTGGTCGAGGGCGCGCATGCGCAGATCCAGCAGCATGTTCAGGCCCGAGCAGTCGCAGAACCCGATGGCGTCCAGGCGCAGGTCGATGCCGCTGCCCGACAGCGTGAGGATGTCGTGCAGATCGGGCAGGAGCCGTCGGCTGCCCAGATCGAGTTCGCCCCACAGGGTCACGGTCATCCGGTCGCCGTCCGGTGCGACGTCCATGGTCGCCATGCAGGGTGGGACCGCCGTCGGCGCACTGTCGCTCGCCGCGGATACGGCGCCCTCGTGGGTGTGAGACCGCGCAGAGTACGCAGGCTCCGACATGGCCCTGTTCTCCCTTGTCCGTTCGCCCTGCCTTCGTTTTCCAGCGTCACCTCTCTACCCCACACCCGTCAACCGATACATGAAACGAAGTACGTGTTTTTGAGTGCGTGAACATCCGGTCGGTAGAGTTGGGGCATGGATGGAGTGCCCGAGTCACACACCGGATGGACGTTTCTCACCAACCACGCCCGCGTGCTGGCTGCCATCGCCGATAATCACAGCGCCCGTATCCGGGACATCGCGGCCCACTGCCGGCTCACCGAACGCGCTGTCCAGAAGATCATCGCCGATCTGGAGCAGGACGGTTATCTCTCCCATACCAGGGAGGGCCGCTCCAACACATACGAAATCGACCCGGGCAAGGTGCTGCGCCACCCCGCCGAGGCCGGCCTGACCGTGGCGTCGCTGCTCTCCCTGCTCGTCAAGGACGAGGTCGACCGCGCCACGGCCCCCGGCGGCCGCCCGCACGCCACGACCTGACCCCGCGGCCGTCCGACCCAGGACGGCCGGTCGGGCCCTTCCTGTCACGCGTCCAGCAGCACGTCCCGCACGAAGGTGTTGGCGAACTTCCCCTCCGGGTCCAGCTCCCGCGTCAGCGCACGGAAGTCGCCCAGCCGCGGATACAGCCCGCCCAGGACGGACGCGGGCACGGTGAACACCTTCCCCCAGTGCGGCCGCGCCCCGAAGGGCTCCAGCGCCTCCTCGACCCGCCGGACCACCGGCAGCACCGCCCGCGTGTCCTCGACCCAGGTGAAGTGCGCCGCGACGGTGTCCCGGCCGTGGGACGGGCTCAGCCACTGGTCGTCACCGGCGACCGTGCGCACCTCGCAGGTCTGCAGAACCGGGGCGACCGTCTCCCGGATGGCGTCGAGCGCGCGCAGCATCTCCACGGCGTGCCCGCGCGGCAGCAGATACTCCGACTGCAACTCCGCCCCGCTGCTCGGGACGAACTCCGCCCGGAAG
>KL569132.1:3487-4681 GCA_000715635.1 Streptomyces violaceus | reverse complement strand
CAGCCGCTCGTGCCACGGTCCCGGCACACCGAACTGCTCGGTGCAGTTCACCGCGGGCATGCCCGGCACCGGGTGCATCTTCTCGGCGGCCGGAGCCGCCCAGGGGAAGGCCGGCAGAGCCTGGTCGGTGCGCCGCTTCAGCCACACCTGCCGGAAGCCCGGCGCACGCCAGTCGGTGAACAGGCTGACGCTGTACCCCGTCGCCATCACCGTCTCGAACGTCCCCGAGTCCAGTCCCTCCAGCGGCAGTTCGGTGAACACATGCTGCTCGACGTCGAAGGCCGGCTCCAGGTCGAGGGTGAGCGCGGTGACGACACCGAGCGCGCCGAGCGAGGTCACGGCCCCGCCGAACCGCTCCTCGTCCCGTCCTATCGTCACCGTCGAGCCGTCCGCCGTGACCAGTTCCACCTCGCGCACGATCGTCGAGAGCGGGCCGTTGAGGACCCCCGAGCCATGGGTGCCGGTCGCCACCGACCCGGCCACCGAGATGTGCGGGAGGGACGCCATGTTGTGCAACGCCAGACCCTGCCCGTGCACCCGGCGCGACAGCTCCGCATAGCGCACGCCGCCGCCGACGCGGACCGTACGGGCCGCCGTGTCGACGTCCACCTCCGGCGGCAGCCCGGCCAGCGACAGCAGGGCACCCTCGGCGCCCGGCTCGGCGATCCCGTTGAACGAGTGCCCGCTGCCCAGCACCCGCACCCGGTCGCTGTCCGCGACCAGCGCGCGCAGCGCCGTGAGCGACCCCGGCCGGTGCAGCTCCTTGGCCGCGTAGGTGATGTTGCCCGCCCAGTTGGTCACGGTGCCGGTCATCCGCGTCGTCCTTCCCCGAGGCTGTGGGGGGCGGCAAGCCCCCGCCGGAACCTACCCCGGCCCGATGTCCATTGCCGCCCCCGCCCGGCTCGGCCTACCGTGGAGAGGTTGTAGAGAGCGGTTTCTACCCGTGCCGCTGATCCGTATGCGTCAGCGCGTCGCCGAGCCGGAAGGTCACCTCCTTGAGCCAGCGCCCCCAGGCACTGTTCGCCATGGCCGCCGAGAACGTGCCGCAGGTCTTCCCGCCCGAGGTGCTGGCGCGGCTGCGGGAGTCCGTGGACATCGATCCCGCCCTCGTGGCGCAGGACTTCACCGACCCGCGCGTGCTCGACACGCTGGCCCGGACCGAGATCCTGGTGACCGGCTGGGGCTGCCCCCGGC
>KL569132.1:2611-3239 GCA_000715635.1 Streptomyces violaceus | reverse complement strand
CCGCCAACGCGCTGCCGGTCGCCGAGTACACCCTCGCCATGATCCTGCTCGCCGGGAAGGACGTCCTGGTCGCCCGCGACCGGATGCGGACGTCCCGCACCTCCTCCGGCTGGGGCATCGTCCCCGGTATCGGCAACTACGGCCGCCGCGTCGGCGTCATCGGCGCCTCCCGCATCGGCCGCCGCGTCCTCGAACTGCTCCGCCCCTTCGATCTGCGGCCCGCCCTCACCGACCCCTACGTCGGCGAGGAGGAGGCCGCCGCCCTGGGGGTCCCCCTGCTGCCGCTCGACGACCTGCTGCGCACCTCCGGCATCGTCACCGTCCACGCCCCCGAGACACCCGAGACCCACCACCTGATCGGCCGCCGTGAACTGGCCCTGATGTCCGACGGGGCGGTGCTGATCAACACCGCGCGCGGCGCGCTGGTCGACCACGACGCCCTGGTGGCGGAACTGCGCGCCGGGCGCCTGTCCGCGATCCTCGACGTCACCGACCCCGAGCCGCTCCCCGCCGACTCGCCCCTCTACGACCTGCCCGGCGCCTTCGTCACCCCGCACCTCGCGGGCTCCCAGGGCAACGAGCTGGCCCGCCTCGGACTGACGGTCGCCGAGGAGGCGGAACGGCTCCC
>KL569132.1:1186-2401 GCA_000715635.1 Streptomyces violaceus | reverse complement strand
GGAACGGCTCCTGGCCGGTGGGAAGCCGGCGTACGCGGTCGACCCGGCGGCACTGGAGCGCGCGGCCTGAGGCGTACAGATAGGCGCCAACCCCGGCACTTGCTGACATAAGGAGCCATTCACCCGGGTCGGGGGGACCCGGTACCGGCCTCGCACACCCATGGGCATACCGTGAGGAGTCGTACGTCCGAGCCGGGAGGAGAGACGGGATGAGCAGCGGCAGTCGTACCGCGCTGGTCGAGGATCTGATGGAGCGATTCCCGCACGTCCCGCGGGAGGCCGTCTTCAAGGAGGATCTGCTCCGGGGCGGAGTGGCCTTCGACCCGTCCGCGCTCAGCGACAACGAGGGCGGCGAGGTCAAGCCGAAGTCGTACTTCATCTTCTCCTTCGACCACGGCACCCTGCCCGAGCTGGGCGAGGCCGCCTTGCGCCGCCCGCCCGAGGAGATCATCCTCACCGGCGGCCCGTACGACCTGCGGCGGACCGTCGTCTCGGTCCGGGTGAACCCCTCCTCGCCGTACCGCGTCGCCGCCAACGAGGACGGCGTGCTCGGCCTCTACCTCGACGGCAAGCGGATCTCCGACGTCGGCGTCCCGCCGATGCCCGAGTACTACCGGCACACCCTCGCCAACGGGAAGTCGGTCATGGAGGTGGCCCCGACCATCCAGTGGGGCTACCTGATCTACCTGACCGCGTTCCGCGTCTGCCAGTACTTCGGCGCCAAGGAGGAGTGCCAGTACTGCGACATCAACCACAACTGGCGCCAGCACAAGGCGGCCGGTCGCCCGTACACGGGTGTGAAGGACGTCGACGAAGTCCTCGAGGCGCTCGAGATCATCGACAAGTACGACACCGCGAAGGTGTCCACCGCGTACACGCTCACCGGCGGCGCGATCACGTCGAAGGTCCAGGGTCTGGACGAGGCGGACTTCTACGGGCGGTACGCCAAGGCCATCGAGGAGCACTTCCCGGGCCGCTGGATCGGCAAGGTCGTCGCGCAGGCACTGCCGAAGGACGACGTCCAGCGGTTCAAGGACTACGGCGTGCAGATCTACCACCCCAACTACGAGGTGTGGGACGAGTACCTCTTCAAGATGTACTGCCCGGGCAAGGAGCGCTACGTCGGCCGCGACGAGTGGCACAAGCGCATCCTCGACTCGGCGGACATCTTCGGCGCGCGCAACGTCATCCCCAACTTCGTGGCGGGCGTGGAGA
>KL569132.1:0-960 GCA_000715635.1 Streptomyces violaceus | reverse complement strand
AGAGATGGCCGAGCCGTTCGGCTTCACCACGGTCGACGAGGCCATCGACTCGACCACCGAGGGCCTGCGCTTCTTCATGTCCCACGGCATCACCCCCCGCTTCACCACCTGGTGCCCGGAGCCGACGACCCCGCTCGGCAAGGCCAACCCGCAGGGCGCGCCCCTGGAGTACCACATCCGTCTGCTCCAGGCGTACCGGCAGACGATGGAGGACTTCGGCCTCTCCTCGCCCCCCGGCTACGGTCCCCCCGGCGCCGGCAACGCGGTCTTCTCGGTCAGCTCCTTCATGGACAGCCTGCCCGCGGACGAGCCGGTCGAGATCTGACGCCGGAGCTCCGTATTCCGCTGTGTCCCGATGGCGACCCGATCTGATTCGGGCCGCCATCGAGACGTTTCGGTGTTCCGTACGTATCTACTTCCGGAGTCGGCCGCGTCAGGATTTGAATACGTGGCTTGTCAGTTGTGTCGAGAACGTGAAAAACTCGTCCCCTGCCCCGAGGTTCCCCCCAACTCCTTTGCCAACATGGTGAGTTGACCTCGCTTGTGGATGCAGGAGACTCATGCCCGACCTGCCGACCCCTCAGGACGCCTCCGAGGCCGCGCTGTTCTCCGAGTGCTGGGACGCGGTCCTCGCCTACGCCGACCTGTGCACGTCCGGCTCCACCGCCGCCGCACAGCTGGGCCGCGAGGCGTTCGCACACGGCATACGTGAGGCACGCGATGCCGATGCCGGCCCGGTCCGCGCCTCCGGGCGCCGCCCCGCCCGGCTGCCCCGCATACCCCTGCTGCTGACCGCCGTACGCACCACGGCCGCGGCCTGGGAGGAGGCGGGGCAGGGCCACAAACTCGATCCCGACCTGCGGCTGTGGCTCAACTCGGACAAGGCGGCCCGCTACACCGGACCGCCCCTGCAGCGCCCCCTCGCGCTGCGCGGACTGCGCGACCTGCAGCAGGCGGACG
>KL569131.1:29046-30801 GCA_000715635.1 Streptomyces violaceus | reverse complement strand
GAAGACCAGCAGGCCGATGAAGCCCCACGTGGTGCCCCAGCCGTGGGCGGCCGCGAACAGCACGGCCTGCGGGAGCACCGCGAACCAGGGAGACCGGACGAAGGCACCGACCGCCTGCGTCAGCCAGCCCCGGAAGACGTACTCCTCGGCCGCGGCCTGCACCGGGACGAAGACGGCCAGCACGCCCAGGGACGTGAGGAACGACCCCCAGCCCACCCACACCTCGGACTCCCCCGAGCCGGTCCCGCCCTCGGGCAGGAGGAAAGCTGTCCCCGTCAGCACGGCCACGGGGAGCACCGCGGCCAGCAGACACCAGCCCAGCCAGCGCCACCGCAGCCGTCCGGCAACCGACGACAGCGTCCCGGCCGGCCGCCGCCCCGGCCACAACACGGCCAGCAGAACCAGCGGCAGGGCGATCGCGATGTACGTCAGGTCCAGTGCCGTGTTGCTCAGCGGACCGAAGTCGGGTCCGCCATCGGGCAGTTCGGGGCTTCCGGCGAGCTCCCCGAAGACGTAGGCGAGGGCGAGCAGCAGGAGGCTGAGTATGAGATAGGCGCCAACGAACAGCAGAGTGCCGACCAAGGGCCGCCACCAGCGGTGACGGCCCGTGAGGTGGCCCAGGCGGTGATAGGAGAGGCCGTCGGGGCCCGGCGGTAAAGCACTCGTCATGATCGACAGCTTCCCAAACGCGTCCCACCCCGGTCGTCCGCCCGCAGCAGGAGCGGCCCCTCGGTCTCAGGGTGGATGCTTCGGAGCCACCAGGACGTCATCGACGGCGGACCAGGTTGGGGCAACGACCGACTCCGGCAGGGACTGGAGCGTTTCTCGACCAAGACCGCTCAGCCCAACAACCGGTTCCTGACCGCGACGAGGACTTCCGTGCGGCTGCGCGGGCCGTTGTCGGCTGCAATGAGGTGGTCGCCGATGCGCAGTGAGAAGGTGATCAGGCAGCGGGCCTCGACATCGCCCTCGTCAGGACAGAAGGCCCCGTAGAGCTCGCGCAGATAGTCCATGCGCCGGTTGTCGGCGCGGCGGAGGCAACGCGCGACGCCTTCGTCGCGCCGGGCCCAGTCGCGGATAGCGAGCTCGACCCCGGCGCTGGTCACGCGCGTCTCGCCCGACCCCACGTAGTCGAAGAGACGCCCGAGCCGCTCGCGGGCGTCGCCCCCGTCGCGCTCGATCCGCTCGATGACATCCTCGGTGACCCCGCGCTCCCAGGTGTCGAGCATCTCCTCCAGCAGGTCGGCACGGTTGCGGAAGTAGCCGTAGAAACCGCCCTTGCTGACGCCGAGCGCCCGGGCGAGGACCTCGACCCGGACAGCCTCGGGGCCGCCGGCGGCAAGCGCCCGCAGCCCCTCCTCGATCCACTTGTCCCGCGGCGTACGGATCGCGCCCATGCCGTGTCTCCCCTCACATGTCCCGGCCAAGTATACGGAGCCGTATAGATGGGTCTATGCTCGATCTATACGCCACCGTATAGACAAGGATCTGCCATGAGCGATCTGCGCCTTCCCTCAACCGACCACAC
This sequence comes from Streptomyces violaceus, assembly GCA_000715635.1. Lineage (GTDB taxonomy): Bacteria > Actinomycetota > Actinomycetes > Streptomycetales > Streptomycetaceae > Streptomyces > Streptomyces violaceus. The sequence continues at coordinate 29,273 of KL569131.1, read as the reverse complement.
GTCCCGCCCCTGGCGGATCCACGAGATCGCCGGCGACTTCCGGCTCGAGGATCTGTGGGCGCTGCCGACGCCGGGCGGCCCGGACGACCTGCACCACCTGGTCCAGCAGATGGCGGAGGGCAAGGACGGTCCGGACGGCGGCAACCCCGTGGGCCGCTTCCTTTTCGCGGTGCGCTGGAAGCTCGGCACGCTGCTCGGCTGGGACAAGCCGGACTCGGGCGTCGGCG
>KL569131.1:28181-28884 GCA_000715635.1 Streptomyces violaceus | reverse complement strand
AGCCGGACTCGGGCGTCGGCGGCCGGGTAGCGACGCTGCGCGACCGGCTGCCGGACGACCTGCGCGAGGGGCCGCAGGGGCCCGACCTCAGCGCGGCGCCCTTCACATCGGTCTTCCAGACACACGACGAGTGGGCCGCCGAGTACGCCAACAAGACCATGCACGGGGTGATGCACATCGGCTGGGTCTCCGACGGGAACGGCGGCTACCGGGGCCAGATGGCCGTCCTGGTGAAGCCCAACGGCCGCCTCGGCTCCCTGTACATGCTCGGCATCAAACCCTTCCGGTACCTGGGGGTGTACCCGGCCCTGATGCGATCGATCGGCCGGGAATGGCGAGAGAACACGGCGCGCCGAAGGGCACGCTGACACCTCACCTCGCCGGGATCGTGGTGGAGCTGTTCCACTTCTCGCTCCCACGCATATCCACTGGAGTGGCCAGGCCCGGCTCTCCTAAGGTCGCCGCATGGACTGGGAGAAGTGGCATGAGGTGTACGACGCTCCCGGGTCGCCGCTCACCCGGCGGCTGTCGACCGTGCGGGAGCGCATTCGGCTGGCATTGGACGACTGCCCTCCCGGTCCGCTGCGGGTGGTGAGTCTCTGTGCGGGGCAGGGGCGGGACCTGCTGGGAGTGCTGCCCGGGCATCCGCGCCGATCGGACGTGCGGGCGCGGCTGGTCGAACTGGATCCGAAGAACGTCGAAG
>KL569131.1:19033-28008 GCA_000715635.1 Streptomyces violaceus | reverse complement strand
GATCCGAAGAACGTCGAAGTGGCCGCCGGTGCCGCCCGGTTATCCGTACCTGGCCCGAGTCGCACCGAGACATCCGACGAAGCCGCCGCGACTCACAGCCGGAACTCACTTTGAGAGAGCCGCTGTACGGCTACGTGTGTAGGGGAGACCGAGCAATGCTGCTTACCTGTGGATCGGCTCGGGAGGGTACACGCGAACGCACCGCCGCCCTGGCAATGGTCTTCCAACTCGTCGAGTCCGCCCACCAGCGGGGGCCAGCCGTGAACGCGCCCCGCCTCGTCACCCTCGTCCGAGCCGGTGCCCGCTTCGAACGCGGCCAGCTCGTCGAGTGCCCTGGGGCATTCGCGGCGTGAGCGCCCTCGCGGCCCAGGCCATCAGCACCAGCAGGCTGGACCTGCTGCCGCTGCACATCGAGCACGCCGAGGAGATGGCTGCGGCACTGTCCGATCCAGCCCTGCACACCTTCATCGGCGGCACTCCGGACACCCCGCAAGCCCTGCGCTCGCGCTACCAGCGCATGACCGCAGGCTCTCCCGATCCGGCCGTGTCCTGGCTGAACTGGGTGATCCGGGTTCGTGACGAGTCCTGCCTGACGGGCACGGTCCAGGCCACGGTCAGCCCCTCCGGCCACGGCCACGGCCACATCGCCGAGATCGCCTGGGTGGTGGGGACACCCTGGCATGGCAGAGGCATCGCTTCCGAAGCAGCCCGAGGACTCGTCGCCTGGCTCAGCTGTCAGCCGGTGCACACCGTCATCGCCCACATCCACCCCGCCCATCGGGCATCCGCCGCCGTCGCCACCGCCGCGGGGCTCACACCCACCGGCGAATGGCACGACGGCGAGCTCCGATGGAGCCGGAGTATCGGGCGCTAACTCCCCCGATCCACAGGTCCTGACCATTACTGCCGACAGCAACAGGGCGTGGCCGCGGTTCGGTTGGCCTACGAGCAAGCCCCTAGCGGCCGGAAACCGCCCTGCCTGGACTAACCGCAGGTAACTGGCGCCGAAGCGAAGGGTGGTGCAGGGGGGCGCGTTAAGGGGCGCGCGACATTCGCGAATGCACCCGCGCTGGTGCGCTACCCGGGGTCACCCACCCCGTGGAATGTGAAGATCACTAGCTCCACGCAAGGCCCTCAACTGGCGCCTGACCAAGCGTCACCCCTCAAGGCCAGCCCCTCCCCCACCACTTCACATGTCTCGAATCAGTAAACAGGGTTCCGTTCAGCGAATTATTGTTGAACCATGAAGGTCCACAAATGAGGGGGGTTTGTGAAGATCACTGGTTGCGCTTTGCGCATGCTCGGGCAAGGGGGCCTGGCAGACCGGTGACGCGGTGATGGTGCCGTTCCCACACCGCTTCTCACGCAGTACCACGCCACGGTCGCCTGCTTCAGGAACAGGCGGCCGTACTTCAGGGGTGAGGAAAAAACACCATGCACATTTGTGTGCTGGGGCAGGGCTATGTCGGCCTGCCCCTAGCCGTGAGGGCCGCCGAGGCCGGTCACAGCGTGACCGGCTACGAACCCGAACGGTCGCGTTGCGAGAGGCTGGCCGCCGGATCGTCGTACGTCGAGGACATCGAGTCCAGTCGCCTTCAGGCGGTGCTGGGTTCGGGCGGCTACACCGCCACCTCGGACCCGCAGGACCTCAAGGGCTTCGACGTCGCGGTCATCACCGTGCCCACTCCGCTGACCGACCGCGCACCGGACCTCAGCTGCGTCCGGGACGCCGGCCGCGTCCTGGCCGCGTGGATCGAGCCGGGCGCCACCGTCGTACTCGAGTCGACCACGCACCCCGGCACCACCCGTGACGTGCTCGTCCCGCTGCTGGAGGAGGGCTCCGGCCTCGTCGCCGGGCGCGACTTCCACGTCGGCTTCAGCCCCGAGCGCATCGACCCGGGCAACGCCGACTGGCGGCTGGAGAACACGCCGAAGATCGTCGCCGGGCTCACGGACGGCTGTCTGCGGCACGTGAAGGCCTTCTACGACACGGTCACCGACGTCACCGTGCCGGCCTCCGGGCTGGAGGAGGCCGAGCTGGCCAAGGTGTTCGAGAACACCTACCGGCACGTCAACATCGCCCTGGTCAACGAGCTTTCCCGGATGGCCCACACGCTCGGTGTCGACGTGTGGCACACGCTGGAGCTGGCCGCGACCAAGCCCTTCGGGTTCACCAAGTTCCTGCCCGGGCCGGGCGTCGGCGGACACTGCCTGCCCATCGACCCGGTCTACCTCAGCCACCACGTCAAGGCACGGCACGGGCAGACCTTCCGGCTCATCGAGCTGGCCCAGGACATCAACGAGAGCCAGCCGGACTATGTGGTGCGCCGTCTGCAGGATGCCCTCAGCCGCCGGTTCCGGCGGAGCGTGCATGGGGCGCGCGTGCTCGCGCTCGGGGCCGCGTACAAGCCGGGCACCTCGGACGCCCGCCAGTCGCCGGCCGTCGAGGTCACCGACCGGCTGCGGGCGATGGGCGCGGACGTCACCGTCGTAGACCCCTATCTGCCGGTGGCGGACGGGGGTTGCCGGGAGATTCCCTTCACCGCGGCGGACGGCGGCGTGCGCCTCGCCGACTTCGACGCTGTCGTCCTGCTCACCCCGCACGGCGAGTTCGACCTCGTACGACTCGCCGCCGAGGCCACCTACGTCCTCGACACCCGTGGCGTCATGGCCGCCGCACCCCACATCGATCGGCTCTGACGAGAGCCACCCGGAAAACCACAGAAAGCAGAGGGAACAACATGTACGGACAGAACGGCGTGGGCGCGGCTATCGGTACCGCCACCGGTGGAGCCGCCCTGGCGGCCACGGGCGGGACGGGTCTGGGGTGGATCGTGCTGGGGGCCATGCTCTTCGTGATCGGCGGTGTGGTGGTCTTCCGCGCGGCCACCCGCGGCAAGCGAGTGACCGCTTGAGCACGTCGCAGACCCGCGGCGCGGGCCCCTCGCAGGTCCGCGCGTCACGGGGGAGATTCACCGCGGTGACCGCCGTGGTGGTGACGGCTCTCGCCGCTGCCACCGTGGTGGTGCACCTCCAGTCGAAGAGCCCGATCCTGACGTTCTACTGGTGGCTGGGCATGCTGGTCATCGTGCTCTGCCTGGTCTCGTTCCTGAAGGGCCGGTCCTTCACCCACCTCCCGGTGGCTCCGGGCCGGACGGTGGCGATCATCCCGGCCTTCGAGGAGCCCACGGAGAACCTGCACCGCACGGTGCGGTCGCTGCTGGCCCAGACGCATCCGGTCGACGAGATCCACGTGATCGACGACGGCTCGCGGCAGCACCCGGTGGAACCCTTCGACCACCCCCGGGTCTTCTGGCACCGGCAGGAGAACAAGGGCAAGCGCGGGGCCCAGGTCACCGTGCTCCGGCACCTTCAGGAGCAGGGCAAGCACTTCGACTACGTGCTCACCATCGACTCGGACGGCGAGCCGTTCCCGGACGCGCTCGAACAGCAGCTGCGGGCCATGAGCAACCCGAGGATCCAGGCCACCACCGGCATGATCTACGTCCGCAACTTCGAGGAGACCTGGGTCTCCCGGGCCGCGGACATCGACATCGGCACCTCGTGCGTGATGATGCGCTCCTCGCGCTCCATGCTCGGAGCCCTGGAGACGACCTCGGGCGCCCTGGCTCTCTACCGGGCCGAGTTGCTCTACGACCACCTGGACGCCTACGAGGTGGAGTGCGGCACCGGCGACGACCGCTGGCTGGCGCTGCGGGCGCTCATGCGCGGTGAGGTAGTGGCCGTGAACGAGGCCGGCGTGGTCACTGACATGCCGACGACGCTGCGGAAGACCTACCGTCAGCGTCTGCGCTGGGCCCGGTCGTGGTGGTGGATGCTGCCGTTCGTGTTCGCGCGTCTGTCGCCGAAGCAGCTCATATCGCCGACCTTCGGGCTGCTCCAGCTCGTCATCACCCCGGTGATGCTGGCCTGGACCGTGGTCATGACGCTCCTGACCCTGGGCGGCCGGTACCACAACCCCGGCGTGGCCCTGGTGTATCTCGCCGTGTACCTGGTGGTCCGGTACGGCCAGTCCGGGTTGTACGTCCTCATGCGGCCGGACATGACCGCGCGTCAGCGGTGGCGCTCCTGGCTCGTCGGCACCCCGGCGGCGGTGTTCATGAACATCGTGCTGCTGTGCCCGACCCGCTACTGGGCCCTGTTCAAGCTCCGCGACAACGCGTGGCAGTCGCGCGGGCTGACGGCGAAGACGGCGCTGCCCCAGGGACGGCACCGCGCGCCTTCGGAGAAGCTGCTGAACGTGTGAGTCGGCATCTCTCACGGGTCTCACGAGCCCGGGCGATTCTCCGCCGTACTGTTCGACGCCCCCTGTCCCGAGTCATCGAGCAGGGGGACGTCGCGGGTCTGGCGGCAGTTGGCACGCAGGTGCTGATAGCCGGGGTGGGTGGCGAGGGTGCACTCCGGGGACGCGGGCAGTTGGTCAGCCGTGGCGGGCGTCATGGTGAGCGAGCTCGTGCGGCTCGGACGCGATGGTGGCTGGTCCGGGCCTGGACCTGGTGGCGGGTGCACACCGGCGCCCTACGACTCCAGATACCTCAGGACCGCCAGGATCCGTCGGCTGTAACCGGTGGTGTGCGACAGCTCCAGCTTGTCGAAGATCATGTTGAGGTTCTTCTCCACCGAACTCAGAGAGATGTGCAGCTTCTGCGCGATCGCCGTGTTGGTGTGCCCCTGGGCCAGGGTCTCGAGGACACTGCGTTCGCGGGGCGTGAGGCGGGTCAGTGGATCTCCGTGCGTCGCGCGGATGACCAGCTGCCGCACGACTTCGGGGTCGATGGCAGCGCCGCCTGCCTGGATACGTTCCAACGCATCCAGGAACTCCTCGACCTGAGCGACGCGGTCCTTGAGCAGGTATCCCACTCGTTCCGCGCTGGAGGCCAGCAACTGCGCTGCGTAGTTGCGCTCGATGTGCTGAGACAGCACCAGTACGCCGGTCTCCGGCCACCGTTCCCGGATCTCCAACGCCGCTCGCAGCCCCTCGTCGGTGTGTGTCGGTGGCATCCGGATGTCGAGGACGACGACTTCGGGTCGCCGCACGGCCATCTCCGCCAGCAGGGCATCGGCGTCACCGAACGCGCCCAGGACCTCGTGCCCCTCCTCGAGGAGGAGCCGGACCAGCCCCTCACGCAGCAGCGTCGAGTCCTCGGCGATCATCAGGCGCATGGCAGTTCCGCGGTAATGGTGGTGGGTCCCCCTTCGGGGCTGTCGACACGCAGGACGCCATCGAGCGCGGCCACCCGGCTGCGCAGTCCGCTCAGCCCGCTGCCCGTGGGATCCGCGTCGCCTGCGCCGTTGTCCTGGATCTGCACCGTGAGCACCCTGCCACGGAGCAGAACCCGCACGGAGACGGCCGTCGCACGGGAGTGTTTGGCCGCGTTGGTCACGGACTCCGAGACTACGAAGTACGCAGCGGTCTCCACTGGCTGAGGCAACTCCTCAGTGACGTCGAACTCCGTACGGACAGGAATGCTGCACCGCTCGGACACGCCGCCCAGCGCCTCCTTGAGCCCCAGACTGTCCAGCGCCGAGGGATAGACCCGCCAGGTCACTTCGCGCAGTTCCGCGAGGATGTTCTGGGACTCCTGGTGTGCCTGGCCCAGCAGGGTGTCCGCTTGTTCAGGATCGCGTCCCCGACGTGCCCGGCCGAGGAGCATGCCCAGCGCCACCAGGCGTTGCTGAATTCCGTCGTGGAGGTCCCGCTCGATACGCCGGCGTTCGGCGTCCACTGCCTGCACGACCGCTGCCCGGCTGGTGGCCAGTTCATGGATGCGTTGCCGCAGCCGTTCCCGTTCGGAGGGGCCGAAACACTCGCGGGCGATGCGCGCGTCCAGGGCGGCGAGTGAGTGGAGCCCCTGGACGTCGAGGAAGAGCAGCACACTGCCGAGGAGCACCTGCATGAGCAACTCGTCCCAGTGGAGGGTCCCCTGGGCCATTCCCCTCACCAGCAGCCCCGCCAGGGCGATGCCGAAACCCAGCAGTGCGATCACGACGCCGCACAGCAGTCCCGAATAGCTGCGGATCGCCAGATAGCGAAGGATCTTCTGGTCGGATGCCTTGTAATGCTCGGGGAAGCGGTCGCCGAAGAAGACGGCCCGGCGGATCCGTTCCAGGGTCGTCAGCCTACGGGCTCCGGTGACCACGATGCTGAGCGCGCTGGTGCGGGTGGGCGGCCACAGCAGGAATGGGCCGAGGACAGTGCCGACGACGAGGAAGTAGAGGAAACCGAGCAAGGCCGTGACGCAGCCGAGGAACGTACCGGCGCACCGACGTGGCCAGGAGGCCGACAGGATCGCGGCGTCGCCCTCACCGGAGTCATCCTGTCCCAGTGAGCCTGGCAGGTGATGGGCGGTGACGCCTGCGGAGTCCCCCTGCACGGGGGCTGAGCCTAGTGCGGCTGTACGGCCGGAGCAAGATCGCTCGGGCCGCGCGCTGGACGGGACCAATGTGCGGAGTTGCCAGTGGCGGCTCATGAAGCGCGGCGGTGCCGGGCCTGGTTGCGACCGCGCAGCCGTACAGCCACGTATACCGCAAGGGCGACGACGACCAGAACCAGCACAACTTTGGAGACAACGCTGACGTAGGTCTCCACCACTTCCCACTGGTCGCCCAACCAGTAACCGGCCATCACCAGGACAGCGTTCCAGATCAGGCTGCCGAGCGTGGTCAGCATGACGAACACGGGCAGAGGCATGCGCTCCACCCCGGCGGGGACGGAGATGAGGCTGCGGAAGATCGGCACCATGCGGCCGAGGAAGACCGCCTTGGCGCCGTGCCTAGCGAACCAGTCCTCCGTGCGCTCCAGGTCGGAAGCCTTCACCAGCGGCAGTTTCGCCCAGATCGCGCGCATGCGTTCACGGCCGAAGAGCATGCCGATCCCATAGAGGACCACGGCGCCCGCAACCGAACCGAGCGTCGTCCAGAACAGCGCCGAGGCCAGGGTGAGAACTCCCTGCCCGGCGGCAAACCCGGTCAGCGGCAGGATCACCTCGCTCGGCAGCGGCGGGAAGAGGTTCTCCAAGGCGATGGCCAGACCGGCTCCGGGACCACCCATGGTCTCGACGAGATCGGCGGCCCAGCCCGCGATGCCGTCGGCGGGTTCCTGAGGCAGAGCCAAGGACGTGAGGTGCATAGGGGTCTCCAAGCTGACGGGCCGGTCATCCGGGGCAGGCCCCGACTGCCCACCAAGCTAGAAACCACAGGTCAACGGCGGTATGAGGAGGACCGTCCAGTCCAGTGCGGTTGCCCGCACCGGACACCCTGCGGAAAACCGCACCCATGCCCGTTCCAGTCCCCGAATCCTGACGTCACGCTCGCGTTTGAGTACCTGAAGGGCTTCGTCGGTGGCCAAGAGTGAGACCTGCCGGCGCCGGCCGCGCCCACATCAGTGAAGTTGCACCGTTGACGGGGCGGGCTGGTCACCGAGCCCCTACCGTCTCCCTTCGTGACGACGACAATGCGGGGTGTCGACCAAGGCGCGCTCACCGCGACCACATTCACCACCGTCTTCGTGCTGGTCATGGACGCCGGCGAGTACGACCTGCTGAACGGGGTCGTCGGCCTCGTCTGTGCGCTCATCCTGCTGGCCTACTACCGACCGCTGCCCGCACAGACGCCGTTCGACGCGAAGACCGGCGCCTGGGCTTTCGGCGCCGTCGCCGGCCTCCAAGTGGCAAGCGGTGTCTCGTGGCTGATCCAGCTCGCCGTCAACTCTGCGGTCGACAGCGGGCTGATGCGGTTGAGCGAGGAGTGCCGTGACAGGAGCCAGTGCCTGGGCGACGCGGCCGACCTACCTGTCGTGCTCTTCTGGGCCGCGTCAGCCCTGGTACTGGGCTACCAGCATCATCAGCGCTTCCCGTACATCCCGCCGACCACGTAGAGCATCGCGGCGCCCCGAAGCAGCCGCTGAACGTGTGACCGCTCCCCTGTCAGGAGCCCGGGTGATGAGTTCCGGGCTCGTGACAGGTCTATGCATACAGAAGGGCCGCCCCGGCCCCCGTACGCGTGGGAGATGCGATGGGCAGCGTGATCATGCACAACGTCGTGTCCGTGGACGGCTTCATCGCCGACGTGGAGGACCAGGTCGGGCCTCTCTTCGACTGGTACGGCAACGGCGACACCCCGCTCAACGAATACGCCAGGGTCTCCAAGGTCTCGGCCGACTATCTCAAGCCGACCCTGGCGAGGATCGGGACGCTGGTGGTCGGGCGGCATGTGTTCGATATGACCAATGGGTGGGAGGGCGTCCCGCCGGCGGGCGAGCACATCGTGGTCGTGTCGCATCGGCCCAGGCCCCAGGGGTGGCATCCGGACGCGCCGTTCCACTTCGTCGAAGGTGTGGAGGAGGCGGTCGCCAAGGCCAGGGAGCTGACCGGGGAGGACCGTGACGTCGGTGTGGCGGCGGGTGACGTCGGCGGGCAGGCGTTCGCCCTCGGTCTGATCGACGAGGTGGCCATGGACGTCGTACCGGTGGTCTTCGGCTCGGGCAAGCGGTACTTCGGGTCGGTCGACGCGCAGCACCTGCTGGAGGACCCGCACACGGTGATCCAGGGCGACCGGGTGCTGCATCTGCGCTACCGGGTGCGCCGGCAGCCGTGACCGTCCGGACCACATGACCCGACGCATCCACCTCAAGAATTAACCGAACTCACGTACAACCCTTACGTCCCCACACAGGTCTCCTGATCGCCGACCACCCGTGAACGCCCGGACAACCACCAGCGAACACGGAAGGACCCGGCACTTCATCGACGGTGGATGCCCGCCAGGCATCCCGCGTGCCGCAGGAGACTCCCGCATGCAGCAGCACCAGCACAGGCGACGCCCGCAGATGCGTCCGCACCCGCGCCCCGCCCTCGCGACGGCCACCGCCCCGGCCGCGCCGACGGGCGGGTCGACGGGCGGGTCACTCATGCCCGCGACCGCCGGCACGGCAACGACCGGCACCACTACGGCTA
>KL569131.1:18230-18835 GCA_000715635.1 Streptomyces violaceus | reverse complement strand
CGCCCGCCACGCCTACGACTGGCAGGGCCACGCCCCCTTCCCGGACGACCGCGACGCCCCGGCGCTCCACCCACGCCGCCTGACCTGCCGCACGCCCCCGCGACCCGCGCCCCCTCCGCACCGGGAACGGCCCTGCTCTCAAACCCCGGCCCGACCCAACCCCACCCCACCCCTCCCACCCGGAGCCCCGCCTTGCGCACCCGCACTCTCCTCCTGGCCGCCGGCCTCACCACCGGCCTCCTCACCACCGCCCTCCCCGCCGGCACGGCCGTCGCCGCGCCCTCCGGGCTCGCCGGTGACTTCAACGGCGACGGGTACCGGGACGTCGCCATCGGCGCCATGAGCGCCGACGTGGGCTCGGTGCAGAGCGCCGGTGCCGTCGTCGTGCTGTACGGCTCGTCGTCCGGTGTCTCGGCGGCGAGGAAGACCGTGATCACGCAGAACTCCGCGGGCGTCCCGGGCGCCGCCGAGTACGGCGACCGCTTCGGCCACAGCCTCGCCGCCGGCGACCTGGACCGCGACGGCTACTCCGACCTGGTCGTCGGCGCACAGTACGAGGCCATCGGCGACCGGGACGGCGTCGGCTCGGCCACCGTCATCTGGGG
>KL569131.1:17598-18034 GCA_000715635.1 Streptomyces violaceus | reverse complement strand
GTCCGGCGGCAAGGGCCTGCCCCAGCCGTCCACCCTCTCCGAGTGGGGCGGCTTCTCCTCCGGCGTCGCGACCGGCGACTTCGACGGTGACGGAGCGACGGACGTGACGATCACCGGCCAGAGCCGCACCCGCCTCTACAAGGGCCCCTTCACCCGTACGAACGGCCCCGCGAGCCACACCAGCATCGGCGAGTTCGGGTCGACGTACGAGGTGTTCGCGGGTGACATGAGCGGCGACGGCGCGGCCGAGCGCGTGTACCCGTTCCTCGTCGACGGCGACGAGGGCGGCGAGATCAGCTACCACCGCTGGACCGGCACCAAGTACGCCCGCACCTACCTGCCCCAGGCCGACGGCGAGAAGGGCACCGTCGCCGACGTCAACGGCGACGGCTACGGCGACCTCGTCCTCGGCGACTACCAGGACCCGCGCCCCGCC
>KL569131.1:17199-17363 GCA_000715635.1 Streptomyces violaceus | reverse complement strand
GTATAAGAGACAGCACCGGCCCCGACCCGGCGCAGACGCCGACCGTGATCCACCAGGACACCGCGGGCGTGCCCGGCTCCGGCGAGTCCGACGACCTGTTCGGCTCGGCGGTCGGCGCGGGCGACGTCAACGGCGACGGCTACGCCGACATCGCGGTCGGCGCC
>KL569131.1:16107-16934 GCA_000715635.1 Streptomyces violaceus | reverse complement strand
CGGTCGGCGCCTGGGCCGAGGACATCGGCACGGTCGAGGACGCCGGCTCGGTGACCATCCTGTTCGGTTCGGCCTCCGGCCTGAGCGGCAAGGGCGCCAAGTCCTACTCGCAGGACACCGCCGGCGTCCCCGGCAGCAACGAGACCATGGACGCCTTCGGCATGACGGTGCGCCTGGTCGACCTGGACAAGAACGGCAAGGCCGACCTGGTCAGCGGCGCCGGCTACGAGAACGGCTATGGCGCGGTCACCGTCCTGCGCGGCAGCGCCTCCGGCCTGACCACCTCCGGGTCGAAGTTCCTCTCGGCCCGCGATGTCTCCCTCAAGGGCGGCGCCGACTTCGCCTGGGCCATCGCTCAGTGACGTCCCGCCAGCTCCCTCACCCGGCAAGGAAACCCATGCGTCTGCGCAGCGCCGCTCTCCTCCTGGCGGCCCTCACCCCTCTCACAGCCGCCCTCACCGCACCCGCCGCCCACGCAGCCACGCCCGCAGCCCCGTACGACTTCAACGGCGACGGCCGCACCGACCTGGCGATCGGCGCCCCGGGCGCAACGGTCGCCGGGAAGGCGAAGGCGGGCGCCGTGTCCGTCGTCTACGGCAGCACGAGCGGGCCGAAGAGCTCGACGCGCACGCTGCTCACCCAGGACACCGCCGGGATGCCGGGTGCCGCCGAGGCCGACGACGCCTTCGGCTCCGCGCTCGCCTCCGTGGACCTCGACACCGACGGCTACGCCGACCTGCTGATCGGCACGCCCGGCGAGGACGGCAGCGACACCAACGACGGCACCGTCACCATCGTCTGGGGCTCGAAGTCCGGCCTGTCCGGCG
>KL569131.1:15254-15920 GCA_000715635.1 Streptomyces violaceus | reverse complement strand
CGTCTGGGGCTCGAAGTCCGGCCTGTCCGGCGCCCGTTCGCTGTTCAGCTTCTTCAGCACCGACTACGACCGCTACGGCCAGACCCTGGCCGCTGGCGACTTCGACAACGACGGCGACCCCGACGTGGCCGTCGGCTCCACGGGCCCGATCACCCTCTCCCTCGTCGCCGGCCCGATCACCAGGACCGGCGCGCACAACGGCGGTTCGGGCTCGCGCAAGGACATGTGGTCCACGTCGTACGGCATCACCCACCTGTCCTCCGGCAACGTCACCGGCGACGGCCACCCCCGGGTGATCCTGCACGGACGCGCGGGCGGCACCGACGACGCCGTCACCGCCCTGGCCGACCTGGAGATCGGCAACTACACCGACTGGCTGCAGAACCTGCCCGCCGGCTACGTCTCCGCCGTAGCGGACATCGACAAGGACGGCTACGCCGACATCGCCGTCGGCAACGACCGCGAGACCTCCGCCGACCCGGCGGGCGCCCTCGGCGGCAAGGTCACGGTCGTCTACGGCGGACCGGAGGGCCGGGACACGAACCGCGCCCCGCTCGTCCTCACCCAGGACACCGCCGGTGTTCCCGGCGCCTCGGAGAAGGGCGACCGCTTCGGCAGCGGCGTCGCGCTCGGCGACGTCAACGGCGACGGCTACGCCGACCTGGC
>KL569131.1:13617-15090 GCA_000715635.1 Streptomyces violaceus | reverse complement strand
ACGCCGACCTGGCTGTGGGCACCGCCGGCGAGAACTCCGCCGCCGGTGCCGTCACCGTGCTGTACGGCTCGGCGTCCGGCCTCACCACCAAGGGCGCGACGTCGTACACCCAGAACACCGCGAACGTGCCCGGCGGTTCCGAGCAGGGCGACCGCTTCGGCGAGCGCGTCACGCTCACCGACCACACCGGCGACCGCCGCGCCGACCTGTCCGTCTCCGCGCCGGGCGAGAACTCCGGCGACGGCGCCATCTGGTCCCTGCGCGGCACGACGACCGGCCTCACGGCCACCGGCTCGACGAGCTTCGGCCCGGGCACGACGGGCGTCTCGACGGCCGGGGCGCCGGCGTACGGCACGGCTCTCAACTCCTGAACTCCTGAACGCCTCAACGCCTCAACCCCTCAACCCCTCAACTTCCGGATTTTCACGACTACTTGATCACGTGATCACTTGATCACCGAAACGGGGACCCCGATGCGCAGACGCACCCTCCTCCTGGCCGCGACCCTCACCACCGGCCTCCTCACCACCCTGACCCTGCCCGCGACCACGGCCACCGCGGCGCCCTCCGGCCTCTCCGGCGACTTCAACGGCGACGGCCACCGCGACCTCGCGATCGCCGCCCCGCTCGGCAAGATCGGCGGCAAGACCGGGGCCGGCTACGTCGCCGTCGTGTACGGCACGGCGAGCGGCCTCGACAGCTCCAAGCGCCAGATCATCAGCCAGGCCACCGACGGCATCCCGGGCGTCCCGGAGTCGTCCGACTACTTCGGCGACCGCCTGACCACCGGCGACCTGGACGACGACGGTTACACCGACCTGATCGTGGGGGTGCACGCCGAGCAGATCGGGTCCACCGGCGACTCGGGCGTGCTGACCGTCGTCTGGGGCGGCGCGAGCGGTCTGAAGACGGCGACCGACCTGTCCGCCCCGCTCCCCGAGAACCGGAACGAGCTGGGCTGGTCCGTCGCGACCGGCGACTTCGACGGCGACGGCGACACCGACCTGGCCGCCGCCAACATCGCCTACCCCGAGTTGAACGTCTTCGAGGGCCCGGTCTCCCGCACGGGCAAGGCCACCGAGCTCACCGGCATCGACACTTCCACCCAGACCGGTATCAACACCGACAGAATCGTCACGGGCGACGTGACCGGCGACGGCAAGGCGGACCTGCTGGTCATGGGCCAGGAGGAGAGAAGCGGCGGCTACCGCACCCGCGGCGTGCTGTACAAGGCCTCCGCCACCGGCCTGACGCCCGGCGGCAAGGTCGCGGGCGGCTACGACGCCGTCATCGCGGACGTGGACAAGGACGGCTTCGGCGACATCGTCACCGGCAACTTCATGGAGAAGTCGGCGGACGAGCCGAACGGCGGCCCCGGCGGCGCGGTCACCGTGACCTACGGCGCCTCCGGGGGCCTGAGCACCCGCACCCCCGTCCGCATCACCCAGGACACCGCGGGCGTGCCCGGCGCCG
>KL569131.1:13175-13327 GCA_000715635.1 Streptomyces violaceus | reverse complement strand
CGCCGTACGAGGTCATCGGTTCGAAGAAGCAGGCCGGGACGGTCACGGTCCTGCGCGGCTCGGCGGCCGGTCTGACCGGCAGCGGCGCCAAGTCCTTCTCGCAGGACACCGCGGGCGTCCCCGGCGCCGTCGAGGCGTACGACTCCTTCGGC
>KL569131.1:12302-12894 GCA_000715635.1 Streptomyces violaceus | reverse complement strand
AGAGATGTGTATAAGAGACAGCTGCTGAAGTCCACCGCGTCCGGCATCACTGCCACCGGGTCCAAGTCCTTCGGCGCCGCGACCGTGGGCGGCCCGGCGGGCGACGCGTACTTCGGTGACGTGCTCGCGGGCTGACCCCCGGACCTGTCCCACCCCCCTCACCAGGAGGAACACTGCATGCGCAGGCACACCGCGGCCACCATCGCCGCAGCCCTGCTGACCGCGGGTCTCACCCCGCTCACACTGGCCACCCCCGCCTCCGCCGCCCCGGCCAAGCACGCCGACGACTTCAACGGCGACGGCTACCGCGACCTCGCCGCCGCCGCGCCCTACACCCCGGTCGGCGGCAAGACCGACGCGGGCGCCGTCGTCATCACCTACGGCTCCGCGAACGGCATCAGCGCCGCCCGCCGTACCGTCCTCACCCAGGACACGGCCGGCATCCCCGGCACCGCCGAGCAGGGCGACCGGTTCGGCAGGACCCTCGCCTCCGGCGACCTGAACAGCGACGGATACGCCGACCTGGTGATCGGCAGCACCGGCGAGGACGTCGGCACCGATGCCGACGGCGGCTCCGTCACCATCGTCTGGG
>KL569131.1:11452-12100 GCA_000715635.1 Streptomyces violaceus | reverse complement strand
CGTCTGGGGCTCGAAGTCCGGCCTGTCCGGCGGCCGCGGCGTCCCCGACCCGGCCGTGGCGGCCCACGACGAGTACGGCATGTCCCTCGCCGTCGGCGACTTCAGCGGGGACGGCCTGGCCGATCTCGCCGTCGGCAGCACCGGCAGCGACATCTGGGTCCACGAGGGCCTCAACAAGGCCTCCGGGTCGGGCGCCCACCAGGAACTCGCCAGTGGCCTGAGAGGCGGTGCCGGCCTCGCCGGTGCCCAGAGCCTCGCCGCCGGCGACATCGACGGCGACGGCACCGACGACCTGGTGGCCACCGGCAGCGAGGCGTCCACATACGAGGACGGCGCCATGGTCTACCTCGGCTCCGCCTCTGCCCTGACCCGCCAGACGTTCCTGAAGAGCGGCGGCTGGGAGCTGGCCGCCGTCGGCGACCTGAACGGCGACGGCTACGACGATGTCGTCACGGCGGACTACGGCGGCGACGCCAAGAGCCTCGGCGGCTCGGTCAGCGCCTGGCTCGGCAGCGCCACCGGCGTCCGCACCAGCCCTCAGACGACGATCAACCAGGACACCCCCGGCGTCCCCGGCGCGGACGAGGAGGACGACTGGTTCGGCAACGACCTCTCCATTGCCGACGTCAACGGCGACGGCTACGGCGA
>KL569131.1:10658-11319 GCA_000715635.1 Streptomyces violaceus | reverse complement strand
CGTCAACGGCGACGGCTACGGCGACCTGGCCGTCGGCACGATCCACGAGGACGTCGGCACCGCGGACATCGCCGGCAGCGTCACCGTGCTGCGCGGCTCGGCCGCCGGCCTGACCGGCACCGGCGCCCAGTCGTTCACCCAGAACACGGACGGCGTCCCCGGCACCGCCGAGTCCGCCGACCGCTTCGGCGCCTCCGTACGCCTGTCCGATCTCACCGGCGACGGCAAGGCGGACCTGGCCGTCGGCTCCGACGGCGAGAACCACCCCTCCGGCTCCCTCTACAGCCTGCGCGGCTCGGCCTCGGGCGTGATCACGAAGGACGCGATCAGCTTCGGCCCCGGCTCCCTGGGCATGTCGACGACGGACTATCTGAGGCTGGGCCAGGACATGCTGCGCTGACCCCACGGTGTGAGGCCCTACGGCCGAACCCTGACAACCCATGGGATCCCAACGGGCCTTACCCCTAAGGGATGTCACAGCTCGGCCGCAAAGCCGGGCCCGGAAGCCCGGGCCCGGCACGCCACCGCCCTGGACCAGGTACGTTCGAAGACGTGGCTGGATTCAGGATCGGACGCGGCCGGAACAACGGCGCTCCTCAGACGCGACCGCAAAACCCTCCGTACGGGCAGCAGACGCCGCAGGGACCGCCGAACGGCTAAC
>KL569131.1:7670-10394 GCA_000715635.1 Streptomyces violaceus | reverse complement strand
AGGGCGAGCCGGAGTACTTCGGCGACGGCGCGTACCCGCCCGGCCCCCAGGGCCCGCCCGACCCGTACGCGGCGAACAACCCGGGCCACACCCAGGCCTTCTCGGTCGGCGAGGACCCCTACAGCCAGGGCGACACCTACCGCGCCGGCGCGGCGGCCCCGCCGCCCGGGCCGGTCGGCCCGCGCCTGCACTGGAAGGCCCTGCTCCGGGGGATCGTCCTCTCCCCCAACCAGACGTTCCTCCAGATGCGCGACTACTCGATGTGGGGCCCGGCCCTCATCGTCACGCTGCTCTACGGCCTGCTCGCCGTCTTCGGCTTCGACGGCGCCCGCAAGGACGCGATAAACGCCACACTGTCGAACGCGGTCCCGATCGTCCTGACGACGGCCGTCGCGATGGCGCTCAGCGCGTTCATCCTGGGCGTGGTCACCCACACCCTGGCCCGCCAGCTCGGCGGCGACGGCGCCTGGCAGCCCACCGTCGGCCTGTCCATGCTGATCATGTCCCTCACGGACGCGCCCCGCCTGGTCTTCGCGATGTTCGCCGGCGGCGACGCGACGTTCGTACAGCTCCTGGGCTGGGCCACCTGGATCGCGGGCGGCGCACTCCTGACCCTCATGGTCAGCCGCTCCCACGACCTGCCCTGGCCGAAGGCACTGGGCGCGTCGGCGATCCAGCTGATCGCACTGCTGTCGATCGTGAAGCTGGGCACGGTCTGAGGACGGACGGGAACGAAAAAAGGGGCTCCCGGAGGAGCCCCTTTTCTTATTGCTTCTCAGGTTTCTTATTGCCTCTCAGGCGTCGAGAACCTGCCCGGCCCGCCGCACCACCGGCGGCTCCACCGACCAGGCTGACTTGACTCTATGACGGTAGTAGTATGGCCCCGCTCAGGAGGCAGGGGGAGGGCCGACCGTGGCACGCAAAGTAGGGGTCTACACCCGGATCTCGCGGGACGACGAGGGCGAGTCTCTGGGAGTCGCCAGGCAGCAACAGGACTGCGAACGCCTCGCGGATCTCCGGTCGTGGCAGGTCGTGAAGACCTACGAGGACAACGACGTGTCGGCGTTCAAGCTCAACGTCGTGCGCGACGAATTCGAGCTGATGCTGAGAGATCTCCGGGCCGGCCTCATCGACGGCATCGTGGCCTACGACCTGGACCGCCTCGCCCGACAGCCGCGGGACCTGGAACATCTCATCGAGATCTTCGACGAGCGGCCCCGCCTGGAGTTCGCCACGGTCACGAACGACATCAACCTTGGATCGCCGGACGGCCGCACCATGGCCCGCATCATGGTGGCGTTCGCCAACAAGTCGTCGCACGACGCGTCACGCCGGATCACTCGCAAGCACCTGGAGTTGGCCCAGCAGGGCAAGGACAGCGGTGGGCCGGCGCCGTACGGCTGGAGGAAGAACGACCGCACCAAGGTCGATCCCGAGGCAGCCGAGGCCATCCGTGAGGCACAGCGCGAAATCCTCGCCGGCGTCCGCATCGGAACCATCCGGACCCGGTGGCAGGAACAGGGCTTGGGCAACCCCAGGGCAGGCACGAAGCGCATGGCCCATCATCACGTCGAGCACATCCTGACGAGCCCGAGACTGGTCGGCTACCGGACATATCGCGGTGAGATCCTGCTCGGCGAAGACGGCGAGCCGGTCAAGGGCAACTGGGAGCGGATCAACACCCTGGAAGAGTGGGAGGCCGTATGCGCGGCGGTCGCTGAACGAAAGCAGAAGCACCCCGGCAAGTCGCTCGCCCGTAAGTACCTGCTCTCGGGCATTGCCCGCTGCGGGCTGTGCAAGACCAAGATCCGAGGGCAGATCAACAGCCGGTGGGAACCGGGATCGAAGGCGACGAGATACACGTACCAGTGCTCGGTGGTGAACGGAGGCTGCGGCAAGGTCGGCCGCACTGGCGAGCCCGTCGACAGGCTGACAGCTCAACTCGTGCTCGAAGAGCAGCGTGCACGAGCAGCAGTCACCGCCGTACCGGTCGATCACCGGTGGTCACGTGAAGACGAGTTGGAGCAGGTCGCTCAGGACATTGGGCAACTGGTCGAGGCTGAACGCTCGAAGCAGATCACGGTGGCCACTCTCTTGCAGCTCTTGCCAGCCAAAGAGCGGCTCCGCGATGAACTCAAACTGGAGCGGGCCCGCTTCTACAAGGAGCAGAAGCAGGCCGAGGCCAAAGGCGAAGCAGCGAACCTGACCGTCGAAGAGTTCTTCGCGCTGCCCATCGAGCGTCAGCAAGAGATCGTTTTGCACAGCCTCTCAGCCGTGATCATCCACCCAGCCGGACGAGGACGCCGGAAGTTCGACCCCAGCCTGATCGAACCCGTCTGGCGCTGACGATCAGGCCCGCCCCTGCAACACGAGGGCGCGGCGTACCCACTCCTCGTCACGCTCGGGAGCACGGCGCAGGTGCATCCGCAGCCACTCGTCAGTGCTCATCACCTCGCGCTTGGCCGTCTCCTTACGGGACTGCGGGCTAGCGGTCTGACTCATCAAGGGCACCTCCTGCCAGTTCTTCGCGTGCGATATCGCGGTTGTGTTGGAGGTCGCGGCGGATGTTGGCGGCGAGCCAGGATTCGCCGGGGGTGTGGCCGTGGCCGGCATAGGTCCAGTGGGCGAGGGTGAGCGTGGTGGCTTCCTCGTCGCCGGGGTCAGGCAGGCCGAGGGCGCGGCGTTGCTGGGTGGCGCGGTAGTCGGCGCGGATCTGTCGTAGGG
>KL569131.1:488-7463 GCA_000715635.1 Streptomyces violaceus | reverse complement strand
GTCTGCCTTGCCAGCCCGCTCAGAGATGTGTATAAGAGACAGTGGTGGAGAAGTGGCCGCGGAAGCCGAGCATGTGAGCCCACCGAGCCAACTGGCGTTCGGGGTAGTGCGGCTGGAGGGCGACGCACGCGGCCATCAGACGCCGGGCGTGCTCAGGAATCTCCAGGCGCGCGAGATCTTCGCCTAACCCTGTTCCCTGACAGGTGACGCAGCGGGCAAGCGTCGAACCAGCTCGGTCGTAGCGCGGGGAGCGGCCGGTTCCCCGGCAGGTACGGCAGTGAACTGGGGCATCCGTGGCGCCGGTCGTCTCGGCAGCTTTGGTGGCGTACTTGGCGACGTACGAGGCAACCGCAAGTTCGGTGATCTCGGAGCCGTCACCGAAGGCCTTCACCGGGCGTACGTCGAGCTGTGTGCCCCAATGCAGCGTGCGGGCGGGCTGGTTCCCAGCGGCGGGTACGTCGACCGCGACACGAGCGGCGGCGGCATGGATGGAGTCGGTGAGCAGATCGAGGGTGGCCCAGGGCGGCGGCGGGTCGTCCGGTCCGTCGGGGCCGTCGAAGCGGATCACGGCGTGGAAGTGGACGGCTCCGCGCTTCTGGTATTCGGCGACCTTGCCGAAGGAGACGCGGGACTGTTCCCTGGCGTCCTTCTGTGTGAGCCCGGCTCGCTTGGCGATCTCGCGGCGCAGGTAGATCGTGAAGTAGCGCCACAGGTCGGAGGCGTGGTTGTTCCACAGCACGGCGCCGGCGTAGTCGTACGTGGCGGGGTCGAGCGGAGTGCCGAGTTCGGGCGCGTCCTCGCTGTGGCGGATGCCGCAGCGGCAGGCCCGGTTGCCGGGGCGGTTGTGGACCGGGCCGAAGGAAGGTGCGGTCAGGGTCGCGAAGACGCGCGGGTGGTCGCGGATGGTGTGTGGAGTGCCCTTGTCGGGGTCGCCGACGAGTCCGGCGCGGATGAGGTGGTAGGTGTCGCCGGCGTAGGTCCAGGCGCAGGAGGGACAGCGGGAGGCACGACGGTTTCCGCAGGCCACGCGGAGCATGCCGCCGGGTTCCTGCGTGGTGCTGTAGGCGTGCAGGACAGTGCCGTTGGTCGGGTCGATGGTCTTGGTCTGGCCCACGAGGCGGATCGGGTCGGAGCAACCGCCCGTCCGCTTGATCTGTTCTTGCCAGCGGTCGAAGCCGGGGGACCCGGCCACCTTCAGCACGTCGGCGAGGGTGGTCGGGTCCAGGCCCGCCATGGTGGCGGTGTCGGTCACGCGAAGACCTCCTGCCGGGCGGTCATGAAGGCGGTGCCGATCCACTTGGTGAAGGCGGGCGGGATGGCTTCGGTTGCCCCGCCGGCGCAGCAGAAGAGGTCGAGAACACGCGGCCGTGTGGCGGTCACTGGTCCTCCTCCTGGACGGTGTGGCGGTCGATCCAGTCCTCCGCGCAGACCTTGTGGACGGGCTTGCCGCGGTCGGAGCGCAGGGGGGTGGGCTTGGTGCAGATCACGCAGGGCTTGTCGCCGCTGTGGTCGAAGTGCTCGGGCGAGCGCCAGTCGAGGAGAGCCACGACGCTCACCTCCCGGCGCGGGCGAGGGAGGCGACGCGGGCGGTGTGGCCGGTGCCCCGGCAGGTCGGGCAGCCGACACTGACGGTCACGCGGGTGCCATCGGCGTGGCGGGTGCCGGTGGTGATGGCGGCGGTGGCGAAGCCGTCGCAGTCGCGGCACAGCGGCGTGTTCTGGGCGTGCTGGGGCATGATGGGGCTTCCCTTTCGGGTCCGTTGGATCTGGATGGGTGGAGCCGTCCGGGGCGGCGGATACTTGGCGGTAGAGGCCGCCCCGGGCGGGCGTTACTTACGGCGGTTGCGTCCGCGCGGGATGGGCGGGATGGAGTCATACGCCTCGCGGCCCTGCTCGAAGGAGGCGCGGTCGCTGTCGCTCATGCCGGCCTCGCCGATCTGCCGGTTGATCCGCGTGATGGTCTTGCGGTCGCGGTGGCGCTTGGCGATGGCGTACTCGCGGCCCAGTTCGGTCATCTCGGGGTTGGCCGGCGTGCTGTCGTTGTTCTTGCGGTTGAAGATGCCCATGTCAGCGGTTCCTTTCCTGGTTGAGGACGGAGCGGAGGACGACCGCGCAGACGGCCACGGAGGTGGCGGTGATGGCGACCGCGAGGAGCATGGAGACCAGGACCGCGCCGACGACGAGGACCACGGCGCCGCCGCCGGCGGCGAGGGCGAGCGCGCTGCCGGGGGTGAGCTGGACGGTGGGCCGGTTCGAAGCCGGGGCGACCGGGGCGGGGGCCAGCGGCTGGACAGGGGCCGGGGTGTGGGCGCTCGGGCCGGTGGCCGTGACCGGGGGTGCGGTGTCCTGAGGCGGGTACTTCGGCGTCAACACGAGGCGTTTCCCTTCTACTTGAGGACGGTTCCGAGGGCGGGGGCGAGGAAGCTGTCGGCGACGAGGTAGCCGCCGATCAGGAGCACGGCGACCAGCCACCACGGCGGGCGGGCGAGCTTGACGCCGAGCCATCCGACGACGAGGAGGGCGAGCCAGAGCGGTACGTCCATGGCGAGATCTCCTCTCAGGCCTTGCAGCGGTGGGTGCGGGCAGCGAGTTCGGCACCGGCGCGGGTGTCGTAGTCGGCGGCGAATCCGCAGCCGGGGGCGGTGCAGGCGGCGGTGTGCTTGTCACGGCCACGGCCGTCGTAGGCGGTGGCGACCTGCACGGGGCCGATGCGGATCACGTTGCGGAAGCGGCGGTTGGCGGTCACGGGCGGTTTCTCCCTTCAGGTGAGTTGGAGTTCGGCGGCGATGGCGTCGGTCATCGGGGCGGGCAGTTGGAGCCGGGCGGACAGGGCGTCGGCGGGCATCGGGGAGCCCGTGGAGGCCCGGTGGGCGTCGGCGATCTTCCGGGCGTGGTCGAGCAGCGCGGCCGGAACCATGGGGGCGTCGGGCGGTGTGGGCTTTGCCGGGGCGGGGGTCAGCTCCGGCACGGTCTCGGCCGGGGCGGGGTCGGGTTCGTCGGTGCGGTGCATATCGACTTCCGGCGCCGCCGAATCGTCCACAGGCTGTGCAGGAGCCGGGGTGTCGGGCGAGTGGACCAGGAGGGTTCCGCCGAGGAAGGCCAGGGCGGGCCAGCCGGCGACGAGGATGCGCAGCCAGGCGGGCACGTGGGTCAGGTCGAGGAGTCCGGCTGTGGCGATGTTCGCGCCGAGCGAGGCGGTCAGGGCAATGACGAACCAGGTCCAGGCGGAGCGGTCGCGGCGGGCCGTGCGCAGCCGACGCCAGGCGGCGACAAGCAGCAGGTCGACCGAGACCGGGTAGGCCCAGGCCTTCCAACCTGTCTGTCCGGCGGCTTCGGCCAGGTCGTGCAGGTGAGCGAAGGACAGCGCGCCGGCGATGACGGCCTGGACGAGTACGGCATCCGGACGGATCGAGCGGGACATAGAGGGCACCTCCCTTCGAGGGGAGTCGGGCCGGGGGCGGGCGGGGAGCGCTGTCCGGCCGCCCGACCCCGGCGGGTGCTATTCGGGGGCCTGGCCGGAGCCGAGGCAGTTGAGGCAGAGGCCGGACTGTTCGCCGACGACGCGGTGCTTGCGGCCCACGCGGACGGTGCGGGCGACCTCCCCGGTGCCGTGGCAGACCGGGCAGTTCTTCGCTTCGGTCTGGCGGGTGTCGGTGTCGGGTGTGGCCATCGGTGGTACCTCCTTCCGGTTTTCGGCATGGCGGGGGTAGGGACCTGGCGCGAAGGCGGTCGCGCCGACCGTGGTGGAGCGTGGGTTACTCGGTGACCGGGCGGGGCTTAACCAGCGACGGACCGGCCGCCGGCGCGGGGGCGGGCACGTAGGGGCGGAACGGGTCGAGGAACGGCAGCTCCGGGACCAGGTGAGCGAACTCCCGGCAGACGGTGACCACTTCGTCCCGCGAGGTGTTCGGAGTGCGGATCTTCGACCAGCCGCCGGAGGCATCCGCCGCGACAGCGGTGCCGGGGCGGTTCATCTGGATCAGGCTCGCGGCCGGGACCGCGTCCGGGGCCACGTCCGCCAGGCCCATTTCGGCGGTCTGCTTGTCGTTGACGCGGTGCACCACACGGCCGGTGAGCTGAGCCCGCAGCATGGTCGCGCCCTTACCCAAGTCGGAGCCGAAGCGCTGCCCGCAGATCTCCAGGTAGATACCGATCGCACGGGCCATCTGCGCCAGCCGGATCAGCGCCGTGACGATCCGCTCCCTGCGCTCCTCATCCTTCCTGGAGGAGATCAGGAACAGTTCCGCCACCTCGTCGACCAGGACGATCACCGGCACCGGCCGCACCTCGTCGGGCAGTTCCCACAGGTCCGATACGCCGTGACGGCTCAGCAGATCGAAGCGGTCTTCCATTTCCGCGACCAGGATGCCGAGCAGCGAGGCGGCATCGTCGGGGGTGGTGACCAGCGCCGAGAGGCGGGGCGCGAACGCGGACTGTTCCACCCCGCGCTTGCAGTCGACCCCGACCAGGGCCACCGGCAGTTGTGCCAGCCCCTTGATCAGGTTGCGCTGATACATGGACTTGCCGGAGTGGTTGGCACCGAGTGTGAGCGCCATCGGGGCCTTGTGGTAGTCCCGCTCGAACGCGGTCCCGTCCTCCCGCACCGCGACCGGCACGGCCATGTCGTGCGGGCGAGCCTTGCGGGGCATCCGCACCCGGCGCAGCACGTCATAGCCCGTCATGCGCAGTTCTACGAAGCCGGGCTTCGTCTCAACCACGGTCACGGAGTGGACGCCCCAGGCGTGCCGGAGCCGTTCCGAGGAAGCGATGACGTCGGCGGGCTCCAGGCCGGCGGGAAGCCGCAAAGTCACCCGCAGCCCCGTCGACGTGCCGCGTACCCGACGAATCTTTGGCGGGACCGGCTGAACCTCACGGCGAGCGACGCTGCGAGTCATGAACGCCCGCAGACCCGACGGATGCACCGTCAGCCCACACACATCCATCGTCGACCGATACGAAAGGAGGAACCGGCCCCAGGTCACCGGCATCCCGACCAGCGACCAGTACACACGCGGCGCGCGTACCTTCGCGTAGCCAAGACCACCGGCACCGGCTAAGGCCCCCGTAGCCTCCAGCCACATCGTCAGGTCGGCCATGGTCAGGCCACCGGGGTGATCGCGACCGCACGGAACGAGATCCCGTGCCGCTTCTGGCCGTTGAACTCGTTCTCCCAGTCACGCGCCTTCAGGCCGATGACCTTCACCGGCATACCCGGCGCCAGACCCTCCGGGTAACCCGTCTCCGGGACGGTCACCTGGTACAGGTTCCCCTCCCCCTCATCCGAGACCAGCAGGCCCACCGTGGACAGACCCACGGCCGGGTTCTCCCGGTCCATGGCCCGCTCACCGGTCTTCTTGTTGGCCATCTTCGGCTCCGGCGCGGTCGCGACGAACACCACAGCGGTCGAAGTGTCGATCTTGAAGGACGGCATAGTTGCCCCTTGAACAGGTTGGAGTTAGGCCTGTTGGCCCTCTTGCTCAACTTGTTGGTACAAGCTGATACCTAGAGATTGCATCACGGGGTGTGAGACGTCAAGCACTTCACGCGCACATGTACCAACAAGTTGAGCGAGTGCGTCATGATGGGTCCATGAGCAAGCAGCCGAAGTATCAGCAAGTGGCCGATGCGCTGCGGCGCGAGATCGATAAGGGCACCTACGGGCCAGGCTCGCGGCTGCCGTCGGAGGCTGAGCTTGCGGCCCGCTTCGAGGCTTCGCGCAACACAGTCCGGTCTGGACTGAGTCTGCTCGTGAGCCAAGGACTCATCACGTCAAGCCAAGGGCTCGGCTACGAGGTGCGAAAGCACGAAGTCTTCGAGCTGAACGCATCGCGTTTCGAGAACCTGAACTTCCCGCAGAGCGGCGACGCCTACTCAACCGACGTCACGAACGCCGGGCGCCGACCGCACCAGACGTTTCGAGTCGAGGTGACCACGGCCCCCGAGTACATCGCTCAGCGCTTGAAGGTAGAGACGGGGTCACGCGCCGTGCTTCGGTTCTGCCACCGCTTCGTTGACGATGTGCCCTGGTCGACCCAAGCGACCCACTACCCCGATTGGCTGGTCCAAGCGGCGCCGCGCCTCTCCGAACCGGGCGATGTCGCCGAGGGGACCACGCGATACCTCGCCGGCCTAGGCATCGAGCAGATTGGGTATGCAGACGAGATCGTCACCCGGATGCCCACGCCAGAGGAGGCGCGCCTTCTGGAGATCGGTCCTGGAGTACCCGTTCTGCTGTGGACCCGCACGGGGTACACCGCAGAGCGTCCGGCGCGCTGCACGATCACCACTTTCCGAGGCGACCTGAACCGCATGAACTACGAGATCGGCGACTTGTCCGCCCGGAATGAGAACGACGCCAAGTGAGAATCACGACTGCATCCCCTGCTGACCTAGATCAGTTGCTTGCCTTCCGCGAGGAGGCAGCGTCCTGGATCAGCGCGCTAGGCAGCGATCAATGGAGCCGGCCATACCCAGCAGACCGCCTGTTGGCCACGATCGAGGCTGGGACCGTCTTCATGCTGAGGGACGGGGGGCGCACGGCAGGCACGGTCACCCTCACTCCTGAAGCCGAAGAGGGGTTGTGGTCGGATGAGGAGCTTGCCGAGCCCTCGATGTTCATCAACAAGTTGACGGTCTCCCGCGACTACGCGGGGCGAGAGCTTGGCGGCATGCTCTTGGACTGGGCTGGCGACCGGGCGTACCGATCAGGGGCCAAGTGGCTACGACTCGACGCCTGGACAACCAACCAGCGGCTCCAGCAGTACTACCTCGATCAAGGCTTCCAGCACATGAGGACCGTCCTCGAAGGCTCTGCCGTTAACGGAGGCCCGCGGGTATCGGGCTGGCTTGCCCAGCGCCCCGCCCGGCTAGCCGATCATGGGTTTGCCGACGAGACACCGAGTCCGAAACCGCTCTGGGCCTGAGCTGTTACAGGTTTCTCTACCTCATCAAGGCACCCGGCTGCGCTCCGCTCCGC
>KL569131.1:0-223 GCA_000715635.1 Streptomyces violaceus | reverse complement strand
GCCCGCGCTGCGCCGACGCGCGCCCACGCGTGGGTTGGACCGGTAGCCATGAGTCGATCACCGCATGCAACGCCCGCGGGTTAGAACCATGCCTCCGGCGGGGGATCGGCCGGCACCGGGATGGAGGGGGCGCCGTCTCCGGCTGCGGGCCCGTAGTGGCGTGCGCGGGAGGCTCCCATCCCGTACGCCATCGACCCAGGCAAAGCCGAGCAGACGCGGCCCA
>KL569130.1:107758-108828 GCA_000715635.1 Streptomyces violaceus | reverse complement strand
CCGCATCCGGGCGGCCACGTCCGGGCACTCCACCGCGCCCAGGGGCACCTCGCCGGTGCCGGGCCCGGTCGGGTACAGCAGCGAGAACGCGTGCCGCCCGGCCACCCGACGGTGGATGAGGACCCGCCCGTCGGCCATCGGCTGCACCTCGGTGCCCGGCTCCTCCGGCTGGTTGCGGGGCAGCGGCACCGCGTACGGCTCGGGGCCGTCCAGGGTCCAGCGCTCCGGGAACCAGGAGTCGCCGGCCGACGCCAGGCGTGCGGCGTAGGCACCGTCCGCGGAGAGCGCGCAGCCCGCCGGCCCCGCGCCGTCCCCGTCCTCGTGTCCCGCCGAAGGCTCGATCGCACAGGCAGTCATCGTTCGGTCACCTCCAGTGACGAACGTAGTTTTCGCACGCACAGGCGGGGAGGCCGCACGCTCCGGCTTCACGCATAAGGGTGTTCCAGGAACGATTCGCCTGAGGAAAAGGGTGCATTTGTGCTCGGCGGGGCGACAGGTGGCCGCCGAGGGGGGTGGCAGGGGTGGTGGCGGTGGCGGTGGCGGTTCAACGCCACAGATCAGACGGGTAGCCTTGCTGTCGTGCCCCGTCTGTCTGAAGTCATCGCCGCGCTCGAGAACCTGTGGCCCGCCGAGCGGGCCGAGTCCTGGGACGCGGTCGGCACCGTCGTGGGCGACCCGGACCAGGAGGTCACCCGGGTCCTGTTCGCCGTCGACCCGGTCCAGGAGATCGTCGACGAGGCGTTGAAGCTGGGCGCCGACCTGCTCGTCACCCACCACCCGCTCTATCTGCGCGGCACGACGACCGTCGCGGCGACCCACTTCAAGGGCCGTGTCGTCCACACCCTCATCAAGAACGACATCGCGCTGCACGTCGCCCACACCAACGCCGACACCGCCGACCCGGGTGTCTCCGACGCCCTCGCCGGCGCCCTGGACCTGCGCGTCACCGGACCGCTCGTCCCCGACCCCACCGACCCCGAGGGCCGCCGGGGCCTGGGCCGCGTCTGCGCGCTGGACCACCCGCTGACCGTCCGCGAGTTCGCCGCCCGCGCCGCCGAGCGGCTGCCCGC
>KL569130.1:101734-107556 GCA_000715635.1 Streptomyces violaceus | reverse complement strand
GCGCAGGGCATCCGCGTCGCCGGCGACCCCGAGGCGGTGCTGCGCACGGTCGCCGTCAGCGGCGGCTCCGGCGACAGCCTCTTCGACCAGGTACGCGCGGCGGGTGTCGACGCCTTCCTCACCGCTGACCTGCGCCACCACCCGGTCTCCGAGGCCCGCGCCCACAGCACCCTCGCGCTGCTCGACGCGGCGCACTGGGCCACCGAGTGGCCCTGGTGCGAGCTGGCCGCGAGCCAGCTCGACGAGATCTCCGACCGGCACGGATGGGACCTGCGCGTCCACGTCTCGAAGACGGTCACCGACCCCTGGACCGCGCACGCGGCCTCCGCCCACCCGTCGCCCGCCACCGCCCTTCCAACGAGCGCTTCGCGCCCCCCTTCCTCTTCTGACCCCCTGGGAGCCCCGAACTGAACGCCGAGCCCGCCGACCAGATCCGACTCCTCGACGTCCAGGACCTCGACGTCCGCCTCCAGCAGCTCGCGCACAAGCGCAGGTCGCTGCCCGAGCACGCCGAGATCGAGTCGCTGACCAAGGACCACACCCAGCTGCGCGACCTGCTCGTGGCCGCGCAGACCGAGGAGAGCGACACCGCGCGCGAGCAGACCAAGGCCGAGCAGGACGTGGACCAGGTGCGCCAGCGCGCCACCCGCGACCAGCAGCGCCTGGACTCCGGTGCCGTCACCTCCCCCAAGGACCTGGAGAACCTCCAGCGCGAGATCGCCTCCCTCGCCAAGCGGCAGGGCGATCTGGAGGACGTGGTGCTGGAGGTCATGGAGCGCATGGAGTCCGCGCAGGAGCGGGTGGCCGAGCTGACCGAACGGGTCACCTCCGTCCAGTCGAAGATCGATGACACGACCGCGCGCCGGGACGCGGCCGTCGAGCAGCTCGACGGCGAGGCCGCCACGGTGGCAAAGGAGCGCGAGGTCATCGCCGGGTCGGTGCCCGCCGATCTGCTCAAGCTCTACGAGCGGCTGCGCGAGCAGCAGGGCGGCGTCGGCGCGGCGAAGCTGTACGCGCGCAGCTGCCAGGGCTGCCGGCAGGAGCTGGCCCTCACGGAGCTGGCCGAGATCCGCAAGGCGGCGCCGGACACGGTGATCCGCTGCGAGAACTGCCGGCGCATCCTGGTGCGCACGTCCGAGTCGGGTCTGTAAGGGGCGACAGGGGCGGTGGCCGTGCGGGAGTTCATCGTCGAGGCCGACGGCGGGTCGCGGGGCAACCCGGGGCCCGCGGGCTACGGGGCCGTGGTGAGCGACGCGGCGACGGGGGAGACCCTGCGGGAGGCGGCCGAGTACATCGGCGTCGCCACGAACAACGTCGCCGAGTACCGGGGCCTCCTCGCCGGCCTGCGCGCCGCCCATGAACTGGACCCGGCCGCGACGGTCCACGTCCGGATGGACTCCAAGCTCGTCATCGAGCAGATGTCGGGCCGCTGGAAGATCAAGCACCCCGACATGAAGCCCCTGGCGGCGCAGGCGGCACGGGTGTTCCCGCCTGGGCGGGTGACATACGAGTGGATCCCGAGGGAGCGGAACAAGCACGCGGACCGGCTGGCCAACGAGGCGATGGATGCCGGGGCCAGGGGAGAACAGTGGTCGGAGTCCGCGTCGACGGCTGAGCTGGACACGGCTGCAGGGGCTGCTGAGACCAGTGGACTCTCTGACGCTCCTGGTGCCGTCGGGTCAGCCGGAGCCGACGCCGACACCCGTGCCGCCAAGGCCGTTGCCACGCCCGGCTGGGCGCCCGCCGACCTGGGTGCCCCCGCCACCTTCGTACTCCTGCGCCACGGCGAGACCCCCCTCACCCCGCAGAAGCGCTTCTCCGGCAGCGGCGGTACCGACCCCTCCCTCTCCGACGTGGGCCGGGAACAGGCCGAGCGCGCCGCCGCGCTGCTGGCCGGGCGCGGCACGATCCAGGCCGTCGTGTCGTCGCCTCTGGCCCGGACCCGGGAGACCGCCGGTATCGTCGCCGCCCGGCTAGGGCTCGACGTGAGTGTCGACGACGGGTTGCGCGAGACCGACTTCGGTGCCTGGGAGGGACTCACCTTCGCCGAGGTGCGCGAGCGCCATCCCGACGACCTGAACGCCTGGCTGGCCTCCCCGGACGCCGAACCCACCGGCGGCGGCGAGAGCTTCGCGGCGACGGGCACCCGGATCGCCGCCACCCGCGACAAGCTGGTCGCGGCGTACGCGGGCCGCACGGTCCTGCTCGTCACCCACGTGACCCCGATCAAGACGCTCGTCCGGCTCGCCCTCGGAGCCCCGCCGGAGTCCCTGTTCCGCATGGAACTCTCGGCCGCGTCCCTGTCGGTCGTGGCGTACTACGCGGACGGCAACGCCAGCGTCCGCCTCCTCAACGACACGTCCCACCTGCGCTGAGCCCCGCCGCCTCACGGGCCAGCGCCTCGACACGCCCCCAGTCGCGGGCCGCGACCGCGTCCTGCGGGAGCATCCAACTCCCGCCTACGCAACCGACGTTGGGCAGCGCGAGGTAGTCCGGGGCGGAGGCCGGACCGATCCCGCCCGTCGGGCAGAAGCGGGCCTGCGGCAGCGGCCCGGCGAGCGACTTCAGATACGCCGTACCGCCCGCGGCCTCGGCCGGGAAGAACTTCATCTCCCGCACCCCGCGCTCCAGCAGCGCCACGACCTCCGACGTGGTCGACACCCCCGGCAGGAACGGCACTCCCGACGCCCGCATCGCCTCGAGCAGTACGTCCGTCCAGCCGGGACTGACCAGGAAGCGGGAGCCCGCGGCCACCGACTCCTCGACCTGCCCGGGACTGATCACCGTCCCGGCACCCACCACGGCCCCCGGTACCTGCCCCGCGATCTCCCGGATCGCATCCAGCGCCGCGGGCGTCCGCAGCGTCACCTCGATCGCGGGCAGCCCGCCGGCCACCAGCGCCCGCGCCAGCGGTACGGCGTCGCTCGCATCCTCGATGACGACGACGGGGATGACGGGCGCGAGGTCCAGCACGGAGGCGGGCAGGGGAGAGACCATGGCGGTATCCTGCCGCCGAACGAGCAGCATGCGCAAAGCTTATTGCGCATGCTGCAACGTGTGACGTGCAACGTGTGACGTGTGGCGTCGTCCGCTGGTCAGTGAACCTCGTCCACCAGCACGTCCAGCGCCCACGCCTGCCCCGCCTTCGCCGGCGCCTCGGCCTCCACGACGTACCCGAGCTCCCGCAAGGCTGTGACCAGCTCGGCCGGGCCCTTCGGATCGGCCCCGGCGGTCAGCAGGCCGCGCACGATCCGCCCCTTGGTCGCCTTGTTGAAGTGGCTGACCACCTTCCGTGTCGGCGCGTGCAGCACCCGTACCGACGCCGTCCGCCCGGCGACTTCGCCCTTCGGCTTCCAGGCGGTGGCGTACGCGGCGGACCGCAGATCCAGCACCAGCCCGTCCCCGGCCACTTCGGGAAGCACCGACGCCATCGGAGTACGCCAGTGCGCGCCCAGCGCCCCGAGCCCCGGCAGCTTCACCCCCATCGAGCACCGGTAGGACGGAATCCGGTCCGTCACCCGCACGGCACCCCACAACCCGGAGAACACGAGCAGCGAGCGCGCCGCCCGCCGCTTGGCGGAGGCGTCCAGGGTCGCCAGGCCGAGGGCGTCGTAGAGCACGCCGGTATAGATCTCCCCGGCCGGTCGCGCTCCCGCCGTCCGCAGCTCCGCGTTCTTCGCCACCTCTCCCCGCAGCCCCTCGCTGAGCCCGAGCACCTCGCGTGCCTTGTCCTCGTCGCCCGCGCACAGCTCGACCAGCTCGGTGAGGACGTCCTCCCGGGCGGCGGTCAGCCCCGGCAGCGACAGCGACTCCGGCTTCAGCGGGGCACCGCGGCCGGAGGAGGCCTTGCCTTCGGACGGCGGCAGCAGGACAAGCACGCGTACTCCTTCGATCGAACTCCGCCGACAGCGTACGGGGCCCCGCGTCGACCTCAGACTCGCGCCCGGCCGAGGGCGCGGACGAGGTCGTCGGCGTCGTCGGCGTGAAAACGGACGACACGGACCGGGCGCCGGCGCCCGAAGAAGGTGAGATGGGTGACGGGTTCCGTGAACTCGACCGTGACGGTCGTCTGGGAGCCCACCTCGACGTTGAGCTCGCCGTCGGCCCGTTCGTGCGTCATCCGCAGCTCGCGCCGCACCGAGGCGATCCGCTCCAGCGGCACACGCAGATCGACATGGACGTACCGCCGGATCCGCAGCTCACCACCGACCGGATCCAGTACGTGCGGACGTACGACGGACGAGGCGTGCAGCCCGATGACGAAGACGACGCTGTACACGTCCAGGAAGAGGAAGACGGCGTGCACGGTCGGCCAGTCCCGCAGCAGCACGGACATCGCGACCGTCTCGATGAGGCACACGAACGCGAACCCGAACATCATCGCGCCCTGCCCGCGCGCATACCCGAACACCTGACCGCCCCTGGCCCCGTGCGTGCGCCGTGCCACCCACAGCACGAGACTCTCGAGCACGCGCACCTCGTGCCGGACCAGCAGCCACACGATCCTCATCGTCGCTCCTCGGTGAGAAGGTGCAGCGTCCGGCGGATCGCCTCCGCCTGGGCCGGGGCCAGGTCGGCGTAGAAGGCGCGCAGGACACTGTCGTCGTGGTCGAGATCCCCGACCTCCGGGTACAGCCCCGGGGGAATGCAGTCGGCCAGGGCCCGGGCGGCCCCGGCGACACGCGGATCGTCCGGCTCCGCCCCGGCGAGCGCGTCGAGCAACACGTACGCCTCATTGGCCCGCGCCACGGCCTCGGGCGCGCCGAGCACCTCACCCAGGGACGACACGAGCTGCTTCCGTGCCTCGTCCGGCATGGCCGTCTCCAGGAAAGCCATGATCTCGCGGTCCTTGGCGGCCATGGGCGAGTCCGACAGCCGCGCCGACCCGGCGAACAGCGCGGCCAGCTCGGGCGACACGGGCCCTTCGGCGGGCAGCCCGCCCTCCGCCTCCAGCAGCGTCCGCAACCGCCCCCGCCGCTCCCGGATGGCCTCCTCCTGCCGCGCCAGATCCTCGTCCAGCTCGGTCAGCACCTCGACCAGGTCCTTCCCGGCCTCGTCCGCCAGCACGTCCCGCACCTCCGCGAGCCCGAGCCCCAGCTCGGTCAGCCGCCGGATCCGCGCCAGCACGACAGCGTGCCGCAGGCCGTACTCCCGATAGCCGTTCGCCCGCCGCTCCGGTTCGGGCAGCAGGCCCAGCTGGTGATAGTGCCGCACGGCCCGCGTGGTGACGCCCACGGCGACGGCGAGTTCTCCGATCCGCATGGGACCAGTGAAGAGGTTGACGCTGCGGCAAGGTCAAGCTCATAAGCCCTGGACACCACCGGCTTCCTCTGATCCCCTGTGCCGGGGGGTACGAGGTGAGCACGCAAGCGCATATGAGAGAACAGGCCCGCTGGACCAGGGCACGGCTGGGCCGCTGCGGCCCGCCCCTCGACCTCCTCACCGCCCACTTCGACCAGCACGTCTACGCGCCGCACGCACACGACGAGTTCACCATCGGCGTCACGGTCGGCGGCTCGGAGGTCATCGCCTACCGGGGCGGGCGGATCCACTCCTACCCCGGCTCGATCGTCGTCCTGGAGCCGGGCGAGATGCACACCGGCGGCCCGGCCGCCTCCGAGGGCTACGCCTACCAGGCGCTCTACACCGAGCCGTCCCTCCTCACCGACGGCACGCTCGGCGGTCTCCCGCACTTCCGGGACGCCGTCCTCCACGACCCGGAGCTGGCCACCGCTCTCCGCCGCGCCCACACGGACATCAGCAGCTGCCCCGACCCGCTGGAGGCCGAGTCCCGGCTGCCCTGGCTGCTCACGGCCCTGGCC
>KL569130.1:99559-101522 GCA_000715635.1 Streptomyces violaceus | reverse complement strand
CAGAGATGTGTATAAGAGACAGGGACACGGTGCCCGGCGCCGACCACATCGCCAGGTCCGTACGCGACCGCCTCGCCGACGAACTGCTGGACCCTCCCTCCCTGGCCGCCCTCGCCACCGACCTCGGCCTCTCCCGCTACCAACTCCTGCGCGCCTTCCGCACGACCATGGGCGTACCGCCGTACGCCTGGCTCGCCCAGCACCGGGTCGCCAGGGCCCGCGGACTCCTGGAGTCCGGCCTGCGCCCCGCCGAGGTCGCGAGCTGGCGGCCGAGGCCGCCGCCGACGGGAGTGATCTGGGGCGTCCCCTACCTGATGATCAAGGTGGCGGTGGACGCCGTGTCCCCGTCCATGGTGGTGTTCACGCGCTGCGCGCTGGGCGCCGCACTCCTGCTCCCCTTCGCGATACGCCAGGGCGGCCTGCCCGGCATCGTGCGGACCCACTGGCGCCCGATGCTGGCCTTCGCGTGCATCGAGATCATCGGCCCTTGGTGGACCCTGACCGACGCGGAACGCCACCTCTCCAGCTCGACGGCGGGCCTGCTGATCGCCGGCGTCCCGATCGTGGGCGTGGCCCTGGCCCGCTTCTTCGGCGAGACGGAGAGGCTGGGGATGAGGCGGATGACCGGACTCGGCCTGGGCCTGGCCGGCGTAGGGGTCCTCACGGTCCCGCACTTGACGGGCGGCGACGCGAAGTCGCTGGCCGAGGTCCTGGTGACGGTGGTGGGCTACGCGACGGCGCCCCTGATAGCGGCCCGCCACCTGAAGAACGTCCCGACCCTCCAGCTCATCGCCCCCTGCCTGGCCCTGGCGGCGCTGGTCTATGCCCCGGCGGCGGCGATGACCTGGCCGTCGGCCATGCCCTCCCCCTCGGTCCTGGCCGCGCTGGCGGCCCTGGGTGTCCTCTGCACTGCCATCGCCTTCGTGGCCTTCCTGGAGCTGATCAAGGAGGCGGGCCCGACCAGGGCGACGGTCTTCACGTACGTCAATCCGGCGGTCGCGGTGGCGGCGGGCGCGATCTTCCTGGACGAGCAGCTGACGGCGGGCATCGTGGCGGCGTTCACGCTGATCCTCGCGGGCTCGGTGCTGGCGACCGCCGCCGGTCCGCGGCCCCGCTCACGCCCGGTACCATGGTCGACACGGCAGACGAGCCGGGCGGACGGCCGCGTGGAGTCCCCCTGACGGGGAGCTTCCCGAGGAACGTCCGGGCTCCACAGGGCAGGGTGGTGGCTAACGGCCACCCGGGGTGACCCGCGGGACAGTGCCACAGAAAGCAGACCGCCGGGGGCCTCGGCCCTCGGTAAGGGTGAAACGGTGGTGTAAGAGACCACCAGTGCCCAGGGTGACCTGGGCAGCTAGGTAAACCCCACCCGGAGCAAGGTCAAGAGGGGCCGCCTTTTCGAAGGCGTCCCTGCGCGGACGATCGAGGGCTGCCCGCCCGAGTTCGCGGGTAGACCGCACGAGGCCGGTGGCAACGCCGGCCCTAGATGGATGGCCGTCGCCGGCGGGACCGTGAGGACCCGCCGGAACAGAACCCGGCGTACAGCCCGACTCGTCTGCCGCTCTCACGCCACGCCGTACCCGTTCCGCCCGCAAGCGTGCGCGAAATCCTGCGACGGACCCACCTCCCTCCCCCGTAGAGCAGACGACAGGAAGCTCACAGGGAGGGGAGCAGGACGTGGCGGGGCACAGGGGCAGGTGTGTCAGGGGTGCAGCGGCCGCAGTGGTGGCGATGGTGGCGCTCACCGCGTCACAGGCGCCGGGGGTGGTTCCGGCGAGGGCCTCGGCGCCGGCGCCCGGTCAGGCACCCGCCGGAGACGGACCGAGCGTGTCCGGCGACGCGCCGTACCGTACCGAGCTTCCGCCGCTGCGGGCCGGGAAGCACGTGGGCGGTGGGGCGGCGGCCGAGGTGGGCGGCGCGCTGCCGGCGAGTGTGTTCGCCGCCTATCGGCGGGCCGAGGACC
>KL569130.1:97860-99376 GCA_000715635.1 Streptomyces violaceus | reverse complement strand
CAGAGATGTGTATAAGAGACAGACTGCCGGCTGCGCTGGCAGTTGCTGGCGGCGATCGGGCAGGTGGAGTCGGGACAGGCGCGCGGTGGCAGGGTGGGGTCGGACGGTACGACCTTGGCGCCGATCCTCGGGCCGCGGCTGGACGGTGTGGCCTTCGCGCTGATCCGGGACACCGACGGCGGCGCCCACGACGGGGACACGGCGTACGACCGCGCGGTCGGGCCGATGCAGTTCATCCCGTCGACCTGGGCCCGCTGGGGCGCGGACGGCAACGGCGACGGGCGTACGGATCCGAACAACGTCTTCGACGCGGCACTCGCCGCCGGACGGTATCTGTGTGCCGGTGGCAGGGACCTGTCCGTTCCCGCTCAGCTGGACCGCGCGATCCTCGGCTACAACCACTCGGCGGCCTATCTGCGCACGGTCAGGGTCTGGTACGCGTACTTCCTGGAAGGACACCGGGTGGTGCCGGATGGCTCTGCCGGGGCCGTCCCCGGGTCCTCCTCCGGGCGCCCCGAGCCGTCGCGGTCCCCCTCGAAGCCGAAGGAGGCCTCGCCTGCCCCCTCCGCCCGGCCGAGTGCCCCGCCGTCTCGCACCCCGTCGGCCCCGGTTTCCCCGGCCCCGGCCGGAACCCGCCCGGCCACCGGACCCGAGAGGCCGGACGAGCCACGACTCCCCACCCCCGCCCCGGACTTCGAGGTCCCCGGCGACGACCTGCTGCCCAGCGGCGCCCCGCTCACCAGTAACAGCGCGGACTCGATGACCGTCTCCCCCTCCACAACCGCCGATACTGGGCGGTAATGTCGCCCCCCGCCGGACAGCACGAGACCGGTGGGCGAGCGCGAAGGGGCCCTCATGGCGACGGACATGCCTGTGGACATGCCCGCAGAGACACCTGCGGAGGTGACCGCGGCCGACGAGCGGTGGCGGCGCATGTGGAGTCACCGCGAGCACTTGCTCAAGGTGGCCCGGCGCAGGTCGATGAGCCCGGAGGACGCCGAGGACGCGGTGCACGAGGCGATGCTGCGCGCCGCCGAGCGGCCCGACCTGGACGAGGAGCGGCTCGCGGCCTGGCTGACGACGGTGACGATGCGGCTGTGCGTCGACCGCTACCGGCAGGTGAACCGCGAGGCCGAGGTGCGTACCAGCCCGACGCTCATCGCCCCCGGTCCGGTGCCCGTCGAGGAGGCGGTGTGCGACCGGGCCGAGGCGAAGTGGCTGGCGGTGCGCAGCGGTGAGCTGCCCGCACGGCAGGCCGAGGCGCTGCGGCTGAAGTCGGAGGACCTGGACGTCGGCCAGGTCGCCGTCCGGATGGGGCTGAGCTACCGGACCGTCGAGTCGCTGCTGGCCCGGGCCCGGCGGACGCTGCGGCAGTCGCTGTCCGCCACGCTCGGGTTCGCGCTGTTCCTGATCGGGTGGGGACGGCCGCGCGGAGCCGGCAGGGCGCAGACCGTGGCGGTCGCCTCCACGGCGGCGTCCCTGGCGGTGGCGGGGTTCGTGCTGCCGTACGCCCTTG
>KL569130.1:93882-97586 GCA_000715635.1 Streptomyces violaceus | reverse complement strand
GGCGAGCGCGGAGCGGCCGAGGCCCCCGCCGGTGAATCGTTCCTCCCGCTGTCCGTGCCGTCGGTCCCGTCGCTGCCGGAGGTCCCGGGCGTTCCGGACGTTCCGGAGGTCCCGGTGTCGCCGCTGCCGCGCTGTCCGCGCCGGAGGTCCCCCAGGTGCCCGACGTCCCGAAGCCCGACGTCCCCGACCTGCCGGTGGAGCCCTCCGCCGTGTCGACGGACACGGCGGTCCCGGCGGTCCCGGGAACCCCGGCGGCTCCGGAAGCTGCCGCCACACCGTCCCCCTCGCTCCCCGTGCCCACGCCGAGCCCGCTTCCGTAGCGACCGGAAACCCGCCCGGAAAACCATCCGGAAACCCGCTCGAAAAAAATCCGCCACTCGAGCGACGGACCCCCCGCCCCTCCCCGTAGAGCAGATGTCAGAGCTGCTCCACGGACATGGGCTGAAGGGTGGACCGGATGGGTGTCGAGATCTGTGTGGAAGGGCTGACCAAGTCCTTCGGTCACCAGGTCATCTGGCAGGACGTCTCGCTGACGCTGCCCGCCGGGGAGGTCTCGGTCATGCTCGGCCCCTCCGGCACGGGCAAGTCGGTGTTCCTCAAGACGCTCGTCGGCCTGCTCAAGCCGGAGCGCGGCTCCATCACGATCCAGGGCCGGGACATCACCAAGCTCCGCGAGCACGACCTGTACGAGGTGCGCAAGCTGTTCGGCGTGCTGTTCCAGGACGGTGCGCTGTTCGGCTCGATGAACCTGTACGACAACATCGCCTTCCCGCTGCGCGAGCACACCCGTAAGTCCGAGAGCGAGATCCGGCGCATCGTGCTGGAGAAGATGGACATGGTCGGGCTGATCGGCGCGGAGGGGAAGCTGCCCGGCGAGATCTCCGGCGGGATGCGCAAGCGCGCCGGGCTGGCCCGGGCCCTCGTCCTCGACCCGGAG
This sequence comes from Streptomyces violaceus, assembly GCA_000715635.1. GTDB lineage: Bacteria > Actinomycetota > Actinomycetes > Streptomycetales > Streptomycetaceae > Streptomyces > Streptomyces violaceus. The sequence continues at coordinate 96,649 of KL569130.1, read as the reverse complement.
ATCATCCTCTTCGACGAACCCGACTCCGGCCTCGACCCCGTCCGCGTCGCCTACCTCAACCAGCTCATCGTCGACCTCAACGCCCAGATCGACGCGACCTTCCTCATCGTCACGCACGACATCGCCTCGGCCCGCCAGGTGCCGGACAACATCGGACTGCTGTTCCGCCGCGAGCTGGTGATGTTCGGGCCGCGCGAAGAGCTGCTGGCCAGCGACGAGCCCGTCGTACGGCAGTTCCTGAACGGCCGGATGCAGGGCCCGATCGGCATGGCGGAGGAGAAAGACGCGGCGCAGGTCGAGCAGGAGCTCGCGCAGATCGACGACAGCGCGCGCGTTCACGAGCCGCCGGCTCCACGCCTGCTGCCGGGGCCGGGCATCGCCCGGCCACCCCGCTGGGAGGCCATCGCCCGGCGCGAGGCGGCGCTGCTCCAGAAGGAGGTGGCCGGCGCGTGAGCCTGTCACCGGTGGGAGCGCTGCGGCACTCGGGCAGCCTCTTCGCGATGGCGCTGGACGTCGTCCGCACGATCCCCCGACGGCCCTTCCAGGCACGGGAGTTCATCCAGCAGACGTGGTTCGTCGCGAGCGTCACCATCCTGCCGACGGCCCTGGTGTCCATCCCGTTCGGGGCGGTCATCGCGCTCCAGATCGGCAGCCTGACCCGGCAGCTCGGCGCCCAGTCCTTCGCCGGAGCCGCCTCTGTGCTCGCCGTGCTGCGCGAGGCCTCGCCGATCGTCACCGCGCTGCTGATCGCGGGCGCCGGCGGCACGGCGATCTGCGCCGACCTCGGGGCGCGGAAGATCCGCGACGAGATCGACGCGATGCAGGTGCTGGGCATCGACCCCATCCACCGGCTGGTCGTCCCCCGCGTGCTGGCGTCGATGCTGGTGGCGGTGCTGCTCAACGGCCTGGTGTCGGTGGTCGGCGTCGCGGGCGGCTACTTCTTCAACGTCGTCCTTCAGAACGGCACCCCGGGTGCCTACCTGGCCTCCTTCACCACCCTCGCCCAGCTCTCCGACCTGTGGGCGGCCGAGGTCAAGGCGCTGGTGTTCGGCGCGATCGCCGGGATCGTCGCCTCCTACAAGGGGCTGACCGCGAAAGGCGGACCCAAGGGTGTGGGCGACGCGGTGAACCAGTCGGTGGTGATCACCTTCATGTTGCTGTTCGTGACGAACTTCGTGATGACCGCCGTGTACTTCCAAGTCGTTCCCCAGAGGGGCTGAGGCATGGCGCTGTTGAAAGGCCTGGAGGAGCTGGGAGCCCAGCTGTCCTTCTACGGGCGGTCGTTGGCCTGGACCGGCCGTACCGTGCGCCGCTACAAGAAGGAGATCCTGCGGCTGCTCGCCGAGGTGAGCTTCGGCCGGGGCGCGCTCGCCGTCGTGGGCGGCACGGTCGGCGTGATCGCCTTCCTGTCGTTCTTCACCGGCACGGAAGTGGGCTTGCAGGGCTACGCCGCGCTCAACCAGCTCGGCACCTCCAACTTCGTGGCGTTCCTCTCGGCGTACTTCAACACCCGTGAGATCGCCCCGCTGGTGGCCGGGCTCGCGCTCTCCGCGACCGTCGGCGCCGGGTTCACCGCCCAGCTCGGCGCGATGCGGATCAGCGAGGAGACCGACGCGCTGGAGGTCATGGGCGTGCCCTCGCTGCCGTTCCTCGTGACGACGCGGATGATCGCCGGGTTCGTGGCCGTCATCCCGCTGTACGTGATCGGCCTGCTGTCCTCGTACCTGGCCGCCCGCACCATCACCACCGGCTACTACGGGCAGTCCACAGGCACATACGACCACTACTTCCAGCAGTACCTGCCCCCGGTGGACGTCCTGTGGTCCTTCGGGAAGGTGCTGGTCTTCGCCGTCCTGATCATCCTGGTGCACTGCTTCTACGGCTACTACGCGAGCGGCGGCCCGGCGGGCGTCGGCGTCGCGGTCGGCCGCGCGGTGCGGACCTCGATCGTGGCGATCAACGTCCTGGACTTCTTCCTGTCGCTGGCGATCTGGGGCGCCAGCACGACCGTACGGATCGCGGGGTGAGCCGCCGTATGAGGGTGCTGAGACTGCGGTTGTACGGTGTCGTCTTCATCGCCGTGCTCGCGTTGCTGCTGTCCCTGTCCGTCGCCGTCTACCGGCAGGCGTTCACACCGGTCGTGCGGATCACGCTGGAGGCCGACAGCCTCGGCAATCAGCTCGATCCGCGCGCCGACGTCAAGCTGCGCGGGCTGCTGGTCGGCGAGGTGCGCGAGGTGCGGGCCGACGGGACGAAGGCGACGCTCGGCATCGCGCTCAAGCCGGAGCACGTCGCCCACATCCCGTCCGACGTGCACGCGCGCCTGCTGCCCAAGACGCTGTTCGGCGAGAAGTACGTCGACCTGGTCCCGCCCGAGCGCTCCTCGGCCCGGCCCATCCGTGCCGGTGACGTCATCACCCAGGACCGCACCCGCGTCGGCATCGAGGTCCAGCAGCTGATGAACGACCTGCTGCCCCTGCTCCGGACGGTCCAGCCCGGCAAGCTCAACGCCACGCTCTCCGCGTTCGCCACCGCCCTCGACGGCCGCGGCGACCGGATCGGCGACAACCTCACGCGAGTGGAGGCCTACCTGCGCCGCCTCAATCCCCACCTGCCGTCCCTGAAAGAGGACATCGCACGCTTCGCCGACGTCGCCGAGGTCTACGGCGACGCGGCGCCCGACCTGATGGAGATCCTGCGCAACACCGTCACCACCAGCCGCACGATCGTCGAGGAGAAGGACCGGCTGGCCGCGGCACTGAAGTCC
>KL569130.1:92554-93667 GCA_000715635.1 Streptomyces violaceus | reverse complement strand
GGCCACCGTCGCGGGCACCGCCGAGGACTTCCTCGACGCCGACGGCGACCGGCTGATCACCCTCGGCCGGGTCTCCCGCCCCACGCTGGAGCTGTTCGCCCGCTACTCACCCCAGTACCCCTGCCTGCTGGCCGGCCTGGTCCGGCAGGAGAAGGCGTCCGAGGAGGCGTTCCGGGGCGGCAAGATGCACATCACGCTGGAGGTCGTACGGCCGCAGGGTGCCTACGAACCGGGTGAGGAACCGCGCTACGGCGAGCGGTCCGGCCCGAACTGCCGTGATCTGCCGCACCCTCCGGTGCCGGCGCCCGGCGCCCACCTCAACGACGGTTCCAAGAAGGCGGGTTCGGCCTCGGGCGGTCCGCTCGGCGCCTCCGCCACCCGGGCCGAGCAGCGGGCCGTCGGCTCACTCGTGGCCCCGGTACTGGGCGTGCCCGCGGACGAGGTGCCGCCGGTCGCGACCCTGCTGTTCGGGCCGATGGCGCGCGGGACGGCGGTGAGCGTCGCATGAGCACCACAGGCGCCCGGCAGACCGCCGCCCCGCTCATCAAGTTCAGTCTCTTCGCGCTGGTGACGGTGGTGGCGACGGCCCTGCTCGCCGCCACCATCGTGAACATCTCCTTCACCCCCGAGCATGAGTACCGGGCGGTCTTCAGCGACGTCACCGGCCTGGAGGAGGGCGACGACATCCGGGTGGCCGGAGTGCGGGTCGGCGAGGTCGAGGGCATCCGGATCAAGGACCGGACGCTGGCCGAGGTCACTTTCACAGCCAGCCAGGACCGGCCGCTGCTCACCAGCACGGGCGCCGTCATCCGCTACCGCAACCTGGTCGGGCAGCGGTACGTCGCGCTGACCGAGGGCGCCGGCGACGGCACCCGGCTGCGCCCCGGCGGCACCATCCCGCTCGCGCGCACCCAGCCCGCCCTCGATCTGAACGCGCTGCTGAACGGCTTCAAGCCGCTGTTCGCCGCGCTCAGCCCGAAGGACGTCAACCAGCTCGCCACCGAGATCATCAAGACCCTCCAGGGCGAGGGCGGCACCGTCAACAGCCTGCTGACGCACACCGCGTCGCTCACCACGACGCTGGCCGGCCGCGACAAGCTGATCGGCTCCGGG
>KL569130.1:91798-92317 GCA_000715635.1 Streptomyces violaceus | reverse complement strand
AGATGTGTATAAGAGACAACCTCAACACCGTGCTGGAGACGCTCGACAAGCGCGGCGCCCGCTTCTCCGGACTGCTCAAGCAGCTGCGCCGGGTCATCTCGGGCCTGTCCGCCGACCGCAAGCCCATCGGGAAGTCGCTGGTGAGCATCGGCGATCTGACGGAGGCCACCTCGGGCCTGCTGAAGGACGCGCGTCCGCCGCTCAAGGACGACATCGCGGAACTGACCGACCTCACCGGGACGCTGAACGACAACGAGAAGACCGTGGAGGGCGTGCTGAAGAGGCTGCCGAACAAGCTCAACGAGCTGACGGGGACGGCGTCCTACGGCTCGTGGTTCAACTTCTACCTGTGCGACTTCGACGGCCGGATCGTGCTGCCGAAGACGAAGCAGGTGCTCACGCCCGAGATGCACGTGGCGAGGGCGAGGTGCGGGGCATGAGCCGCAAGAGCCGCCCGGAGCCGATGGTCAAGGTGCGCGTGGAGCCGCCGAAGCTGCCTCGCGTGCGACTGCCGAAGGT
>KL569130.1:88260-91644 GCA_000715635.1 Streptomyces violaceus | reverse complement strand
GCCGAAGGTGCGGCTCCTGCCGCGCCGCAAGCCGCGTCCGCAGCCGCTGGTCAAGGTCCGTGTCGAGCCGCCGAAGCTGCCGAGGATACGGCTCCGCCGTCCGCGCCTCGGCCCCTTCCGCGAGCGGAACCCGATCGTCATCGGCGCGGTCGGACTCACCGTCCTCGCGCTGCTGACCGCGGCCGCGTTCAACGCCGACCGCCTGCCCGTGATCGGCGACGGCGAGACGTACAGCGCCGCCTTCGCCGAGGCGGGCGGTCTCAAGCCGGGGGACGAGGTGCGGATCGCCGGGGTCAAGGTCGGCAAGGTCGAGGAGGTCGACCTGGACGGCGACCACGTCAAGGTCACCTTCAAGATCAAGGATGAGCCGGGGTTCGGCACCGAGACCGGCGCGTCGATCCGGGTCAAGACGATCCTCGGCGCCAAGTACCTCGCCCTGCACCCCAAGGGGCCGGGCCGGTTGGAGCCCGGCAGCGAGATCCCGCTGCGGCGGACCGTCCCCGCGTACGACGTCGTGCAGGCGTTCAGCGATCTCACCACCACGTCGGAGAAGGTCGACACCGACCAGCTGGCGAAGGCGCTGGACACCATCTCGACGACCTTCGAGGACTCACCGGATGAGGTACGGGCGTCCATCAAGGGCCTGTCGAAGATCTCCCGGACGGTGGCCTCGCGCGACAAGGCCCTCAGGGAGCTCCTCGACCACGCGAACGGCGTCACGGGCGTACTCGCCGACCGGTCGGGCGACTTCACCGCCCTGGTCGAGGACGGCGACAAGCTGTTCAAGGAGATCAGCAAGCGGCGTGCGGCGATCCACAAGCTGCTGAAGACCTCCGCCGCGCTCGGCATCCAGCTCTCCGGCCTGGTCCAGGACAACGAGAAGGAGATCGGGCCCGCGCTCAAGGGCCTCAACACCGTGGTGAAGATGCTCGAACGGAACCAATCAAGCCTGGACCGGAGCATCAAGCTCCTGGCCCCCTACGTGCGGGTCTTCACCAACACCCTAGGCAATGGCCGCTGGTTCGACTCCTACGTCCAGAACCTGGTCGCCGCCCCGGTGGTGCCGCGGACGCGGACGGGAGGCGCGCAGTGAGCAGCCGTTGGAAGAAGGGCGCGGCCCTGCTGACCGCCCTGGCCCTGGTCGCCGCGCTCACCTACGTCCTGTGGCCGCGGACCGAGCCGGCCCGCGTCACGGCGTACTTCCCGCGCACCGTCGGCATCTACCCCGGCTCGGACGTCCGCGTGCTGGGCGTGCGGATCGGCGAGGTCAAGAAGATCACGCCGGAGGGCGGCCGGGTGCGGGTGGAGCTGGAGTACGACGCTGACCGCAAGGTCCCGGCGGACGCGCAGGCCGCGATCATCAACTCCTCGGTGGTCAGCGATCGTTACGTGCAGCTGCTGCCGGTGTACCGGAGCGGTCCGGTGCTGCGGGACGGGGACGAGATCCCCGAGTCGCGCACGGCCGTACCGGTCGAACTGGACCGCGTCTTCGACAGCCTGCACACCACGGCCGAGGCGCTCGGCCCCGAGGGCGCCAACAAGGACGGCGCCCTGTCACGGCTGCTCGGCGTCAGCGCCGACAACCTCGACGGCCAGGGCGGGAACCTCCACCGGACGGTCGAGGACCTCTCGGAGGCCGTCACGACTCTCTCCGACGGCCGCACGGACCTGTTCGGCACGGTCCGCAACCTCCAGGTGTTCACCGCGGCGCTGGCGGCGGACGACAAGAGCGTGCGGTCGTTCAACAGCAGCCTCGCCAAGGTCGCCGAGCAACTCGCGGGCGAGCGCAAGGACCTGGCGGCCGCGCTGAAACACCTTGGCACCGCGCTCGGTGACGTGTCCGCCTTCGTGAAGAAGAACAAGAAGTCCCTGACGTCGAACGTGGAGGGCCTGAGCAAGGTGACCAAGGTGCTCGTCACCCAACGGGCCGCACTGGAGGAGCTGCTGGAGGTCGCGCCGACGGGCATGTCGAACCTGAACAACGCCTACAACCCCTCCGCAGGCACCCTCGACACCCGCAACAACCCCGACCACCCGCAGGATCCGGCCTCCCTGCTGTGCTCGATCCTGAAGACGACCGGGGAGAAGTCCGACTGCAAGGACCTGAGGGAGCTCTTCGACTCCCTGCCCGAAGTGCCCAAGGGCACCGCGGTCACCGGCACGGTCGACCGCACCCTCGGCGGAATCCTGGGGGCGAGCGCATGAGGCCACTGCGCAAGGGCGGGGCCGTCGCATGGGCGACCGCCCTGACGCTGCTCCTGTCCGGCTGCGAGGTCAACGGCTGGTACGACGTCCCGCTCCCCGGCGGAGCCGCCGCCGACGGCCACGCCTACCACGTCACCGTCGAGTTCCGCGACGTCCTGGACCTGGTGCCGCAGTCGGCGGTCAAGGTCGACAACGTCACCGTGGGCGCGGTGGAGAAGGTCGAGCTGGAGGGCTGGCACGCGAGGGTCCGCCTCCGGGTCGCCGACTCGGTGAAGCTGCCCGCCAACGCCATCGCCGAACTACGGCAGACCAGCATGCTCGGCGAGAAGTACGTGGCGCTGTCCCGGCCGCCGGAAAGCACCCCGGTCGGGCGGCTCCGCGACGGTGATGTGATCCCCCTGTCCCGCAGCGGCCGCAACCCGGAGGTCGAGGAGGTGCTGTCCGCGCTGTCCGCCCTGCTCAACGGCGGCGGCGTCGCCCAGCTCAAGACCATCACCACGGAGCTGAACAAGGCCCTGGAGGGCCGGGAGAACCGGGTCAAGTCCCTGCTCAAGGAACTCGACACCTTCATCGGCGGCCTGGACGACCAGCGCCAGGACATCGTCCGCGCGCTGAAGGCGGTGGACCGGCTGGCCAAACGGCTGGGCAAGGAGAAGACGACGATCGCCGAGGCCGTCGACGCCATGCCGCCCGCCCTGAAGGTCCTGGCCGACCAGCGCCGTGACCTGACCAAGATGCTCACCGCCCTGTCCAAGCTGGGCAAGACCGGCACCAAGGTGGTCAACGCCTCACACGACGACACGGTCGCCAACCTCAAGCGGCTGCGGCCGATCCTGCAACAGCTCAACAAGGCGGGCAGCGACCTGCCCAACTCCCTCGAGCTGCTGACGACGTACCCGTTCCCGCGCAACGTGGTGGACGCCATCAAGGGCGACTACGTCAACCTGCACATCACGGCGGACCTCGATCTGGCCGGGATCTACGGCAACCTGACGGACGAGCCGGGCGGCGGGAACGGCGGGGACACCGGGCCCGGGCTTCCCGAGACCCCGGACCTGCCGGACGTACCGGACCTCCCGGACGTGCCGGAGCTCCCGGACGCACCGCGCGTGCCGAAGCCCACCGCGCTGCCGAGCGGTCCGAGCGGTCCGAGTGTGCCCTGTCTCTTATACACATCTC
>KL569130.1:86089-88027 GCA_000715635.1 Streptomyces violaceus | reverse complement strand
GGCTCCAGCGGCTACGGCACCGGGGGCGACTGGCCGGAGGGGATCAACCTCGAACTCGCCGAGCTGATGCTGAAGGGGGTCCAGCCGTGATCACTCGTACGGTCAAGGCGCAACTGATCGCCTTCGCCACCCTCACCGCCGTGGGTGTGTCGTACGTCGGCGCCGAGTACACGGGCCTGGTGGACGAGGTCCTGGACCGCGGCTACACCGTGCGGGCCGACTTCGCCGACTCCGGGGGCGTCTTCCCCGGTGCCGAGGTCACGTATCGCGGGGTGCCGGTGGGCAAGGTCGGCGCGCTGCGCCTGGCCGGCCCGGACGGGGTCTCGGTCACGCTCGACATCGAGGACGGGGCGCCCCACATCCCCGCGGACACGCTGGCCGTGGTGGCGAACCGCTCGGCGGTGGGCGAGCAGTACGTCGACCTCCAGCCCCGCACCTCCCACGGCCCGTACCTGCTGAACGGCAGCACGATCCTGCGCGAGAGCACGCGGGTGCCGCTGTCGACGACGGACATGGTCCTCAGCCTGGACCGCCTGGTGAACTCGGTCGGCAAGGACGACCTCCGCGTCACGGTCGACGAGTTGGGCCAGGCCTTCGCCGGCACCGGCCCGAACCTGAGCCGCCTGGTGGACTCGGGCAACACCCTGGTCGAGTCGGCGTCCGAGGCGCTGCCGGAGACGATCGCCCTGATCGAGGACTCGCGGAAGGTCCTGAAGACGCAGGCCGACCAGGGCTCGTCGATCAAGTCGTTCGCCCGCGATCTCGCGGCGCTCTCGGCCCAGTTGAAAACCAGCGACGGGGACCTGCGCAAGCTGATCGGCAACACGCGGCCGGCGGCACAGGAGCTGAACTCGCTGCTGAAGTCGGCCGGGCCGGAGCTGTCGGTCCTGCTGGCCAACCTGATCAGCGGCGGCCAGGTCACGCTGGCCCGCCTCCCCGGCGTGGAACAGGCCCTGGTCACCTTCCCGCTGATGGTCGCGGGCAGCTACACGGTCGTCCCGGGCGACGGCACCACCCACTTCGGCCTGGTGCTGAACGCCGACGACCCGCCGGCCTGCACCCAGGGCTACGGCACGGCACGCCGCGACCCCGCGGACACCAGCACACGCGAGGCGAACACCGACGCCCGCTGCACGCTCCCGCGCGGCAGCGAGTCGTCCGTACGGGGCGCGCAGAACGCCCCGGGCGCGTCGAGCACTGACGGCGGCGCGAACCAGGCGACGTACGTCACCCCGTACGACCCGGAGACCGGCACCACCACCGGCCCGGACGGAAAGAACGTCGAGATCGGCTCGACGGGCGGCCAGCAGGCCGTGTTCGGAAAGGAGTCGTGGCAATGGCTGCTCGTTGGCCCCGTGGCATGAGGCCGGTGCGACCCGGAGCGCTGACGGCGGGACTCGTCGCGGCGACCGTCCTCACCACAGCACTGACACTCTGGCTGGCCCTCACCCTCCACGAACAGCGCGAGGGGGACCAGCGACGCCAGGGCATCCTGGCCGCCGCCCGCCAGTCGGCGCTGAACTTCACGTCCCTCGACTACCGGCACTACGACCGCGACAGCGCGAACGTACTGGCGGGCGCGACCGGCGACTTCAAGAAGCAGTTCACCGCACAGACGGACCAGTTGACGCAGCTGGTGGCCCAGAACAAGTCCGTGTCTCAAGGCCAGGTCCTGGAGGCGGGCATCGTCCGCTCCGACGAGGACTCGGCCCGTGTGCTGGTGGTCGCCGACAGCAAGGTGACCAACACCGCCGCGCCCGAGGGGGAGGCGCGCACGTACCGGCTCCAGCTCGACCTCGTACACAAGGACGGCCGCTGGCTGACGTCCGACGTCGAGTTCGTCGGCTGATCCACGGGCCGATCCGCCGACCGACAAGCACCGACGAGGAGTACCACCATGCCGAAGACGACCACCGGCCGCGCCCCCGGTCCCGGCAC
>KL569130.1:84294-85859 GCA_000715635.1 Streptomyces violaceus | reverse complement strand
GGCCACGGCCACGTCCGGCGACGAGGAGTCCCCGCGCCGGGACGAGCGGCCACGCGCCGGACGCACCGTCCTCGTCGAGGCCCCGAAGGACGGCTGGGACGACCCGCCGGAGCCGTCGCCGGAGTCGTTCGAGGAGGACGGGCCGCAAGAGCGGAGCGAGCGCGGCCCCGGCGGCCGTAGGAGGCTGCTCACCTCGGTCCTGGCCGTCCTGCTCGTCGCCGGCCTGGTCGCGGTCGCCGCCCTGGGATGGCAGTACCGCGACGGCCGGCTGACGGAGACCGCCCGGACCGAGGCGCTCGCGGCCGCGCGGAAAGCGGCGCCGATCGTCCTGTCGTACGACTACCGCCACCTGGACAAGGACTTCTCGACGGCCCGCGCCCACCTGACCGGCGACTTCCGCGACGAGTACGGCAAGACCACGAAGACCGTGGTCGCCCCGACGGCCGAGAAGTACCGCGGCGTGGTGAAGGCCACGGTCGCCGCCCCCGGCTCCGGCGCCGCCCCGGCCGCCTCCGTCGTCTCGGCCTCCCCCGACAAGGTCGTGGTCCTGCTCTTCGTCAACCAGGTCACCGAGAGCACCCAGGTCTCGGGGTCCCGCGTGGACCTGAACCGGGTGCGGATGACGATGGAGCGCACGGGCGACGGGTGGAAGGTGAGCGCGGTGGACGCGTTGTGATGGCAGCTCCGCGCTACCGAGACGGACTGAACGACGGCGCTGATGGTCTGTGCCGTTCTCAGGTCCCGCTGATCCTCCGCCCGCGACGTTCCGCCCCCAGGCGGGCGTAGTACTCGACGAGCTCGGGAGCATCCACCGCCGCCCGGTTGACGACCTGCTCGGCGGGCGCCCCCTGGATAAGGCGCTTGACGGGAACCTCAAGTTTCTTGCCGGTGCGGGTGTGAGGGATCGCCGGCACCTCGAGGATCTCGTCGGGGATGTGGCGTGGGGAGGCGCCGGTGCGGATCGCCTTCCTGATCCCCTGCTCGTACGGGGTGTCCGCCTCGATGTCGAAGTACTCCCACACCGCGCCCCAGAAGCCTTCCAGGTCGGTGACCGACCAGCGGTGCAGGGCGGCGTAGTCGGCGTCGGCCGCCACGCCCCGGTGCCGGGCCGCCCAGTGGGTGAAGTCCATGATGCGGCTGGCCGCCGCGGCCTCCGGATCGGGTGTGAAGAACGGGTCCGGGTACTTCATCTTGGTGCTCCTCAACAGGCTTTGAGCAGTGGTGGTGTGCGTGCGGTGTGCAGCAGGGGCGACCAGGCCGTGGCTGCCGTGAACGCGTGGGCGCCGTGCGGGACCACGTCCATCACGACCCGGTCCGGTCGCAGGAGTACGGCGTCCGCCCGCCCCGCGCGCAGCCAGGCCGCGAGTCGGCCGTCGTCGCCGAGACCGGTCACGAGCACGGTCGGGGCGCCTAGGGCGTCGGCGATCGCCCGGAGGGAGGGGGAGGGTGGACCGGCCGTCAGGACCGCGAACGAGTCGCCGAGCAGGTCGTCCAGGCGGATGCGGTCTCCCTGGGGCCCGGCCGTCACCCACGGCTGCGGGCAGAAGCGGCCCACGAGACGACGG
>KL569130.1:83375-84110 GCA_000715635.1 Streptomyces violaceus | reverse complement strand
GGCTGCGGGCAGAAGCGGCCCACGAGACGACGGCCCGCACCGTGGGCCCGGCGGCAGACGAGCGGGCCCGCGGTCAGGGCCGGACTGAGGTCGCGGGCGGCGGCCGTACCAAGCCCGGGGATGCGGAGGGCCGCGTTCAGGGCACCGCGCCGGAGGGCCGCGGCGCCGTCCTGGCCGCCGGTCATCGCCCATCCCATGGCGACCGCCAGCCGGATCATGTGGCGGGCGTGCGGCTCGCGTTCACTCTCGTACGTGTCCAGCAACCGCTCGTCCGCGCCCCGCCGGAGGACGGCGGCGAGCTTCCAGGCCAGGTTGTGGGCGTCCCGCAGGCCCGCGCACAGCCCCTGCCCGATGAACGGCGGGGTGAGGTGGGCCGCGTCGCCGAGGAGGAAGACCCGGCCCATGCGCCAGCGATCGGCGATCCGCGCCCGGAAGGTGTACTGAGCCTGGCGCAGCACCTCGAAGTCGGCGCCGGGCGCCAAGTCCACCCATGGGGCGACCAGTTGCCGGAGACGCTCGAGGGTCGGCTCCGTGTCGTCCCTCAGGCGGAACTCCCAGCGGTAGCGGTCCTCGCCGATGCGCATGAACGTCGCCGGCCGCCGTGGATCACAGATCTGCTCGACGCCTTCCCAGCAGCGGACCGGGAGGCGGCTCGTGCGGACGTCGACGACGGTCCAGCGTTCCTCGAAGCGCAGGTCCTGCCAGCCGACGCCGATGGCGTCGCGGGTGAGGCTG
>KL569130.1:82861-83121 GCA_000715635.1 Streptomyces violaceus | reverse complement strand
GCCGAGGACGGCGTCCGCCCGCAGCAGGTGTTCGCCCGTGTCGTCGCGGTAGGTCACGCGGACCGGACCGTCGCCGTCCTGCTCGACGCCGGCGACCTCCACCCCGCCGCGCAGCTCGCACTCCGGTGTGCGGGCCAGGGCTTCGCGCAGGACCCGCTCCAGCTCGGGCTGGTCGAACATGCTGGTCTGCGGGAAGCCGTGGGCGCCCTGCGCGGCGCGTGGGAACTCGGCCAGTACCCGGTGGCGGGCGTCCAGCAGCC
>KL569130.1:73584-82647 GCA_000715635.1 Streptomyces violaceus | reverse complement strand
ACCGTAGCCCGCGTGCGGGGCGGGAGATCGCGGCGAACTCCGCCTCGACTCCGGCGGCTTGGAGGATGCGGCGGACCTCGTCGTCGGTGGCGACGGCACGCGGCAGGGGGTAGACGCCGTGGTGGCGTTCGAGGACGACGGTACGCACGCCGCGCCGGGCCAGGAGGAGGGCGGCGGTCACGCCCACGGGTCCGGCTCCGACGATCACCACGGGTACGTCGGCCGAGATGTGCTCGACGGTCATGTGCGGCTCATTCAGGTCTCAGGGTTGAGCAATCAGGTCTGGGGAGGGGCGGTTCGCGCGGTCATTCCGCGTGGGACACGGGTGTGCGCTGCTCTCCGAGGTCCATGCGCCCGTCCGGGGTGGCGATGGTCGCGGTCACCACGTCGCCGTGGCGCAGGTAGCGGGGGTTCTTCGCCTGGCCCTTGAAGAACGCCTTCCACTTCATCGCGGGCGGCAGCAGCGCGGCGATCTTCTCGACGGGCTTCGGCGGGGCCTTGAGGGCGGTGCCGCCGGGTGTGCCGGTCAGCAGCAGATCGCCGGGGTCGAGGGTCTGGAACCGGGCCAGCAGGGTGAGCGCCCGCGCCGGACGGACGATCATGTCGGCGAGGGTGCGGTCCTGACGCGGCTCGCCGTTCACCGACAACCTCAGCCGCAGGTCGGGGAGATGGGCGAAGTCCTCCGGCTCCAGCAGGCAGAGGACGGGGCCGGTCGGCGTGAAGGTGGGGTACGACTTGCTCTCGTAGAACTGTGTCCTGGTCAGCTGTACGTCCCGGGCGCTGACGTCGTTGGTGATCACGAGCCCGGCGACGTACGACGGCAGGTCGCCTTCTTCGACGACGGTGCCGACGGGCAAGGGCGCGCCCATGACCAGGCCGAGCTCGATCTCGTAGTCGAGGAGCTTCACGTGCGGCGGGCGGACGATGGTCTCGTGCGGGCCGCTGACCGACCCGGACGCCTTGCGGAAGAAGGCGGGCGGGATGTCGCCAGTGAAGCCCGAATCGCGGGCGTGGCTGCGGTAGTTGACCATCTGGGCGACCACCCGGCAGGGGGTGGTGACCGGGGAGAGGGGCACCAGGTCGGCGACGGGTGTGCCCGCATCGCCGCTCGCGGCGGCCTCGCGTACGGCGGCCCGGTCGGCCAACAGTTCGGCCGTGGTGACGGCCTTGGTGTCCACGGGGACGGCGCGGTCGCCGAGGGCGACCCACCAGCCGTCGGCGGTGCGCAGGACGTTGGTGCTCATGTCGGTTGCCTTTGGTGAGAGGAGGGTTCAAGGGAGGGGTGGTCAGGAGTTCGTGGCCTTCAGCAGGCCCAGCAGGCGTGCCGGGTCCAGCTCGTTGTCGCCCCGCAGGGCCTGGACGACATCGCGGACCCGTTGCGGGGAGGGGCTCGCGCCGAGGAAGTCGCGGGTGGCCGGCGGGCCCCACTGGGCCAGGCCGCTCGTCGACATGGGCGCCCAGCCGGGCTCGACGTCGCAGGAGAACAGGTCGCCGTCGGCGTAGTGCTCCAGCATGAAGCGGTCGGGGTCGCGCCAGTAGTCGAAGAGCTGGCTGCCCTGGATATGGCGGCCGATGCCCCAGCTGCGCCGGTAGCCGCGCTCGGCCAGGTACTCGCCGCCGGCGGCGATCGAGTCCAGGTCGGTCACCTGGTAGGCGGAGTGGACGTAGCCCGTGCCCGGCCCCAGATGCATCGCCAGCGTGTGGTGGTCCACGGCCAGGCCGCCCTGGTCGCAGCGGATGAACGCCATGGTCGGGCCGCGATCGCGCTGCCCGTCCAGGAACAGGAAGTCGGACACGATCATGCCGAGCGTGTCCAGGTACCAGTTCAGGGCCCGGGTGAACACGCGGGTCTCCAGGACCACATGGCCCAGCCGCTGGATCCGGGACGGTTCGCGCGGGGGGCGCTGCGTGGCGTTCGTACGGCGGTGCCCGGTGCCGGAGTTGATGAGGAGCGGCCGCTGCTCGGGCAGCGCCGGCAGCTCCTCGCCGCAGTGCACCACGCGCACGGGGAAGCCCGAGGGATCGAGCAGATCGACCGCCCTGCCGCCGCCGGGCACATCGGCGTCCCGTACGGCCGTGCCCGTCGCCCGGGCCAGCCGGTCCAGGTCGGCCCGCTCCGCCGCGCGGAAGGCCGGGCCGATGAAGCGGGACGTACGACCGCGCCGGATCACCATGCACGGTGAGCCCGCGAAGGTGCCGCGCAGCCACAGCTCCCGCTCGGTGCGGGCGGCGATGGCGAAGCCGAAGTCCCGGGCGAAGACCTCGGCGCGGTCCAGGTCGGGCTTCTCGAACTCCAGCCAGGCCAGGTCGGCCACCTTGATCACCGGGTTCCGGGAGCGACCGGGGTGCTCGCCGCGTAGGGCGCCCTGCTCGCTGTGGAGGTCCTGATGAGCCGTCTTGGACATGACGTCCTCCAAGCAACATTGCTGTATTGAGGAAATCATCAGCTTTGACTCTTCGATCGTCAATAGCCGACCTCAGGCAAACTGAAGATTTCATCAGGACTGGAGGGGTGTTGCTAGAATCGCGCCCATGCCGTCGTCAGCCCCGCCCCGTAACCGCTTCGAACGGCGCCGTGCCGAGACCCGTCAGGCACTCGTCCGCGCGGCGCGGCAGATCCTCGCCGAGACCGGGGACACCAGCGCGAGCATCCAGCTGATCGCCGAGCGCGCGGACGTCGGCTTCGGCTCCTTCTACAACCACTTCGAGTCGAAGACGGAGCTGTTCGACGCGGCGGTGCGGGACGCCCTCGAAGAACTCGGCCAGGCCTTCGACGAGCATCTGCGGGGGGTCGACGACCCGGCGGAACTCGTCGCGACCGGCTTCCGCCTCAGTGCGCGCCTGGCCGACTCCCGGCCCGAGCTGATGCAGGTGCTGCGCCACCGCGGCCTCGGGCACATCCACTCGGAATCGGGTCTGGCGCCGCGGGCGGTGCGTGATCTGGAGGCCGGTATCGCTGCCGGCCGGTTCGCCATCGCCGATCCCACCGTCGCCGTGACCGCCCTGGGAGGCTCGCTGCTGGCGCTGGTGGAACTGCGGTTCGCCCGTCCGGAGCTAGACGGCGACGAGGCCGCGTCGAACCTGGCCGAGATGCTGCTGCGCATGCTGGGAGTGCCGCCCGAGGACGCCCGTGACGTCGCCCGCCGCCCCCTGCCCGACCTCGACTGACAGGGGCTTGAGCGCCATGACCAAACCCGTCGTCCGCGAACCGCTGCGCCGCAACTCCCGCTCCAACCGGGCCCGCATCCTCGCCACCGCCCGGCAGGAGCTCGGCCGGAACCCCGATGTGACCCTGGAGGAGATCGCACGCGCCGCCGGGGTGGTCCGCCGTACGCTCTTCGGGCATTTCCCGGGGCGCGCGGCCCTGCTGGAGGCGCTCGCCGAGGAGGCGTCCGAGACCCTGCGCGGCATCGCGGCCGGAGTCCCGGACGCCGAGGAGGCGCCGGATCGGGCCCTCGCCCGGTTCGTCCTGTCGATCTGGCCCGTCGGCGACCGCTACCGGCTGCTTCTCGCGCTCGCCCGCCAGGATCTGGGCACGCAGCGGGTGTCCGAGACCCTTGCCCCGGCCCGCGACGAGGCCACCGCGATCCTGGAGCGCGGCCAGCGCGCGGGCGTGTTCCACGACCATCTGCCTGCGGCGGTGCTGAGCGCGGCGCTGGAGGCCGTCACGCTCTCCCTGCTCGAGAGCGTCAACTCGGGCGCGTGGGAGGACGACGGGACCCGGACGGCGGTGGCCACGCTGGTCGCCGCGGGTGTGTCGGACGAGGCTGCGACGTCGATCGTCGGGGGCGTGGCGTCCCAGATGCGGGCCGAGACCTCCGACAGCTGATCGGGGCAGTACTGGTGAGTCGTTGACCTGCGTCTGAGGCGGCTCGCTCACGCGGAGGGGCGCACTGTCCTCGCGGTCACGCGCTGCGCGGAACCTCCGCTCCCACCGCGATCAGCGCCGCCCTCGCGCTGCGTGTGCCGTCGTCGCTCCAGGTGCCGGCGTTCACGCAGTCCAGGAGGGCCAGGAGGAGTTTCTCCAGTGCTCTGCCGAGCGGGGCCGGTGGGATGCCCGTGCGGAAGACGCCCTGCCGCTGTCCGCGTTCGATGATCGCCGTCGCCATGTCGCGGGCGGGGGCGAGGATCTCGTCGACCTGTGCCGCCTCCAGGTCCTGCGGTGCGAGTCTCAGCAGGATGCGATAGCGGTCGCCGACCGGCCAGAGCGCCAGGACGAAGCGCCGTAGAGCGGTGGCGGCGTCGTCGGGACCGGGTGCCGCCACCGCCGTCAGGGCGTGGCGCAGCGCCTCCGCGGCCTCCGTGGCGAGACCTTCCACCAGCGCGGACCGGCCGGCGAAGTGGGCGTAGACGGTACGGCGCACCACCCCGGCGGCTTCGGCGATGTCCGTGAGGCTGCTGTCGGGGTCGCGGCTGAGTTCCCGTCTCGCCGCCTCCAGGATGCGGGCCCTGGTGGGTCGTGCCGGGCGGCGTGGGCGAGTCATGGCGGATCGGGTCTCCGGTCGACGGGGAGAGGGTGGCTCGATATTTGCACACCGGTGGGCAATAAACTAGTCTGCACATCGATGGGCAATTAACTGCCCCCATCGCTTCGCCCCCGAGGAGCCTCCGATGCCGCTGCTTGCCGACACACCCGCCGAGAAGATGACAGCCCCCTATCCGCGGCGCTGGTGGGCCCTGCTGGTGCTCTGCCTGAGCCTGCTGATCGTCGTCATGGCGAACACGTCGCTGATCGTGGCGGCGCCGGACATGACGAAGGACCTGGGCCTGACCAGCAGCGACCTGCAGTGGGTCGTCGATGGCTACACCGTTCCCTACGCCGCGCTGATGCTCGTCCTGGGCGCGATCGGCGACAAGTACAGCCGCCGCGGGGCACTGATCCTCGGTCTGCTGATCTTCGCGGGCGGCTCGGTGATGGGAGGCATGGTCGACGAGACCGCGCTGGTCATCACCGCCCGCGCGATCATGGGCATAGGCGCCGCCGTCGTCATGCCGGCCACCCTGTCCCTGCTGGTCGCGATCTTCCCGAGGGCCGAACGGGCCAAGGCCATCACGGCCTGGAGCGCCACCTCCGGCCTCGCCATCGCCGCCGGCCCGCTCGCCGCCGGCTGGCTGCTGGAGAACCACGCCTGGGGCTCCACCTTCCTGATCAACGTCCCCATCGCGGTCCTCGGCGTCGTCGGCGCCCTGCTTCTCGTACCGCCGTCCAAGGCGGAGCGGATGGGCGCGATCGACTACGTCGGCGGCCTGCTCTCCATCGTCTCCATCGGCTCCCTGGTCTACGCGGCCATCGAGGGCCCGCACTTCGGCTGGGGCACCGGCCCGATCACCGCGGCCGGGGTCGCCGGCGCCGGCCTGCTCGCCTTCGTCGCCCGGGAGCTGCGCCACCCCAACCCCATGCTGGACGTGCGCAAGTTCAGGGAGCGCCCCTTCAGCGGGTCGATGCTCGCGGTGCTGTTCTTCTTCTTCGGCACCTTCGGCTCGATCTACTACTCCACCCAGTTCCTGCAGTTCGTCCTCGGCCACAGCGCGCTGGAGACCGGCGTACGGCTGCTGCCGCTGGCCGGAGCCGTCTTCGCCGGTGCCGCGGCGACCGGCCGGCTGGCCCCGAGGCTGGGCGTGAAGCTGGTCGTGGGGACCGGTATGGCACTCGGCACGGTGGGCGTCCTGCTGCTCACACGGATCGAGTCGGGCTCCACGTACACCGACTTCCTGGCGCCGCTGCTGCTGCTCGGCTTCGCGATCGGCCTGAGCCTGTCCCCGGCCACCGACACCATCATGGGCTCCTTCCCCGAGTCGGAGCTGGGCGTCGGGGGCGGCGCCAACGACACCGCCCTGGAACTCGGCGGCGCCCTCGGTATCGCCGTCCTCGGCTCGCTCCTCGCCACGTCCTACAAGGACAAGCTGAGCGACCTGGCCGGCGGCCACCTCCCGGCCACCGCGATGGACACCGCCCAGGACTCGGTGGGCGGCGGCCTCGCGGTCGCCGGGCAGGTCGCGAAGACCCCCGACGGCGGCGCCCGGCAGGCCCAGGCCCTCATCGACGCGGTCCACGAGTCCTTCGCCCACGCCATCGCCCAGACCAGCCTCGTCGGCGCCGTCATCATGGCCGCCGGAACCATGAT
The DNA here is from genome assembly GCA_000715635.1 of Streptomyces violaceus. Classification (GTDB taxonomy): domain Bacteria; phylum Actinomycetota; class Actinomycetes; order Streptomycetales; family Streptomycetaceae; genus Streptomyces; species Streptomyces violaceus. The sequence goes on along the minus strand of KL569130.1, from coordinate 76,522 downwards.
CGTCATCGCCGTGCTGCCCGGCCGCAAGGCCACGGGCAAGCCCGGCGACGACGAGCCGGCGGCGGAAGCCGACCGGGCCGAGGAGTACGCGGAGCCGGCCCAGCGGTGACGCCGCCGGCGGTCACGCCCGGCCTACCCCCGCAGGAACCGGGTGAAGGACCTGGCCCACGCCTCGACGGTCTCCCTGGTGAACAGGTCCGTCGAGTACTCGAAGGTGACCGTGAGGGTGTCGGCCCCGGGGGCGATCACGACGTACAGCTCGTTGCGCGCCACGCCCTCGACGGGGAGGGCGCGTACGGCCGTCGACACGCCCTGGAGGTCCAGGGCCGGTGGCTCCGTGGTGACCACCGTGAACAGGACCGTGGGGAACAGGGCGCCCTTCAGGTCGGGTGACACCAGGGACACCACGTCCGTCAGGGGGAGTTCCTGGTGGTCGAGCGCCGTGAAGAGGGAGGCGCCGAGTTGCGTGACCAGATCGGCGAAGGTCTCGGCCTCGCCCAGGCGGGCCCGCAGCAACACGGCATCACCCAGGATGCCGACGATCTCCGAACGGTCGCGCCGGACGCGGTTCGCGCTGGACGCCGCCAGGACGATGTCGTTCCCCTCGCCGCACAGGTCGCCAAGCCACCTGGCGAACATGGCCGCGAGGACCGTGTAGGTGGTGGTGCCCAGGCGGGTCGCGGTGTCGGCCAGGAGGGCGGGGGTGTCGTCGTCGATGACCCAGGTGTGCAGGGCGCCCCGGCCGGACAGCGTGCCGGGGTGCGGGTGGTCGTAGGGGAGGGACGGGCGCAGGGGGACGCCTTCGAGTTCCGAGCGCCAGAAGCGTTCCAGGGCTGTCCTGCGTTCGTCCGGCAGGGCGTGTTCCGATCGGGCGAAGTCGGTGAACTGGGAGATCTCAATGGGGAGTTGTGGAGTCCTTCCCGCCCGTCGGGCGTTGTACAGCTCCGCCAGGTCGCGCCGGATGATGCCCAGGGACCAGCCGTCGCAGACCGCGTGGTGGAAGACCGTCACCAGGACCCAGTGGTCGGGGGCGACCTTTGCCAGACGGAAGCGGTGCAGCGGGGCTTGGTCCATCGCGAAGGGAGTGGACACCTGCTCGTCGCACCAGCGGTCCACCGCGTCCGCTGCCGCCCTCGTGAGGTCGGTGAGCGGCAGCGGCACCGGGATCTCCGCCAGGACGTCGACCTCGTAGCGGCCGTCCGGCCTGCATACCGGGCGGCTGCGCAAGGCGTGATGGCGGGCCACCAGGTCGGTGAGGGCCTGGTGCAGGGCACCCGGGTCCACATCGCCGCGCAGGTCCATGCGGTGGGCGATGTTGTAGACGCTCGGGTCGGTGAGCGCGTGGTGGCGGCGCCACAGACGGCGCAGGGTGGACGGCATCGGCGCGGTGTCCACGACACGGCTCCGTGCGGCGATGCCCCGGATGGTCGGATCCAGGAAGAAGCCGGCCATCGTGAGGTCGACGCCGGCCTCGTCCCGCATGCGGTTCAGCAGCCTGATCGCGCTCAGGGAGTGGCCGCCCAGTTCGAAGAACGACGTGGTGACCGGGACCGGGTCCGCGTCCAGTTCCTCGCACCACAGATCGTGCAGCGTCTTCTCCAGGACCGTCGCCGGCACGGCGGCCGGCGTCGCGTCGGAGCCGTCGCCCGGCTCGGGCAGGGCGGTGCGGTCCAGCTTGCCCGAGGCGTTCACCGGGAGGCGGTCCAGGGGCACCCAGCGGCGGGGCACCAAGTGGTCGGGGAGGTCGGCGGCGAGCGCCGCCCGCAGGGGGCCGAGGCCGCTCGTCGGGTCGGTGGGGACCACGTACGCGACCAGTTCCGTGTCGCCGTGGCGGTCACGGCGCGTGAGGACCGCCGCGTCCCTGACCGACGGCAGTGCCGTCAACGCCGCCTGGATCTCGCCGGGTTCGACCCGGTAGCCGCGGATCTTGACCTGGTCGTCCGCCCGGCCCAGGTAGTCCAGGGTGCCGTCCGTACGCAGGCGGCCCAGGTCGCCCGTGCGGTACAGCACCCCGCCCGTGCCGTCGTCGAGGAAGGCCGCGGCGGTCTCGGCGGGGCGGTCGTGGTAGCCGTACGCCACCGGGACCCCGCCCACGTGGATCTCGCCGACCGCTCCGACCGGGACCTGCCGGCCCGTGCCGTCCAGCAGCAGGACGCGTGCTCCCGGCACCGGGGCGCCGATCGGCGGCCACTCCCCGCCGTCCGGGTCGACGCGGTGCGAGGTGACGATGACCGAGGTCTCCGTGGGGCCGTACTGGTTGTACAGCGTGCAGTGCGGGTGCGTGGCGAGGAAACGCCGGAAGGCGGTGGTGAGCTGGAGCGCCTCGCCGGCCGAGAACAGCTCGCGCAGGGACGGCAGTTCGGGGGCGGTCTCCATCAGGTACTTCAGCGGGGTGCAGGGCATGAACATCCGCCGCACCTCATGGCGGCGCACCGCCTCGGCCACCGCCGCCGGGTCGTGCCGTACGGCGTCGTCGACGAGGACCAGCGCGGCTCCCGAGGCCAGCGTCGTGAAGATCTCCTGCACGCTGACGTCGAACGCCGGTGACGTCCACTGCAGGGTACGCAGGGCCGGGTGGCGGCTCAGATGCCCCTGGACCAGGTTCGCAGGGCCCCGGTGGGGTACGACGACGCCCTTCGGGCGGCCGGTCGATCCCGAGGTGTGGATGCAGTACGCCGGGTCCTCCGGGCGGGCTCCCTCCGGTACGGGGCCGGTGGGGAGCGTGTCGTCCACCTGTTCCACCCGCTGGACGGGCAGCCCCGTCGCCAGCTCCGGGTGCGCGGTCAGGGCGGCGTCGGAGGTGAGCAGGAGGACGGGGGTGCCGTCGGCGAGCAGCAGTGAGAGACGGGGGGTGGGCAGGGACGGGTCGAGGGGGAGGTAGGCCGCCCCGCTCTTGAGCACCGCGAGCAGGGCCGTGATCAGGTGCGGACCGCGCGGC
>KL569130.1:69075-73353 GCA_000715635.1 Streptomyces violaceus | reverse complement strand
CTCGAACAGGCCGTGCAGGGTGCCGGGGGCCGCCGCGTCGTCCACGCCGGCCGGGTGCTCCCAGCGGGCCAGGGTCTCGCGGTCGGCGGCGGTGAGGGCGGTCAGTTCGGGGAGTGGCGCGTCGGGGGCGGCCAGGGCGCGGCGCAGCACCTGCTCGACGTAGTCCACGAAACGGCGCACCGTGGTCTCGTCGAAGAGGGCCGTGTCGTACTCGACCATGAACCGGACGCCGCCCGAGTGATGGGTGAGGTAGACGCTCAGATCGAACGGGGCGCGGGCGCTCGGCACGTCGAGCAGAGTGGCCGTCAGACTCGGCGGGTCGAAGGGGACCTCGCCCTCGTTCTCGTACTCCACCATCACCTGGAACAGCGGATTGCGGCCCGGGTCGCGACGCGGGTTGAGCGCGCCCACCAGCTCGTCGAAGGGGACGCCCCGGTGTTCGTACGCCGAGGTGCTGCTCTCGCGGACCCGGTGCAGCAGGGCCGGGAAGTCCGGGTCTCCGGTGAGGTCCAGGCGCAGCGGCACGGTGTCGAGGAACAGGCCCACATGGTCCTCGGCGCCGGCGGGACGCGCGGCGACCGCGGTACCGATCACCACGTCCCGCTGCCCGCTGAACCGGCCGAGGACCGCACCGATCGCGCTGGTCAGCGTCATGAAGAGGGTGGCGCGCTGCCGGGCCGCGAACGCCCGCAGCCCGCCGGTCAGTTCGGCGTCGAGGGCGTGCGTGAGGCTCGCGCCCGCTCCCGACCTGACCGGCGGACGGGGCCGGTCGGTGGGCAGGGCCAGCTCCGGTGCGCCGCCGAGTCGCCGCCGCCAGAAGTCGAGCGACGCGGGATCCGGCACGGCGGCCGTCGGCGGTTCGGACAGAGGCCCCGGTTCGGACAGGGGACCCGGTGCGGAACCTCCGCCCCGCCTGGCGCGGTAGTACGCGGCCAGGTCGCGGACCAGGACGGCCGTGGACGACGAGTCGAAGACGATGTGGTGCGCCATGAGGAAGAACAGGTGGTGGTCCGGGGACAGCCGGAGCAGGCGGGCCGCGACCAGAGGGCCCGAGGCGAGGTCGAGTCCGTGGTCCGCCGCGAGCGTCGCCCGTAGCGCCTCGTCCTCCGTCGACCCCGTGTGGTCCTCCACCGGGCAGTCGAGCGGCATACGGTCGCGTATCTCCTGGTACGGGACACCGGCCGTGTCACCGAAGACCGTGCGCAGCGCCGGGTGCCGGTCCGCGACGCGCTCCAGCGCCCAGCGCAGCGCCGGTACGTCCAGGGGGCCGTCCAGCCGGATCGCCTTGGGCTCGTGGTACATGGCGGTGCCCGGGTGCAGTTGCTCCAGGAACCAGATACGGCGCTGGGCGGGGGTGAGAGGGGTGCGGGACGTACGGCGGGGCTCGGGCAGGGCCCGCGCTGCCGTCTTGGGCGTTGTCCGCCTCACCCGGTCCAGGACCGGCAGCGCCGCCAGCACCTTCTCCTTCGGTACGCCGAAGTCCACGAAGCAGGCGATCTCGTCCGCTCCGGCGGCCAGCAGCCGCCCTACGGTCTCCGCCGCCGTGTGCTCGTCGCCGATCAGCGCGCGGGAATCGCAGTAGCGCTCGTATGCGCGCCCGAGGAGGAACTCCACGTCCTCCTCCGGAGTGTTCTCCAGGTCCACCTGGAAGCCGAGACTGTTGGTGACCTGGTCGAAGAGGGAGAGGGAAGAGCGCAGATACGACAGGAACGGCCGGTACGCCTCGGCCCGCGCCCGCTCCGCGTCGTCCTCCAGGTACGTGTGCACGAGCACCACGACCCGCCCCGCCGCCGGGTCCAGGCCGTGCTCGGCACGGCAGCGCCGGTACAGCGCGATGTTCTCGGCCAGTTGTTCCACCGTCTGCGTCATCAGATTGGTGACCACGCCGAGGTCCTCGGCGGCCGCCCGGCGGTAGCTGTCCGGGTTCCCGACGACGGCCACGTACATCGGCGGCCGTTCCTGTACGGGGCGCGGGTGCAGGCGGATCTCCACCGGGGTGCCGTCGCCCGCAGTCGTCTTCAGCGCCTGCCCCGACCACAGTTCCCGTACGGCCGCCAGTTGCTCGTACATCACCTCACGGTGCCGGCCGAAGTGCTGCGGGGCGAGCGCGAAGTCGGTGGCGTGCCAGCCGCTCGCGAAGCACAGGCCCGCCCGGCCGCCGGAGATGTTGTCGACGACCGACCACTCCTCGGCGACCCGGGCGGGATGGTGCAGCGGCAGCACCACGGAACCGGCGTGCAGCCGGACCCGGCTGGTCCGGGCGGCGAGGGCCGCGGCCAGGACGGAGGGGTTGGGGAAGAGCGCGCCGAAGGAGTTGAAGTGCCGTTCGGGGAACCACAGGGCGTGGAAGCCGCTCTGGTCGGCGAAGTCTGCGGCGGCCATGATCAGGCCGTATTTGTCGTGGTCGGTGTGCTGGGGGTAGTCGCCGAAGAAGTAGAGGCTGAAGTCGACGGCTCCTGAGGGGGTGGGCTCGGGGACGAGGCGCGTCGGCACCTGTTCCGGAGCGGCCGGTGCCGTCGTGGTGCCGGGCGCTGTCGCGAGCACGTCCAGCTGGCGGGTGATCATTTCACCCACCTGGCCCACCAGTTGCTCCGCCAGCCGTAGCTGCTGACCGAACAGGGCGTGGAGGTCCGGGGAGGCCGCCTGGGGAGCGGCGGGCGCAGCCGGTTCCTGGGCCGGGGGTGCCTGGACCGCGGGTGCCTGGACCGCGGGTGCCTGGACTGAGGGTGCCTGGACCGCGGGTGCCTCTGGTGCCAGGACCGCGGGTTCTGGCACCACCGGTGCGTCGCCCCGCAGTCGCGCGACCCGTTCCGCCAGCCGACGCGGTGTGTCGGCCGAGTCGAACACCTCCCGGACCGGGACACGGACGCCGTACCGCTGTTCCAGCTCCGTCGTCATGCTCATCAGGGAGAGCGAGTCGGCGCCGAGTTCGAAGAAGGAGCTGTCGGGGGTGACGTCGGCGGCCGAGTGGCCCAGCTTGTCCGCGGTCAACTTCCGTATCGCGTCCACGACTTCATCAGCGCGTGGTTCCGGCCTCTCAGGTGCCGCCACCGGGGTTTCGCCTCGGTACGGCACCCTGCTCCGCCGCAAGGGATGCCCGGGCAGCGGCACCCGGCCACCGTCGTCGCCGGTGAGCGCCCGCCAGTCCAGGTCGGCACCCCTGCGGTACAGCGAGCCGAGCGCCGTCAGGAACCCGTGGGCCTGCTCGGCGGCCCCAACCCCTTCGCCCTGCCCGCTCAGCCAGCGGCTGTCGGGAACGCAGTGCCGGCCGAGCCCGGTGAGGGTCCGCCCGGCGCCGATCTCCACGAAGTCCCGGAACCCCTGTGCGGCGGCCGTGTCCATGGCGAGGTCGAAGCGGACCGGCTGCCGGGCCTGCCGGCAGAGATAGTCCACGTCGACCGTCCAGCCCACCGGGCGCGGCTCGCCGTCGGCCGTGGTCACCAAGGGGGTGTGCAGCGGCCGGTACGTCACCTCGCGTGCCCGGGCCCGGAACTCGTCCAGAGCGCCGGCCATGTCCGCGGAGTGGAACGCCCGGTCGACCGGCAGCGCACGCCACCGCAGGCCGTCCAGGTCGAGCAGCCGTGCCGCCTCCCTCAGAGCCTGCGGCGGACCCGAGAGCACCTGGGCGCGCGGGCCGTTGACCGCGGCGAGTTCCGCACCGGCGGCGTCCGCGACGCGTCGGGCGGTGGCCTGGTCGGCCCGGACGGCGAGCATGCCTCCGGCCGGGCAGCGGGCCTGCATGAGGCGCCCGCGCCAGACGGTGAGCCGCAGCCCGTCCTCCAGGGTCAGGGCGCCGGCCGCGTACAGGGCGGCGTACTCGCCGACGCTGTGGCCGATCAGGAGCCCGGGGTGTATCCCGGCGGCCCGCCAGGCGTCCGCCAGCGCCGCCTGATGGGCGAAGAGGGCGGCCTGCGCGGTCTCGGTGGGCCAGATGTCGTCTTCCCCGGTGAGACCGGCGAAATCTGTGAGACCGGCGAGACCGGCGAGACCGGCGAGACCGGGGGCGGCCAGGAGCGGTTCCAGCAGGCTGCCGCCGAACTCCCCGGCGTAGAGCTTCTCGCACCGGTCGAGCGTGGTCCGTGCGGCCGGGTGCGTGGCGTAGAGGCCGCTCGCCATGCCGCGGCGGGCGCTGCCCTGGCCCGGGAAGGCGAAGGCGACCGGGCCGGGAGGGGAGGTGTCGGGGTGGTTGTCTTCCTCCAGCGCGCGGGCGAGCTCGCCGGCCGTGCGGCCGACCACGGCGGTGCGTGCCCCGCGGTGCGGCCTGCCGAGGGCCAGGGT
>KL569130.1:67429-68849 GCA_000715635.1 Streptomyces violaceus | reverse complement strand
GCCGTCAGCTCGGCGAGGGCCTCGGTGTCGCGAGCCGACACGGGGACCAGGACGGGCGGTTCCTCAGCGGAACGCGGGGGAGCGGGCGGGGCCTCCTCCAGCACCACATGGGCGTTGGTGCCGCCGACTCCGAGCGCGCTGACCCCGGCCCGGCGCGGCACACCGTCCGGCACCGCCCAGGGCCGCAGTTCCATGGCCAGTGTCAACGGTCCGCCGGTCAGCGGGAGTTCCGGGTTGGGCCGGGTCAGGTGCGGTGTCGGAACCAGGGTGCGGTGGCGCAGCATCAGGACCGTCTTGATGAGCCCGGCCATTCCGGCACAGCTGTCGAGATGCCCGATGTTGGGCTTCACCGAGCCGACGACGCAACCGCCGGAACGGCCCGAGCGCCCCGCGCCCTCGCCCAGCACCCGGGCCAGCGCCGTGAGTTCCACCGGATCGCCGAGCCGCGTCCCGGTGCCGTGTGCCTCCACGTACGAGATCGTCTCCGCGGGTACGTCGGCCCTGCGCAGGGCCTGCCGTACGACGTCGGCCTGTCCCTCGACTCCGGGGGCGCTGAAGCCGACCTTGGCGGCGCCGTCGTTGTTGACCGCGGAGCCCAGGATCACCGCGTGCACGGTGTCGCCGTCGGCCAGTGCCCGGTCGAGGCGCTTGAGCAGGACGGCGGCCACGCCGTTGCCGCCGACCGTGCCGTCGGCCTCCGCGTCGAAGGCGCGGCACCGTCCGGTGGGGGACAGGATCGACCCGGGGTGGCTGTGATAGCCGCTCTCCTGAGGCAGATGCACGGCCGCGGCGCCCGCCAGCGCCAGGTCCGTGTCACCGGTCAGCAGCGCCTGGACCGCCAGGTGCACCGCGACCAGCGACGTGGAACAGGCCGTCTGCACACCGATCGCCGGGCCGGTGAGACCGAGCCGGTAGGCGACCCGTGTGGCGAGGAAGTCCGGCTCCTGCCCGATGGCCGTCTGCATTCCGGCGGCCGGGTCGGCCGGGTCGTACGGCGAGCTGTCGGCGGAGGGCTGCTGGTGGTCGTAGAGGTTCATGCCCGATCCGGCGAACACCCCGACCCTGACGCCCGGCGCGGTCGCCGCGTGGCCGCTTTCCTCCAGCGCCTGGTGGCAGCACTCCAGGAACAGCCGGTGTGCGGGATGCGTGAGCCCGGCCTCCTTGGGGCTCAGCCCGAAGAAGTCCGTGTCGAAGTCCTCGACGCCGTCGAGGACTCCGGCGACGGGCACGTGGCCGGGTGCCATGAGCTGCGGCTCGCCGAACACCCGGACGCTGTCCACGCCGTCCCGCAGATTGGCCCAGAACTCATCCGCCGAGTTCGCGCCGGGGAAGCGCAGCGCCAGTCCGATGACGGCGACCCGTTGACCGGGGGATGTGGACGGGGTCGTGCCGTGGTAAGTCTCCGTTTCCGGCGCGGCTG
>KL569130.1:66151-67269 GCA_000715635.1 Streptomyces violaceus | reverse complement strand
TCAGAGATGTGTATAAGAGACAGGCTCGCGAGATGCGCGGCGAGCGCCGTGACCGTCGGATGCTCGAAGAACGCGGTCTGCGCGATCGGCATGCCGAGACGTTCCGCCAGCCGGTTCCGCAGGCGCACCAGCAGTACGGAGGTCAGGCCGAGTTCGTAGAACGGCACGTTCACGTCGACCGGGAGGCCCAGCACGGCGCCCAGTTCCTCCCGGACAGCGTGGGCCACGGTGTCCGCGTCCGGCCGGGAATCCGGGGCCGTGGCGCCGAAGCCGCCGTCGATCAGCCTGCTCTGGAGTTCCGCGCGGCGCACCTTGCCCGCCGGCGTGCGCGGGAACTCGTCCGCCGGCACGGGCAGGACGTACGCGGCGGTGAGCCTGAGGCGGGTGAACAGCGCCGCCTTCAGCTCCGTGGCGATCCTGGTGTCCTCGGGGGCGCCGCGGCTGACGAAGAACACCGCGAGTTCCTCCGTGCCCCTCTCCGGATGAGGGATGCCGCAGGCGGCGATCTCGCCCTGCCGGACGCCGTCGACGGTGGTGGCGGTCTCCTCCACCTCGTGGCAGTACACGTTGTGGCCGTTGAGAATGATCAGGTCCTTGCGCCGGCCCGTGATGACGACCTGGCCGGAGTCGAGGAAGGCCAGATCGCCCGTGTCCAGCCAGTCCCGCCCGGCGGGGTAGGCAGCGGCGTCCGCCTCGGGGTTGTCGACGTAGCCGGGGGTGAGCCGCGCGGGGGAGTGGACCTGGAGCCGGCCGATCCGGCCCGGCGGGGCGAGGTCGCCGTGGTCGTCGACGACGCGCAGGGTGACGCCGTGCGCGGGCGAGCCGGACGCGACGAAGGTGACGCAGTCGGCGTCCGGGGCGTCCGCACCGGCCGGGACCAGGTCCCCGCCCAGGCTGCTCTTGAGCAGGCGGTACACGGTCCCGGGCCGGTCGAGCCGGCCGTAGGTGACGGCCGTGACCGTCTCGGCCATGCCCCACACCGGGGCGATGTGCTCCTCGCGCACCCCGTACGGGGCCGTCGCGTCGAGGAAGCGGCGCAGCACCGGCAGCACGACCCGTTCGCCCCCGCACAGCAGGGACTTGAGGCCGCCCAGGTCCCAGTGGCCGTCGGGCCGTTC
>KL569130.1:64757-65921 GCA_000715635.1 Streptomyces violaceus | reverse complement strand
GTGCCCAGCTGTGCCGTGCCCGGTGTTCGTGGAGGAGGTCGAGCCAGCGCAGTGGGTCGGCGAGCACCCGCTCGGTGGGCGCGTGGACGTTGGTGCAGCCGGTGAAGACCGCGAGCAGGTGGTAGAGCAGGAAGGCGCCGCTGTGGTCGACCGGCAGCCAGTTCACCATGGTGTCGTCCGGGCGGACGTCGAGGATCCGCCGGCTGCTCGCCGCGAAGTCCGCGAGCCCGGCGTGCGTCAGCCGCGCCGCCTTCGGTACGCCGGTGCTGCCCGAGGACAGCATCAGCAGGGCGGTGTCGGACGGGTCCGGCTCGACGTGGTCCTCAGAACCGTCCTGGTCGTCCGCGTGCGGCGCGTTCAGGCAGTCCCCGGCGAGGGCGACGCGCGGCGCGGGCGTGGCATGGGCGAGCGCCGCGGCGCCGGGTGCGTCGGTCAGGACCAGTGGCCGGTCGAGTAATGCGCAGGCCTGCCGCAGGCGTTCGAAGGCCGGGGAGCCCGGCGCGGGATGCTCGGCGATGGCCACCGGCAGGGCACCGCCGAGCACACAGGCCCAGAAGGCGGGGAAGAACTCGGCGAGCGGCAGCCCGCACAGCACCACCGTGTCGCCGCGCCGCAGCCCGTGGGCCCGCAGGCCGGTGAGCATACGGCGGGCCGCGTCCAGCAGTTCGGGATACGACCGCGAGGCCGTCGTGCCGTCGGCGGCGACGGTGACGACGGCTCCGCCCGAAGCGGACCGGGCGGCGCTCAGCAGCGCCCGCACGGCGTCGACCGGATCGTCCCCGGTGCGTTCGGGTTCAGGGCCCTGGCAGACGGCTTGCCCCCGTAGACGTTCCATGCGTGTCCTCTCCCTTGTCTCCACCGGTGGACGAACGGTCTTCTCCACGGGTGGACGAACGGTCTTCTCCGCCGGCGGACGAACGGTCTGAACGGTCCTCGGCGCTACGCGCGTCGCGCCGCCGGACGGTGAGCAGCAGCAGAACCAGCGCCCCGCACGCCGCAGCCCCGTGGAAGACACCCACGACGGCGAGCGCCGACAGGGCCTCGAGCGCGGCCGCGGCGGCGATCGTGCCCAGGGCGAACCCGGACTGCTCGGCGGTGGCGGACAGTCCGAACAGCCGGCCGCGCTGCCGGTCGGGGGCCGCCTGGAGGCGCGAGGTGTAGACG
>KL569130.1:62670-64455 GCA_000715635.1 Streptomyces violaceus | reverse complement strand
TGTGTATAAGAGACAGGGGCAGGGGCGGGCGGGCCGGTGAACGCGGCCACGAAGCAGAGCGACATCGCGCAGGTGCCGACGGCGAACGCGCGCTCGCCCCAGGACGTCCCGTGCGACCGGCGTTTGAGGACCTGGTGGGCGAGCAGGGTGCCCACCGCCCACGCCGCCCAGAACCGGGCCATGAACACCGCCGGATCGGACGGCTCGGCCGCGTGCGCCGCCAGCGGAAGGGCGACGTTGTGCGACGCGGACGCCAGAGCGTCGAGCCCCCGCAGCGCGATCAGGCCGAGCAACGGGCCCGCGAGGCCCGCCACTCGGCGCCGCAGCCGCCCGTCACGCCCTGGCGAGGACCCGTCCCCGCCGCCCTCCGCGGCCCCCGGGTCGCTCACCGCGTCGCCGTCGCGGTCCGTGTCGCCGTCGGTGTCCGTGCGCGGCCGGAGCACCAGCACCGCGGCGGCGGACACCGCGAAGCTCGCGGCGTTGACCCCGAACGCGACACCGAAACCGCCCAGAGAGATGACCGGCGCGGCCGAGGCGAAGCCCAGCACCGTGGCGACGGACCGGGCCGTGACCAGCACCCCGTTCGCCCGGGCGCGGTCCTCCTGCCCGACCATGACCGGAACCGCGCTGCGCAGGGCGACGTTGAAGAACGTGTTCCCCGCGCCCAGCACCACCACCGCCCCGAGCAGCACCCACAGCGGCATGCGCGACGCCCAGAGGGCGAGCACCACCATGGCGAGGGTCTGGGCGAGGTCCGTCGCCACCATGAGGGTCCGGCGTGTGAGCCTCGCGGTCACGGCCCCGGCGGCGAGACCGGCCGTGACACCGGACAGCAGCCGCACCGCCATCACCGCACCCACGCCCAGGGCGCTACCGGTGACCTCGTACGAGAACAGGCTGAGCGCGATCAGATTCAGGTAGGTCCCGTAGGCCGACACGGCGTGCGCGACCACCAGGGACCGGAACCTCCGGTCCACCCCCGTCACCGAACTCCTCCCCCCTGGCCGGGCCAGGGTTCGGCCGTTCGGCGCCTCCGTCGCAGCGTAGCCTGACGTGGTCAAGTCATGTGGGGCGTTCGGATCAACGCGGTGCCGAGGCCAGCGACCGCTTTCTCACCCGCTCCAGATGCCGCCCGAACACCTCCCGCGCCTCCGGCGTCAGCGTCCGCAGGGCCACCAGCGCCGTGATGACGACGTCGCACAGTTCCGACTGCACGTCGTCCCAGGTGTGTGTCACACCCTTGCGCGGGTTCTGCCCCGTCGCGCCGATCACCGCCTCGGAGACTTCGCCGACCTCCTCGGAGAGTTTCAGGATGCGCAGCAGTACGCCCTCGCGGCCCTCGACCGGGCGGTTGGCGTCGAGCCACTCCCACAGGGTGTCGATGGTGGCCCACAGTTCGGGTGAGGGGGAATGCGGCGTGTGATCGGTCATGGGGGCGCAGCCTGCCACGTGGGTCTGACAACGCCCCGCCCGCCCGCTACTCCAGGTACTCCTCGTCGAACAGCGGGTCCTGCTCGCCTTCCTTCGCCTTCCGCAGCCGCCTGGTACGCGCCCCCACGACCAGCACGGTCCCGGCCGCCGTCGCGGCGAACGCCGCCGGAATCATCCAGCCCCGGTTCACCGCGTGCCCGAGCAGATGGTCCAGGGAGAGCCTCCCCGGGCCGGTGACGGCCAGGCCGGCGGCCGTCAGCCCCAGCGTCGCCGCGTACTCGTAGCCGCCGCCCTGGTTGAAGAACCCGTTCGGTGTGTGCACCGCGGCCGCCCCCGCCATCGCACCGGCCGCCG
>KL569130.1:60974-62513 GCA_000715635.1 Streptomyces violaceus | reverse complement strand
CCGCCGCGGCACCGGCCGCCGGAGTGGCCAGGCCCAGGGCCAGCAGTGTGCCGGCGCCGGTCTCCGCGAGGCCCGCCGCCGTCGCGCTCACCTCGCCCGGGACGTAGCCGACGGACTCCATGAACTGCCCCGTGCCCTCGATGCCGCCCCCGCCGAACCAGCCGAACAGCTTCTGCGTGCCGTGGGCGGCCAGCACACCGCCCGTCCCCAGCCGGAGCAGCAGCAGGCCCAGATCACGTCGGTCGTAACGCCTCACGTCGTCTCCCGGAGCAGGCAGCAGGAACTTCGAGGGCTCTCCTCGTCGCGCTTCCACGGTCGCACCCCCGACCTCCCGCGACACCCGGCGGAGCCGCCCGGGACGCCGTTCGGGTGGCACGGGTGGCGTGGCCCGCCGACCGGTACGAGGCTGACTGGCATGACGATTCAGACCACGCGCCTCAGCGACCCGGCCGTCCGAGCCTTCGTGACCGCCGTGAACAACCACGACCGCGAGAGCTTCATGGAGCTCCTCGCGCCGGGCGCGACCATGGCGGACGACGGCTCCGACCGCGACCTCGCCGACTGGGTGGACCGGGAGATCTTCCTGTCCCACGGCCATATGCAGGTCGACAGCGAGTCCAACGACGGCCGTTCCCTCGTCGCCCACTACAACAACGACACCTGGGGCGAGATGCGCACCCGGTGGAGCTTCACGGTCGACGACGACGGCAGGATCTCCCGCTTCGAGACCGGCCAGGCCTGAAACAGCGCACTCCGGGGGTCTTGCCTTCGAGTGGACTCCAACTCGTAGCGTCCCCGGGCATGGACACCACACGCACACTGGGACGCAGCGGCATCGAGGTGAGCGCCCTGGGCTTCGGCTGCTGGGCGATCGGCGGGGAGTGGCAGGCGGCCGACGGGCGGCCGCTGGGCTGGGGGAAGGTCGACGACGAGGAGTCGGTACGGGCGGTGCGGCACGCCCTCGACCTGGGCGTCACCTTCTTCGACACGTCCGACAACTACGGCACCGGGCACAGCGAACGCGTGCTGGGCCGGGCCCTCGGCAAGCGCAGGGCCGACGTGGTCGTCGCCACCAAATGGGGCTACCTCTTCGACGAGCGGACGCGGACCGCCGACGGCAGCGACGACTCCCCGGAACACCTGCGCCGCGCCCTGACCGCGTCCCTGCGCCGCCTCGACACCGACCATGTGGACCTGTACCAGTTCCACATCGGGGACGCCGACCCCGAGCACGCCGCCCTCCTGCGCGACACCTGCGAGGACCTGGTGCGCGAAGGGCTGATACGCGCCTACGCCTGGAGCACCGACGACCCGGCCCGCGCCGCCGTGTTCGCCGAGGGCCCGCACTGCGCCGCCGTCCAGCACGCCCTCAACCTCCTCCAGGACGCGCCCGACATGCTCCGGCTCTGTGAGGAGAGGGGCCTGGCCAGCATCAATCGCAGTCCGCTCGCCATGGGCCTGCTCGCCGGGAAGCGCCGGGCCCACCAGCCGCTGGAGAGCGGGGACATCCGCAGCAGGCCGCCGGCCTGGCTCCAGGGG
>KL569130.1:59157-60734 GCA_000715635.1 Streptomyces violaceus | reverse complement strand
CATCCGCAGCAGGCCGCCGGCCTGGCTCCAGGGGTTCGGCGACGGATCCGGCGCCGACCCCGAGTGGCTCGCCCGCGTCGAGGCCGTCCGCGCCATCCTCACCAGTGAGGGCCGGACCCTCGCCCAGGGCGCCCTGGCCTGGCTGTGGGCCCGCAGCCCCGCCACCGTCCCCATACCGGGCTTCCGCTCGGTCGCGCAGGCGGAGGAGAACGCGGGTGCGATGGCGAAGGGAGCACTGACCGGCGAGCAACTGACCGAGATCGACCAGCTGCTCGGGCGGTGACGCGGTCGATCTACGCGGCAGTCGTTCCACGCACCGGTGCGTACTCCGCGGTCCCTCGCGGGGTCCACCCCCACCCGGTCCGTGGAACGACTGCCGCCTCCCCCCAGAAGGTGGCCAATGGAAGTTCTTTGCTCCAACTGTGAAGCTTTGGTGTAGGAGAGTTGAGCATAAGTGCCCTACCGGCCGCAATAGTGCGGACGTTGTAATTCCGCTTGTGCAGGTTGAGGAGTTGACGACCGCAGGCTCGGCGCTCAGCCACGCCCGACGTACGGCATCGCCGTAGCGAGTACGGTCGCGAACTGCACGTTCGCCTCCAGCGGCAGCTCCGCCATGTGCCGCACCGTGCGGGCCACATCGGCGACGTCCATCACCGGTTCCGGAGCCACTTCCCCGTTCGCCTGAAGCGCTCCCGTCTGCATACGGGACGTCATGTCGGTCGCCGCGTTGCCGATGTCGATCTGCCCCACCGCGATCCCGTACGGCCGCCCGTCCAGCGACAGCGCCTTGGTCAGGCCGGTCAGCGCGTGCTTGGTCGCCGTGTAGGCCACCGAGTGCGGCCGGGGCGTGTGCGCCGAGATGGACCCGTTGTTGATGATCCGCCCGCCCCGCGGCTCCTGCTCCTTCATCTGCCGGTACGCCGCCTGCGCGCACAGGAACGCCCCGTTGAGGTTGGTGTCCACCACATGCCGCCACGCCTCGTAGGGCAGCTCCTCGACCGGCACGCCGCCGGGCCCGAACGTGCCCGCGTTGTTGAACAGCAGGTCGACCCGCCCGAAGCGCTCGACGGCGGCGGCGAAGAGGGCGGACACGTCCTCCGGCCGTGAGACGTCCGTCCGTACGGCGAGAGCCGCGCCCTCGGGCGCCAGGGCCGCCGTCTCCTCCAGTGTCTCCACGCGCCGGCCCGCCAGCGCCACCGACCAGCCCGCACGGAGCAGTTCCACGGCGACCGCCCGGCCGATGCCGGATCCCGCCCCGGTCACCACCGCGACTGCATTTTCCTTGGCATTCATGGGCCCGCAGCGTACGGGAGGCCCCGCCATGCGGAACTCATCCGTCCGTCACGTGCGTGCGGTGTACGCGTCGACCAGGTGTCGACCCCGGCCACTCCAATGCCCCGTGCAGCCATTCGCCAGGGGAGGACCGGATGACACCCGCAGCACGCCCGTCCCAGCACGCCCGCGAACTCCGCGCGGCCGCCCGGCACATCGGCCGACGCAGCTTTCTCACCACCACCGGGGCCGCCGCCGCGCTGGCCTTCGCGACCAATCTGCCCCTGTCTCTTATACACATCTCT
>KL569130.1:53818-58994 GCA_000715635.1 Streptomyces violaceus | reverse complement strand
AATCTGCCCTCGGCCGGAGTCGCGGCCGCCGCCGAACTCGACGCCGCGCGGATCACCGAGAACCCGTTCACGCTGGGCGTCGGCTCCGGCGACCCGCTGCCCGGCTCCGTGATCCTGTGGACCCGCCTCGCACCCACCCCGTTCCAGGCCGACAGCGGACTGCCCGCCGAGCGCGTCACCGTCCAGTGGGAGCTGGCCCACGACGAGCGGTTCCGCCGCATCGCCCGGCGCGGCACCGCCACCGCGCACCCCGAGTTCCACCACACCGTCCACGTCGAGGTGGGCGACCTGGACGCCGGTCGCGTCTACTACTACCGCTTCCGCGTCGGCCGTTGGGTCAGCCCGGCCGGCCGCACCCGCACCGCCCCGGACCCCGGCAGCCGCGTCTCCGGCCTCACCCTCGCCGCCGTCTCCTGCCAGGCCTACCACGACGGCTACTACACGCCGTACGCCCATCTCGCCGCCGACGACGTCGACCTCGTCTTCCACCTCGGCGACTACCTCTACGAGTACGCCGTCAACTCCGCCGGCGGTCAGCGCAAGTACACCGACCGCACCCTGCCCGACCTGTTCAACCGCGAGACGCTGACCTTGGACGACTACCGCCTGCGGTACGCCCTCTACAAGTCCGACCCGGACCTGAGCGCCGCACACGCCGCGCATCCCTTCGTCGTCACCTGGGACGACCACGAGACCGAGAACAACTACGCCGACGAGATCCCCGAGAACGACGTCCCGCCGGAGGAGTTCCTGCTGCGCCGCGCCGCCGCCTACCGCGCCTACTGGGAGAACCAGCCGCTGCGCAGCCCGCAGCGCCCGGCAGGACCGGACATGCGGCTCTACCGCCGCCTGCGCTGGGGCCGGCTCGCCCAGTTCGACGTCCTGGACACCCGCCAGTACCGCTCCGACCAGGCCTACGGCGACCAGGCGCACGTCCCGGGACCCGAGTCCGACGACCCGGCGCGCACCATGACCGGCGCGACGCAGGAACGGTGGCTGCTCGACGGTTGGCGCTCCTCGCGGGTGCTGTGGAACGTCGTACCGCAGCAGGTCATGTTCGCCCGGCGGCACATGGACACGACCACCCCGTCACGGGTGTCGATGGACGCCTGGGACGGCTACAGCGCCTCACGCCGGCGCGTCCTCGACGGGGCGAAGGCCGCCGGCGTCGAGAACCTGATGGTGCTCAGCGGCGACGTGCACTCGGCGTACGCCTTCGACATCAAGGACGACTTCGACGACCGGTCCTCGGCGACGCTCGGCACGGAGATCGTGGCGACCTCGATCTCCAGCGGCCGGGACGGCTCCGACAAGCCCGCGACCTGGGACACCTACATGTCCGCCAACCCGCATCTGAAGTTCTTCAACGGGCGGCGCGGCTATGTGACGGTCGCGCTGGGGCGGGAGTCGGCGCGGGCCGACTTCAAGACCGTGCCGTACGTGACCACGCAGGGGGCGCCGGTCACGACGGCCGCGTCCTTCGTGACGGAGGTGGGGGAGCAGGGGCTCAAGCCGGCGTGAGGTGCGGCTCGCCCGTCTCGCCGGGGTGCTCGTCCGTCTCGCCGGGGTAGCGGACGCCGACGCGGTCCCGGATCGCGTCGAGCGTCCGCATCACGGCGAGCGTGCCGTCGAGCGGGACGAGCGGGGACTCGGTCTCGCCGGCGCGCAGGGCGCGCATCACCTCGGCGGCCTCGTGGCGCAGGCTGTTGCGGGGCCCGTCCGCCGGATCGGCCGTGAACTCCTCGGCGTCACGGCCGTCCCGGTGCAGCACAAAACGGTCCGGGAAGAAGAACCCGTCCGGGATGTCGATACGGCCCTGCGAGCCGGTGACCGAAGCGGAGGTCGCCGTACCGCCGACGATGGAGCAGTGCACCGAACCAAGAGCGCCGCTCTCCCATGAGAGCAGTGCTCCCGTCTGGAGATCGACGCCCTCCTCGGAGAGCACCGCTCGCGCCGCGATGTCCGACGGCTCCCCGAGCAGCAGCTGCGCGAACGACACCGGATACACGCCGAGATCCAGCAGCGCGCCCCCGCCCAGCTCCGGGTTCCGCAGCCGGTGCGAGGGCGGGAAAGGACCGGCCAGCCCGAAATCGGCCTGCACACTGCGCACTTCGCCGATCACGCCGTCGTCCACCAGCGACTTCAGCCGCCGCACCAGCGGATTGCAGTACATCCACATGGCCTCCATCAGGAAGCGCCCGTGCTCCCGCGCCAGCGCGACGAGTTCCGCCGCCTCGCCGATGTTCAGCGTGAACGGCTTCTCGCACAGCACGTTCCGCCCGGCCGCCAGACACAGACCGGCGGCGGTGCGGTGCGCCGTGTGCGGAGTGGCGACGTAGACGACATCGATGTCCTCGTCCCGCGCGAGCGCGTTCCAGTCGCCGTACGCCCGGGGTATCCCGAACCGCTCCGCGAACGCCTTCGCCGACTCCTCGGACCGCGACGCCACAGCCAGGACCTCCGCGTCCGGCAGGTCGATCAGATCCGCGGTGAACGCGCCCGCGATCCCACCGGTCGCCAGGATGCCCCACCGCACCGTGTCCGCCGTCATTACCGCCCCGCCTTCACCTTGTGACCCCGAGCAGTCCGTACGAGCTGAGAGCATAGGGGGCGATCGAATCGAACAGGGAGGGACTCATGCCCGAGGGTGGGGCGTCCATATCGAACACCGCGCAGGGGGCCGCAGCAGTCGAGGAGGGGGAGCGGCCCGACCTCACATCGCACCGCCGCACCGGGCTCCTG
The DNA here is from genome assembly GCA_000715635.1 of Streptomyces violaceus. Classification (GTDB taxonomy): domain Bacteria; phylum Actinomycetota; class Actinomycetes; order Streptomycetales; family Streptomycetaceae; genus Streptomyces; species Streptomyces violaceus. The sequence continues at coordinate 56,252 of KL569130.1, read as the reverse complement.
GTCACCTTCCTCCTCGGGAGCCTGACGGCCGTACCGCCGCTGGCGATGGACATGTACCTCCCGTCGCTGCCTGAGGTCACCCGCTCCCTGCACGCGCCCGCCGCGACCGTCCAGCTCACGCTCACCGCCTGCCTGGCCGGCATGGCGCTCGGGCAGCTCGTCGTCGGGCCGATGAGCGACCGCTGGGGGCGCCGCCGCCCGCTGCTCGCCGGGCTCGCCGTCTTCGTCGTCGCCACCGTCCTGTGCGCCCTCGCCCCCACCGTCGAGCTCCTGGTCGCCTTCCGGCTGGCCCAGGGCCTCGCGGGCGCCGCCGCGATCGTCATCGCCCGGGCCGTCGTCCGTGACCTCTACGACGGCATGGCCATGGCCCGCTTCTTCTCCACCCTCATGCTGATCTCCGGGGTCGCCCCGATCGTGGCGCCGCTGATCGGCGGACAGGTCCTGCGCGTGACGGACTGGCGGGGGGTGTTCGTCGTCCTCACCGTCATCGGCATCGCGATCGGCGTCCTGGTCTGGACGAAGCTGCCCGAGACCCTGCCGCCCGCCGAGCGCCACAGCGGCGGCGTCGGCGAGGCACTGCGCGCGATGCGCGGCCTGCTCGCCGACCGGTCCTTCGCCGGCTACACCCTCACCGGCGGCTTCGCCTTCGCCTCGCTCTTCGCCTACATCTCGGCGTCCCCCTTCGTCATCCAGGAGATCTACGGCGCCTCCCCGCAGACGTTCAGCCTGCTGTTCGGCGTCAACTCCGTCGGGCTGGTCCTCGTCGGCCAGATCAACGGCAAGGTCCTGGTCGGCCGGGTCAGCCTGGACCGGGTGCTGGGCATCGGCCTGACGATCGTCATCACCGCCGCGACCGCGCTGCTGCTGATGTCCACGGGAGTGTTCGGCGAGGTCGGTCTCGCGCCCGTCGCCTTCGCGCTCTTCGTGCTGATGTCCGCGATGGGCATCACCCTGCCCAACACCCAGGCCCTCGCCCTGATGCGCACCAAGCACAACGCCGGCTCCGCGTCCGCCCTGCTCGGCACGTCGTCGTTCCTCATCGGCGCGATCGCCTCCCCGCTCGTCGGCGTCGCCGGCGAGGACACCGCCGTCCCGATGGCCGTCGTCCAACTGGCCGCCGCACTGGTGGCAGTGGCCTGCTTCATGGGAATGTGCCGACCTTGGAAGGCCTCGAAGGCCTCGAACACCTCGAAGACGGAGAGCAGGACCGCGAGCGCGGAGGGAGCGGACAGCTGAGCGCACCGAGACTGCGCGACGGCACGCCGGAACGGGCCGGACTCGACCCCGCGGAACTGCGTCAGCTCGTCCGTGAGGTCCACGTCCTCACCACCGGGCAGCGCCCCTGGGCACCGGGCGCGGTCCTGGTCGTCGGGCGTGGCCCGGTGATCGCGGTGGAGGAGGCGGCGGGCTGGGCCGTGCGGTACGCGGCCTACGACGAGGACGCCGACGCCGGTGTGGAGCTGCCCGCCGAGGACCGGGTCCCGATGACCGTCGGCACACCCTTCGACCTGGCGTCCCTGACGAAACTGTTCACGTCCGTGGCCGCCGTGCAGCAGATCGAGCGCGGCACGCTGGGCATCGACGCGAGGGTGGGGGCGTATCTGCCCGACTTCACGGGGGTGGCCCGGCACGGCGTCACCGTGCGGCAGCTGCTCACCCACACCTCCGGGCTGCGGCCCGAACTCCCGCTGTACGACTGCGCCGACGCCGCGCACCGGCTGGCGATGCTCCAGGCGGAACCGCCGGCCGGCGTACCCGGCGCGTACTGCTACTCCGACCTGAACATGCTCCTCCTCCAGTACGTCCTGGAACGCGTCACCGGCCGCACCCTCGACGTCCTCGTCCGCGACGGCATCACCCGGCCGCTGGGCATGACGGCGACGGAGTTCGGGCCGTGCCCCGGGGCGGCGGCCACGGAGGACCAGCGGCGGCCGTGGGCCAAGGCGGACCGGGGGATGCTGCGGGGCGAGGTCCACGACGAGAACGCCTGGGCGCTCGGCGGTGTGGCGGGCCACGCGGGCCTGTTCTCCACGGGCCGGGACCTCGCGGTGTTCTGCCGCACCCTCCTCGCCGGCGGCTCCTACGGCCCCGCCCGCATCCTCGGCCCCGACTTCGTCGAGCTCCTCTTCACCCCGCCCGGGCTCGGCTTCTCCCTGGACCAGCCGTGGTTCATGGGCGACCTGGCCGGCCGGGGCGCGGCCGGCCACACGGGCTTCACCGGCACGTCCCTCGTCCTCGACCCGGCGACGGACACGTTCCTGATCCTCCTCACCAACACGGTCCACCCACGCCGCCGCCGCCCGGACAACGCGCCCAGGGCGGCGGCGGGGGCGCGGGTGGCTCGGGCGGTACGGGGGATATGAGAGCGCTGCTCTCCCAAGAGGGCGGTGCTCTCGGTGGCGAGCGGCGGGCCGGTCTGCCAGCGCCGCTTGCC
>KL569130.1:53195-53500 GCA_000715635.1 Streptomyces violaceus | reverse complement strand
TCTGTCCCCCGAGCGGGACGCCGCCCGCCCGGTTCGGCCGGCTCCGTGGGAGAGCGGCGCTCTCCCGTGCGAGCACCGCTCTCTCCCTCCCCCTCGCCCCCTCGTAGAATCGCCGGGTGAACGCCCCCGCACTCCCGGCCGAAACCCTCCGCACCGCTCTCGCCGGTCTGCTCGACGGGCTGCCGCCCCGGCAGGCCTCGCGGGCGGTCGAGCGGCTGATCGCCAGCTACCGCGGGGCCACCCCCACCGACGCTCCCATCCTCCGGGACCGGGCCGATGTCGCCGCCTATGCCGCCTACCGGATG
>KL569130.1:50785-53021 GCA_000715635.1 Streptomyces violaceus | reverse complement strand
GCCCGCGACCTTCGAGGCGGTGCGGTCGGCGCTCGAGGCGTTCGCGGACGCCGTGCCCGAGTGGTCGCCCGGCGGGCACCTGGACCTCGGCGGCGGTACGGGCGCCGCGGCCTGGGCCGTGACCGCGACCTGGGACGGGGAGCGGCCCGTCACCGTGCTCGACTGGGCCGAGCCCGCGCTGGCCCTCGGCCGGGAGATCGCCGCGGCCAACCCTGCCCTGCGGAACGTGCAGTGGCAGCGCTCTCGGATCGGAGCGGCGCTCACCCTCGAGAGCACTGATCTCGTCACGGTCTCCTACGTCCTCAACGAGCTGACCGCCCCCGACCGCACCGCCCTCGTCGACGCCGCCGCGGCCGCCGCCCGGGCCGTCGTGATCGTCGAACCCGGCACCCCCGACGGCTACGCCCGCGTCATCGAGGCCCGTGACCGGCTGATCGCCGCCGGTTTCCGCATCGCCGCCCCCTGCCCGCACAGCGCGGCCTGCCCCATCGTCCCGGGCACGGACTGGTGCCACTTCTCCGCCCGGGTCAGCCGATCCTCCCTGCACCGCCAGGTCAAGGGCGGCTCCCTCCCTTATGAGGACGAGAAGTTCAGCTACGTCGCCGCCGCCCGCTTCCCCGTCGAACCGGCCCCCGCACGCGTCGTACGCAAGCCCCAGATCCGCAAGGGCCAGGTCCTCCTCGACCTCTGCGAGACCGAGCCGTCCCTGAACCGCGCCACCGTCACCAAGCGCCACGGCGACCTGTACAAGGCCGCACGTGACGCGGACTGGGGTGACTCCTGGCCCCCCGCACCCTGATCACCGGCCTCCTGTCAGGTACGCCTAAGATCAACTCGCGCCTTTGGGCGTGAGCATGACGTACCAAAAAACGGGAGGAACCTTTGAAGAAGCTTCTGATCGCTCCGGTGGCGGTCGCGGCCCTGGCCCTGGCCGGGCTCGTGCCGAGTGCGGAGGGCGCGGCGACCGTGCGGAACGACGACATGACCACCGTCGCGGCCACGGCGAAGTGCAAGAGCCTCACGGCGCTGTCGAACGTCAATGTCCGCAAGTCGGCCAGCACCAAGTCGACCATCCTGCGCCTCTGGTACAAGGGCACCAAGGGCTGTGACATCAAGGGTGTCGACGGCGGCTCGTACAAGAACGCCTGCGGGATCAAGAGCTACCACTACTGGCGCAAGGTCAACTACCGCGGCACCGTGGGCTACGTGCCCAACGTCTGCGTGAAGTACTCCTGACCGACCCAGCGGGACAACGTGTCCTCCGCCGACGCCCGGTCGGTGGGGGACAGGTTCGCGATGTCGACGCTGTGATTGCCGCCCGGCACCCACAGGAGCCGTGAGTCGGCGCCCCCGGGCCGGAAGTGCTCGGCCACGGCCGGGTCCTGGGCACCGTTGACGAACAGCATCCGGCTCCCGCGACGGCGGACCCAGCGGTCGATGTCCGGCATGGCGGTCGTGTCGAAGGCCATGGGGATGTCCCGGGGGACGAAGTTGCGCGCCGCGATGCCGTCCGGGTGGCGCAGCAGGTCCGCCACATGGGCGGTGGGGACCTCGCCGTACCCCAACTGCGTGCCGATCTGGTACCAGTACGGGATGTACCGCCCGGCCGCCGTGTCGGCGTACAGGGACAGCCCCGCCCAGTGGTCCAGCCACGTGTACAGCTTGTCGGTCGTCGCCTCCGGGCCGGGGATCGCGCCGACGTCGGCCGGCGTCGCGCGCTGCCAGAACATGAACAGCACACGCAGCACGGCGATTTCGAACGCCTTGTCGGCGCTGCCGATGATGCGGAAGGTGTCGCCGGTGGCGGACGCCCAGGCCTCGTAGCGGGCGACCAACTCGGCCCGGTGCAGCAGCATCCGGCGCTGAGCGGCCTTGACGGCCTCGCGGTCGGGGGCGGAGCCGACCGTCTCCAGGAAGCGCAAGCAGGCGGAGTCTTCACGGTCGTCGACGTTGTTCGGGGCCGAGTAGACCACCGTGCCGTCCACGTCACCGGGGTGGAAGCGGCGGTGGTAGACGCTCGTCATGCCGCCCTTGCTGCTGCCGGTGGAGAGCCACGCGCCGGGGTAGACCCGGCGGAAGAGACGGACGACGCGGTGGTGGTCGTCGGCGGCCTGGCGGATGGTGAGGTGGGTGTAGCCGGAGCCCGCAGGGCGTGAGGTGCCGAAGTAGCGGTGTTCCACCTGGAGTTGGTTGGCGCCCAGCAGTGTTGCCGGTTCCGTCCGCCGCGGGGTGGGGA
>KL569130.1:50284-50532 GCA_000715635.1 Streptomyces violaceus | reverse complement strand
TGAACAGCACCGTGGGCCGTTCGGCGGCGGTGTGGAGCAGGGTGAGGCGCTGCTCGAAGGTGCCGGCCGCGGGGTCGGTGTGGTCGACCGGCTGGCGCAGGCCCAGGACGAAGTGGCGGTACCCCGGTTCGGCGTCCTGCCGCTCCTCGATCAGCCGCAGTCCGGGCAGCGCCCGCAGGGTGTCCGCGATGTCGGCGTCCCCCGTCCGGAGTCTTCCGGCCGCCGCCCGCGCGGGTACGGCCGCCGTG
>KL569130.1:48495-50039 GCA_000715635.1 Streptomyces violaceus | reverse complement strand
GAGCAGCCGTCGTCTCGTCCACACGCTCATCGTGTTTCCTCCCGGGTGTCCGTCGGTGGCGGTTCGGTCGCGGTGTCACGACCGCTTCAGTACATCCGCCGGACGTCCCGGGAGGATCCCGCGCGCGAGGGGACGGTCTCCCCCGGGCGGGGGAGGCTCACGACGACCGGTCGGTCGTACCGCCCTCCTGTCCTTCCCGCTGTTGCTGCCGCTTCTCCTGGAGCTTGCGCAGCAGCTCGCGCTTCTGGGCCTGCGGATCGAGACCGCCGCCGATCCGGCCGCCCCGGCCGCTGCCGCGCAGCGCGTTGCGGCCGAGGTTCTTGCGAGATCCGCCGACACCCAGCATGTTTCCGGCTCCGCCTCGGGTCATGTCGGGCTCCTCTCATGAGTGCGATGATGTGACGAGACGTTTCGTCTCGCATTCGTACTGTCCGACGAGACGCACCGTCTTGTCAACCTGATAAGTTCGAGCCATGAGCCTGAAAAAGTCCGCGCAGCCCGCCCCCGACTCCACCCGGCGCAGCGAGAGGTCCCGTCGCGCCATCTACGACGCCGCCCTCACGCTCGTCGCGGAGGTCGGCTACCCCAAGACCACCATCGAGGGCATCGCCGCCCGGGCCGGTGTCGGCAAGCAGACGATCTACCGCTGGTGGTCCTCCAAGGCCGATGTCCTGCTGGAGGCCTTCCTCGACCTGAGCGAACAGGCGTCCCGGGACGCGGGTCCGGAGTACGAGTTCGCCATCCCGGACACCGGCGACCTCGCCGCCGACCTCAAGGCCGTCCTGCGCCTCACCGTCGACCAGCTCCGGGACCCCCGCTTCGAGGGCCCTTCCCGCGCCCTGGCCGCCGAGGGAGTGGTCGACGAGCAGCTGGGCCGCATCGCCGTGGCCAAGCTCCTCGAACCGTCGCTCCAGATGTACGCCGACCGGGTGCGCTCCGCGCAGGAGGCCGGCCAGGTCCGCCCGGACGTCGACCCGCGCATCGCCCTCGAACTCTGGGTCTCCCCCCTCGCCCAGCGCTGGCTCCAGTACACCGGCCCGATCTCCTACGAGTACACCGACACCCTCGTCGACTACGCCCTCCACGGCCTCGCGCCCCGCTGAGCGGCCCGCGCCAGCCGCCCCGGCGTGTCCGTGATGACCCCGGTGCACCCCAGCGCCAGCACCCGGTTCCGCTGCGCGTCCGTCACCACCGTGTGCGCCCACACCCGCGCGATCCCCGAGTTCACCGCCCGCACCAGGTCCGCGTCGCGCGCCCGGTGGTCCACGTCCAGCAGGTCGACGTACGACCGCCAGCGCTGCGGGCGGTCCGTGCGCAGCTGCCGCGCCGAGCGCCACACCTGTGTGAGCAGGCCGAGGCGGTGGGCGCGCCGGGCCACCCCGGGGTCGTTGGAGTTCACGAAGACCGAGCGGGTCAGGCCACGCGCCCGGATCAGGCCGGCCAGCCGGTCCAGACTCCGCGGATCCTTCGCCTCCAGCATCAGCACGATCCGCCCGCCGAAACGGTCCAGGACCTCCGCGACCTGTCTCTTATACACATCTCTG
>KL569130.1:47620-48275 GCA_000715635.1 Streptomyces violaceus | reverse complement strand
CCGACCGCCAGCTCCCGGGCAGCGCGTCCCTCGGGCGCAGCCGTACGCCCTGCCACTCCAGGGCGTCCAGGCGGCGCACCTCGCCGCCCAGGTAGGTGGTGCGGTTCAGGGTCTCGTCGTGGAACACCACCGGCGTGCCGTCGCGCAGCAGCCGCGTGTCGAAGTCCAGTACCTGGGCCGTACCGCGCCGGTAGGCGGTCATCAGCCCCGACATGCTGTTCTCGGGGACCTCGTGGGCGCCGCCGCGGTGCGCGACGTAGGTGATCCGGGGGAGTGCCGCCACCGTCAGCGGGCCGGTGCCCCACTCCAGCGGCATCGGGGCGGTGCCGTGTCCCGTGAGGGTCAGCGCGACCACGGAAGCCGCGGTGGCCAGGCCCGTCAGCGCGATCGTTGTGACCATGGCGATACGGTAGGGCGCCATGTCAGGTCAAAGCGGGCAATGACACCGATATCGGTGCGGCATATGCCTCGCTCGCCCCACCGGTACCCGTCTCATAGCTCCTGCCCCGGATGTGGGCACTGGCCCCCCGGTGCGCGGGAAGATGGGACCATAGGGCATGCTGTTCCGCACGACAGCGAGGCGAGGGGATAGATGAGCGCGGAGTTCGGCGGTCGGACCGGCCTGCAGGGCAAACTCACCCAGTGGCTGCGCGCC
>KL569130.1:46357-47370 GCA_000715635.1 Streptomyces violaceus | reverse complement strand
GGCCGTGAGGCCCTGCTGCTCGCCGCCGCCGGCGCGGGACTGCCCCTCGCGCCCGCGGCCCACCCGGCCGGCTACCGCTGCTCCTGCGACCGCGTCGGCTGTCCCACCCCGGCCCGGCACCCCGTGTCCTTCGCCTGGCAGACGCAGTCCACCACCGACCGAGCCCAGATCGAGCGCTGGGCCCGCCACCAGCCCGAAGCCAACTTCATCACCGCGACCGGCATGGTGCACGACGTCCTCGACGTGCCCCTGGATGCCGGTCGCGACGCGTTGGAGCGGCTGCTCGCGGAGGGTGTCGAGGTCGGGCCGGTCGCCGAGAGCGACGACGGCCGCATGCTCCTCTTCACCCTCACCCGCGGGACGCCCGAGGACGAGGACGAGTGGTGGCCGTGCGAGCTGGACTGCCACCCCGAGACGGCGGACGAGCACCCCGGGCTGCGCTGGCACTGCCGTGGCTCCTACGTCCTCGTGCCGCCGGCCCGGCTGCCCGGTGACGGGCGGGCGGTGCGGTGGGTGCGCGGGCCGGAGCATGAGCTGCCGGACCCGTTGAGCCTGCTGGAGGTGCTCACCGAGGTCTGCGGCCGGTACGTCGACGCCGACTCCGCGGGGTCGGCGTGGCCTTCGCGGCGCTGAGGCCCTGAGCCGGTCGAGACTCTGAGCCGGCCGGGGCCCTGAGCTACGAGCCCTCCGCGGAGGTCATTCCCTGGATCCGGCCCAGGATCGTCACCTTGCCCTGGCCCTTCGGGTCCAGCGCCACCTCGTTGGAGACGAACTCCAGCATGAGGGACTGCTTGATCTCGCCCTTCGTGAGGGCGAGCACGTCCTTGTTCGGGGTCGGGAACGTCGTGCCCGCGTAGGCCGTCTGCTTCTCGTAGTGCCGCGTGGTGAAGAACACCAGCGCCCCGCCGTCCGTCGTGCGCAGCGCCAGCGGCCCGTAGTCGCCGTTCGTCAGCGGCTCGTCGATGTACTGGGTGACCAGGCCCGGCCTCTTGGTGTCTGTCTCTTATACACAT
>KL569130.1:45470-46186 GCA_000715635.1 Streptomyces violaceus | reverse complement strand
CCAGCCCGCTCAGAGATGTGTATAAGAGACAGTACGTCGTGTACGTCTGGCTCAGGTCGCCGGGCTTCGCCGCCATGCTCGTCGAGTTCACGGGGACCGACTCGGCCCAGCCGTCCGCGTCCTTCTTGAACTCCGGGACCTTGCCGGGGGCGACGAGGGTCAGGTACGCGACCTGGAACGGATCGTCGAGGCTGCTGCGGGTGAACACGAGCAGCCAGCGGGCGGTGCCGCCCTTGTTGCCGGCGGCGTCGACGACGAACCAGCGGGGCCAGCCGGCCTTCTTCGGGATCGTGAACTTCGCGTCCGTCAGCTTCAGCGGCGTGTGGTTCGGGTTGCCGCCCGGGTTGTTCTTCTGGCCGGCCTTCAGACGAGCCGAGTCGATGTCGGCGAGGGCGCCGGTGGTGTGCTCGGCGTCCAGGGAGGCGTCGTAGGCCTTGTCGGCGTCGTTGTACGCGGTCGTGAACTCCTGGAGGGCCTTGGCGGCTTCGGCGCGGGTCGTCGACGGGAGGATCTCCCGTTCGCCGTGCACGACGACGCATCCGCTCGCCGTCAACGACAAAGCGGTCACCGAGGCCGATATGAGGGTCCTCCGGCCAAGCGTGCGGAGTGTTCGAGGGTCGCGATCCCTGATCATCGGGTGCCTTCACCTTCCCCTTTCCGGAGGCGAACCCTACCGGGTGCCTCCGGCGGTTGGGGCGGGGTGGGTGCGCCTGCTC
>KL569130.1:43831-45200 GCA_000715635.1 Streptomyces violaceus | reverse complement strand
CTGCGGACCCACCCGGCACCGGCACCGACGCCGAGCACCTCGTCGCGCCGAGCTGCGCAACGCCCCGGCCTCAGCTGTCGCTGGCCGCCGTTGTCGGTGTTCGGCGTTGTCCGAGGCCGGTCGGTGCCAGGAACAGCACCAGGGTCGGGATCAGGTACAGGAGCCACACCGTCACCTGGAGGACCGTCGGGTCCGGCTGGAAGTTGAACACGCCCTTGAGGAGCGTGCCGTACCAACTGTCCGGAGGAATCGTGCCGGAGATGTCGAAGGCCTTGTTCGTGAGGCCGGGCAGGAAGTCGGCCTCCTGGAGGTCGTGGAAGCCGTACGCCAGTACGCCCGCGGCCACGACCACGAGCATGCCGCCGGTCCACGTGAAGAACTTCGCCAGGTTGATGCGCAGCGCGCCCCGGTAGAACAGCCAGCCCAGAGCGACCGCCGTCGCAAGACCCAGACCCACGCCCACCAGCGGCCGCGGCGTGCCGTCGCTCGCCGCGTGGACCGAGGCCCAGACGAACAGGGCCGTCTCCAGGCCCTCCCGGCCCACGGCCAGGAACGCCGTGGCGACCAGCGCCCCCGTGCCCATCGCCAGGGCCGCGTCCAGCCTGCCGTGCAGCTCCGCCTTGAGATGGCGGGCGGTGCGGCGCATCCAGAACACCATCCAGGTCACCAGACCGACCGCGAGGATGGAGAGGGAGCCGCCCAGCGCCTCCTGAGCCTGGAACGTCAGCTCCTGGGAGCCGAATTCGAGCGCGCAGCCGAAGCCGAGCGCGAGGGCCACCGCCACGCCGATGCCGGTCCAGATCGGCTTCAGGGCGTCCTTGCGGTCCGTCTTGACCAGGTAGGCGATGAGGATGCAGACGACCAGGCTCGCCTCCAGCCCCTCGCGCAGGCCGATCAGGTAGTTGGAGAACATCGGGCTCAGGCCTCCTCGGAGAACAGCGTCCGGCCCCACCAGTCGTCCTTGTCGCGGACGCCCGGCGGGATCGCGAAGAGCGCCGAACCCACGTGCTGGATGTACTCGTTGAGCGCGTCCGTGGCCAGGTTGCGCTGGATCGGGATGAAGCCCTCGCGGACGTCCTGCTGGTAGGCCAGGAAGAACAGGCCCGCGTCCAGGCGGCCCAGGCCGTCCGTGCCGTCGGTGAAGGAGTAGCCGCGGCGCAGGATCGTCGCCCCCTGGTTGGAGTCGGGGTGCGCGAGCCGGACGTGCGCGTCAGGCTTCATCGCCTTCAGGAACGGCTTGTCGCGCTCTTTGGCCTTGCCGACCGGGGCGCCCTCGCCCTTGTCGCGGCCGAAGATGTCCTCCTGCTCCTGGAGGGAGGTGCGGTCCCACGTCTCGATGTGCATGCGCTGTCTCTTATACACATCTCTG
>KL569130.1:42266-43677 GCA_000715635.1 Streptomyces violaceus | reverse complement strand
AGGTAGGAGCCGCCTGTCATCCAGGCCGGGCCGGCCTTCTCGGACACCCAGACGTGCTCGCGCAGGCGGTCCGTCTCCGTGCCCGCTATGTTGCGCGTACCGTCCTTGAAGCCCATCAGGTTGCGCGGGGTCTGTGCCTCGGGCGTCGTCGACGACGTCTTGCCGAAGCCGAGCTGCGACCAGCGGATGACCACCTTGCCCATCCCGATGCGGGCCAGGTTGCGGATGGCGTGCACGGCCACCTGTGGGTCGTCCGCGCAGGCCTGGACGCACAGGTCGCCGCCGCTGCGGGTTTCGTCGAGGTTGTCGCCCGCGAACTTCGGCAGGTCGGCCAGGGCTTCGGGGCGGTGGTCCGCGAGGTCGAACTTCCTGAAGAGGGACGGGCCGAAGCCGATCGTGAGCGTCAGGCGGGAGGGTTTGAGGCCCAAGGCCTCGCCCGTGTCGTCGGGGGGCGCCTCGGGCAGGCCGCCGTAGGCACCCTCGCCCACCGGGTATCCGGCCGTCATCCGCCGGGCGGCCTCCGTCCAGTCCTTCAGCAGCTGGACGAACTGCGGGCGGTCGTCGGTCGTCACGTCGAACGCGGCGAAGTGCAGGCGGTCCTGTACCGGGGTGGCGATGCCCGCCTGGTGCGCGCCGTGGAAGGGGACCGCGGCTCCGGCGTCTGCCGGGGCTTCGTCGTCGCCGCGGGCCATCGCGACCGCTCCGCCGGCCGCGGCGGCGCCGAGCGCTAGGCCCGCGCCGCCCCAGCCGAGCAGTGAACGGCGGGAGGGGGAAGGAGAGTTGGTGTCCGTCATGGTGATGTCCTGCTACTTCGCGACCGCTGCGGCGAGCTTGGACAACGGCTCCGCCAGGGCGTTCACCGCGTCCGACAGCTCCTTGCGGTCCGCCTTGCCGACCTTGTCGTACGAGGTGAAGTCGTAGGACGTGGTGTTCGGGCGGTACTTGTCGAGCAGGGTGTTGAGGGCGGCGAACTGCTTGTCCAGTTCGGTGACGAGGGCCGCGTCGTTCTCCTTGGCGACCGGCTTCAGCAGCTCGTACGACTGCTGCGCGCCCTCGACGTTGGCCTTGAAGTCGACCAGGTCGGTGTGCGAGTAGCGCTCCTCCTCGCCGGTGACCTTGCCGGTGGCGACCTCGTCGAGGAGTTCCTTGGCGCCGTTGGCCATGGAGGTGGGGGTGATCTCGGCCTTGCCGACCCGCTTCTGCCAGTCCTTCAGGTCGGTGATGAGCGTGCCGGCGAGTTCCTTCTCGCGGTCGCCGATCTTCTTGTCCTGCCAGAGGGCCTTCTCCAGGCGGTGCCAGCCGGTCCAGTCGGTGGCCGGGTCCTGGCCGTCCTCCAGGCCGTCCTCGCGGACGTCGACCTTCGGGTCGATGTCGCCGAAGGACTCGGCGACCGGCTCGGTGCGCTCCCAGT
>KL569130.1:39136-42083 GCA_000715635.1 Streptomyces violaceus | reverse complement strand
GTGCGCTCCCAGCCGATGCGGGAGGGGGCGTACGCCTTCTTCGCGGCGTCGAGGTCGCCGTCCTTGACGGCCTGTGCGAACGTCTCGGCCTTGGGCAGCGTCTCGTCGGCCTGAGCCTGGACGTAGGCGCGGTAGGCCGCGACGGCCTTGTCCAGACGCGGGTCGCGCTGGACGGCCTTGCCGCCGGTGACCTTGACGGCCTGGCGGATGCCCTTGCCCTTCATGCCGGGCTTGCAGGCGATCTGGTAGTCGCCGGCCTTCACCTCGGCGGTGACGCGCTGCTTGGTGCCGGGGCCTATGTTCTCCCGTTCGGTGACCACGCGGTCGTCGGGGAAGAGGACGTAGACCTCGGTGACCTTGGAACCCTTGTTCTCGACGGCCAGCTCGACGTGCCCGGCCGGGAACTCCTTCTTCGACACCTCGCACTTGTCGTCCGTCGCCGTGACGTGGACGACGTGGTCGCCGTCCTTGGCGTTGCTCTTCTCGGTGCAGCCGGTGACGGCGGTCAGGGCCGCCGCGACGGCGATCGCGAGGGAAGCGGGGCTGGCGGGTCGCATGAGGGCTCCAGGGAAGGGAAGGTGAGGCTCACCTAAGGTGCACATAAGGATGACTCGAGTGGCTCAAAATCGCCGTCATGAATGAGTCAAGGAGGGGTCAAGGCTCCCGTCGGGGGTGCACCAGGCGCGCTCCCGTCCTGGGGTGCGGGAGGACCTCGACGGGCTGGTCGTAGACCTCGGTCAGCAGTCGTTCGGAGAGGACCTCGGAGGGCGGGCCGTCCGCCGAGACGCGACCGGCGCACAGGAGCGCGACCCGGTGCGCGTAGGCCGCGGCGAGTCCCAGGTCGTGCACCACCACGACCACCGCGTCACCGGCGTGCGCCCTTGACCGGCACAGCCGCAGCACCAGTTCCTGGTGCCGCAGGTCCAGCGCCGCGGTCGGTTCGTCGAGCAGGAGGAGCGGGGGGTGCTGGGCGAGGACCCGGGCCAGCGCGACCCGGGCCCGCTCGCCGCCGCTGAGCGCGGAGAACGGACGCGTGGCGAAAACGGTCACCTCGGTGGCGGCCATGGCCTCGGCGACGGCCCGGTCGTCGTCGGCCGGGGCCGTGGTGGGGGACGCGGCGTGCGGCGCCCGGCCCATGCGGACGACCTCCTCGACCGTGAAGGGGAAGGAGAGCGCCGCGGACTGCGGCAGGACCGCCCGGCGCAGGGCGAGATCGGGTGCGGGCCAGTCCGCCGCCGGGCGGCCGTGGACGCGTACGACCCCCTAGGCGGCCGGGACATCGCCGGCCAGGGCGCTCAACAGCGTCGACTTTCCCGCCCCGTTGGGGCCGACCAGGGCGAGGACCTCACCGGCGCGGACCGTGAGGTCGACATCCTTCAGTACCTCGCGGGCGCCGAGCCGGACATGCAGGCCTCGGGTCTCGGTCAGGATGTCGCCGGGCGCGGGCGGGACAGGGGGAGTGGGACGTCGGGTACGCAGGCGGATCACGCCCAGCCTCCTTGTCGGCGCCGGGTGCGGCGCAGCAGCCAGAAGAAGAACGGGCTGCCGAGCAGAGCGGTCAGCACCCCGAGGGGGAGTTCGGCGGGCGCGGCGACCGTACGGGCCGTCAGATCCGCCGCCAGCAGGACGAGCGCGCCGAGCAGCGCGCTGCCCGGAATGAGGAACCGGTGTCCGGGGCCGGCCAGCATGCGCAGCAGGTGCGGGACCACGAGAAGGGCGGCGACCAGTACGGCGGTCAGCAGCCACGTCGTCGTACGGCGTCTTCGGGGCGGGCTCTTTGCCGGGGCGCTCGTGGTGGGCCTCTCCAGGACGGTCATCCAGCCTTGCCTTCGCTCTCTGTCGGTCGTCGTGGCGGTGAGGAGTTCAAGGCAGAATGCCCTCGTGACTGACTACGACGTACTCCGTGTCTTCTGCGGGCCGCGCGGTGGATACGGCAATGAACTCGGGGTCGTCCGCGAGGGTTCGGTGCTGCCCGAGGAGAGCGAGCGGCAGGAGTTCGCCGCGAAACTCGGCTTCAGCGAGACCGTGTTCGTCGACGATCCCGAGCGCGGCGTGATCGACATCTACACACCGACCCTGCGGCTGCCCTTCGCCGGGCATCCCTGCGTCGGGACGGCGTGGCTGCTCGACGTGCCCGAACTGGTCGTCCCCGCCGGGGCGGTCGGCGCCCGGCAGGACGGCGAGTTCTGCTGGATCGAGGCGCGGGCGGAGTGGGTGCCGCCGCGCACCCTGCGGCAGTACGGCAGCGCCGCCGAGGTCGACGATCTGGCCGTACCGCCGCCGGGGGAGTGGGTCTACGCCTGGGCCTGGGAGGACGAGCCCGCCGGCCGGGTCCGCGCCCGGGCCTTCCCCGGCCGCGGCGACGGCATCGACGAGGACGAGGCGACCGGGGCGGCTGCCCTGCTGCTCACCGACCGGCTGGGCCGGGCCCTCAACATCACCCAGGGAGCGGGCTCCCAGCTGCTGACCGCGCCCCAGCCGGGCGGGTGGACCGAGGTCGGCGGCCGGGTGCACCTCGAGCGCTGAACCAGGCGGTGGCCTCCGGGCTCACGCCGACAGCGGGAACTCCGCGCCCAGCGCCTGGAACACCGCGTTGTTCAGCGCGTACGCCCGCTTGCACTCGGCCACGGCCCGCTGCCGCTCCAGCTCGTCACCGGGCACCGCGTCCAGCAGTGCGCAGTAACTCCGCTTGAAGGCGGCCGGGTTGGGGATCTGCTCGAAGACGTAGAAGCGGACCCCGTCGCCCTTCTTCGTGAAACCCCACGCCTTCTCGGCCGTGTCGCGGATGATCTGCCCGCCGGAGAGGTCGCCGAGGTAGCGGGTGTAGTGGTGGGCCACATAGCCGGCCGGCCAGGCGTCGGCGCACTCGGTGATCCGCTCCGCGTACTCCAGCGTGGCGGGCAGCGCGCTGATGCCCGACCGCCAGCCGGGGCCGCGCAGATACTCC
>KL569130.1:37312-38966 GCA_000715635.1 Streptomyces violaceus | reverse complement strand
CCGCCAGCCGGGGCCGCGCAGATACTCCAGGTCCTGCTCCAGCGAGGTCATACGGAACAGCTCCGGGCGGACGAACGGGCCGGCCACCGGGTCCGCCGCCAGCCGCGCGGCCCCCGACTCCAGCGCCCCGTACACGAACCACAGCTGCTCGGTGTAGCGCGCGAACGCGTCGACGCCCAGTTTGTGCCCCAGCAGGTCGCTCATGAAGGTCGAGCCCCTGACCTCCTCGTGCTGCTCTCGGGAAGCGGTCCGAATGAGGGTCGAGAAGGATTCCATGGCGACACTTTCTGTGGTTAGGCTAACCTAAGTCAATAGCCTTTCCGACCTGTTGTCGGTAAACTTCCCGACGTAGTGTCGGTAAAAACCTGCCCCGAGGATCCCGTGCGGAGTCCGGATCCGAAAAAGCGGCCCGCCCTCCGAGGAGAGCGGGCCGTTCGACGGTGTGCGTGCGGTGGTGCTACGGCAGCGTGAGGATCTCCGCGCCCGTGTCCGTCACCACCAGCGTGTGCTCGAACTGGGCCGTCCGCTTGCGGTCCTTCGTGACGACCGTCCAGCCGTCGTCCCACATGTCGTACTCGTGCGTCCCGAGCGTCAGCATCGGCTCGATCGTGAACGTCATCCCGGGCTGGATGACCGTCGTCGCGTGCGGGCTGTCGTAGTGCGGGATGATCAGGCCCGAGTGGAACGAGCTGTTGATGCCGTGGCCGGTGAAGTCCCGGACCACCCCGTAGCCGAAGCGCTTGGCGTACGACTCGATGACCCGGCCGATGATGTTGATCTGCCGGCCGGGCCGGACCGCCTTGATCGCGCGGTCGAGGGACTCCCGCGTCCGCTCCACCAGCAGCCGCGACTCCTCGTCGACGTCGCCCACCAGGTACGTCGCGTTGTTGTCACCGTGCACGCCGCCGATGTACGCCGTAACGTCGAGGTTGATGATGTCGCCGTCGCGCAGGACGGTGGAGTCCGGGATGCCGTGACAGATGACCTCGTTGACCGAGCTGCACAGCGACTTCGGGAAGCCGCGGTAGCCCAGCGTCGAGGGGTAGGCGCCGTGGTCGCACATGTACGCGTGCGCCACTCTGTCCAGCTCGTCCGTGGTCACCCCGGGGGTGATCAGCTTCGCGGCCTCCGCCATCGCCCGGGCGGCGATCCGGCCGGCGACGCGCATCGCCTCGATCGTCTCGGGGGTCTGCACCTCCGGTCCGGTGTACGGCGTCGGCGCGGGCTTGCCGACGTACTCGGGGCGGCGGATGTTTCCGGGCACGGAACGGGTGGGGGACAGCTCCCCCGGTGCGAGCAGCGACTGGCCAGACATGCCAGCGAGTCTAACCAGCGCCCACGGGGGAACATGTCGGTGGCGAGAGGAGCTGGTCATGGCCCTGTTCAAGAAGCGCACGGTCGGCAAGCCGGGTGAGTGGTACTACTGCCTGGAGCACAAGAAGGTCGAGGAGGGGCCGGAGTGCCCCAACAAGGACCGGTTCGGGCCGTACGCCTCCCGCACGGAGGCCGAACACGCGATGGCGACCGCCCGCGAGCGCAACCTCCAGTGGGAGAACGACCCCAAGTGGCACGACGCCCCGGCGGGCGGCCGGGACGACACCGCCTGAGCACGTCCCCCGGCGTCCGGGGCGGCCGCTGACGCCGCCACGGACGC
>KL569130.1:35136-37114 GCA_000715635.1 Streptomyces violaceus | reverse complement strand
GTCAAATGCTCCGCCAGCCTCGACACCCTGTCCCGGAAGCGGCGCCGGCCCCGTGGGGTCGGCAGGGCGTTCTCCCCGGCCGCCGCGCTGACCAGGTGCTGGACCGTGTCCAGGTCCAGTTCCGAGCCGGCGGGCACGGCCAGGGACTCATGGGCCATCGCCGGCAGTTCCCCCGCGCCGGGGCCGAGGGCCAGGACAGTCGCCCCGGCGCGCCGGGCGTCGGACACCCGTTCAAGGAGTGGCGCGGCAGGTCCCTCGGGGGACACCACCAGCAGCGTCTCGCCCCGCCGGGCCGCCTCCAGCCGCCCCAGACCGACCGCGAGATGCGCCGGGTCGCAGGGGCGCGCGTCGTGCCGTACCAGCGTCGGGGCCAGCTCCGGCGTGCCCGACCACGCGGCCTCGTCCACCAGGTGCGCGGCCAGATGCCACGGCTCGTACTCCGGCGTGCCGACGAGCAGCAGCCCGCCCCCGTGCGACACCACCGACCCCCGCAGCGCCCCGGCGAACCGCCGCGTGGCGCCCAGCCACTCGGTCCCGGCGAGCACTTCCCGCAGCAGCGCGACCCGTACGGCATCCATGCGACCGCATCCTGTCCCAACCGGCCACTCGTGATGTGGAATTCACCACGAATTAGCCCGGCTTGGGCAGAGCAACCGGTCACCCGTGCCACTGTCGAACGACCGGAGGAGCCCGCCGATGACCGAGACCAGCGTCCCCTTCCGCGCCGGCCGCGAGGGATACGCGAGCTTCCGGATCCCCGCCGTCGTCGCCACCGTCCCCCGCTCTCGGCTCCGCTCGAGCGGGGGCACCCCCATCGCCACCCTGCTCGCCTTCTGTGAGGGCCGGGTCGGCTCCAAGGACGACTTCGGCGACATCGACATCGTCCTCAAACGCTCCACGGACGGCGGCCGTACCTGGGGCCCGCTCCAGGTCGCCGCGGAGAACGGCGACGCCCTCGCCGGCAACCCCGCCCCCGTCGTCCTCGACACCGGCCGCGTCCTGCTCGTGCACGTGCGCAACGCGGCCCTCGCCACCGAGGACGCCATCCGGCGCGGCAAGGTGAGCGCGGCGGACGGGCGCCGCGTCTGGGTGCGGCACAGCGACGACGAGGGACTCACCTGGTCGCCGCCGAAGGAGATCACCCAGGAGACCAAGAGGCCGCGGTGGCGCTGGTACGCCACCACCCCCGGCCACGCCATCCAGCTGAGCACAGGCCGGATCCTCGTCCCCGCCAACCACTCCGTGCCTCCCACCGGCACGGACAACGGCACCGAGGGCCGATACAACGGCGGCCACAGCCTGCTCAGCGACGACCGGGGCGCCACCTGGCGGATCGGGTACGTCGACGGCAACACCGACGGCTACGTCAACGCCAACGAGACCACCGCCGCCGAACTCCCCGACGGCCGCGTCTACTTCAACACGCGCAACGATTCCACCTCGCCCGGCACCCGCGCCGACGCCCACTCGCGGACGGTGGCCAGACCCTGGTGAAGCCCTTCCGCCCGCAGGCCGGCCTCGCCGCCCCGGTCTGCGAGGCAAGCGTCCTCCAACTCCGCGACCCCGACCTGCTCCTGTACTCCGGCCCGGCCGACCCGGGTTTCCGCGCCCTGATGACGATCCGCGCCTCCACCGACGGCGGCACCACCTGGCGTCCCGCGTACACGGTGGACGGCCTGCCCGCCGAGTACTCCGATCTGGCCCGCATCGACCCGGACACCGTGGGGCTGTTGTACGAGACCGGCGACTTCGGCGCCTACGAGACGATCACCTTCCGGCGGGTGCCCGTGACCGAGCTGACCTGAACCGTCGGGGGCGCCGGCGCGGACGTAAAGTCGGGGCCATGACCTCTACCGACAGTGCTGCCACCGACAACGCCCAGAAGGCCCCCGCCAAGGACCCCTGGGATCTGCCCGACGTCTCCGGACTCGTCGTCGGGGTGCTCGGCGGGACCGGGCCGCAGGGCAAGGGCCTGGCC
>KL569130.1:33827-34899 GCA_000715635.1 Streptomyces violaceus | reverse complement strand
CGGCCAGAAGGTGATCATCGGCTCGCGGGCGGCCGAGCGCGCCCAGTCCGCCGCCGAGGAACTCGGACACGGCGTCGAGGGCGCCGACAACGCCGAGACCGCGCGCCGCAGCGACATCGTGATCGTCGCCGTGCCGTGGGACGGCCACGGCAAGACCCTCGAGTCCCTGCGCGAGGAACTGGCCGGCAAGCTCGTCGTCGACTGCGTCAACCCGCTCGGCTTCGACAAGAAGGGCGCCTACGCGCTCAAGCCCGAGGAGGGCAGCGCCGCCGAGCAGGCCGCCGCCCTGCTGCCGGACTCCCGGGTCACGGCCGCCTTCCACCACCTGTCGGCCGTGCTGCTCCAGGACCCGGAGATCGAGGAGATCGACACCGATGTGATGGTGCTCGGCGAGGTGCGGGCGGATGTCGAGATCGTCCAGGCGCTGGCCGGCCGTATCCCCGGTATGCGCGGCATCTTCGCGGGGCGGCTGCGCAACGCCCACCAGGTGGAGTCGCTGGTGGCGAACCTGATCTCCGTGAACCGCCGCTACAAGGCGCACGCCGGGCTGCGCGTCACCGACGTGTGAGCGGGTGAGGTCGATGGGGGACACTGGACGGCACCAGCAGTGCCAGCAGTGTCCCCCGACAGGAGCCGACCGACATGCCCCGCCTCGCCATCTACGCCCTGATCGTCTGCGTCCTCTCCGTGGCCGCGGCCGTGGTCTCCTTCGTGCAGGGCAGCTGGCTGGGGATCGTCTGGGTGCTGCTCGCCGGACTGTCGTCGAACATGACCTGGTACTACCTGCGCCGCGCCAGGGCCCGGAAGTCGGTCACGCACTGACCGCTTCCGTCACGGAGCCGCCTGGCAGAACTCGTTCGAGCCCTGCCAGAAGCGGTACAGCTCCTGACCGCAGTACGTCTCGAAGTCGCTGATCTGCAGGGACTTCAGGATCGTGTCGATCACGTCGAAGAACACGCCGTTCACCGCGGGCAGCCACAGCAGCGCGAACACGAACAGCAGGCCGAACGGCGCGAACGGCTCCACCTGGCGCCGGATGCCGTACGACAGCCACGGCTCGATCACGCCGTAG
>KL569130.1:32167-33600 GCA_000715635.1 Streptomyces violaceus | reverse complement strand
GCCACGGCTCGATCACGCCGTAGCCGTCCAGGCCCGGCACCGGCAGGAAGTTCAGCAGCGCGGCCGTCACCTGGAGCAGGGCGAGGAAGGCCAGAGCGAACCGGAAGTCGCTCGGCACGCCGTCCAGGGCGTCCAGCCAGAACGGGGCCGTGCAGACGATCGCGAACAGTACGTTCGTCAGCGGACCCGCCGCCGAGATCAGACTGTGCCGCCAGCGTCCCTGGATCCGGCCCCGCTCGATGAACACCGCGCCGCCGGGCAGGCCGATCCCGCCCATGATCACGAAGATCACCGGGAGCACGATGCTCAGCAGCGCGTGCGTGTACTTCAAGGGGTTCAGGGTCAGATAGCCCTTCTCCCCGACCGAGAGGTCGCCGCTGTGCAGGGCGGTGCGCGCGTGCGCGTACTCGTGCAGACACAGGGAGACGATCCAGGCCGCCGTCACGAAGAGGAACACGGCGACGCCGGGCTGCTCCGCGAACCCGGTCCAGGTCGCCCATCCCGTGACCGCCGTCACGGCCAGAATCCCGACGAACACGGGACTGATCCGGCGCTCGCTGTGGCGGCTGGTGGCGGTGGTCATGGGGCTCCCTGCACTCTTCGGACACGCGGTGGGACTGCCCGACCGTACCGGGCGCACGGGGAAAACGTCTCGCGCGGGGCGGTCGGTTCCGGAGAGGGTGGGGGTATGGGGCTCTGGCACGTGTTCTACGCGGACTGGCAGATGGAGTGCTGCGGCACGCCGTTCTCGGTGGGGGACGAAGTGAGCTGGCCCCTGCTTCTCTTGGACGCGGACGACGTGTACGGCGGTGGCTGGCACGACCAGCTCACCAAGGTCGCCGGGCCGGTGGAGTGCGTGGGCGGCGTCCGGGTGGTGCGGGAGGAGACGGGCCTCACGGTGGCACTGGGCGGGGATCCCGACGCCGAGGACGATCCGGGGCCGGAGCCCCGGGGGCGGATCCGGTCGGTCGGGCTGCTCTCCGTCGAGCGGCACGGCGCGTCCTGGCCCCAGGTCGCCGGGCGGGTGCGGGCCGTGCAGGTGCTGTCCCAGGGCTACGCCGAGAGCGCGCCCGGCTCGCGCTCCTGGGAGCCGGTGCTGGGGGAGCGGAGTCTGAGGCCGGTCGAGCAGTGCCCGAAGTGGTTCGCCGACGATGCCGCGGAGCAGGGGCGCCGGCGGATGGAGTCGGCGGTGGTGGTGACCCTGGAGGTACCGGGCACGGACTCCTGGCTCTCGCACGCCGTCCGCACGGCCCGGGGCATGCCCCAGCAGGGCACCGAGCCGGGCGCTGAGACACAGGGCATTCCCGCGGAGGCCCTGACGTCCCTGCTGGAGTCCCTGAGCACGGTCCGGTCCGGCCGGAACCCGGGGCCCGCCGGGCGGCCCCGTCGTCGTGCCTGAGCGTCGCGGCGGCGGGGCGGGACGGGCCGATTCC
>KL569130.1:31782-31920 GCA_000715635.1 Streptomyces violaceus | reverse complement strand
GACACTCCACGCCCGCGGCGCCGGTGCAGGGCACCGCCCGCGCTCTCCCGTGCCGGCCCGCCTGACACCCCTCACCCGCTCTGACGCCCGTCACGCACCGGCTGTCCCCCCTGACACCTGCGGCCGCCCACCCGGCCT
>KL569130.1:31341-31501 GCA_000715635.1 Streptomyces violaceus | reverse complement strand
CAGAGATGTGTATAAGAGACAGGCCTCGGTGCGGCTGCTGGAGCCCGGAGACGCGGCCGGCCCGGGTCCGGCCACCTGGCTCAGGTTGCTGGGCGACCGGGACCCGGCGTCTCGGTCGGTTCGGGCTTGGCGACCCGGCCCCGGCCCGGTCACCCGGCCA
>KL569130.1:30561-31010 GCA_000715635.1 Streptomyces violaceus | reverse complement strand
CCAGTCGGCCTCGGTGCGGCTGCTGGGGCCCGGCGACCCTGCCGTCCATGGCCCGGCCGCCCAGCTCGGCGACCCGGCCGGCCTCGGCCCGGCCACCTCATCCCGGCCACCCCGGCCAGCCGCCCGCCGCGCCGTCGAACGTCGTGACCCGTCCTCGTACCACCGGAGACAATGGACCCCGTGCGCTACCGCATCCTCGGCACCACTCAGGCGCTCCGCACCGACGGCACGGTCGTTTCGGTGGGCGGGGCGCGGTTGCGTGCGCTGCTGACCGTGCTCGCTCTGCGGGCCGGCCGTACCGTTCCCGTGCGGCTGCTCGTCGACGAGGTGTGGGACGGTGCCCCGCCCGCCGACGGGCCGGCGGCGCTGCAGGCGCTGGTCGGGCGGTTGCGGCGGGCCCTCGGGGCGGACGCGGTCGCCTCCGTCGAGGGCGGGTACCGGCTCACGGC
>KL569130.1:29621-30366 GCA_000715635.1 Streptomyces violaceus | reverse complement strand
GCCCTGGCCGACGATGACCCCGCCAAGGCCGCCGTGATCCTCGACGACGCCCTCGCCCTGTGGCGCGGCCCGGCCCTCGCCGACCTCCCCGACCGCACCGCCGAGGCGGCCCGCCGGGACACCCGCCGCCTGGACGTCCTGCGTGCCCGCCACACCGCCGCCCTCGCCCTCGGCCAGGCCGAGCAGTCCCTGCCGGAGCTGACGGCCCTGTGCGACAGCCATCCCCTGGACGAACCCCTCCAGACCCTGCGCCTGCGCGCCCTGCGCGACGCCGGCCGCACGGCGGAGGCCCTGGACGCCTACGAAGAGGTCCGGCGGCTGCTCGCCGACCGGCTGGGGGCCGACCCGGGGCCGGAACTGCGGTCCCTGCACGCGGAGTTGCTGAGTCTGGGGGACAGGCCCGTAGCCGCGTCCGCCGCCGAGCCTCAGCCCGTCGGCAACCTGCGGGCCCGGCTCACCTCCTTCATCGGCCGCGAGAGGGACATCGAGACCATCCGCGGCGATCTCACCACCGCCCGGCTGGTCACGCTGCTCGGGCCCGGCGGGGCCGGCAAGACACGGCTGTCGCAGGAGGCCGCCGAGACCGTACGGCCCACCATGACCGGCGGTGTCTGGCTGGCCGAACTCGCCCCGGTCGACGACCCCGCCGCCGTCCCGGAAGCCGTGCTCACCGCCGTCGGCGCCCGCGAGACCGTGCTGTACGGCGCGGGCTCCGAGGGCATCCGGGCCGCCGTCGCCGACCGGC
>KL569130.1:29166-29380 GCA_000715635.1 Streptomyces violaceus | reverse complement strand
CGCCGACCGGCTCGACGACCCCGTCGAGCGGCTCGCCGAGCACTGCTCCAGACCCCGCATGCTGCTGATCCTCGACAACTGCGAGCACGTCGCCGACGCAGCCGCCCGGCTCGCCGAGGAACTGCTGGAGCGCTGCCCGGGACTCACCGTTCTCGCCACCAGCCGTGAACCCCTGGGCGTGCCGGGGGAGTTGCTGCGGCCCGTGGAGCCGCTG
>KL569130.1:25837-28973 GCA_000715635.1 Streptomyces violaceus | reverse complement strand
GGAGCCGGTCGCGCTGCGGCTGCTCGCCGACCGTGGCGCGGTGGCCCGGCCCGGCTTCCGCGTCCAGGACGACCCCGAGGCGTGCGCCGAGATCTGCCGGCGCCTCGACGGCCTGCCCCTGGCCATCGAACTCGCCGCCGCCCGGCTGCGGATGCTCACGCCCCGCCAGATCGCCGACCGGCTCGACGACCGCTTCCGTCTCCTCACCTCCGGCAGCCGCACGGTCCTGCCCCGCCAGCAGACCCTCAGAGCCGTCGTCGACTGGTCCTGGGACCTGCTCGACGAGGACGAACGGGACGTCCTGCGGCGGCTGTCGGTGTTCGCGGGCGGCTGCGACCTCCCCGCCGCCGAGGCGGTGTGCGGGCCGGTCGCCCTGGAGGCGCTCGGCTCGCTCGTCGACCGGTCCCTGGTCGTGGCCGCCCCGCCCGGCGAGTCGGCCGACGGCGGGATGCGCTACCGGCTGCTGGAGACCGTCGCCGAGTACGCCGCCGAGCGGCTGGACGAAGCCGGACAGCGCGCCGAGGCCGAGCGCGCTCACCTGACGTACTTCCGCGAACTCGCCCGCGTCACCGACCCGTTGCTGCACGGGCCCGGTCAGCTCGCCGCCATACACCTGCTGGAGCGGGAGTACGAGAACCTGCGCACCGCCCTGCGCCACGCCGTCGCCCTGCGCGATGAGCAGGAGGCGCTGTGCCTGGCGCTGTCCCTCGTCTGGTACTGGCAGATGCGCGACCTGCGCATCGAGGCCCGCAACTGGTGCCGCGAGGTCATGGCCCTCGGCCCCGACCCCTTCACCGAGCCCGTCCGCCGAGCCGCCCCGGTGTGGCGGCGCTGCACCGACGCCCCGCCCCCGATGACCGGCGAGGTCCTTCTGGAGGCCCGGCGCGGGATCCACCTGGCCCATCTCGCCTGCATGGACACCGAACTGGACGCCTGGCAGACCCCGCGGGCCCAGCAGAAGCTGCAGATCATCGCCGAGACCTACGAGCCCGGCCTCCCGCAGAACTGCCGGCTCCCCGGCCTGCTCTGGTTCTTCGCCGTGATGCTGACCGGCGACATGGACCGGCTGCGCCTCGTCATGGAAGCGTCCATCCGCACTTGCCGGGAGACCCCCGGCTTCGAGTGGGAACTGGCCTCCGGTCTCCAGATGCGGGCCAACTTCCTCGCCAACCGCACCGACTGGGCGGGCGACGCCGCCCGGGACGCCGACGAGTCGCTGGAGATCTACCGGAGCCTCGGCGACGCCTGGGGCACCGCGGAGGCCCTCTCCGCCCGCGCCGAGACCCACGAACGCAGGGGCGCCTACGCCCTGGCCGCCGCCGACTACGAGGCGGCCATCGCGCACGCGGAACACCTCGGCGCTCACGGTCAGACGGCCGTGCTCAGCGCCCGTCTCGGCAACGCGCTGCTGGAGGCCGGCGAGGCCGAGCGCGGCGAGCGGCTGCTGCGCGAGGTGATCGCCGAGCGCGGGGACTCGATCAGCGAGGCCATGCCCGCCGCCCGCCTCTTCCTGGCCGTCTGGCTGGGCTTGACGAGCCGTGTCCCCGAGGCACGCGAGCAACTGCGGCGGCTGCGCCAGGACTTCCGTATCGCCCACTTCATCGTCTTCGACGCGTTCATCCTCGGTGCCGAGGCCTGGCTGTACGCCGTGGAGGAGCGTCACGCGGAGTGCCTGGACCTCATTCGCAAGGCGCTGGAGCGCGCCGCCGACCCGCGCTCGCAGGTCATCGCACCCCATATGCGGTCGGTGTACCTGACCATCGGGGCCGGAGCTCTGGCCTGCCTCGAGGGCGGGCACCGCGCCGGGGACGCGGCCCGCTGCCTGGGCGCCGCCGACGGCCTCCTGCCGCCCGGCCATGTCGCCGCGCGGCAGGAGCGCGAGAACCGCGAGCGGGCGGAGCGGCGGGCCCGGGCGGTGCTCGGCGACCGGGCGTACGAGACCGCGTACGCGGAAGGCGGCGGCCTCTCCCCCGAGGAGGCCACCGCCCTGGTCTGACGCGAAGGCGAGCCCTCCGGTCAGCTCTTGGTGCGGAACTTGTGGATCGCGATGGGCGCCATCACCGCCGTGATCGCCACCGACCAGCCGAGCGTCACCCACAGATCGTGCGCGACCGGCCCGCCGACCATCAGACCGCGTGCGGCGTCCGCCAGCGTGGACAGCGGGTTGTAGTCGGTGAAGGCCTGCAGCCAGCCCGGCATCGAGGTCGTCGGCGCGAAGATCGACGAGCCGAACTGGAGCGGGAACAGCACCAGGAAGCCCATCGCCTGCACGGACTGCGCGTTCCTCATGATCACGCCCAGGGTGAGGAACACCCACATGATCGACGACGCGAACGCGGTGGACAGGGCCAACGTCGCGAACAGACCGGGCCAGTTGGTGATGTCGAACCCGACCGCGACGGAGACGATCATCAGCACGGTGGTCGCGAACAGCATCCGCAGCAGCTCCACCGAGATCTTCGCGAAGAGCACCGAGCCGCGGCCGATCGGCAGGGACCGGAAGCGGTCCATGACACCGGAGTTGAAGTCCTGGCTGAATCCGGTGCCGACGCCCTGGGACAGCGTCATGCTCATCATCGCGATCATGCCGGGGATCACGTACTGCACGTACTGGTCCTGCCCGCCGCCCAGCGCCTGCCCGATCGAGCCGCCGAACACGAACACGAACAGCAGGGTGAAGATGACCGGCATCAGCAGCGCGTCGGCCATCGACTCCGGGTCCTTGCGGATCCACAGCAGATTGCGGCGTATCAGGGCCCCGGTGTGGCGCAGATGGGCGCGCGGCGAGATACGGGCGTCCGCCTCGGCTGCGTGGACGGTTGCGGTGGCGGCGCTCATACGGTGACCTCCTGACGGTCGTCGGCGGGCGTGGTGTCCTGCGGGGCACTGGCCCGGTGGCCGGTGAGGGACAGGAACACCTCGTCCAGGCTGGGCAGTTCGGTGGTGATGGAGGAGAGCGTGATGCCGCGCGAGGTGACCGCGCCGACCACGGCGGTCAGCTGCTCGTCGCTGAGGATCGGCACGAGGACGTCGCCCCGGTCGGTGTCCACGGTCGTGGTGGCGAGCCCGGTGATCCCCAGCTCGTCCAGCGCGGCGGCGAGGGGCCGCAGGTGCACCGGATCGGCCGGGCGTATCT
>KL569130.1:23608-25641 GCA_000715635.1 Streptomyces violaceus | reverse complement strand
GGATCGGCCGGGCGTATCCGCAGCGCACGGCCGCCGACCTTCGCCTTCAGCTCCTCGATGGCACCGCCCGCGATGACCTGTCCGCGGTCGACGACCGTCAGCTCGGTGGCGAGCTGCTCGGCCTCCTCCATGTACTGGGTGGTGAGCAGCACGGTGACGCCGTCGCCGACCATGCGCTTGACCTCGTCCCACACCTCGTTGCGGGTGCGCGGGTCGAGCCCGGTGGTCGGCTCGTCCAGGAAGAGCACGGCCGGCCGGCCGATCATCGACGCGGCCAGGTCCAGACGCCGCCGCATGCCTCCGGAGTACGTCGCCGCGGGCCGCTTGGCGGCCTCGGTGAGCGAGAAGCGCTCCAGCAGTTCGTCGGCCCGGGCCCGGGAGCTCTTGCGGGGCAGGTCGAGCAGCCGCCCGATCATGTACAGGTTCTCCCAGCCCGAGAGCTTCTCGTCCACGGAGGCGTACTGCCCGGTGAGCCCGATCACCCGGCGCAGCTGCCGGGGCTGCCGTACGACGTCGTAGCCGACGACGGTGGCCCGGCCCGTGTCGGGAGCGAGCAGCGTGGACAGGATTCGCACCAGGGTCGTCTTGCCGGCCCCGTTCGGGCCGAGCACCCCCATGACGGTGCCTTCCCGTACGTCCAGGTCGACCCCGTCCAGTGCCTTGGTCTCGCCGTAGTGCTTCACCAGCCCCCGCACGGTGACCGCGGCGCCGCCGGCTTGTGTGTCGATTCGCGTCATGAGACAGAGAGTCTCAGGACCCACCGACAAACCACCGACAAGTCACCGACAGTCCGTTTCGGGGCCTCGACACGGGGACGGCCCGCCGACTGGGGGAAGGTCGGCGGGCCGTCCGTGGTACCGCTGTGGCTCTAGTGGACGGAGTGCTCCTCCTGCGGGAACGTTCCGCCGACCACGTCCTCGGCGAACGCCTTCACCGCGTTGCCCATGACCTCACGCAGGTCGGCGTACTGCTTCACGAACTTGGGAACGCGCCCGCCGGTCAGACCCAGCATGTCGGTCCACACCAGCACCTGCGCGTCGGTCTCGGGCCCCGCTCCGATCCCCACCGTCGGAATGTGCAGCACCCGCGTCACCTCGGCCGCCAGCTCCGCCGGAACCAGCTCCAGCACCACCGCGAACGCACCCGCGTCCTGTACGGCCTTCGCGTCCCGCAGCAACTGCTGGGCCGCCTCCTCGCCCCGCCCCTGCACGCGGTAGCCCATCGCGTTGACGGACTGCGGGGTCAGGCCGATGTGCGCCATGACCGGGATGCCGGACTCGACGAGCAGCCGGATCTGCTCGTGCGACCGCTCGCCCCCTTCCAGCTTCACGGCCTGTACGCCCGCCTCCTTCACCAGCCGGGTCGCCGAGCGCAGCGCCTGCACCGGACCCTCCTGGTAGGAGCCGAAGGGCAGGTCGCCGACGATCAGGGCGCGCGAGGTGCCCCGTACGACCGCCGCCGACAGCATGGTCATCTCGTCGAGGGTGACGGGTACGGTCGACTCGTACCCCAGGTGGCAGTTGCCCGCCGAGTCGCCGACGAGCATGACCGGGATGCCGGCCTCGTCGAAGACGGACGCGGTCATCGCGTCGTAGGCGGTGAGCATGGGCCACTTCTCGCCCCGCTCCTTGGCGGCGGCGATGTCGCGCACGGTGATACGGCGGGTGCCCTTGCCCCCGTACAGCGTCTTGCCGCTGTCGGAGGTCTTCTGCTGAGCAGTCTGGGCAGCCGGAAGCTGCGTCATTGCACGGCTCCTAACACGTCATCTCGAGGCGCCCTGACGGCGTCCCCGGACCACGTCCATGGTGGCACCTCGTGTCATCCAGGGCTAGGGGAGCCCCTGTGAGTTCCGCCCGGGCGCCCCGAAGCGCGGCGTGCGTAAGAGCTCGGTAAAAGTATTCCAATACGAGACGGTCTCGTATCGAAATTGTCCTACGCTCGACGGCATGACTACTCCTGCCGACCGCGCCGCCCCCGCCGGCCCCCGGATACCGGAAGCGGTGCACCGGCGCCGCTGGGCGATTCTCGGTGTG
>KL569130.1:22483-23422 GCA_000715635.1 Streptomyces violaceus | reverse complement strand
GGCCCCCGGATACCGGAAGCGGTGCACCGGCGCCGCTGGGCGATTCTCGGTGTGCTGATGCTGAGCCTGCTGATCGTCGTCCTCGACAACTCGATCCTGAACGTCGCCATCAAGACGATCTCCACCCCGGCCCCGACCGGCCTGGGTGCCACGCAGAGCGAGCTGGAGTGGGCGATCAACGCCTACACCCTCGTCTTCGCGGGCCTGCTGTTCACCGCCGGGCTGCTCGGCGACCGGCTGGGCCGCAAGAAGGTGCTGCTCGGCGGTCTCGCGGTGTTCGGCATCGGCTCCGCGCTCGCCGCGTTCTCCGGCTCGCCGGGGGAGCTGATCTCCTTCCGGGCCGTGATGGGCCTGGGTGCCGCGTTCGTCATGCCCGCCACCCTCGCCGTTCTCATGAACGTCTTCGAGCGCGAGGAACAGCCGAAGGCCATCGGCATCTGGGCCGGCGGCGTCGGCCTCGCCATCGCCATCGGACCCATCACCGGCGGCGTGCTCCTCGACCACTTCTGGTGGGGCTCGGTCTTCCTCATCAACGTGCCGATCGTGCTGCTCGCCCTCGCGCTGATGCTGTGGCTGGTGCCCGACTCCCGCGATCCGAACCCGGGCCGCCTCGACCCCGTCGGCGTCGTGCTGTCCGTCGTCGGCCTGGTCCTCCTCGTCTACGGCATCATCAAGGGCGGCCAGCTCGCCGACTTCACCGACGCCACCGTGCTGTCGACGATCGGCGCAGGTCTCGCCGTCCTCGTCGCCTTCGTGGTGTTCGAGAAGCGCAGCGACCATCCGTCCATCGACGTCACGTACTTCAAGAACAAGGTCTTCTCGGCCGCCATCGCCGCCATCGCGCTGGTGTTCTTCGCACTGATGGGCGTGACCTTCTTCTCGGTCTTCTACACGCAGAGCGTGCGCGGCTACTCGCCGCTGCAGACCGGCCTGCTGATG
>KL569130.1:21275-22261 GCA_000715635.1 Streptomyces violaceus | reverse complement strand
CCGCCCAGCTGATCTTCGCGCCGCGGGCGCGGCTGCTGGTCGACCGCTTCGGCAACAAGGCCACCACGACAGCCGGAATGCTGGTCATCGCCGCGATGCTGGCCGCCTTCGCCACCCTGGACGCGGACACGCCCATCTGGATCCTCGAGGTCATCTTCTTCCTCATGGGCACCGGCATGGCGCACATCATGACCCCGGTCAGTGTCGTCATCATGCAGGCCCTGCCCCGCGAGAAGGCCGGCTCCGCCTCCGCGCTCAGCAACACCTTCCGGCAGGTCGGCGGCGCCCTCGGCATCGCCGTCCTCGGCTCGGTGCTGTCCACCGCGTACCGCACGGGCATCGAGGACAAGCTCGGCCCGCTGCCGCCCGCCCTCCGCCACACCGCGGGGGAGTCCATCGAGGCCACCCTCGGTGTCGCGGCGAAGCTCGGCCCGCAGGGCAAGGCCCTGGTCACCCCCGCCTACGACGCGTTCCTGCACGCGATGCACATCACCGCCCTGTGGGGAGCGGGCGTCGCCCTGGTCGGCACTGTCGTCGTCGCACTGTTCCTGCCGGGGAAGCAGCCGGCCCCCCAGCAGGGCGAGGAGGAGAAGGAGTTGTCGGACGCGCGGTCGTGACCCTGCGCGACAATGCACCCCCACCAGTCAGCAAAGGACGGAGCGACGTGAGCCTCGCCGAACGGCACCCCCGGAACGACGGCCCCCCGAGGGGCCGCCCCAGAAGCGAGGCCGTCGAACGCGCCATCATCGAGGGCGTGATGAGGCTCCTGGAGGAGGGCGTGCCCCTCGCGGAGCTGTCCATCGAGCGCGTCGCCCGCACCGCCGGCGTCGGCAAGGCCACCATCTACCGCCGCTGGAGCGGCAAGGAGGAACTCTTCGTCGACGTCCTGCGCTCCGCCGAACCCCCCGACCCGCCGCTCCCCGGCACCTCCATGCGTGACGACCTCGTGGTCCTGCTCGAGCAGGTGCGGCGGCGCGGCCTGGCCA
>KL569130.1:17486-21066 GCA_000715635.1 Streptomyces violaceus | reverse complement strand
CCAGCCGCTCCTCGGCGATCCTGCACAACGCGCACGCCCAGATGAAGAGCAGCCCGAAGATCTGGGCGGCGTACCACTCCACCGTCGTCGCACCGCGCCGTCGGCTCGGCCTGGAGGTCCTGCGCCGCGGCCAGGAGAACGGCGAACTGCGCACGGACGTCGACCTCGACCTGCTCAACGACCTGTTCGTCGGCCCCCTGCTCCTGCGCGCCGTCCTGCATCCGGACGCCGACCTGCCGGAGGGCCTCGCCGAACAGGTCGTCGACACACTGCTCGAAGGACTGCGTCCCGGCAGCTCATCGCCCGTCAGTTCGGTAGCGCGGCCGTCCTAGTGTGCGCGTTTCGTCACAGCACGCGCTTTCACAGGCGGTGACCGGAACTCGCCGCGCGGACTCGATCGTCCTCGCCCCCGTACGGCCGTCGACGGACGGCGGGGACGGAACGGATCATCCCCTAGGGTCGTAATGACACGGGGGCGATGGTGTGCACGGCAGGCAGTGAGGCGACGGTATGGCGCAGCAGGCATACATGACGGAGACGGACAACGGCGGCTCGGGGCCCGAGCGCCGGGGAAACCGGCTTCGGCGCCTGTTCGACCGTATGGCCGGCGCCCGGCGGGGTGACCCGCGGATGTGGCGGCGCGGTCTGTTCGTGGCCATGTGCGCGGTGCTGCTGGCCGTGGTCATGCTGGTGCACTCGCACATCCCCAACACCATCGGCAACCTGGGCAGCCTCATCGAGACGTTCCTGCCCTGGCTGGGGCTCCTCGTCCCGGTGCTGCTCCTGCTCGCCGTGGTCCGCAGGTCGCCGACCGCGCTGATCGCGCTGCTGCTGCCGTCGCTGGTCTGGCTGAATCTCTTCGGCGGTCAGCTCAGCGACAAGACCGCCACCGGCGGCGACCTCACCGTGGCCACGCACAACGTCAACGCCGACAACCCCGACCCGGTCGGCACCGCCCGTGACGTGGCCGCCTCCGGCGCGGACGTCCTGGCCCTGGAGGAGCTGACGGCTTCCGCCGTCCCGACGTACGAGAAGGCGCTGGCGTCGACGTACCCCTACCACTCGGTGGAGGGCACGGTCGGGGTGTGGAGCAAGTACCCGCTGACCGGCGTGCGGTCCGTCGACATCAAGCTGGGCTGGACGCGGGCGATGCGCGCCACCGTCACCGCACCGGCCGGGCAGGTCGGGGTGTACGTCGCCCATCTGCCGTCCGTGCGCGTGAAGATGGAGGCCGGGTTCACCGCCCGGCAGCGCGACAAGAGTGCCGACGCGCTGGGCGAGGCCATCTCCCACGAGCCGCTGAGGAACGTCGTGCTGCTCGGCGACCTGAACGGCACCATGAACGACCGCGCGCTCAACGCCGTCACCTCCCAGATGCGCTCCACGCAGGGCGCGGCCGGCAACGGCCTCGGGTTCAGCTGGCCGGCGTCGTTCCCGATGGCGCGCATCGACCAGATCATGGTCAGGGGCGCGAAGCCGGAGAGCTCCTGGACCCTCCCGGAGACGGGCAGTGACCATCTGCCCATCGCCGCGCGTGTGAAGGTCGCCACAGGCGGCTGACGAAAGCCGCAGGTCAGGGAGGTTCGGGCAGATGTCGGCAACCGAGCCTTCACCTCTCGGCGACCTCGTGGAATAGTCGGCCTGCGAGACTTTGTTCCGTACTTGAACATATACGTACGGATCTCCAAGCAAGTCTCGAAAGGCTCCCTCATGCCCCTGGCCCTGCTCGCCCTCGCCGTGGGCGCCTTCGGCATCGGTACCACCGAGTTCGTGATGATGGGGCTGCTGCCCGATGTCGCGGACGACCTGCACATCTCGATACCCAGCGCCGGCCATCTGGTGTCGGCGTACGCGCTGGGCGTCGTCATCGGCGCCCCACTGCTGGCCGCGGTCACGGCCCGGATGTCGCGCCGCACGGTCCTGATCAGCCTGATGGGACTGTTCGTCGTGGGCAACGCCCTGTCGGCCCTCGCGCCCGACAACGGCTGGCTGCTGGCGGCCCGCTTCCTCAGCGGCCTGCCGCACGGCGCCTTCTTCGGCGTGGGCGCCGTCGTCGCGACGAACATGGTCGCCCCGGAGCGCAAGGCGCGCTCGGTCTCCCTGATGTTCCTCGGCCTGACGGTCGCGAACGTCGCGGGGGTGCCCGTGGCGACCCTCATGGGCCAGAACCTCGGCTGGAGGGCGACCTTCCTCGGCGTCAGCGCCATCGGCCTGGCGGCGATCGCCGCACTCGCGTTCCTGATCCCGCACGACCACGAGCACACCACCGCACAGGGCCTGCGCGGCGAACTCGCCGCCCTGCGTTCCCTCCCGGTCTGGCTGTCGCTCGGCACGACGGTCGCGGGCTTCGGCGCCCTCTTCTCGGCGTACAGCTACATCACGCCGATGCTCACGGACGCCGCCGGCTACGCCGGTGCCAGCGTGACCCTGCTGCTGGCGCTGTTCGGCGTCGGCGCGACCGCCGGCAACCTGCTCGGCGGCCGGCTGGCCGACCACTCCCTGCGGGGCACGCTGTTCGGCGGCCTGGCCTCCCTCATGGTGGTGCTGGCGCTCTTCCCGCTGCTGATGCGTACGGAGCTGACCGCGGCCGTGGCAGTGATCCTGCTCGGCATGGCGGCCTTCGCCACCGGCTCCCCGCTCCAGCTGATGGTCATGGAGAAGGCCGCCTCGGCCCCCTCCCTGGCCTCCTCCGCCAACCAGGCCGCCTTCAACCTGGCCAACGCGGGCGGCGCCTGGATCGGCGGCCTCGCCCTGGCCGCGGGCTTCGGGGTCACCTCCCCGGCCCTGGCCGGCGCGGCCCTGGCCGTCCTCGGCCTGGCCGTGGCGGCGCTGGCGTACACGGTGGACCGGCGCAGGGCGCCCGCAGCCGGACGCGAGCGGATCGTGGCGAGCCACGTCCCGCAGGAGGCGGAAGCGGTGCACCACTGACGGTTGCCGGTACGCCGGCGCGGTGACTCGGGCGGCAGTCCGTGGGGCGGACCCACGGGCTGCCGCTCTGTTCATCGGGGGGTCTGGCGCCGCGCCGACCACCGAAGCGAACCGAGGCGGCCAGTCGGCCGACGGGGTGAAGCAGGACGCAGCGCTTCTCGAACCCGGCCTCGGCGGCGAGACGCTCCGCGACCACGACACGGGACGGAACGGCACGCTGCGCTGCCATGATCAGGCCCCCTTCACGGAGAGCCCGACGCCACCTGACCCGGTGCCAGCGCGCGGACCAGCTGATCGAGTCCGTCGAACCCACGCCTGCCTCAAGGAGTGCGGCCGCCCCGGCTGCACCCGCATCTACCTGGACCGCTCACGCGGAGCGCGGCGCGCCTGGTGCGGGATGGAGGAGTGCGGCAACCGCGTCAAGGCCGCGGCCTATCGGGCTCGGAGACGAGGTGCCGGGCAGGGCCGACCCGAAGGCGGATTCGGGGGACAGCCCCGGTGATCTCGGGCTCGAAGAACGCTGAGATTTCCTCGACGCTCTGTACCGAGGAGACCCCTGATGCGTTCAGCAGAGCCACGACCGTGGAAGTCGACAGGACGACGAGGCGTGCCCGCAGCCGCCACGGCCGTGCTCACCGCGCTCGTCGTCTCG
>KL569130.1:17065-17277 GCA_000715635.1 Streptomyces violaceus | reverse complement strand
CCCGCTCAGAGAGGTGTATAAGAGACAGCGTGCTCACCGCGCTCGTCGTCTCGGCGGCAGCCGTCGCACACGAGGACGCACGGCAGCAGCAGCGCGCCGCCGAAGGCCCGGCGTGGGGGGCGTGGGGCTCGCCATCGCCTCAGCCATGGACCTCGACGCCCTCTGATCCTTCCGTCAGACCGACTCCCGCCACCCGTTCGTGATCGGCAGCC
>KL569130.1:15915-16799 GCA_000715635.1 Streptomyces violaceus | reverse complement strand
GCGCCATCAGAGATGTGTATAAGAGACAGATCTTCGTGCCCGGCGGGTACTGGCGCCGCTTGTACTCCGCAGTGTCGACCATGCGCAGCGTCTTCGTGACCAGTTCCCGGTCGAAGCCGGCCGCCACGATCTCGTCCGCGCCCTTGTCGTGGTCGACGTACAGGTCGAGGATCGCGTCCAGCACCGGGTAGTCGGGGAGCGAGTCCGTGTCGACCTGGCCCGGGCGGAGTTCCGCGCTCGGGGGCTTGGTGATGGAGTTCTCGGGGATCGGCGGGGTCTGGCCGCGCTCCCGGGCGGCCCTGTTGCGCCACTCGGCCAGGCGGAAGATCGACGTCTTGTACACGTCCTTGATGGGGCCGTACGCCCCGACGGAGTCGCCGTAGAGCGTCGAGTAGCCGACCGCCAGTTCCGACTTGTTGCCGGGGGCCAGGACGATGTGGCCCTCCTGGTTGGAGATGGCCATGAGGAGCGTGCCGCGCAGGCGTGACTGGAGGTTCTCCTCCGCCAGGCCCGTCAGGCCCAGCGAACCCATGTACGCGTCGAACATCGGCTCGATGGCCACGGTCCGGAAGTTCAGGCCCGTGCGGTGGGCCATCTCCGCCGCGTCGTCCTTTGAGTGCTCCGAGGAGTACTTCGACGGCATCGACACGCCGTACACGTTCTGCGCGCCCACCGCGTCGCACGCGATCGCCGCGACCAGCGCCGAGTCGATGCCGCCCGACATGCCGATCAGGACCGACTTGAAGCCGTTCTTCGCGACGTACGCCCGCAGGCCCACGACCAGCGCCGAGTAGACCTCCTCGTCGTCCTCCAGGCGGTCCGCGTAGCCACCGGGCAGCTCCCGCTCGTAGGGAGCGAGCGGCTCCTGCGACAGGACCACCCGG
>KL569130.1:14559-15729 GCA_000715635.1 Streptomyces violaceus | reverse complement strand
CCCGGTCGATCCGCAGGCCGTCGTCCACGACACCGGTGGGCGCGTCCGCCGACGCCGCCGGCAGGTCCAGGTCCAGGACCACGCAGCCCTCGTCGAACTGCGGCGCCCGCGCCACGACCTCGCCGTCCTTGTCCACGACGATCGAGTCGCCGTCGAACACCAGCTCGTCCTGGCCGCCGATCATGGCCAGGTACGCGGTCGTGCAGCCGGCCTCCTGGGCCCGCTTGCGGACCAGTTCCAGGCGCGTGTCGTCCTTGTCGCGCTCGTAGGGGGACGCGTTGATCGAGACCAGCAGGCCCGCCCGCGCCGAGCGCGCCGCCGGGACCCGGCCGCCGTCCTGCCAGAGGTCCTCGCAGATGGCCAGGGCGACATCCACGCCGTGGACGCGCAGGACCGGCATGCTGTCGCCGGGCACGAAGTAGCGGAACTCGTCGAAGACGCCGTAGTTCGGCAGGTGGTGCTTGGCGTAGTTCAGGACCACCTCGCCGCCGTACAGCACCGCCCCCGCGTTCTGCGGCGCGCCGGCCGGCTGGCCGTACTTCGGCTGTGCGGTCGCGCTGCGGTCGAGATAGCCGACGATCACCGGCAGCTCGCCGAAGCCCTCGTCGGCCAGGCGGGTGGCGAGGCTGCGCAGCGCCGCCCGGGAGGCTTCCACGAAGGACGACCTGAGGGCCAGGTCCTCGACGGGATACCCGGTCAGCACCATCTCGGGGAACGCCACGAGATGCGCTCCCTGCTCGGCGGAGTGCCGGGTCCAGCGGACGATCGACTCGGCGTTCCCGGCGAGGTCGCCGACGCTCGAATCGATCTGGTTCAGGGCGAGACGTAGTTGAGGCACGGGCCCAGTGTAATCGTCAAAGCGACGCAATGGGGTGGCCTGGGTCACGCCCGGGCCACCCCGCTCCCCTTGCGGTGGTCAGCGGCGCCGGTACGACTCGACGTAACCGTTCGCGGGCGTGCCCACGCCGGTGACGTCGTCGTAGCCCTTCACGGCCGCGAGCGAGCTGTCCTTGCCCAGGCTACGCACGGACGTGGCCAGACCGTCCGTGGTGTCGTAGCCGTTCACGAAGTCGACGCGGGCCACGGCGAGGCCGGAGCCCGTCGGGTTGTCGGTGACGTCGTGGTAGACCTTCGAGCCGGCCTTGGCGTAGATCGCCGGGTTGGCGAAGC
>KL569130.1:12004-14345 GCA_000715635.1 Streptomyces violaceus | reverse complement strand
GGTACTCGCTGTACGCCTGTGTCTTGCCGTCCGGCTGGGTCTGCGTCTGGCCGACCAGGAAGCCGGTGTTCGGGTCGGCGATCGCCGCGATGTCGGGGACGACACGGTTGCCGGCCGCGTTCTCGGCCTTGGCCAGCGCGTCCGGTACGACGCCCTGCTGGTAGTCCGGCTCCGCCACCGTCTTGCTGGTGCCGCCGCCCGCGCCGGAGGTGAAGGCGCCGGGGAAGTCCGTCCAGCTCTTGCCGTCGGCCGACAGGTTGGCCTTCTCGGTGCCCCAGCCCGTCTCCCACGAGTATTGGTCGCCCTTGCCGACAGCGAGCGAGGTGCCGCCGACGGCGGTCACCCACGCCGAGTTGGCCGGGGAGTCGACCTGCTTCGTCCCGGAGCTGGCGACCTCGTCGCCGTCGTCGCCGGAGGAGAAGTAGAAGCCGATGCCCTCGACCGCGCCGAGCTGGAAGACCTGGTCGTAGGCCGCCGCGAGGTCGGGAGTCTGCGCGGCCTCGACCTCGCCCCAGGAGTTGGACACGATGTCGGCCAGGTGGTTGTCGACGACCTTGCCGAGCGCGTCGAGCAGGTCGGCGTCGGTGCAGGAGGCGGCACCCACGTAGGTGACGTCCGAGGCGGGCGCGACCGCGTGCACGGCCTCGACGTCCAGGGTCTCCTCGCCGTACCAGCCCGAGGCCGAGCAGTCCTTGGTGTTCGTGTAGTGCTTGGGCAGCACCTGGTGCAGCTGGCCGGCCTTCCACGCCGCGTCGCCGTTGCGCTTGGCGTAGGTGCCGGCGTCGTAGGCGATGGTCGGCGAGGCGTACGCGTCCGTGATGGCGACCCGGACGCCCTTGCCGGTGCGCGTGCCCGCGCCGTAGGCGGCCCGCAGCTGCTTGCCCGTGTAGCCCTTGACTGCGTACGGGATCTTCGTGCCGTAGGCGTCCGGCAGCGTGCTCGCCGTCTTCGAGCCGTAGTACGAGGAGAACGGCCCGGCGTTGCGGAACACGGTGTCCGGCGGCGGCAGCTGGTCGTCGTGCGTGGCCATGTGGGGCGCGTTGTCCAGGCCGGTGACGGTCAGCACGGCGTCGGCCAGGCTCGCCGGGACGGAGGCGGTGCTCGCCGGGGCGCGGTAGGTCTTCGCGCCCTTGGCGAAGTTGTGCAGCTGGGCGCCGAACGCCTTCTCGGCGGCGGCCACGTCGCCGGTCACGGAGATGTAGTGCCGCGTGACGCCCGTGACCTTCAGGCCGGCGGCCGTCAGCCAGGACTTCACGGCCGCCACCTGGGCCTTGGTCGCGCCGAAGCGGGCCTGCGCCTGCTTGGCGGTCAGGTACTTGCCGTACGAGGCCGACGCCGGGTCGGACACGGCCTTCGCGTACGCGGCGAGACCGGCGGCGTCGCGGCCTCGGAGATACACCCGGGCCGACATCCGGGCGCCGTCGGAGGTGGCGCCCTTGTCTGCCTTGGCCGTGGCCCACGCGGGCCGGGTCCCGGCCAGCAGGTCGCGGAGCGGGTGGTCGGCGGCGTGCGCCGCGGGTATGCCGAGCGCCAGCGCACCGGCGAGCATCGGCAGTGTCGCCGCGATGCTCACTCCGGCGCGCGCCTTGGCGCGGTTGGATCTCATGGAGCCCCCTGTGCGGTTCGTCGCGAGTGGATCACTCGACGGTCGCCACTCTCGCGACGAACCGTTCATGTCAGGGGAATGCGCAACCCAAGAAGCGCCCTGCACAGGCCAAGAAGTGCCCAAGGCGCCGTAAGACAGGGCGATTTGAGGCTTACGCCCCATGGGGGTTCTGCGCTAGGAGCGCGGCGCGGCGCCCCGCTCCTTCAGCAGGTCCGTCATCAGGCCGATCTCCGACTGCTGCGCTTCCACCATGCCCTGGGCGAGCCGCTTCTCGACGCCGACCGTGCACTTCTCCACACAGCCCTCGGCCATGTGGACGCCGCCCTTGTGATGGTCCGTCATCAGCTGGAGGTAGAAGATCTCCGCCTGCTTGCCGTCCAGCGTGCCGAGCTTCTTCAGCTCGGTGTTGGTCGCCATGCCCGGCATCAGCGCGCCGTCCTCGCCGGAGGCCATGCCTCCCATGTCCATCCAGGCCATCGGTTCGGAGGACACCTTGGGCAGCCCCCACAGATCGAGCCAGCCGATCATCATGCCGCGCTGGTTGGCCTGCGTCTGCGCGATGTCGTACGCGAGGCGCCGCACGTCCTCGTCCTCGGTGCGGTCGCGCACGATGTACGACATCTCCACGGCCTGCTGGTGGTGCACCGCCATGTCCCGCGCGAACCCGGCGTCCGCGGACTCGGCGGAGGGGGTCCGGCTGCTGCCGTCGTCCCCGGCGACGGCGTAGGTGAGCGT
>KL569130.1:10723-11842 GCA_000715635.1 Streptomyces violaceus | reverse complement strand
GTCGTCCCCGGCGACGGCGTAGGTGATCGCGCCGGCCGCGACGAGCGCCGTCGCCGCGGCCCCGGCGATCAGACCGACATGCCTCACTGCGACAGCCCGTTCGTGCAGGCGGCACCCGGCTCGGGCGTCTGCTCGCCCTGCACGAACTTCTCGAAGAACGCGTCGACGTCCGGGTCGCTCGCGCCCTTCACCGTGCGCTGGTGGCCCCACGCCGAGAGCATGATCGGGTCCTTCTGGTCGTCCATCGGGCTCATCAGCGTGTACGGCGTCTTCTTCACCTTCGCCGCGAGCGCGTCGATGTCGGCCTTCTTCGCGTCGGCGTTGTACGTCACCCACACAGCGCCGTGCTCCAGCGAGTGCACGGCGTTGGTGTTGTCGAGCTCCTTGGTGTAGACATCGCCGTTGCAGTTCATCCAGGCCTGGTTGTGGTCACCGCCGACCGGGGGCTCGGAGGCGTACTTCACGGCCTTGGTGACGTGGTTGCGGGCCAGCTTCCCCTGCCAGGTCTTCACGCCGTCCTTGCCCGTGACGAACTTCCCCTTGGCCGAGGAGTCGCTCGCCGCGGTGTCACTGCCGCCGTCGTCGGACTGGGACCGCACGAGCACGACACCGCCGACGACCAGACCGCAGACGATCACCACGCTGGCCGCGATGGTGAGGATCCGGTTGCGGCGCTCACGGGACTGCTCGGCGCGCCGCATCTCCTCTATTCGCGCCTTGCGAGCCGTGCTGTCCTTCTTGGCGGAGCCCATGAGGTGTCCTTCGTGGGAAAGGTGGGACGGTCGGGTGGCCTGATCGTAATGGGGGGAACGGGGCGCCTCGTAGAGCGGCGGCGGGAATGGGCTGAATCGATACGGCACAGACAGGTGCCCGACAGCTTCGAGTCCGTTCCCCCACCTCCTCCCTCCGGATAATTTGAACCACGGATTCCTATTACCTACGCTGCGTACATGCGGCTGCTGCGTTCCACCGACCTCGCCCTGCGGGTCCTCATGCGGCTCGCCGTCGCGGGCGAGTCGAGTCCGACGACCCGGGAGGTCGCGGACGGCATGGACGTGCCGTACACGCATCTGGCGAAGGTTGTCGCCGAGCTCCAGCACATGGGGCTGCTCGACGCCC
>KL569130.1:9204-10545 GCA_000715635.1 Streptomyces violaceus | reverse complement strand
CCCGCCGCGGCCGCGGCGGCGGCCTCACCCTGACGGAGCGGGGCCGCACGGCGTCGGTGGGCGCCGTGGTGCGCGCCTTCGAGGGTGACGGCGACGTCGTCGACTGTGAGGGCGCCACCCCCTGCCCCCTGAACTCCGCCTGCCGGCTGCGCGGCGCCCTGCGCCGGGCCCAGGAGGCGTTCTTCACCTCACTGGACCCGGTCACGGTCCGGGACATCGTGGCGGAGCCGACCGCGGCGTTGCTGCTGGGGATCTCGCGGGGAAGCTAGGGGAAGCCAGGGCGGCTTCCCCTAGGACTGCCCCGCCAGCCACAGGTCCGGCCCGAACACCTCGTAGTGGATGTCGGCCGGGGCCACGCCCTTCGCGATCAGCTGGGTCCGTACCGCCCGCATGAACGGCAGCGGCCCGCACAGGTACGCGCGCGTGCCCGGCGCGACCGGGACCCCGGCGAGGTCGACCAGCCCGGAGTGGGTGCCCGCCGGGGCGTCCTGCTCGTACCAGAGGTGGACGGCCGAGTCCGGCAGCTTGGCCGCGTAGGCCTCGTGGTCGGTGCGCAGGGCGTGGCCGGCGGGGGAGCGGTCGCCGTGTACGACGGTGACCGGGGCGCGGTGACCCGAGCCGGCGAGGTGCGCCAGCATCGCGGTCATCGGGGTCACGCCGATGCCCGCCGAGGCCAGCAGCAGGGGCGTGTCGGGTCCGGTATCCAGGACCAGGTCGCCGTACGGCTCCGACAGCTCCAGGACGTCACCCTCACGCACGCGCGCGTGGAGGTGGTTCGAGACCTCGCCGTCGGGGGCGCCGTCCCCGTGCACGCGCTTCACGCTGATCTGCCGGAGCGGTCCCGCCGCGCCGGAGAGGCTGTACTGCCGTATCTGCCGGGCGCCGTCCGGGAGGGCGACGCGGACGGAGACGTACTGGCCCGCGAGGAAGTCCCGCACGGGAGAACCGTCGGTGGGCCGCAACAGGAAGGTGACGACGTCCGCGGTCTCGGTGACGCGCTCGACGACCTCCCAGGTCCGCCAGCCGGGCCCGCCGCTCTCCTCGCGCAGCCGCTTCTCGACGGCGATCAGGGCGTTCGCCATCAGCCAGTAGACCTCGTCCCAGGCGGCGGCGACCTCGGGCGTCACGGCGTCGCCGAGCACCTCGGCGATGGCGGCGAACAGGTGCTCGTGGACGAGGTCGTACTGCTCGGGCGTGACGCCGAGCGAGGCGTGTTTGTGGGCGATGCGGTGCAGCATCGCGTCCGGCCGCTGCTCCGGGTGGTCCAGCAGGTGCGTCGCGAAGGCGGCGACGGAACCGGCGAGCGCCTGCCGCTGGGTGCCAGCGGCCTGGGTGCCCCGG
>KL569130.1:7264-9013 GCA_000715635.1 Streptomyces violaceus | reverse complement strand
GGGTGCCGGCGGCCTGGTTGCCCCGGTTGAACAGGTCGCGCAGCAGCTCGGGGCGGGCCGCGAACAGGCCCGCGTAGAAGCGCTCGGTGATCGCGTCGAGGGCCCCGCCGACGGCGGGGAGTGTGGCGCGGACGGTGGCGGCGGACTGCTCGGACAGCATCGGGGCTCCTCGGTGCTCGATTGCGTGCACAATATTTAAAGTTGCATCTGAGATGCAAATTAAGCGGGTGGAGCAGTGAAGCGGACCGGCCGTTACGGATGTCACCGCGAGCAGGCACTATGGGCGGAAGAGCAGTTCACCTGCCGTATGCGAGGCGTTCCACCCCGGGCCAGCCGGGCGATCATGGTCGGCAACGCGTACGAAATGGTGGTGTGGTGGGATGCTCTGGTGCCCGACCGCCTCCCGTGGTACGGAAAGACAGGCGGCCTGACCAGCAAGGATGGGGAAGCGGAAGATGGACAAGCAGCAGGAGTTCGTGCTCCGGACGTTGGAGGAGCGCGACATCCGGTTCGTACGCCTGTGGTTCACGGACGTGCTGGGCTTCCTCAAGTCCGTCGCCGTGGCCCCGGCCGAGCTGGAACAGGCCTTCGACGAGGGCATCGGCTTCGACGGCTCCGCGATCGAGGGCTTCGCCCGGGTCTACGAGTCCGACATGATCGCCAAGCCGGACCCGTCGACCTTCCAGATCCTGCCCTGGCGCGCGGAGGCCCCGGGCACGGCCCGGATGTTCTGCGACATCCTCATGCCGGACGGCTCCCCGTCCTTCGCCGACCCGCGCTACGTCCTCAAGCGCGCCCTGGCCCGCACCTCCGACCTGGGCTTCACGTTCTACACCCACCCGGAGATCGAGTTCTTCCTGCTGAAGGACCGGCCGCTGGACGGCAGCCGTCCGACGCCCGCCGACAACTCCGGCTACTTCGACCACACCCCGACCAACGTCGGCATGGACTTCCGCCGCCAGGCGATCACCATGCTGGAGTCGATGGGCATCTCGGTCGAGTTCTCCCACCACGAGGGCGCCCCGGGCCAGCAGGAGATCGACCTGCGGTACGCCGACGCGCTCTCCACGGCCGACAACATCATGACGTTCCGCCTGGTCATGAAGCAGGTGGCGCTGGAGCAGGGCGTCCAGGCGACCTTCATGCCGAAGCCGTTCTCCGAGCACCCGGGCAGCGGCATGCACACGCACCTCTCGCTCTTCGAGGGCGACCGCAACGCCTTCTACGAGTCGGGCTCCGAGTACCAGCTGTCGAAGGTGGGCCGCTCCTTCATCGCGGGCCTGCTGCGGCACGCGGCGGAGATCTCCGCGGTCACCAACCAGTGGGTCAACTCCTACAAGCGCATCTGGGGCGGCGCGGAGCGCACGGCGGGCGCGGGCGGCGAGGCCCCGTCGTACATCTGCTGGGGCCACAACAACCGCTCGGCGCTGGTCCGCGTCCCGATGTACAAGCCCGGCAAGACCGGCTCGGCGCGGGTGGAGGTCCGCTCCCTGGACTCGGGCGCGAACCCCTACCTCGCCTACGCCCTCCTCCTCGCCGCCGGCCTCAAGGGCATCGAGGAGGGCTACGAACTCCCGCCGGGCGCCGAGGACGACGTCTGGGCCCTCTCCGACGCCGAGCGCCGCGCGATGGGCATCGAACCGCTCCCGCAGAACCTCGGCGAGGCCCTGACCCTGATGGAGCGCAGCGACCTGGTCGCCGAGACCCTCGGCGAGCACGTCTTCGACTTCTTCCTGCGCAACAAGCGGC
>KL569130.1:2494-7050 GCA_000715635.1 Streptomyces violaceus | reverse complement strand
AGGAGTGGGAGGAGTACCGCAGCGAGGTCACGGCGTTCGAGCTGCGGAAGAACCTGCCGGCGCTGTAAGTGCAGGTCAAGCGCGCTTCCCGCTGGATCGGCGGATGGGGCCGACGGTCGCGGACTGTGGGCCCCAGCGCGTGTCACTGCCCCTGGGCCGTCTCTGGGCCGTCAGAGCGCGAGGGGTGATGTGCGGCCGGGGTAGTGGCGACGGCGCGCGGTCCGGCGCGTGAGGTGCGCGAGCGTTCGCACGGCCCGCTGAGGTGGGGGCGCCGACCCGATCCGCGCGGCCGGCCACTTTGGCGCGGGCCTCGAAGGCCATGGCCCCGCGTCGTGCCATACGTAACAGGCAGATCCGCAAGCCTGCCGGATCCGCAAGGTGGCCTGCGAAACCATCATCGTTCGGGCTGAAGTGGTTGC
The DNA here is from genome assembly GCA_000715635.1 of Streptomyces violaceus. Lineage (GTDB taxonomy): Bacteria > Actinomycetota > Actinomycetes > Streptomycetales > Streptomycetaceae > Streptomyces > Streptomyces violaceus. Next base: position 6,631 of record KL569130.1, on the reverse strand, counting down.
ACACAACTCCTGCATCGATCTTGTAGTGAGCTGCATGCAGACTGTAGTCACCCCTTAAGATGCCCTTATGAAGGTGGGGGATGTGTTGCGGCGCATTAAAGGATTCAGTACACCGTTGGGTGGCTTGGATTGGGATATCCCGGTACCGCAACGGGCCGTCGCGCAGAAGGTCCTCGTCTATCTTGAGGACCGCAGGGTTCTAACGACGGCGCGGGGGGCCCCGGAAGCCCTTCATGACCTGGCGCATTGCGTTGACTCGGTGCAAAAGATACGGGAGATGCTGACCCAGGTTCTGATGGAGCCTGAAACTGGCGAGGAATTGGCCGACCAGTTGAAGGTCATGAGGGCTGCGTGCCGAAGGTATCTGGATCGAATCGAACTCGTGTCCAGGTACCCCGACAGGTTGTTAGGGACTGATGTAATCGCAACTTGGCTCGGGGAACTAAGGGGTGTGTTCGGCGTTCAGGTCGCGATCATGGCGGCGCGATACAGACTGGATGTTCCAGACACCTTGATCGCTGTCTTGCCCGCCCCAGACTTGGATGACGGCGAACCAAGGCCGGCACTCCCCTGATCGTTGGACCACGGATGGGAGCCGTACTCTCGAAGGACGTCGAGCTTTCCCAGGGTGTGAAGAGTTAGCAGGCGAGCCATGCGTTCCAACAGCGACGCAGCCAGCCATTACTGATCACCCATAACCCTGGCGCCCCGTCTAACCAGTCCGGAAGGCCTTAACGACCTTTCTACCCTGGTTCGCATCAAGGTCGCCTGGGAGCAGCCGTCGGTTGAGCGACGGCTGCTGGTAGGTCAGCGGCAGTCAAGGAGTGCCTGGCGCCGGATCGGTGCCCTCGTACAGGCCGTCCACGGCCTTCCGGGCCCGTGCGTCGCTGCTTGGCATGAGGTGGGTGTAGACCCGAAGCGTGAACCCCGGATCGTTGTGTCCGAGGTAGTGGCTCAGTGCCTTGATGTTCTCGCCGGCGTCCAGCAGGACGGAGGCGTAGAAGTGCCTGAGAGCGTGCATGCCGTGTTCGCGGGCAGCCTGGTGACGCTCTCCGGGCTTCGGCGCGGGGATGACCCCAGCGGCCACGAGAGCAGGCTTCCACGCGCGGTCGTTGAAGTCGGTACGCCGAACAGCGCCCGCGCCGTCGAGACGGGTGAACAGCAGCCGCTTGGTGACAGGCGGACCGTCGATCCGGAGCCACGGCAGGGTGATCTCGACCGGTGGGAACGCCTCTATATGCCGCTTGAGAACGTGCGCCACACGGTCCGGCAAGGGGACGTCGCGGATCTTGTTCCGCTTCGGTGGGGCGAACACGAGTCCCTCTTTCGTCACCTTCACCTGGTTCGCGATGTGCAGCCATCCGGAGTCAAAGCTGATCGCGTCGACGGGCAACCCGAAGATCTCTCCTTGCCGGAGTCCGCAGCCGCCTCCGAGGTCGACGGTCGCGCAGTATCGCTCCGGCAGCGCCGCTCGTACAGCGAAGACGCGCTCTGCGCTCCACGGCACAACGCGGCCACTTCCCGCAGCAGGCGGACGCACCGATTGCGCGTGGCACGGGTTCTTCGACAGGTGACCGTCGTCCACCGCCGCGTTGAGGACCGTCGACACGTTGTTGTAGATCACGCGCCGGTACGACGACGCCGGGACGGCCCGTTCGAGTTCGCTGAGCCAATCCCGGATGTGTTCCGGCTTGAACGAGCCGAGCGGTCGCGGCCCTAGGTAGGGGATGGCGTGGCCGCGAATCGCGGACTCCACTGACTCTCGCGTGGTCATGTCGGTGGTCTGCGTGTTCAGCCACTTCTCGGCGTACTGCCGGAACGTCACTCGGCTCGCGGTCGGGTCCACGTACTGCCCCCGAGACATATCCGCCTCAATGTGGGCGAGCCATTGATCGGCCAGTCGCTTCTGTCCGTCGGGGAATGACTTGCTCTTCTCGGTTCCGTCGGGGCCGATGTAGCGGGCGCGGTAGCGCATCCCGGTGCCGTAGCGGTCCGTGCGTACGCGACGGGTCTTGCCGGCGGCCTCGGGTTCGGTCTTGTACCACCGATCTTGGATGTGGCCTGCCATCAGGCAGTGGTCCTCTCGACATGCGACAGGGAGAGCCGCCCGTGCGGCTCTCCCTGCTGCGTTGGGGGTATTCCGTTAGGCGGCGGCGTTTTCGGCGTGCTTGCGCTGGTCGACGTAGGCCCTTACGTCGGCGGGGTCGTAGCGGAGGTGCTTGCCGATGCGGAAGCCGGGCGGGCCTGTGCGCTTCTTGCGCCACTGGTAGACGGTCTCGATGGGCACGCCGAAGATGCCGGCGATGTCCTCGGGTGTGAGGTAGCGGTCGGGGAGACCACCTCGGAGGGTCGCGCGGGGGTCGGTGTCTGTGCGCGTTGCCATGGGGCTCCAAGTGGGAAGGGGGCGCCGCACAAACCGCAAAATCCGCAGAAATACCGGCAGCAGGTGCTGACCTGCGGTGATGCGCCGTGCGGGGCGGGCTCATGGAGGCTCCGCAGAAATCCGCGATATTCCGCAAAAAACCGAACCCCGCCCACCGGGCAGACACAGCCACCGGGTGCCGCTGATTTTTGCGGAATATTGCGGGATTGTGCGGCGGGACCCTGTCAGGGGGTGGCGTGGGGTCCCGTCGCAGGTCAGCGGGGTATCGGGGGGTTATTGCGATTTTGCGGTTTGTGCGGGCCGGGTTGAGGACGAGTGCCGCCGGATCATTGGCCGTCGTGCCGCAGGTGGGGGTGGACCAGGAGGCGGGGTGCCGGGGGGCGTCCGCGCTTGCCGGTGCGCTCGGGTTGGTAGGACCGCAGGTATCCGTGGTCTTCCAGCAGCGCGATGGCGGGTTCGAGGTCGGTGACGGTCGGAACCTCGCTGCGGGACAGGACGGTGAATACGTCCCGACGGCTGACGTCCTCCCATCCGTTGTCCCTCAGGGCTTCCAGGACGCTGCGGGCGCGGGAGAGGACCGGGTCGGCGCCCATGACGTCGAACACGGCGAGGGCGTGCGCGGTGTAGTAGTCCCCCAGCTCGATGGCAGCGCGCATGGTGGCCGCGGGGACGGGGTGGGCGTAGCCGTTTCCGCCGTGTTCGGCGAGGTGCAGCAGCGCGGCCATGCGGGCGGTCGCCCCGGCAAGCTTTCCGGCCCAGTTCGAGATGTGGCCCAGCTTGCCGCCGCGTGCCTTGAGCTGTGGCTCAATGCGCTTCTGATAAGCGATAAGGGCCGCGTCTGCTTCCGGGGTGAGCTGGATGATGGCCGGGTCGGTCCACTCCGCCAGGGACAGGGTGAGGTCGATGACCCGGGCGGTGTAGGTGGCGGCCGTCTGTTCGGGGACTGGGTCGGTGATGATCTCGCGTTCACCGACCGTGGAGGCCGGGAGGGAGTACAGGAAGCGGGCCAGCAGTCCGCGTCCCTCGAACCCCTTCACCTTCCCGATGTCCCGCAGCACGTCCGGCTGTACAGCGAGGCCAATGGTCAGCGCGGGGGTGTCGATGTACTCGCGGCGGGTCTGCCGATTCACGCGCAGCCGGTCCCCGGCGTGCCCCTTCAGGAAGACTTCCATGTTGGGGGCGCCGGAGTAGCGGCCGGCGATGATGTCGAAGATGCCGCCCTCAGCGCTCATCACCGACAGCCGGCCGCCCTGCTCGGACATGAGCGAGGTGACCGTCTCTGGTGTCGAGTCGTCCGCCAGCAGGACCGGTTCGGCGGGGACGGTGAGTGTGTCGGCGGTCTGCGCGAGGCCCACGGCGGTGGCCACCATCTCATCGCGCTTGTCGCCGTCGGCGGACGCTGCCTTGGCGGCGGCCTTGTCCGCAGCTTCCTTGGCCAACCTCGCCGTCAGCTCCGCTTCCACGATCACGGGCTGCATCGCGGTCTTGAGCTGTTTCTCCGCCTCATAGAGGGGGTTGGTCAGCAGCGCGAAGACGGCGGACTTGCGGTTGGCGGGCGGGAGCGCCACCACCGTGTAGAGGTTGGTGGGCTCACGCCAGTTGCCTCGCACGTGGACCACCGACCGGCCGCCGGCCGCCGTGGCGAGCACGGCGAGGGCGATCGATCCGGCGAGGTCCACGGGGGTCTGCGTCTCCTCCGCGACGGCCGCCACGAACTCCCCCAACCAGGCCGGCAGGACGTGGGCGGGGAACGG
>KL569130.1:901-2275 GCA_000715635.1 Streptomyces violaceus | reverse complement strand
GGCCGGTGAGGGGAATGGGGTCCTCCCACACGTCCGGTGCCGTGTCGTCCTCGCCGGGCGGTTCTTCCAGGGCGGGCAGTCCGGCCCACAGGTCGGGGCTGCCAACAGGCTGTGGAGTCATGAAGCCGCCCTCCCTTCGGCGGTGGCGGTGTGCGGGCAAAGTCCGACGGTCACGCGGGCGGTCAGCCTGATGACGGCGGCACGGCCCCGGGCGCGTTCGTGATGCCCGCAGGCACAGAGCCAGTCCGCGACGGGTACGCCCTCGCACTGGATCTGAAGCCCCGGCGTGATGCCGGTGACGGTGACCGTCTGCGGGTCAGAACCAACAGCAGAAAGGACGCCCTTGCGGGCGGCGACCTTCGGTTCGCCCACGGACGGCCGTGGCGGGCCCTGTACGGCGCCCTGAAGGCTGTTTAGGGGCTTCTGTGTTGGTTTGCTCATGCCACACGCCCTGAGGGCGCCTGAAGGCCGTTGGTGACCGCGCGGCGGGCGTAGGGCTCGGGGACGCCTACGGAGACGGCGGCGGCCACGATCTCCTCGCCGAGGGCTTCCAGGGCGCAGGGGCCGGGGCAGGCGGTGTGTTGGATGGCGAGGAACCGTGCCGTGCCGAATGCTTGTGATCCGGCGCCGGATTCGGTCCGGGCCCGTACGAGGGTCAGGCCGCGTTCCAGGCCGGTGCGCACGAACCGCTCGGTGTGGCGGCATCCGGTGGCGATGCTCCGGTCCCACGGGGTGGGGAGGGAAGACACCACTCCTGCGCGGGCGGGGGTGGTGTCTTCCTTCATGGCCAGGGCGCGCACGGTCTCCGGCAGCTCGGTCATGCGGCCGGTGCCGTGGCCCAGCCAACGGGCGTAGGACATGTGCGACTTGACGTCGACTCCGGGGCGGACGTGGTTCGCCGATCGCATGACGCCCTGGTAGATCCAGTGTTCGCCGCGTGTGGTCGGCACCGTGCGGGTGGCGGGCAGCGTGGCGCGGGCCCACTCCACAGCGGCGGCGTTGTCGAGGTCGACCACGGTCACCCCGGCCCCACCCGGGTGGTAGGCGACGGCGGCGGCCCGGTGCCACGCGGACGCCCAGGGCGGGGAGGTGAGGGTGTGGGGGTCGGTGGTGGCGGCGGCCCACGCGTGGCAGACGTCGGGGCAGTGGCAGGGGCCGGGGCTCTTCATGTTCGGCCGTCCGCCGCACGCGTTGTTGGTGCAGTCGGTGCAGTTGCCGAACGGCACCTTCCCGGCCCGCAGTGGCAGAGGCGGGATGCCGTTCGCGGCCAAGGAGAGTGCGGTGTCCAGCAGGTGGGGCTTGTGGCTGGGTGCTCGCCGGATGGGGGTGGGTTGGGTCATGCTGGGAGACCTCCATAGGTCAGTCAGTGGCAGG
>KL569130.1:0-645 GCA_000715635.1 Streptomyces violaceus | reverse complement strand
GGACAAGGGCGGCCCCGCGACTTTGGCGAGACGAGGGGGCCGCCCTTGGCGTAGCTACTGGTCGTCGACGGTCAGGAGGGCGTACTGCTGGCGGATGTAGGCGCGGGGGTCGCAGATCAGGCCGGGCCGGTCCATGTCGAGCAGGGAGACGGCCGCCGCGTGGGCGGTGTCGGTGGCGTCGCTGAAGAGGTCTTGGGGTTCGTCCATGAGGGCGATGCGGTCCAGCAGGGCGGCCTTGCGCAGGTAGAAGTTCCGGTCCAGCTCGGTGAAGCACTCGGCCGTGGCGATGGTGCGCGCGGTCCAGCCGATCTCGCTGACGATGCTGGGGGCCTTGGCGTACGCCTGCTCGGGGGTGGGCCAGTCCGCCGGGTCGGGGAGGTGATCGGCGGTGAGGTAGAGGCGGGTGTGCTCGCCGTCGCGGGTCCGGCGCCGGCGCACGGCGCCGGTGGTGAAGGCTGTGGTGAGCGCGGTGGTGACGCGGTCGGTGTCGGCGGGGTCGCAGATGACGCGGATCTCGAACACGTGGGCTCCTGTCAGCCGTTGAAGTGGTTGCGCTTGAAGACGGCCTTGCGGATGTTGAAGGTGTTGCCGCCCTTGTGGCTGCTCGCGCTGAAGATCTGCACGGCGATCCAGCCGCCGAAGATG
>KL569129.1:20348-20809 GCA_000715635.1 Streptomyces violaceus | reverse complement strand
ACCGAGAACATCGTTCCGGCCTGACGCCCACGCGCAATCCGTAGCTGGGGCCCGCATCCTTCGGGGTGCGGGCCCCAGCTGCACGCGTATCCCGCAGCGGCTTTCACCCGCGGGACGCCCCGGAGGAATCCGCAGTACCACCACAAGCGGTTCCTCCCTCAGGACGCAGACGCATCCTGAAGCGCTGCACCGCAGCCGGCGCCCGGATCGCAAGGTCCCCATCGCGTCACCCATTTCAGCACCTGCGCCCACGGATGTTTTCGCCGGCCAGATCTGCTTTCTTTTGCCACTGGTCCATACTTGTAATTCTCCGTGCCATTCATCGCAGCGGGAATTCCTTGATATGTGCCGCATCGAGGAAGGTTCCGCATGAACCGCACGCACACGAACGACCGCCCCGCCCGCTCCCGCGACGGCCGCGCCGACGCCGGAAGGGGCGGCAGCTGTCTCTTATACACATC
>KL569129.1:17469-20096 GCA_000715635.1 Streptomyces violaceus | reverse complement strand
GCCCGCCGCAGTGCAGGGTGAGTTCGCGCTGCCCAGGACGATCACCCCCGCACTGCCGGTAGTTGAGGGCTTCGCCGATCTCGACATGCCCGAGCAACTGCTGGCCGAACTCGGCAGGCAGGGTGTGACCGCACCGTTCCCGATCCAGGGGGCGACGCTGCCGAACTCCCTGGCGGGCCGTGACGTGCTGGGCCGCGGGCGTACCGGTTCCGGCAAGACCCTGGCCTTCGGCCTCGCCCTGCTCGCCCGCACCGCCGGACAGCGTGCCGAGCCCCGCCAGCCGCTGGGGCTGATCCTCGTACCCACGCGTGAGCTGGCACAGCAGGTGACCGACGCGCTGACCCCGTACGCCCGCTCCGTGCGGCTGCGGCTGGCCACCGTGGTGGGCGGCATGTCGATCGGCCGGCAGGCCAGTGCGCTGCGCGGCGGAGCCGAGGTCGTCGTCGCGACCCCGGGCCGGCTCAAGGACCTCATCGACCGCGGCGAATGCCGGCTGAACCACGTCGGCATCACCGTGCTGGACGAGGCCGACCAGATGGCCGACATGGGCTTCATGCCCCAGGTCACCGCGCTGCTCGACCAGGTGCGCCCCGAGGGACAGCGGATGCTGTTCTCCGCCACCCTGGACCGCAACGTCGACCTTCTGGTGCGCCGCTATCTGACCGACCCCGTCGTGCACTCCGTCGACCCGTCGGCCGGTGCGGTCACGACGATGGAGCACCACGTCCTGCACGTCCACGGCGCCGACAAGCACGCCGCCACGACCGAGATCGCCGCCCGCGACGGCCGCGTGATCATGTTTCTGGACACCAAGCACGCCGTCGACCGGCTGACCCAGGACCTGCTCAACAGTGGGGTGCGGGCCGCCGCGCTGCACGGCGGCAAGTCTCAGCCCCAGCGCACTCGCACGCTGGCGCAGTTCAAGACGGGGCACGTCACCGTACTGGTGGCGACCAACGTCGCGGCGCGCGGCATCCACGTCGACAATCTCGACCTGGTCGTCAACGTCGATCCGCCGACCGACCACAAGGACTACCTCCACCGCGGTGGCCGTACCGCCCGCGCCGGCGAGTCCGGCAGCGTCGTCACCCTGGTCACGCCGAACCAGCGCCGCGGCATGGTCCGTCTGATGTCGGCCGCCGGGATCCGGCCGCAGACCACCCAGATCCGCTCGGGCGACGAGGCCCTGAACCGGATCACCGGCGCCCAGGCCCCGTCCGGCATCCCGGTCGTCATCACCGCACCGGTCGTCGAACGCCCCAAGCGCAACGCCACCTCCCGAGGCCGACGCCGCCCCGCCTCGGCGGCCAGGCGCACCCCCGTACGCCAGTCCGGCTTCGGCGCGGTGGCCTAGAACGTTCGTGATCAGGAAGCCGGCCCATCTCTGCAGGAGGCACCTTTTGACGCTGATTCAGATGCAGCCCCACCCGGCGGACACCGACCCCGTGCACAGGACGGCGGTGGAGGTAATGGACGCGGCCGGACCGCAGGTATGTGACGACATGAGCGTCGAGGTGGCGCTGGCCGTCATGGCCGCCGCCCGCACGGTCCGACTGGTCGTCTGCGACCAGGACGGCCAGTGCACCGGCCTGGTCACCCGTACCGAACTCGCCGCCGTCCGTGACAGCTCCGACTACACGGACCGTGTCCGCCTGCGCGACATCCTCGGCGACCACGGTTCGTTCGCCTCACCCGTGACCACGATGGCCGAAGCCGAGCACGCGATGCGCACCCGTCGGCTCGGTGTCCTGCCGGTGGTCGACGAGCAAGGCAGCGCCCTGGGCATCCTCGCCCTCTCCCGCTGAAACACCTCGCCCCTGGTCGGACCGTTCTTTCCTTCTCCCTGTGAGGCCACATGCGCTGCGTCATCGCCCGCTTCCCCTTCGAGCTCACCAAGGGCGGCGTGCTGGAATCGATGAAGGGCATCAAGCCCGAACCGGTCACCGGCGAATCGGTGATCATCGGCCGCCGCCACTACCCCGTCAAGCAGGTCGGCCAGGTCATCACGCGCCAGGACCGCCGTGACTTCAGCGCCGCCGAAGTCCTGCGGGCCATGGCTCAGCTCGGCTTCACCTGCCGCGCCGTTCCCAAGACAGCGCCCCTGGGCATTCTCAGCCCGATGCAGCACGCCTCCGCGATGCTCGGCACCCCCGTCACGGTCTGACCGGGCAAACAGACACGAGCCGACACCTGACCAGCAGTGTGGGCCCGACCCCGGTACGCCGGTCGGGCCCACACTGCGTGCAGCTGGTGCCCGTCGCCGTTGCCCTGCAGGATCCGGGCGGCATGGAAGTGCAGACGCGTGGGCGGCCCGTCCTCCTTCACGGGGGCGTCGAAGACGGCGGGCGAACTCGCCCAAGTGGGCGGAATCCCTCAGCACATCCGACACCCTCTGCCTCCACACCGCTTCGGCAGCCAGCCGACCGGTGATGACAGCGCCACCGGCGGCCACGGCCAGGGACATCTGGTTGCTCCGGCCGGACTCCACCAGGGCGGCAACGTCAACCAGCAAGTCGTCAGGCTGCGGCATGAGGCGGACCATGTTCGCCGGCCGTCCGGCTACTTGAGCGGTGACGCTACCGGGCAAGGAAGGCGCTCACGGTCTTGCCGCCGGAGGCCCCGCGGGT
>KL569129.1:16172-17210 GCA_000715635.1 Streptomyces violaceus | reverse complement strand
GGGCCAGCCGAAGCCCCCGGTGCCGCCGTTCACGTCAGGGGTGCGCATGCGCGGCACATGTCGGCCGGGATCGGGAACGGCGACCTCGATGGTGTCGGGGTGCGCAGTCAGTTCCAGGGTGCAGCGGCCCCCACCGTGGCGCAGGGCGTTGGTGACGAGCTCGGACACGACCAAGACCACAGTGTCCGCCGCGTCAGGAGCCACGGCCAGCTGCTGCAAACCTTCGAGGAAGGCCCGTGCCGTATCGCGCGCGCCGGCAATGGCTGTGGTGGAACGGACGGCTGCGGCGCTGGCCATCACCGTGATCATCAGGGTCACCCTGGCCTCTGAATCGTCCCTGCCCCTGCCCGTGCCTACCCAACCCCTGTGCCCCCGCTCCTCCACCTGACAACCCCGCAGAGCCCCAGTGCTTGCCTGAAGGGGGCGGAGGACCACAGTCGACGCATGACGGCACCTGCTGCCGTGAGCCCGTGTCTCCGCAGCCCGCGGTTTGCTCGAGTCACGGGCCGTGCCGGTTCGCCACCAGCTGCTCGATCATCCCGGGATCGTCGAGGGCGGCGCAGGGCCTTCTGCCACGCTCGTCAGCGCCGACCTGGGGGGCGTCACCGTGCCTGTCGGTTGTGGCCTTCACGAGACGCAGTGTTGGCCGGTGCCGCCGACGCTCGCCGCGGCGCAGTCGGCGACGTCACACCCAGCCCGACATGCCACGCGGCGGTGGGTCACTGTGAGCGCCGGACAGAGCCTCGCAGCTGCTTGAACCATCCATGGGACCGGTCGAGGCAGACTGGTCGAGGCGGAGTACCTCATCTTCCAGCGCACCGAAATCTATACCCGCTGGAGTAGACATTGGTCGGCGGTGTGGTTAAAGTTTCTGTCGTAGCCGAGATCAAGTGAGGCTCGGTAGAGATGAACTGCCGGGCAGCAGTACGTAGTTGCAGTTCGCAGGACGGTGCGGTGGTGGAGTTCCGAAGCCAGAGCAGTTGCAGGACGGCGACGGGACTGACGACCGGACCGGGTGGCCCGCAGTGATCAGGGGCC